>JBKECP010000007.1:0-11767 GCA_047974765.1 Parahaliea sp. | reverse complement strand
CAGCCCAATGAGGCCCTGGGTGAGGATTTTCGTTTTAAAAGTTATGGCCTGGCGCCCAAATCGGCGGCGGACTTTGCCTTTCTGCTGCACGGTTTCCACTTCCTCGGCGACGAAGGCACCATGGCCATCATCCTGCCCCACGGCGTGCTGTTTCGCGGTGGCGTGGAGAGCCGCATTCGCACCAAACTGCTTAAGGACGGCCATATCGACACCGTGATCGGCCTGCCGGCCAATCTGTTCTTCTCCACCGGCATCCCGGTGTGCATTCTGGTGCTGAAGAAGTGTAAAAAGCCGGATGACGTGCTGTTTATCAATGCTGCGGAGCATTTTGAGAAAGGCAAGCGACAGAATACCTTGCGCCCGCAGGATATCGACAAGATCGTCGCTACCTACCAGCATCGCAAAACCGAAGAACGCTACGCCCGCTGTGTGTCGATGGAGGAAATCGAGAAAAACGATTTTAATCTGAATATTTCCCGCTATGTCAGCACCGCCGAACCCGAGCCGGACATTGATCTGGCCGATGTTCATAGTCGGCTGGTCGATATTGACAAGCGTATTGGTGAGGCTGCGAAAATACACAATTGCTATCTCAAGCAGCTTGAACTGCCGCCGGTATGAGGAGGCGGCAGGTATTTTGCTGACAATTTGTTAGCCCTCCGGCTAACGGGATCACCTGCCTGCAAATTCTTAAAATAGAACAGGCATATACCGGTTTTATATTCTAAGGACTTTGTGCCGGTTGGCAGCACATCTTTTGATGGCGTAATAATATGAATGACAGGAGGTTTTTACGATGCTTTACTGGCGTATTTTATTGTTGCTTATGCTGGTATCTGTAGCCTGGGCTGATCCCAAAGATGAGGTCGCTGAGACATTGGATACCTTCCATGCGGCGGCAGCGGCGGCTGATATCGATGCTTATGCCGCTCAGATGGGACCGGATATTATTTTCCTTGGTACGGATGCCAGTGAGCGCTGGCAGGGGCAGGAATTTATTGATTTTGCCCGACCCTACTTTGAGCGGGGTAAAGGTTGGACTTACACCGTGCGCGAGCGCCATATTAATTTGTCAGCTGATGGCCGGGTCGCCTGGTTTGATGAGTTGCTGGATAATGCCAGGCTTGGCTTGTGCCGTGGCTCTGGTGTATTAATCAGACAAAACGGGCTTTGGATGATTATGCAATATAATCTTGGCATACCGGTGCCTAATGATATGGCTCTGGAGCTGGCTTCTAAAATTCGTGCTGCTGAACTTGTAAAGTAAAGAGCCGAGTGGGGTCGGCGGGTTGTTGAGGCCGGTATCGCAGTGGGCGGTCGTTATATTGGTTTGACGCAGTGGTTGCCTGACTTTCGTTACTCATTTATTTGATTGAAATGGAATTTGGCTATGTACGACAAGGACCCTTTATCAGCCCTCGAGGCGCTTGAGGCAGCCCAGCGCCTTGCCTTTGCTCCCCTGGCTTTTCAGGCTAGCGTGATCTTGCGCGACAAAGGTGTGCTGGCGGCTATGGCCGCTGCTGATCCGGGTGTGGGTTTGTCGATTGATGAGTTATCCGGGACAGGTGGTCTGCCGGAGTATGCGGTCAGGGTGCTGCTTGAAGCCGGACTGGGTATGCATATTGTTTATCGTCGCGGTGATCGTTACCACCTTGGACGTGTGGGGCTGTTGCTGTTGAATGATGAGATGACTCGCGTCAACTTCGATTTTACCCGGGATATTTGCTACCAGGCGGCCGCTCACCTCGATCAATCCCTGTGTGAGCAGCGCCCCGCAGGTTTGGCAACACTGGGACCCTGGCAGACTCTCTATGAAGGTCTGTCGAGTTTGCCTGAGCCGAAACGGAACAGCTGGTATGCCTTTGATCACTATTATTCAGATCTCGCTTTTCCCGTTATTGTCGAACGGCTTGCACAGGTGCCACCTGTTCGGCTGCTTGATGTGGGCTGCAATACCGGTCGGTTTGCACAGGCCTGTCTTGGTCGTATACCGACAATAGAAATTGCTCTGGCTGACTTGCCTCAGCAGTTGGTGAGTGCCCGCCAGCGTCTTGAATCATCGGGCCATCTGGAGCGTGTGAGTTTTCATCCTGTTGATTTGCTCGATTCCGCCAGTGAACTACCTGATGCTTATCCGGTTATCTGGATGAGCCAGTTTCTGGACTGCTTTTCGGAGGAACAGATCGTGGATATTCTTGGC
Source organism: Parahaliea sp. (assembly GCA_047974765.1). Taxonomy (GTDB): domain Bacteria; phylum Pseudomonadota; class Gammaproteobacteria; order Pseudomonadales; family Halieaceae; genus JBKECP01. The sequence goes on along the minus strand of JBKECP010000007.1, from coordinate 9,567 downwards.
AAGGTAAAGCGGGCACTGTCAGATGATGGACGCTTGTGGATTCTGGAACCGTTCTGGGATCGACAGCGGTTTGAGGCAGCTGCTTTCAGTCTGCAACAAACATCGCTGTACTTCAGTTGTGTTGCCAACGGCAATAGCCAGATGTACGAATCTACCGTTTTCATATGCCTGCTTGAGCGCTCCGGTTTCATCGTTGAAAAATCCACGGATGGTGTGGGTGGTTTTCATACCCTGCTTGAATGCCGCCGGGGGAGTGAAGCATAAAAAGTCAGTCGATCGACTGGTCATTCCTTGAAAATGGTGCCCAGGAGAGGGCTTGAACTATTAGAGGGGCCAGATAAAACTCTTTAATATCAAATGGATACATTTATTTTTCAGATTTGCGTTCCACGTTCGTTCCATGGAGCAAAATGACCAAAAATCCGGCTCATAGATTGAATGCCGGTTCCATCAGATTTTGCTCACTCCTGCCGAGTCCAATGGCGCTTGCTTGAGCCCTCCATTTGCCGACGCTGGCGTGCACTTCATCTTTGATTTTCAGAGCCTGCCCGTGGTCGAGCTGAAAAAATTCGATGACGTCCATGGCCAACTCATAGTCCAACCGATTATCGCTGTCGGTGATATTAAGATGCAACCCATGGGCAGGTGTCACCGGGTTGATGTCGTAGGCCGGCGATAACAACCAGCCTCCCTGATGGTAGATGAAGCCGTGGTTGCGAAGATGGTCATCGGTATTGGATATGGCGATGTAGAACACAATGCGGCGCCACAACTGCGCGAGATCTTCTTTGGTGTTGGCACCGTGCTCGGTCAGGAATTGGGCGAGCTCCAGGTAACTGGCTTCATAGTCACCGTCGAAATAGCCAAGCTGCGTCATCGCCGAGGTGAAGTGAAGGCGACTCGCCGCGGTGCGATCAAAGCGTTTGGTCAGGAAGGTGTGGTGGTGACTGCCGAACTGCTCGATCCGGCTCTCCGGCATGACGACTCCTGCATCCAGCGCCAACTGGTATGCAACGTATTCCCAGGCGGCCATATCGTAATCATCCTGTCGGCTCGGAAACTTGGCAATCCACAGGTGACCCTCTTCGTCGGTCACGCTGGCTTTCGGCCTGGCACCACCGAGAGAAGACCCCGGGGACATCAGCATGGCCAACCACTTCACATAGTCGGGATCATCGCTATCGGCATTTTCTTCCACCTGTCCGGCGGCGTACTCAAGCTCCCGCAATGATGAGAGTGGCGGGGCCGCGAGACGTTCATCGTTGTCGAGAAAAGGGCCACCCATTTCGCGTTTGAAGCGTAGCGCGCCGACACGGTGCAGGTCATGCACGCCCAGAAGGTAATCGATTTCGGACAGCACGCGTGGACGACGTTGTTCCTGCCGGGCATGGATTGCCTCGCGCCGCTTCATCAGCAGGCGACCCCAGCGGTCCGGACAGGAATCCAGAAACACGCGGAAGTTTTTATCGTCTTCACCGTGCTGTTCGCCGGAATAGAGATTGAGCTCAGGATCGATTTGCTGTGCATAAGGAGACTGCAGCCAGTCAGCATCATAACTGAAGCTGAAATGCTCTTTTTGACGCGCGGGGGAGGACCTAAGTGTGCCAACCAAGGTTGGTTCCTGGAACTCCTCCCAGTGGGCAAAAACGAAGACTTCGGTACTCATGACTATTTGCCCCTGCTCAAGGCTTTTTATGATGGCTCAAGGCTGTGTTCCGGATTTTTTGCTCATCAACTTGATATCCTGGAGCTTGCGGCCCAGTTCATCGTCTTGAGCGACTCTGGCGAAATCTTCTGCCAACCCGAGCACGCTTAGCACAGCCAGGTAATGGCCGATGGACACACTGGGGTCGCCCTTTTCGACCTTGCGAATAGTGAGTCGGCTGAGTCCGGTGCGCTCGGAAATCAAAACCTGGGTATAACCCCTGCGTTTACACGCCAGTTTGATGTTCTCGCCAAGCTGTTCCAGCAGACGTCGATTTTTCGGAAAGACGACCGCGGAGCGGGTCTTTTCTGGCTTCTTGCTGATCACAGTAGGTACCAAATTACTTGGAAATGGTAATTATAGTGTCCATTGTAAGCTTTTCAATAATTTTGGTCACTAGGGTTACCAAAAGTTCAGATAATGATAGCTGTAGATACCAGAATGGGGTTATCCGTTGATGGGGCCATGCTGAGTGATGCTATTGGTTCACGGGGCAGACCCATATTTGGACATCCTTCGCTGCAGAGACGCAATTGCCATACGCACGAAATCCACCTCGGCGTTGGTCAAATAGCATTCTCCCTTCCGGCCCGGGCAGAAGCCTGCACACCCGCTTTTGCGAGTGCTTTCTACCCGGCAAAGTTCCGCCTAAAACCCAGGCATCTGAGGTGGACGATGGTTAATCCTAGAATCCGCAGTTGGACGCACCCACTGGTACTGCACTCGGCGCGTCAGGCAGCGTTGCTCCGCCTTACGGGCAATCAGTCCGCGGTGTTGTTGCGCCCGCGAAGGGCCGTATGCCGAAGACATTCTCGGGCCGGGTTGGCGGGAAGACAGGCGCACGCTTCGGCAGGATGTCGTCCGGGATTTCCTCGACAACCAGTCGCGTGCCCGCACCCCATTTCCGATGCGTGCGGATCCGCCTTGGGCAGGATGAGACCTGTCCCTTGGTCGAGACAGTCGTGATCAGGGTGTCATGTGCCATAGGTTGGAATCCAGATGGCAAGACGTAAGTAAGATGGTAGATATGCCTGTTTGGCGCAAGAGGGGGATGTACTTCGCAACCACGCACACAGGAGTGCTGCCTGTCAGATATTTCCGGCTTTCCGTCAGATTTCTGACCCCAAAGTCAGAGCGGATCTTCGTGCGAAGAGCGGCAAAAGTGGGTTCTGAGCCCAATTTGCCGGATACTGCGGAAGAACAAATGCCCGGTAGCGCAGGCGGGGAAAATATTTCAACAACTGCCAGGGTTTTGGCAGGGGTTTGTGGCGCTGGCAATCCGGTACTCTCCCAGCCGTTCCCCGAGCAAGTGTTTTAGGAGTTGATTACAGCTTGCTGTTACCATCGTGAATTAGTATGCGATGGTCCGATTGACTTTCTGTTCATGAACCCACGCTGCAGGCCGGTCGGATGCCTGCATTGCCAGGCATCTTGAACAGGTATCGCCCCCTACCGGAGATGGAAATGACAGATCTGAACAGCCGTTACGGCCTGAACCCGCCCCACAGCGAAGTGGTCAACGCTTGCCAGCAGATCGAGCCTTGCGATGCGCTCGATATGGGGTGCTCGAATGGTCGCAACGCCCTGTACCTGAGCCAGCAGGGCTTCAATGTCACTGCAGTGGACAGCAACGCCAATGCCATTGGCATGCTGCGATCCATTGTTGCGCAAGAAGGTATCAGCAATATCGATCTGCGTGTCTATGACATTAACCGGGCCGGATTGGATGCCGATTATGGCTTTATTGCCTGTACTGTGACGCTGATGTTTCTTGATTCCGGGCGGATCGACGCCGTTATCGCGGATATGCAGGCGCATACCGTGTCCGGCGGCTTCAATCTGATCGTTTGTGCGATGGATACACCCGCGTACCCGTGCCCGATCAGGTTTCCGTTTACGCTGCACAAGGACCAGCTCAGCACGAGCTATCAGGGCTGGGAAATGCTCAAGTACAACGAAGATCCTGGCACCATGCACAACGGGGCGCAGCTGCAGTTTGCAACCATGCTGGCACGCAAACCGGCATAGGCGCGAACGTCCTCGAACGCACGCACATATCAGCCACTCTTTCTGGCAAGAGAAACCGTGGGGCGGCAAAAACCCTTGGGTGTCCAGGAATATCGCCAATGCGCGACCCTTTGGCCCCCAAGCGACCCTTTGCCGAACAGTGATCGAAAGCTGGCATTGGCTATGACCGAAAAGCATGAGAAGGCAGAGCGCGCTGTCATTATGCGTGAAAAGTGTTGCTCAGAGTTCGAAGCCGTTTACGAGCGTGCACGGCGTATTGAGCAGTCGCGTTAGGGCTTTGAGGGTCGATACGCAATCGGCAGGCAGTGCAAAAAGGTTGTTGGCATCATTCGATGCCCTGATTCCGCTCATCATCAAAGCCCCGGCCGATGCCAAAACCCGCAACAAGTGGCTCGAGCTGTTGGCGCTGGACCGCATGCCGTTCTGGTATTACGCCGCTACGGTGTCGAGGCCTTACTGGCGATGGGCAAAAGGTCAGAAGCCTTGAAATACGCCGAGGCCTCCAGAGGGTTGAATGAACCGGATTCGATGATTGATCGGGCCTGCGAAGAAATCCTGATTTCCTCCGGCCTGTATGACGAGGCCTATCGGCGCTATGGCTTGAGGGCTGCTCAAGGCAATTCGTATCTGGCACGCTTTCGCGCCGTGGCAAAACGCTATCCCATGGTTGCGCCGGAGGACATTCTCGCGGATCTGATTGAGATCACGCCGGGGGAAGAGGGTAAGTGGTTTGCCACCGCCAAGGATTTGAAGCGCTGTGACCTCGCCTGCAGCTCGCTGAGCAGAGCACCTGTGAGCCGAAGACGCTGACCCGGGCAGCGCGGGATTTTCTTGAGACTGAACCCGGGCTTGCTCTCGGTGCGGCAATGGCGGCGTTGTGCTGGTTGAGCGAGGGCTGGGGTTACGAGGTGACCGGCATAGATGTGATCGATGCCTATGAGCTCGCTCTGGCTGTCGGCGAGAGAGCCTACATAGATAATGCGTCTCGCAGGGCCAGCTTTTGCGGGTCCGGTAGCGGAAGTCGCGGAACCGGCGTGCCGCTTCGCCGGTGCGTTCGTGTTCCATCTGCGCCAGATGCATCGCCTGGCCCAGGGCACGGGTCAGCCGCTGATTACGGGCCAAACCCTGCACGTAGCTCACCTTAACCGATCCAGTGCCGCCGGGTTTGCCGCGATCTTTTTGTAGCGGTCAGTCGCCGCCGAAACAGGATCACTGAGTTCCAGCCGGTTGAGGGTGGAGGAACCGGCCAGGGGTTGCCGCGATCCTGCTCCCATTCGCGGTGTTCACCGGTCAGATCCTGTTTGCCGACCAGCAGCGCCAGCACACTGTCCGCCCGCAGCAGCAACCCACCGCCATCGAAGCGATCCACCACATCCCGCCGTCCCAAAGCGGGAAATTCAAGTTGTGCGGGATAACACTTGTGTATCCATAGGCCTCTGCTTTTTGTGCTCCGTAAGTGCCTGCCAGTTCTTAATGCACCAGACAGAGGTCTGTTTCAATTCTACGGTGAGATTTGCGGGCTAGGAAGCTGACAAAAGCCAGCAATGATAGTTATGGATCACGGCGAAGGAAAGGGGCGCTCAATGCGTTAGGCTATCCGGTGGGTCGCAGGAAAGCCCGCTATCGCAAGAAATACAGGGTAACGACCAACAGTGATCACAAGCAGCCGGTGTTTGATAATGTATTGAAACGGTCGTTTACAGTGGCAGGGCCGGATCAAGCGTATGTGTCTGATATCACCTACATCTGGACACAGGACGGTTGGTTATATCTAGCCGTCTTTATTGACCTGTTCAGCCGCCGGGTGGTGGGTTGGAGCATGGGCTCGCGGATAAACACTCGCCTGGTCACCGATGCGCTGCGCATGCCTTGTTGCGGCGATGCCCACCAGCGGTGGCTGATTGTACACTCGGATCGGGGTTTGCAGTATGCGAGCAAAGCCTACCGACGCCTGCTGAAAGCGCATGGTTGTGTTGGCAGTATGAGCCGACGCGGAAATTGCTGGGATAATGCGGTGGCCGAAAGCTTCTTTGCAAGTTTGAAAAACGAGCGTGTGCAGTGGCGGCATTATCAAACCCGCGCCGAGACACAGCAAGACATCCTGGACTACATTGCGATATTTTATAATAGCCAGCGACTGCATTCGTATCTGGACTACATCAGCCCCTGTGATTATGAATCAGCTATGACTGAACGGAAGAAAGCCGCTTAACTGTGTTGTCACAAAATGCTTGGCCCCTTCAAGGGGATTGCATGTTAGCATGATCACAAATGCTATGGCTGAACGTACGTTTTTGCTGGTCTCGGTGTTAGCATTGGCTTTTCAGGCTTACAGAAATCAGTGACCTATAACTTGTGAAGCTACTCATCGTCGGCGCCGGTTTTTCCGGTGCTACCATCGCGCAGCAACTGGCGGCCTCCGGCCAGCATACGGTGGACATAATTGACACCCGCTCCCATATCGCCGGCAACGCCCACGATCCGGTGAGTGAGGTTTCGGGAGCCCGCTATCACCAGTACGGCCCGCATATCTTCCACACTAACAGCCGGGAGATTGTGGACTACCTCTCACAATTCACCGACTGGTTGCCCTATCGGCACCGGGTGCAGGCATTGTTGCCGTCGGGTGAGCTGGCGCCGATGCCGCTCAATCGCACTACACTGAGCGCGCTCTACGGGCGCTCTTTGGAATCCGAGGCGGATGTGCGTGAGCTGCTGGCGGGTCTGCGGGTGGCTATTGCCAAACCGGGCAATGCGCTGGAGCACCTGTATTCGATCTATGGTCCGGAGCTGACGGAGCTGTTCTTCGGGCGCTATACCCGCAAGATGTGGGCTCTGGAGCTGTCCAATATGCCGATTTCAGTGGTGGCGCGCATTCCGGTGCGTTATGACGATGATCCGCATTACTTCAACGACGAGTTCCAGATGATGCCGAAGGAGGGCTACACCGCGCTGGTGGAGTGTATGCTGGAGCACCCGGCTATTTCGGTCCGGCTCAATACGGCTTTCGACAAGGCGATGGAGGCGGACTACGACTTCGTTTTCAACAGCATGCCGATCGACGAGTACTTCGACAATATCTTTGGCCCCTTGCCCTACCGGTCGATCCGGTTCGAACACCGCTACAACGAGGCCTTCGATGCCAACGTGCCGACAGTCAATTTCACTGATGACGGCCCCCATACCCGCAAGACGAGCTGGGCGCTTTATCCCGCTTGCGGTGGCGCGCCGGGTGAGCATGTAACCTACGAGATACCCTGCTCCTATGAAGACAACAACATGGAACGCTATTACCCGGTGAAGACCGTCGATGGCTGGCCCCAGCAGCGTTATAAACAGTACGAGGCGCTGGCCAGGCAGAAGGACAATATGATGTTCATCGGCCGCTGCGGCCAGTATGTCTACTACGATATACACCAGGCCGTGGCCAACAGCCTGATGCTTGCCCGGCGTTTTCTGGATCAGCACCCGTGAGATATTTCTGGCTGTGCAAGGCGCGTTACATGAACCACCATGTGCTGCACGACCGCTATGGCCGCCTGTTTGAGCTGCCTCATGCGCTGGCGGAGCACGGCGAGCTGACCGCTTTCTGCATCGACTATCGCTGGGCCAAAGGGGGCGAGGAGGTTGTGAGCCCCCGCGAGCGCTGGCTGTATCGCAGTGTGCCTGCCACTTTGCTGTTGGGCTGGGTTTTTAGCTTGTGGGCGGCCTTGCGCAAGGCCAGGCCCGATGTTGTGATTGCCAGTTCCGACTGCCTGCAAATCATCATCGGCGCTTTTATTGCCCGCTGCTGTGGCGCGGCCTTTGTCGCCGACCTCTACGACGATTACTCAACCTTCGGCCTGGCGCGCATTCCGGGTGTGCGCTGGCTCTATCGCCGGGCGCTGGCCCGGGCCAGTGGCATCAGCGCGGTCAGTGTAACTCTGGGCGAGGATGTGCAGCACGATTACCCCCAGGTGGCGGTGATCGTGCTGGAGAGTACCATCGACCCGGCGACTTTCAATCCGCAGGACAAGCAGGCCAGTCGGGAGCTGCTGGGTATTGGCGCAAGCAGTAAAAAGCTGGTCAATAAAAAACTGATTGGCCTGTGCGGTGGCCTCAATGCCTTTCACGGGGTGGATACGGTGTTCGATGCGGTGCCGCTGCTGGCCAGGGCCGAGCCCGATGCCATGCTGGTGGTAGCGGGACGTGTGTCGCCGGACTTTCCCCTGCCGGTGGCCGACAATATTCACTACCTCGGCATGCTGCCCCACCAGCAGATGGCCCACTTCTTCAGTGCGATGGATGTGATGATCGTGGCCCTGTCAGACACGCCCTTTGGCTACTACGCCTTCCCGCAAAAGGCCTACGAGGTGATCTCCTGCCGGGTGCCGGCCGTGGCGGCGGAGGTGGGTGCACTGGCTCGGCTGTTCGAGTCTGCGCCTGGCCTGCGCTACCGGCCGGGTGAGCCCGGGCAGCTGTTGCAGGTACTGCAGGCGCAGCTGCAGGAGCAAGTAGTGTTGGATGTGCCGGTACCTGCCTGGGTGGATCAGGCGGCCTTGTTGAGCGAATTCAGTGTGGCGCTTCTCAGCGGGCGCCAAGCTGCCTGAAAACCGCCGAAAACTGGCTTTCAACCACGCGCCAGTCGTAGCGCGCCATAACGTGTTTGCGCCCGTTGTCGCCCAGTGTTCTGGCCAGTTCCGGCTCATCCAGCAGGCGCAGTATCTGCTGGGCAATCTCCTGGAGGGAGCGCTGGGCTGCCAGCAGGCCGGTGTTGTTTTCGATGATAATGTCGCGCACGCCGGGGTAGTCGCAAACCACGCAGGCACAGGCGCAGGCGAGGGCTTCCATAATGGCAACGGGCGTGCCTTCCTGGTCGCCGGTGTCGGCTACCACCGAGGGGAAAACCGTTACCGCGGCTGCCTGTAAATAGGCCGGAAGCTGGCTGTTGGGCTGGCTGCCGAGAAAGTGAATGTTGCCTTTTAGCGCCAGCTCGTCGCTGAGAGCCTCAAGGGTTTCGCGCAGGGGGCCGTCGCCAATGATGCTCAATTTGCAGTCGGGGTAGTTTGCCAGTACCGTCGGCATGGCCTGTATCAGGTATTCCACGCCTTTTTTATCAACGAGTCGGCCCACAAAGACAATATCTCTGCGGCCATCAGCTGATGGTGGTGGCAGAAAGTGCCCCTGAGTATCGGTGCCCATTGGAATAACAGAGATATCATTCAGCGCTTTGAGGCCTATGGCTGCCGCCTTGTCGCGCATGGCGCTGCTGACAACGCTCAGGTGGTCGGCGCGCGCACATACCCAGTGCTTGAGGCGTGAGAGTAGCCTGCCCTTGAGGGCAAAGAGGTCGCCGCCGTGGGAGGTGAGCACAATCGGTGGCTTGTGGCGGCTGAACAGGCGGGCGATAACGGCGGTCAGCCCCTGAGGGATGATCCAGTGGGCGTGAATGACATCGTAGTGTTCACGGCGCAGCAGACGGGCGGTGGCGATGGTTTGAAACAGCAAAAACAGCGGCACCAACAGCAGGCGCAGTGGTTTTTCCCGGATATTAGGCAGCATGCCGCCGCCGTAGGCTAGTTGTTGCCAGCGCGGCAGACAGTAGCGAAAGCGGCGCACGTTAAGTGGTCCCACTTGCTCCGTGCACTCGCTGCCGGCGGTGTGGGGTGCCAATACCTCTACTCTGTGATGCTCACTGAGCTGCAGGCACAGGTCGTACACAAAACGGGGTTCTGTATCTTCGGGCCATCGGGGGAAAGTGCTAGTGAGAACCAGTATGCGCATGTTGTTGGCGTGTGTTCAGGTGTGTTATTGCTTGCGGGCCGTTGCAATTAGCCCATCGCCCCAGTCTTTGT
>JBKECP010000006.1:0-71747 GCA_047974765.1 Parahaliea sp. | reverse complement strand
TCAACGTGGGCGTAGTGACGATCCGGTGAGTCATATTCAACATGCGAGGTCGCAATCGTAATACCTCGCTCTTTCTCTTCCGGTGCATTATCAATGCCGTCAAAGGCAACCGCAGAGCCGCCCCAGGTTTCGGCGCAAACGCGGGTCAGAGCCGCTGTCAGCGTCGTCTTACCATGGTCAACGTGACCAATCGTGCCCACGTTGACGTGGGGTTTATTACGTTCAAACTTTTCCTTTGCCATTATGATGGTCTCCTATCACACCGGCCGTTGCCATGCGGTTTAAATCACTTTGTACTGGTTGTATTCAACACTGCCCTGGTACTAAAACACTTGCCTTGTGGAGCTCATAACCGGATTTGAACCGGTGACCTCTTCCTTACCAAGGAAGTGCTCTACCGACTGAGCTATATGAGCCTTTCACAAGCACAACTACTGGAGCGGGTAGTGGGAATCGAACCCACATCATCAGCTTGGAAGGCTGAGGTTCTACCACTGAACTATACCCGCTATACCAAAACCAGACTAACCCTCAACACCAACACCGGAGCACATTCGCACAACACAGCTGTACGACAACACTCCGGTCGGTGGCAAGCCCTGGCATCGCCGACAACTAACCGGGCCCGCTCTGACCAAATGACTCACCATTAAAAACGCTGCTACAATCAGGCACAGCTGCTTTTTTCGCTTTCTAATATCAATGGTGGAGGGGGGTGGATTCGAACCACCGAAGCTTTCGCGTCAGATTTACAGTCTGATCCCTTTGGCCACTCGGGAACCCCTCCAGAAGGCGGCATATTCTGCCGATGCCCCAAAGCCTTGTCAACCAGGCTTCACTATAAAAATATCCGCCAGCTCTGAAGCTGTTTTCATCATCAAATTTCATTTCGCTAGCTGTTCAGCACTATTGTGGTAGCCTCACAGTCCCCATTGGCACATAACAGGCAAACATGAACCCAAGCTCACGGCACGGCACCACAACCTGTACAGATGGTGATACCGAGTTCGACCTCACAATTATCGTCATCAGTTATAACAGCGGGCAGCTGGTGATCGACAACCTTGACTCCGTTGTCAACTCCAGGCGCTGGCTGACACAGGTTATCGACAACAACAGCAGCGACAACTCCTTTCAACTGATGTCAAAGCACTTCCAGCCTGAGCAGTTGATTGCCCTGCCCCGCAACGAAGGTTATGGCCGTGCCGCCAATGTTGCCCTGATGTTTCTTAAAACCCGTTACGCCCTGCTGCTCAACCCCGATATCGCAGTGGATGAAAAAACTGTGGCTGATTTTGTCCACCATGCCATCAACACAGCGCCAGATGCCGCCATTATTGCTCCAGCCACCCGCCCCGAAGAACAATGCCACTGCGGTATGCTGGCGCAACGGGATGTACTGGGCGCCGCCATGCTGTTTGACCGGGAACAATTCAAGGATATTGGCTGGTTTGATGAGCATCTTTTTCTCTACTACGAAGAAAAGGATCTCTGTCGCCGGGTGATCGAGGCAGGCAAAGCCATCTATCTTGACAGTGAACACTATTTTGTCCACGCCAAAGGCAGCTCATCAGGCAACTCCAACGCTATTGCCTACCTCAAACACTGGCATGTTGGCTGGTCGAGCTGTTATTACCTGAAAAAACACGGCCTCAACCATGGCAGGCAGGGCGCCCTGGCCATGCTGCTTCGCTATAGCACCAAGGCCCTGTTTTATCACAGCGCCTCTGCCCGCCTGAAGTACCGGGCCCGCAGTGCCGGCGTGTCAGCTTTTTTACGCGGCAAAGGGCCTTTTGATGCAGAGGGCCACCCTCGGGCACAGCCCTATTAAAGGCCAACTGTCTTACTGGTCTATGGCGCTGGCAGTATCAGACTGATCGCCAGACCGCCGAGCGACGCGCTGCGAGCCAGCTTCAGCCGTCCATTCCAGGTGTGTACGATATCGGCCACAATTGACAAGCCCAGACCGCTTCCCGGCGTGCTTTCATCAAAACGCTGCCCCCGGCGACCCGCCGTGAGCAGGTGCTGTTCCGGTATGCCGGGGCCATCATCTTCTATACAAATAACAATGGCCTTGCAGCCTTCCTGCTTACCATCCCAACCCTGTTGCAGACTTACCTGCACCTGCTGTACAGCCCACTTACCCGCATTATCTAACAGATTGCCAAGCATCTCCTCCAGATCAGCGCGATCTCCACGCCAAAGCAAGTCATGCTCTGCCTGCAATACCCAGGCAAGCGCGCGCGCCTGGTGAATTTGCCGCATCAACTGTATTAGCTGAACCAATACCTCTCGCACAGGAATAGCCTGCCGCAAAGCAACCGCACTGTCACTGGCCGTTGTTGCACGGGTCAGGTGGCGTTCGATCAGCTTGTTGATGCTGTCCACCTGCGCCAATACCAGCGGCACCGGTACAACCTCTGACCGGCCAGCCTCAACGCTCAGCCGTGCCAACGGTGTTTTTAGCGCGTGACTCAAATCAGCCGCGTGAGCGCGCCCCCGTGCAAGCATGCGGGCATTGCGCTCAAGCAGTGCATCCACCTCCTGAGCCAGAGGATCCAGATCGGGACCATAACCTGAACCAAGCACTGTCGGCATATCATCAACACAGGCCAGGCTGCCTGACAACTGACCATCTGAGCTACGCAGTGCAGCTAAACGCTGACGCAGTAACTGCAGCGGTCGCAAACCGACCCGCACCTGTACCAGCGCAGCCAGCACGGAGCTAAACAGCAGCATCGCCAAAGCAAACACCAGTATTTGTCGTATCCGTGACAAATCGGCACTGACTTCCTGTGCCGGTGCATAAATCAACAGGCGGACGCCACCATCAACAAATCGCTCCAGTCCCAGTAAAGGCAGCCCCATAGGGCCACTTGCCCGCAAGAGTCCAGCGGGCGCATTTGCCCCTGGCTTTTCAAGTGTGGCATCCCACAAAGAGCGCGAGTAAAGACTTTGCCCCGGCGATTGAAGCTGCCAGTACCAGCCGGAAAATATCTGGCTGAACTCACCCGAGCTGCGACTGGCCGTGTCATACCAGCGGCCATTATCATCTCGCTCAAGACCTGCCTGAATACGATCGGCATGCTCATTAAGACGCAGTGCCATACCGCCATAGAGGGAATCGCGGATACTGCTGTCCAGCAGCCAGCCCAACGCCAGCATAATCAGCAAACCCGGCAACAATCCCAGCCACAAAAGCCGGGCGGTCAGGCCCATACGCTGACTCACGAAACACCATCACCCGCTTCAGCGGCAGCCTCGGGGTCAGCCAGCCGAAAACCCAGGCCTCGCACAGTTAAAATACGACCGGCACCCACCTTGCGACGAATTCGACCAATTAATACATCCACCGAATTGGAGTCCGGATCAAGATCACGGGAGTAAACATGCTCACTGATTTCTGTGCGACTGACGGTTGCATCAGGCCGATACATTAAAAAAGCCAGAATTTTCAGCTCTTGTGCAGTCAATGAGATACTGCGCCCCAATAATGTCACCCGCTGGGAAAGAGTATCGTATTCGAGCCCACCCACCCTTAATACCGTATCGCCCTGCCCCTGGGCTGGCTGACTGCGACGCAATAGTGCTCGCAGGCGCAACACAACTTCCTCCTGCATAAAAGGCTTACTGAGATAATCATCAGCACCAGCCTGAAAACCAGCCAGCTTGTCACTCCAGCGACTGCGACCCGTCAATATCAGAACGGGCATATGACAGCCATGCTCACGCCAGTGGCGCAGCACAGATACGCCATCCAGGCCTGGCAGACCGAGATCGAGCACAGCGGCATCGTAGTGTTCGGTCTCACCAAGAAAGACCGCTTCATTGCCATCATCCGTATGCTCGGCAACAAAACCAGCCTCACCCAGCATCTGCTGCAGGCTCACTGCCAGCTCAATATCATCTTCTACAATCAGGATGCGCATTCAGTCTTTCTTCTTTTCGCGTAACACAAGACCACTGCGGGCATCTACATGCAGCTCCCGGGTTGAACCATTATCCATACGTATTTCAACATCGTAATACCAGCCATGATCACCGGATTTGCGCTGACGTTCCAACTCAGCCTCCAACACCACTCCCGAATAGTGCTGCTGCAATTCATCCAGTATCTGCGGCAGACTCAACATGGCCTGCATTTCGCCCTGCAAGTCCGGCACACTGTCAACAATGGTACCTGTGGCCGCATCCACCACCAGATCGATGCGCTTGCCTGCCGTCTGCACCAGCTTGATCTCATAAACCATACGACCATCACCGCTGTTTTCCAGTTCGACATCTTCAATATAACCCGGATAGTGAAGCTGCAACTGGCGGATCAACGCTGGCAACGGCATTAAGGCATCATTGACCGGCGCATCATCCAGCTCCACTATTTCACCGGTTTTGGCGTCCACCAGTATCTCGCGCTTGCGCTGCGCCAAATCCAGCACTTCCACCTCATAGACTGCCCCATAAAGACGATCATTGACCAATTCCACCTCCAGCAGGCGCCCGGGAATTTCCCGTTCAACTATCTGCAAAATATCAGTCAACGGCTTGTAACGGCCTGAAGAGACCGCTTCGCGCACGTCGCGCAGCTCATCTGCGCCAGCAGAGCTGGCACTGACAGCAGCAACCAGCAAGGCTCCCGACAGCACACTGCGGACAGCTTTGAATGACAGGCTTGTGAAATCAGTGATCGGCATGGACTCAATAGTGTGCATTCAAACTTAAACAGAATATGAACAAGCACTTCAGAACACGTTTAAACAGCTTCGCGCACAATGCGCAGCATACCGCATCAAACACACTTACTCACAGGAGAGTAGACCATGAAAAACTTTAGCAAAAAACTGACTTCCGCTCTGATTGGCACCGGCTTGAGCGCCACTGTTGTATCCTTCCCGGCATTTGCTGTCAGCAACGCCACTGAAGCCATGAACACCTTTGTCGCCGATGGTTATATTGCCATTTACGACCTGGAGCTGCGCCACGGTTACTGGACGGCTGAAGCCACCACAGCCAACGGCACCCGTGTTGAGCTACTGCTCAACGCCGGCGGCGAACTGTCAGAAGTGGGCAACCCCAACACCAGCGACAATATCGCCTCTGCCCGTGAAGTGGTAGAACATCTGCGCTCCCTGGGCTATACCGCCATCCATGAAGTCGAACTTGACGACGGTTTCTGGGAGGCCGAAGCACGCAAGCCGTCTGGCGAAAAAGTGGAGCTGACTGTGCACCCGGTTACACTGGAAATCGTTTCAGAAGTCTCCGACGGCAATAATGGCTACAATGAAAATGGTAATACAAACACTGCCAATCCGGTCCTGAATGCCCAACAAATACGTTCTGTACTGCTTTCTTCCGGCTACAGTAATATTCGTGACCTTGAATTTGATGATGGCTACTGGGAAGCTGAAGCCCGCAACAATGCAGGCATCAATGTTGACCTGAAAATCGACCCCCGCACAGGCGCTGTTATTCGTGAATCTCTGGATGACTGAATAACAAACCTCAAACACAAGCCAAAAGCCCGCACTGCAACAGTGCGGGCTTATTTGTTTCAAGCCTTTACTATTAACCGGGCCTATCAAATAGATGAATTCTTCACTATTTGATTGTCGTCTGCTTAAATCGGCTGAATTTGCAAAATCCCTTGCTTTTAGTTAGCTCTCGCTGGGCAAGAGCCAGCATCGATGCACCGCGAATGAATCCGGCTAAATACCTGCCCAGTTAATATTTAATGCTTATTTTAATTTATCAGCGTAAGCACCGGGCTTTTCGGTCACCTCACTGCCACCGGCCAATTAAACAGATCAACACTCATCAACTCTCCCGCTTTACAGCCCAGACAGGCAGAACCGCCGCCCGGCCTTCAACCTGCGCCCTGGAATAACCACCCATATGATGCTCTGGCCCGGGGTAACCGACAACCTTCCAGCCACTGTATTGTCTATTGCCGCCGTATTCGGGACTGGCGAGAAAACCCATCAATGTATGCACAATCACCGTCTGCAAAAATTGTTGAGGATTTATCGCCAGAGTGTCTGGCCAATGGGAAACCTTATTAGCTTCAAACAACTCAAGCAGCTGATTTCTTTCATTTTCATCCGCATTTGCAAACGATCTGCCAAAGTGTAATTGAGCTTCTTTATCGAGCGCAGTAATAGCCGCCTGATAGAGCGGTAGTAATGCAGCATCTTCACGCACCAAAACCTTATCAATAAAATTGACGCAGTTAGCCTCAAGTGCACCAGGCTCATGGTCGGTAGGCACAATACAGGCGGTTATTGCCTCAACACTTGCCCACTGAGCCTGATCAAAAGCCTCGGGATTGCCAGATACCGCTGCCGCCGCTGCGGCCAAAGGGCGCGGACTCTGCGCAAACACCAGCAAGGCTGTGCCGAAAGCCGTGCCCAGCTGGACAAAATTTCGCCTGGACAAAGAATTGCTCACAATGAAAGGCTCCTCGCCTGCCGGACAAAGTAATCAGCCACGCGATAGGCATTGGCCAATATAGTGAGGGTTGGGTTATAGCCGCCAGCCGAAGGAAAGACACTGCCGTCAGTAATCCACAGATTGGGTACTTCATGGCTGCGACACCACTTGTCAACAACAGAAGCTGAAGGGTTATTACCCATACGGCAGGTTCCGTGATTGTGCGGATTACTTTTGAGGTGCTCATTATTATCAACAAAAGCACCGGGCATACGAATCGGGTATACCTTACTGGCGCCTGCGGCCTGTGCCAGCTCACTGAGCTTGTCACAAAACCACCGGTGCATTACTGCATCATTGGGGTGATTTTTTTTGGTAACACGCGGTACCGGCAAACCGAATTTGTCATTGGTATCAGGGTCCAGATCAACCTGATTGCCATCCATCGATAATTCTTCACAAATGCCTGCAAAGGTCATCGTCCGGGGGAACTCGCGCAATCGCTGCTTCATCGCCAGCCCCCAGCGGGGATGGCCTGAAAACTGGTGCAGTCCCACAGCAAAAGCTATTGGCTGATTGGACAGCGCATTACTTTCAGCAATGACACCTCCGCGGATAAAGCCACGGGACGAATCACTGGGGTGCAAATCATCCACTGCAGCATGTGCTTCATACCCGGTATAGGTTCGCAAATCATCCTCAAATACAGCCGCTACGCCAGGATAGTGATGATAGCTGTAATTGCGACCCACCAGCCCGGAACCATTGGCCAAACCGTCGGGAAACAATGTCGACGCAGACAGTAATAATAACTGCGCGGTCCCCATGGCACCGGCTGCCAGAACAACCTGCCTCGCTCTCACCTCATGTCTGCCGCCATTTTCATCCAGATAGCGCGCACCCAATAAGCGGCCATTTTCAGACAGGGGAAGCTCATAAACCATCGCATCAGTCCGCAGATCAAGCCGCCCCGTCGCCAACGCTCTTGGCAATGAGACAGACAAGGTGCTGGCTTTGGCATTGATCGGACAACCATTACTGCGGCAGGCGCCGCCGTACATGCAGGCGGGCCGATTGCCATAAACCCGTGAATTAATCGCCACCGGCAATGCAAACGGCGTATAGCCCATTTTTTTGGCACCCTGCGCAAAACGACGAGAAGAGGGACGCCAGGGATGGGGAGGGTTGGGATAGGCTTGCTTTCTGGGCGCACCAAAAGGGTTACCGCCACTATCGCCAGCAACACCAAAATCCAGTTCGGCACGATAGTAATAAGGCTCCAGCTCATCATAACTGATTGGCCAATCAGCGAGGCTGGCCCCCGCCACCGGTCCTTCTTTGCTCAGAACATGAAAATCATCCGGACGAAAACGCCAGGCCCACGCCCCCCAGTGACTCATTGAACCACCTACACAGTGCGCAATTTCAGCAATATTACCTTTTTCAGTGGGTGAGTCCTGATCCACCCTGTAGGTATCTATTTTATCTTTTGCAAAAACCTGCCGCCGGATAACCGTTTTTAATTCGTCTTCATTAAATGCCGCAGATGACAAAAAAGGGCCCCGCTCCAGGGCTACAACATCCATTCCCGCTGCTGTCAGCTGATCGATCATGACACCGCCACCAGCGCCAGTACCGATAACACAAACATCATAAATTCTGGTTTTATTTTTCATCAAATGCCTGCCCATCCACACCGGCATCCTGCCTTATCAGCCAGAGCAGGCAGCCTTAAAACAGTTTTTCATCAAACGACAGCAAATACCTGTTCAGTTAATCAAAATCAAAATCAACCAACTCAACAATTATTCCCGCAGGTACTCTTGCGTAGCAATAATTCATTTCAGGACCAATACTGATATGCCACAACAGCTCACCTCCGGCCCCCTCTATTGAAGTGATACTTTGCATCAGATCATCCACCCGGTAGGCCAGATGATGCATACCCTCTCCCTGTTCATCCAGAAACTGCTGCCAAATAGATCCAGGGCTGTTCAAGGGTTGCAGCAATTCCACGGTGACAGGTCCCGCACGATTAAGCGCAACTTTAAGATTGAATGGACTGCCTTTTAGAACTTGCTGCCCCTCTGCACCGTACTCAATAACAGACCATTGACCAATCCCCCACAATGCAGACAACTGTTTCATCTGCTGCTCAATATCTCTGACAATCACACCAAAATGCAGAAAACGATCAGGGTCAAGAATGCATTGAATATCTGTCATGGTCACCAAATCTCAGCCATTAAATTTTGAGTGCCGCCTTATAACCATCATGTAGCGCCTGATAAACCTTGCGCGGCGATACACAGTCACCCACGTATTGTATTTGCGGTGCCAAATCCTGAAAGCGCTCAGCCTCGGTTATATTTGATAAAAGCCCCGTACACAAAACAACAGTATCTGCATGCAGGCTTTGCTGCTCTTTATCGGCTGTTTTAACGTTGACCCGGCCTTTGTCGATACGGGTCACATCGAACCCCGTGTGAATAGGTACACCTTCTTTTTGCAGCATCTCGGTAAGTACTGCCTTGTGGCTCATTTCCACATCGACCATCGCTTCATCGAGCCGTTCGATAACAATGGGCGTAATGTTGTGCATGGACGATATATCCAGAGCCAACTCAGCACCATTGGCACCCGCACCAACGATCAGCACACGTTCACCCGGTGTGCATTCACCCGCCAGTATTTCACGCCCGGTGACCACTCCCTCACCATGAAATGGACGACTCCAGCTTGAACCTACAGCAACAACCAGTGAATCCGGCGCTTCCTGCGCCACCAACTCCGTCGTTGCCTCACAGTTAAGCCGTATATCAACAGAACTCGCTTCAAGCTGACACACAGACCAAGCCAGTAAATCTTTTAGTTGTGTTTTAAAAGGAGATGCCGAGGCCTCATTCAAATGCCCGCCAAGACGCCCGCTTTTTTCCATCAAAATCACATCATGCCCTTTCAGGCTGGCTATTCTGGCCGCTTCCATACCGGCAATACCCCCACCAATAACCAGCACTTTTCTGGAAAGCGCTGCGAGCTGCAAGTCATTTTCAGCCTCCCGACCACAGCGCGGATTAACCGCACAAGCCATCGGCCGCCCCAGAATAATATTACCCAGACAGGCTTCATTACACTGGATACAGGGGCAGATATCCTGCAAGCGATTTTCAGCCACTTTATTCGCCAGGTCCGGATCGGCAACCAGACCGCGACCAATAGCCACCAGATCCGCAGCGCCATCCTGCAATGCCTGCTCGCCTGTTTGGGCATCCAGACCGCCAACCACTACTATTGGCACATCGGTTATGGCCTCTTTAAAACGCTTTGCCAGTGGCACATAAACACCACGACCACCATACATACCCGGATACATTGCCGCTGCCGACTCATAGACACCAGCTGATACCGATAAAAAATCCAGCTGGGCAGATGTAGCAAACAGTCTGGCCTGTTTTATTGCACAATCAATATCAATGCCTCTCGGCAGATATTCATCACCAACCAGACGCACACCAACCACAAAATCACGGCCTGCCTGCTCCCGTACTCTGGCAATAATTTCACGAATAAAACGGGTTCTGTTTTCTGCACTGCCACCGTATTGATCCGTTCGCTGGTTGGATAATGGTGAAAGAAACTGATGAATCAGATAACCGTGGGCAGCATGCAGCTCCACACCATCGGCCCCCGCACTTTGCGCACGACCTGCCGCACGGGCAAAAGCCTCCTGTATCTGATCAATTTCATCTTCTGTCAGCTGATGCGGCACAACACCGTAAAAGCCACTGGCAATGGGTGACGGGGCCACCTGATGCACGCCCACCGGCAGGGCATCAGGGTTACTCTGCCTGCCACCGTGACCCAACTGCACCAGAAGCGCAGTCCCCTCTGCATGCAGCGCCTCGGCCAGCCGCGCCAAACCCGGCATCATGTGCCCATTGTGCAACATAAGCTGGGCATACATGGAGCGACTGGCATAGGCATCCACACAGGTATTTTGCAGCACAATACTGCCAACGCCACCGCGCGCCCTGGCCACATAGTAATCGATCAGTGTCTGCGAAATGGAGCCATCTGCATGATTCAGAAGATTCTCCATTGCGGGCATCATAATGCGGTTTTTTAGCTGCAATGAACCCAGAGTTATTGGTTGCAATAATTTTGGGGTAGTATTCCGGCTCATTCTGCTGATTCCCTTGATCAACACCCCGGATAGAAATCGGGTGTTATTTTTCTATAAACCAGGTTCGCCCTTGTTTTCATAACAGACTGCTACAGTAAAATTTACCGTCCGGCTCTGAGTGGCGCTTATCGACCTGGATGGCAACACGCAGTATCCAATAGCACTGCAACAGGAATTTATTGTTATCTGAAGGACAAGTTACAACACAGTGCCCGACAAACCCACTCTATCCTCAGGTAGCAGTACCAACTTGTACATTTACGCCAATTATTTGCACTTTCATACAAGGAATAAAGTCACGAAAGACCAATGCAATGACGATTCACCGATAATAAATGCTCTCTGAATCAGTGGCTGTGCAATTTTTTCCACTGTCCCGGACTAACGCCATACCACCGTTTGAAGGCATGACTGAAATGGCTCAGACCGTTAAAACACAGCAAGTCTGCTATTTCAGAAAGCTGGTAATTGCTATGGCGAAGATAGTGTTTTGCCAGCTGCTGCCTGACATCAGTCAACACCGACTGGAAGGTTGCTCCACGACTACTCAGATGTCGCTGAAGGCTTCGCGGACTCATGGCCATCATTTGTGCAACATCCCTGAGACTGATATTGCCCGCGGCCATGGCTTTGCGCACAGCCACAGCAAGTCGCTGCAAAAGATCCTGCACATCATCTGTTTTCATTGCATCGAGCTGCCGTTCAAGCAGCCTGTGTAAAGTCTGATCCGCTTTAGGCAGCGGCAGATCAAGCACAGACGCACTGAACACATAGCCGTTCCAACTGGAGTTAAACCTTGGCACCAGACCAAACAGGCGACTGTAGTGCTGAATTAATTCAGGTGACGCATCATGCTGAAGATGCAGCTCATCGGGCTTCCAGCTATTGCCGTAAAAACTTTTCATCATACGCATGCCCACAGCACAGGCATTATCCAGTACCTGGGTCACATCGTGTGCGGTCGCTGTTGTAATTTCAAAATGAAACATGACCTTGCGACCAATATGACTGAGCTCAAGGCGACCACCTGTCGTGTGTAGCCGGTAGTACCTGAGCATGCTGTTGAGCGCCTGTTGCAGGTTATTGCTGCTGGATATCAGATAGGCCGTAGGCCCAAAAACCTGATGCCCCTGCTCAAGGCCAAATTCGGCCCCCAACAGAGGGTTGCCGGTTTCTTTGGCACAGATATCCAGAAGTTTGATATAAGCCTGATAAGGCAGGTACATATCAGGCTCATGGAGATAGGTATCAGAAAGACCCGCCAACTTCATTAAATGAGACGGTTCCTGGCCCCGCGTCCTGAAATAACGTTCAAAACCAAACAGGACTGATGCCCTGACAACCTCTCCGGAATAACTGGATGTATTCATATTATTTTATCCCGCCCGCCCCAACAGCAGGCACACAACCAAGCAGCACCCCTAATAGTAGCCCAGACTCAGGCTCGACAGCCAATCGGTAAAATCAGAAAAGTACCTTTGGGGCAAACAAAACACGCAGACCAGCAACCCCACCAGATCGACTCACTCTAAAAACAACCCGGATTTCGTCGGTAATAAAGATACAACGACCAGACAGAATATCGACCATCGATTTACTGTTTACTACTAGGAATCTGCAGAAATGTGTAAGTGCCATATCGGACATACACCGGGAAAATGGAGCTGGTGAGAGGAATCGAACCCCCGACCGGCTGATTACAAATCAGCTGCTCTACCTACTGAGCTACACCAGCTGTATATCGACTCAAATACCTGCTCCAACGTTTTGTCAGATTGCATTCAAGCTGTGAAGGCGCGCAATTCTAGTCAAAGCCTCCAGCTGATGCAACCGTGCTTTAAGCCAATTTAAGCTGCCCCATCAACTGCAAACCCTCCAGCACCAGATCCTGTTGATAGATTGCGGTCATACTGAGGTGCTCAGCCAGCCACAAACCGCCACCACCGGTAGTGATCACTCGCGGCGACTTCGTCCCGGCAGACGGCAGTTGTTGCAGCGCCTGCGCTACAGCACCGGCCTGGGCAATAGCAATACCGTGACGCACCGCCTGCGCGGTTGACGTACCGGGACTGAAGCAATACCTGGCGGCCTCGGAGAAACGAACACGGTCTGTATCTTGCAGCAAAGCCCGCTCCATCAGTTGCGGTCCCGGCAAAATGTAGCCGCCGCTATGCTGACCATCTGCCGCCACCAGATCAATCGTCAATGCCGAACCGGCATCCACCACGCACAGTGCCTCATCGGGCCAGCACCGTCTGGCTGCCAACATGGCCAACCAGCGATCCACCCCCAGCCGCTGCGGCTCATGGTAGGCATTGCGAAGGCCATCAGTATCGGTTTCTGAGCGTGCAAACCAGGCCTTGATATGCCAATGTTCAAACAGCTGGCTGGCCAGCGTTGCCCCGACATAATCAGCGGCCACGCTGGATATCCAAATGGCATCCAGCTCTTCACTACAGTCCAGCAGGACTTGCAGACTATTTTCATCAGCATGGCTATAACGACCTCGGGCACAGGTTGCGCCTTCAACCTGCAGGCGCCATTTGGCGCTGCTGTTGCCGATATCAATTTGCAGACAACGTCGCGGCAGGTTCACAGCGCAGGCCTCAGGGAAATTTCACCACCATAAAGAGATTGCAGCCCGAGGCTGGTTTCCAGCTGCAAAGCACCCCGTTTATCCACACCCCGCGCCACACCACCTATCTGCCTGTGAGCACTGCTAACGACCACTGGCTGACCGGCAAAGGCATCAAGTGCCATCCAGTGTTGCCGCCAGGGTGAAAAGCCGCTGGCTTCAAAGGTCTGCAACAGGCTTAACAGTTCACTGATCAACTTCGCCAGCAACAGATTACGAGGTGGAGGGTGCACACCGGCCTGGATTGCTATGGTGCTCAGATCCGTCCAGGGCTGGTCAATTTTGGCCGCAGCCGGAGACGGCATGGCCACATTGACCCCCACACCAACCACTACCTGACACAAACCCGCAGTATCACCCACCATTTCCAGTAAAATACCACCTGCCTTGGCACCCTTATACAACAAGTCATTGGGCCATTTCAGTTGCAGCCCGCTTATCCCCAGCCGCGCCAGTACACGCACCACACACACACCCACTGCCAGACTGAGCCCTTCCAAGGCTCCCGCACCCTGGCTGAACTGGCCAACCACACTCAAGTAAATATTGCGCCCAAAAGGGCTCATCCAAGGTCGGCCCCGGCGCCCCCTGCCCGCAGACTGCTGTTCGGCACTGACCACCAAACCGCAACCTGCGCCATCACCAATGCGGCGCAGTGCTTCAGCATTGGTTGAATCAATCACATCAAACAGCAGCAGTTCACCGAGCCTGTCCCGGACCGCAGGCTCAATACTATCGACTATATCCTGCTTCACCAGCAGCTCCACTCCTCCGGTAATGCGGTAGCCCAGACCGCGCACCGAATCCAGCTCAAGCCCCTGTTCTTCCAGCTGTTTAAGCTGCTTCCAGATAGCGGTACGACTTACGCCAAGTGCCGCTGCCAATACCTGGCCAGAATGAAATTCACCATCGGCGAGCATGGATAACAGACGTATTTTGGACATAAAAACCAGTCATCAGAAAAAACAGCTGGCAGATAATAGCAAATGCACAGCCTGAATAGGCTCATGTGGATACGGGCAATATCGGCCAGCGATCAACAAGTCGTTCGCCACGCACCCGCAGTAAATCACCAAACGGAATCCGAAGGACAGGCACTGCAGTACCAGCAGGGTGGAAGGGGGGGGTGGAAGGGGGACAGGCACTCTATGAGTTTTGCCACTGTATGTGTTCCCACGCAGGAGCGTGGGAACGAGGGAGGCAAGGGGGGACACGTCAAGGACAAGGCACAGAAAAACCAATTTTACGTTAACGTAAACGCAGGCTATAGTCTCTGCCATTCATAAGATCCGGGGCCTGCCATGATGGACAAGACCTACAGCATCTCCGACCTCGCCAGTGAGTTTGACATCACCACCCGCGCCATTCGTTTTTACGAGGAGAAGGGGCTGATCAACCCCCGGCGGGATGGCCAGAAGCGACTCTACTCACCCGCTGACAGAGTGCGCATCAAGCTGATTTTGCGGGGCAAACGCATTGGTATGAGCCTGGCCGAAAGTGCAGAGGTAATCGACCTTTACAACCCACAGCACAACAATGAAGAACAGCTACTATCTTTGATCGGTACCATCAGGGACAAGCGTGCACGCCTGCTGCAGCAAAAAAAAGATATTGACGACACACTCATCAGCCTCGATGAAATCGAAAGGCTGTGTCAGCAGGCACTGATCGGTGACAGGATTAAACAGCACGTCTGACAGCTCCACCGGCACTTTTGCCCCATTTATCGGCATTACACATCAGGACAGCTAACTATGAACAGTGCATACCCCACCCTCAATTTCGGCCTCGGTGAAGAACTGGACATGCTGCGCGAGGCGGTCTACCAGATGTGTCAGCGGGAAATCGCACCGCGCGCGGCCCAGATCGACCGCGACAATGAATTCCCGATGGATTTGTGGCACAAGTTTGGCGACATGGGCCTACTCGGCATCACCGTGGAGGAGCAGTACGGCGGCAGCAACATGGGCTATCTGGCCCACGCCATCGTGATGGAAGAGATCAGCCGCGCCTCGGCCTCGGTCGGCCTGTCCTACGGCGCCATGAGCAACCTCTGCCTGAACCAGATCCGCAAGAACGGCAACGAGGAGCAGAAACAGAAATACCTGCCCAAATTGTGCAGCGGCGAGCATGTGGGCGCACTGGCGATGAGCGAGCCCAACGCCGGCTCCGATGTGGTCAGCATGAAACTGCACGCCCGCAAGGAGGGCGACACCTATTACCTGAACGGCACCAAGATGTGGATCACTAACGGCCCCGACGCCGATATTTATGTAATCTACGCCAAAACCGACCCACAGGGCGGAGCCAAAGGCATTACCGCTTTTCTGGTGGAGCGTGACTTCCCCGGTTTCTCCCGCTCACCCAAGCTCGACAAGCTGGGCATGCGTGGCTCCAACACCTGCGAACTGATCTTTAAAGACACGCCAGTAGCAGCAGCCAATATTCTGCGCGGCGAGGGCGAGGGCGTGAAGGTGCTGATGAGCGGCCTCGACTTCGAGCGCACGGTGCTGTCTGGCGGCCCGGTCGGCATCATGCAGGCCTGCCTGGACGAAGTGGTGCCCTATCTGCACGATCGCAAGCAGTTCAACCAGAGCATCGGCGAATTCCAGCTGATGCAGGGCAAGCTGGCCGACATGTATGCCGACCTGTCCGCCAGCCGCGCCTATCTCTACGCGGTGGCCGCCGCCTGCGACCGGGGTGAGGCGAGCCGCAAGGACTGCGCCGCCGTCATCCTCTACACCGCTGAGAAGGCCACCCAGATGGCACTACAGGCGATCCAGAGTCTGGGCGGCTTCGGCTACACCAACGAGGCCAGCACAGGCCGCCTGCTGCGCGATGCCAAACTCTATGAAATCGGCGCAGGCACCTCGGAAATCCGCCGCATGCTGATCGGTCGCGAACTGTTCAACGAAACCCGGTAAACTCCATGACTCAACTGATATCACGCCTGAATCCACGGGATGAAGGCTTTCAGAACAACCGCCAGCACATGCAGGCGCAGGTGGATGATCTGCGCGAAAAAGTGGCGCAAATCCATCTCGGCGGCGGTGACAAAGCCCAACGGCGGCATATCGCCCGCGGCAAGCTGCTGCCCCGGGAACGTCTGAGCGCCCTGCTTGACCCCGGCACGCCCTTTCTGGAGCTGAGCCAGCTGGCCGCTTACGGTGTTTACGACGACCCGGTGCCCGGTGCCGGACTGATCACCGGTATCGGCCGGGTGGCCGGACAGGAGTGCATGATTTTTATCAACGACGCCACCGTAAAAGGCGGTACCTATTTCCCGCTAACGGTAAAAAAACAGGGTCGGGCGCAGACCATCGCCCGTGAAAATCATCTGCCCTGCCTTTATCTGGTGGACTCCGGCGGCGCCTTTTTGCCGCTGCAGGATGAAGTTTTCCCCGATCGCAACCATTTTGGCCACGCTTTCTATAACCAGGCACGCATGTCGGCCATGGGCATTCCCCAGATTGCCGCTGTACTCGGCTCCTGTACCGCCGGTGGCGCTTATGTACCGGCGATGGCCGATGAATCCATTATCGTCAAAAACCAGGGCACCATCTTCCTCGGTGGCCCGCCGCTGGTAAAGGCGGCCACCGGCGAAGTGGTCAGCGCTGAAGAACTGGGCGGTGCCGACGTACACTGCCGCACCTCCGGCGTCACCGACCACTACGCCAACAACGACCACCACGCCCTGCAATTGCTGCGCCGCTCGGTTGGCCGACTGAACCGGGTCAAGCCGATCGAACTCGATATCCGCGAGCCGGTGGAACCGGACTATCCGGTAGAGGATATCTACGGCGTAATCCCCGCCGACCCCCGCCAGCCCTATGACGTGCGCGAGGTCATCGCCCGCGTGGTCGACGGCTCTGACTTCGACGAATTCAAGGCCCTCTTTGGCGAAACCCTGGTCTGCGGCTTCGCCCGCATCCACGGCTACCCGGTTGGCATCGTGGCCAACAACGGCATCCTGTTCAGCGAATCGGCGGTCAAGGGCGCCCACTTTGTGGAACTCTGCGCTCAGCGCAAAACACCATTGATCTTTTTGCAGAACATCACCGGCTTTATGGTCGGCAAACAGTACGAAGCCGGCGGTATCGCCCGCCACGGCGCCAAAATGGTACACGCGGTGGCCTGCGCCGATGTGCCCAAGTTCACCGTCATCATTGGTGGTTCCTTTGGCGCCGGTAATTACGCCATGTGCGGTCGCGCCTACGACCCGCGCTTCCTGTTTATGTGGCCCAATGCCCGCATCTCAGTGATGGGTGGCGAACAGGCGGCGGGCGTACTGGCCACCGTCAAGCAGGACCAGCTGGCTCGCGAAGGTATCGATATGAGTGAGGCCGACATCGCCGCCCTCAAACAGCCGGTGCTGGACCAGTACGAACACCAGGGCCACCCCTACTACGCCTCCGCCCGCCTCTGGGATGACGGCGTAATCGACCCGGCTGACACCCGCATGGTTCTGGGCCTGGCCATTTCCGCCTCACTCAATGCGCCGATACCGGAGTCCAGATTTGGCGTATTCAGGATGTGATAGTGGCTGCCGTGTACTCGCATGGCCTCTCGTTCCCACGCGGGAGCGTGGAAACGAGAATAACAAGGGGATACTTTAACAATGGAACAACAGACAGTTTGCACCGCGGTAGACAGCGCAGGCGTAGCCACCGTCACTCTCAACCGGCCCGACAAACACAACGCCTTCGATGATGCCATTATCGCCGAGCTGCGCACCGCCTTCGATCAGCTGGCCACACGCGAGGATGTGCGCGTGGTGGTGCTGGCTTCGACCGGCAGGAACTTTTCCGCCGGTGCCGACCTCGCCTGGATGAAGCGCATGGCCAACTACGACTACGCACACAACATCAAAGATGCCCAGGCGCTGGCGGGCATGCTCAAGACCCTGTACGAACTGCCCCAGCCAACCATTGCCCGGGTACAGGGCGCAGCCTTTGGCGGCGCCGTTGGCCTGATCAGCTGCTGTGACATGGCCGTCGGCTCAGAAAACGCCAGTTTCGCCCTGTCGGAAGTTAAAATCGGCCTGGTGCCGTCCACCATCAGCCCCTACGTCATTCGTGCCATCGGCGAGCGGGCGGCGCGGCGCTATTTCGTCACCGCCGAACGCTTCCGTGCAGCCCAGGCACTGCGCCTGGGTCTGCTCAGTGAAGTGGTGCCCGAGACGGAGCTGGATACCACAGTGAAGGCACTGGTGGCGGCCATTCTCGGCAACAGCCCGGCCGCCGTGCGCTCAGTCAGGGAACTGATCGCTGTGGTTGCCAATGAGCCGCTGACGGATGCACTGATCGACGAAACCTGTGCGCGCATCGCCACCATTCGCGTATCACCCGAGGGTCAGGAGGGGCTGGGCGCCTTTCTCGACAAACGTCAACCAAAGTGGATTAAGGACAGTTGATCAAAAGTGGCGCCTGAAGTTGGGCCGCTGCTGACAACCGGGGATAAAACCATGTTCAGCAAACTGCTTATAGCCAACCGCGGTGAGATCGCCTGCCGCATTATTGACACAGCCCACCGGCTGGGTATCGACACGGTAGCTCTTTATTCCGATGCCGACAAACACGCTCTGCATGTCGAACTGGCTGGCGAAGCGGTCCATATCGGTCCCTCACCAGCACGCGAATCCTACCTGCTGGCCGGGCGCATTATCGAAGTGGCCCTCCGCACCCAGGCCCAGGCTATCCACCCGGGCTACGGCTTTTTATCAGAGAACGCCGATTTTGCCCGCGCCTGTGAACAGGCGGGTATTGTCTTTGTCGGCCCGCCGGTCAGCGCCATCGAGGCGATGGGTTCCAAAAGTGCGGCCAAGCGGATCATGGAAAAGGCCGGTGTGCCACTGGTGCCCGGCTACCACGGCGATGACCAAAACCCCGAGCGGCTTAAACATGCCGCCGACGACATGGGCTATCCGGTGCTGCTCAAGGCCACCGCCGGTGGTGGCGGCAAGGGCATGCGGCAGGTATGGAGCGCGGATGAATTCGACAAGGCACTGGCGGCGGCCAAACGCGAGGCCAGCGCCAGTTTTGATGACGAGCGCATGCTGGTGGAAAAATACCTGACCAAACCGCGCCATGTGGAAGTGCAGGTGTTCTGTGACAATCACGGCCACGGCATCTACCTGGCCGAACGGGACTGCTCGGTCCAGCGCCGCCACCAGAAAGTGATTGAGGAGGCACCGGCTCCAGGCATAAGTGAAAATCTGCGTCGGCAAATGGGCGATACCGCCGTGCTCGCCGCCCGCGCTATCAACTACAGTGGTGCGGGTACAGTCGAGTTTCTGCTCGATGAAGATGGCAGCTTCTACTTTATGGAGATGAACACCCGCTTGCAGGTGGAGCATCCCGTCACCGAGATGATTACCGGTCAGGATCTGGTTCAGTGGCAACTATTGGTGGCCAGCGGCGGTTCCCTGCCGCTGGCCCAGGAAGAGGTTCGCATCGACGGCCACGCTTTTGAGGCGCGCATCTATGCCGAAGATCCAGACAAGGACTTCCTGCCCGCCACCGGCACCCTGTCCTACCTGCGCTCGCCAGAGGAATCGGCCCACGTCCGGATCGATACCGGCGTGCGCCAGGGCGATAAAATCAGCGTGTTCTACGATCCGATGATCGCCAAACTGATCGTCTGGGACGAATCCCGGGAACGGGCCTTGCAGCGTTTAAGTGGTGCTCTGCGCAACTACCGGATTGGCGGCACTACCACCAATATCGACTTTCTCTACAATCTGGCCACCTGCACCCCCTTTCGGCGGGCAGAGCTGGATACCAGCTTTATTGAACGCTACAGCGAACTGATCTTCCACCAGCGGCAGCAGGATATACAACAGGATTTGCCGGTGGCGGCGCTGGCTCTGCTGCTGCACCGGCAACAGCAGGCCACCGCCCCCGGCGGGTTCGATCCCTTCTCACCCTGGCAGAGCCACAATGGCTGGCGACTGAACGAAGCCCACGTCCAGCACCTGCTGCTTGAGACCGGCGGTCAGCTGATCCAGGTTCGTGCCCACTGGCTGGGCGAGTGCTATCGCATGCGTGTCAACGGCATCGACAGCACCGTACAAGGTGAGCTGAGCGGTGACAGTCTGAGCTTTGAGCTGGCAGGCCACCGACAACTGGCGACACTGGCAACAAGCGGCAGTGGCTATACACTTTATCTGCCCACAGGTGCATTACACTTCAGTGAAGTGAGACCTGATACTGGCGAAATTGATAACAGCGCATCGATAGCGGGGCTGTTGGCACCGATGAACGGCACTGTGGTCACCCTGCTGGTTGAGGTTGGCAGTGAAGTACAGGCCAATCAGCCACTGCTGATAATGGAAGCCATGAAAATGGAACATACCATTCGCGCACCCGCTGCCGGAGTAGTTGAGAGTTTTTACTTTGGCAGCGGCGATCTGGTGGATGGTGGTGCAGAGCTGCTACAGTTCACTCCACAAAAGAATGCACACTAAAGTGCACAGGAGAAGTTATAGGCATGAGCCTGCCCTCAAAAGTCACCCTGGTTGAAGTCGGCCCACGCGACGGGCTGCAAAATGAAAAGGCCAGCCTCAGGCTGGCCGACAAGATCCGACTGGTGGAAGATCTGGCCGATGCTGGTCATTCAATAATTGAGGTGGGCAGCTTCGTCAATCCCGGGTGGGTGCCGCAGATGGCCGATTCCAAAGCCCTGTTCAAGGCCATCCGGCGTAAACCTGGCACCCGCTATGCAGCATTAACCCCCAATATGCAGGGGTTTGAACAGGCGCTGACAGCAGAAGTGGATGAAGTAGCCGTATTTGCAGCTGCCTCCGAGAGTTTTTCCCGCAAGAACATTAATTGCAGCATTGCCGACAGCCTGGCGCGCTTTCGCCCGCTACTGGAGGCTGCCCACTCTGCCAGCATACCGGTGCGCGGTTATGTATCCTGCGTATTGGGCTGCCCCTACGAAGGTGATATTGCACCCGAACAGGTTCTCAACGTCAGCACCGCTCTGCTGGCAATGGGCTGTTGCGAGGTGTCTCTCGGTGACACCATCGGCACGGGTACCGCCGGGAGCATGGCGCGCCTGCTGGAGCAGCTCTTGCAAACCATTCCTGCCGATCAGCTGGCCGTTCACTGCCACGATACCTACGGCCAGGCGCTGGCCAATATTCTGGTAGCCCTGCAGCACGGTATCACCACCATCGACACCGCCATTGCCGGTCTTGGCGGCTGCCCCTACGCCAAAGGTGCCAGCGGCAATGTCGCCACCGAGGATGTCGTCTACATGCTCAATGGTCTTGGCATTGACAGTGGCCTCAGCCTTAATGGACTGATCCGGGCCAGTGCGCGTATATCGGGTATTCTGCAACGCCAGCCCGCCTCCCGGGTTGCCCGCGCCCTGCTGGCGCAAACACAAAGCAACTGATCTGCTTTTTATGCGCACGACCAACACACTAAGCCCCTCTATCCACTTTCTGCGCCAGCTGACCGCAGTACTGGCCACCGCCAGCGGTTTTGCCCAGGTGGCGGGCCTGTGGTTGGGCAATCTGGCTGCCGACACCGTGCTTGGCGCCCTATGCGGTTCAGCTTACCTATTGATTGGCGTCGGCCTTTTCGGCCAGTCCCGTTTTGCCCTCTTTCTGGCCATTGCTCTGGCGGGCAGCATGTTGGCGCTGACGCTGCAAGCAGGTACCGGGCTGACAAATACCAACCAGCTTCGTCTGTTTGTAGACGCCTGTATCATCGCCGCCAGCACCTATATTTTGTGGAAGCAACGGCACCAGAGCGGCAAGTGATACCGGCCTGTCACAAGCAGGCGCATAATCCTGGAATCTGCAGTTGGACGTGCCCAATGGTGCTGTAATCGGTGTGTCAGGCAAGGCGGAGCAACGCTGCCTGACGCGCCGGGTGCAGTACCAGTGGATGCGTAGCGCACACTCACCCGCAAGGTGAGTGCGATCAAAGACCAGAAGCCCAGCATCCATACGGCTTTCAAGAAGAAAACAAGCGCTCGACTGCGGAATCCAGGATAATAGATACTATTGCAGGCAAAGAGACACCCCATCATGATCTGGGCATTAACGACAACGTCGGCAATCACCCACAAACAGATGTCGGCCCCACCGGCGCTTTACTGATAGGCAGTAAAAAATATCATGCTCGATCCTGTCATTATTCTTATTGCTTTGGCCTGTGGCATGGCCAGTCGCGCCGTTGGCCTGCCGGCTCTGATCGGTTATCTCGGAGCTGGCTTTGTATTGCATGAGTTGCATATTGGCGGCGGCGATATCCTGCATGTCTTTTCAGAGATTGGTATTACCTTGCTGTTATTCACCATTGGCCTGAAGCTACAGCCAAAGAATCTGCTGCAACATCGTATCTGGGGGACAACCCTGGCTCATATGGCTCTCATGCAACTGTTTTTTCTGGCTCTGTTTTATCTGGCCAATCTGCTGGTCCCCAGCCTCGACATTAATCCCGGCACCAGCGTGGTCATTGCCTTTGCATTGACATTTTCCAGCACAGTATTTGTGATCCAGGTGATGCAGGAGCGTGGCGAAATGGCCTCGCGGCACGCATCGCTGGCTGTTGGCATTCTGATTGTTCAGGATTTGGCCGCTGTACTGTTCCTCGGTGTTTCCAGTGGCAAAACCCCGGGCCCGGAAGCGCTGTTGCTGCTGGCCCTGTTGCCTCTACGCCGGGTTATTCTGCGTCTGCTGACCATCAGTGGCCACGGTGAACTGTTTACCCTTTTTGGTCTGACGCTGGCGCTCGGCGGAGCAGGCCTGTTTGAGGCCACCGGCATCAAGGGAGATCTGGGCGCATTGTTGATTGGCGTGCTGCTGGCAGGCCACCAAAAAGCCAAGGAACTGGCACGAACACTACTGCAATTCAAGGATCTGTTTCTGGTCTGTTTCTTCCTGTCGATTGGTCTGGATGGCTGGCCCAGGCAGGAGATGATCGGACTGGCCATCGTGCTCGGCCTGCTGGTACTCCTAAAACCGCCCTTGTACTTTCTGCTGCTGACCCGCCTGCACACCACACCACGCACCGCTTTATTATCTTCGGTGGCACTGACCAACTACAGTGAATTCGGCCTGATTGTCGTGGCGGTGGCCGCCACGGCACACTGGATAGATGCGCAGTGGTCAGGGGTCATTTCGCTGGCTATTGCCATCAGTTTTTTAATCGCATCTCCCCTGAATCGTCTGTCTCACGGCCTGTATCGCCGCTGGCACAGGCATCTGCAACGCTTTGAAACCGACATTGTGCGTGCCACCTACCCCGATACCCGAAATACTCGCGTACTGGTGCTGGGTATGGGCAATATCGGCACCGGCGCCTACGACGCCATTCAGGAACAATTTGTCGATCAGGTACTGGGTATTGACGACAACGACCTCAAACTGGAGCGCCACAGCCAGGCCGGACGACGCGTGGTGGCAGCAGATGCCTCCGACCCTGATTTCTGGCATCGGGTCAATCTGGAACAGGTCAAACTGATCATGCTGGCATTGACCAACCATGAAGAAAACAAGCTGGTTGCCCAACTGCTTCAGGATCTTGGTTATAGCGGGCAAATTGCGGCCGTCGTGCGCTTCAGCGAAGAGGCACAAGACCTCGATCAATACGGCATTACCAGCTTCAATCTCTACACACAGGCGGGTTCGGGCTTTGCCGCCCACGCTGCCGCCCAACTGGAACAAAACCCGGTAGCGCAGGAACAATAAAGGGCCGATTCTGGCCAGCATCCGAAATTTGTGCGCACTACAGTGAATACATGACAAACGACAACACACAGACAGACCCCGGCCTCATCACAAGAAATGCCAGCCTGCCTGATCAGGAAATCTGTCGTCGTGCGCGCCTGTCACGAGATCCGCGCTTTGACGGTGAATTCTTTCTCGGTGTACGCAGCACAGGCATCTATTGCCGCCCCATCTGTCCGGCGCGTGCTGCGGCTGAAAAAAACGTTATTTACTTCCGCTATGCCAGTCAGGCTGCCGAGGCAGGTTTTCGTCCCTGCCTTCGCTGCCGCCCCGAGGCGGCCCCTGGCAGCCCGGCCTGGGCAGGCAGTGAAACCAGCCTGCAACGGGCCATAATGTTGATTAATGCTGGCGCGCTCAATGACGGCAGTATCGAGACGCTCGCTGACCGGCTCGGGCTTGGCGCACGTTATCTGCGCAAACTTTTTCAGCGGGAACTGGGTATTTCGCCTATTGCCATGGCCCAGCATCAGCGTTTGCTATTTGCCCGCCAACTGCTGGCAGAGTCCTCCCTTGGCATGACCGATATTGCCTTTGCCGCCGGTTATGGCAGCGTGCGCCGTTTTAACAGCGCCATTGCCGCAGCCTACGGCAAGCCACCTTCGGCATTACGTCGCCAGCAGCACAGCACAGGCACAGGCACAGGCACAGGCACAGTGCTGATTTTGCAGTATCGCCCACCTTACGACTGGGCAGGAGTTATCGATTTTTTTCATCGCCATGCAATTGAAGACATTGAAGAAGTGAGCGAAAACCATTACCGGCGCCAGATTTACTGGCAGGGCCAGGTCGGTTCAATTACCGTCACACATCTGCCACAGCGACACGCCTTGCAACTGCTTCTTGATTTGCCACAAATAACCCGGTTAATGCCGTTGGTAGCCCGGGTGCGCAGGATGTTCGATCTCGATGCCAACCCCGCCGTTATCGGAATGATATTGGAACAAACGCCCGCATTGCAGCCACTTGTTCAACGTTTTCCCGGTATACGCTCACCATCTAACTGGTCCGTACAGGAAAGTTGTGTGCGGGCAATTGTCGGTCAACAGGTCAGCATTGTGGCCGCACGCACCGTCTGTGCCCGTCTGGCTAAAGCCTGTACTGACAGCCCGGATTTTCCAGATCCGGCAGCCATAGCTGCGCTGTCGGATGAACACTTTGCCATGCCCTCACGGCGGCGTACAAGCCTGCGTGCCACCTGCCGTTTGCTGGCGGCCAAAAAGCCCGATGATGTGCTCGCGGCCCTGGCAGACATCCCCGGCATTGGCCCCTGGACACTGAATATGGTTGCCCTGCGCGGCCTGGGATCGCCCGATGTATTTCCTCACAAAGACCTCGGTTTGATACGCGCCTGGCAAACTTTATCAACTCAGGGACAAACCCTGGAACAAGCCAGCATCAACTGGCAGCCCTTTCGATCCTACGCCGCCAACCTTTTATGGAGAAGTCTGTGAACACATCCGTTACTGCGCTGGTTATCGACAGCCCTGTCGGCCCACTGCAATTGATCGCCAATGACCAGGCACTACTGTGCATCCACTTCCCCGATGCCCACGATACCAGCCTGGCCGGAGTGTCAGTGTACAATACTGTACTCAAGCACAGCGCCAGCCAACTAAAAGAATATTTTGCAGGTCGGCGGCATCACTTTGAACTGCCACTGGCTGCTGGAGGCACACCTTTTCAACAGTCCGTCTGGCAGGCGCTGACACATATCCCCTACGGGGAACTGCGCACTTACCGGGATATTGCATGTACTATCGGCCGGGAAAAGGCCGTGCGGGCGGTAGGCGCCGCCAACGGGCGCAACCCCATTCCCATCGTAGTACCCTGCCACAGGGTAATTGGCAGCAACGGTACGCTCACCGGCTTTGCCGGTGGACTGGCAATCAAGCAACAGTTACTGGAGCTGGAAGGCGCACTTTAAATTACGCATTGAGATCGGGGATAAGCTCATCTTTCAGGCGCTCAATAGCGTCCTTCAAGTAAAGTTTTTCCTTCTTCAGGCGCTGCATCAGAATATGATTCTGGAAAGGGAAGCTGTGCATTTCAGTAATTTTATCGTCCAGTAGTCGATGTCGATTGACCATCTGTTCCAGCCGTACAGTCGGTGTCATCACCTCGTTGGCGGCCTCTTTGCTTTCGATTTCCGGATTATCTCCCGAAGGTGTATCCATTGTTGTTGAGACTCCACTGACAGCTTATCAGCCACTGTCGGATACTCTATACCTTCCTCGAAGCATTACACAAGCAACCCCGTACTGTTGCTGCTTAATTCAATGTTTCCAGATAACGGCGCCACGCAGGCTGGGCAGAATCGGCAATAGCCAGAAAATGGGGACTGAGCAGCGAGTCACGCAGGTTGTAACGCAGTGCCAGGCCATCGGTGCCCAGCACTGCACCTCCGGCGGCTTCCAGCAGAGCCTGACCCGCCGCAACATCCCATTCGCTACAGGGCGCAAAGCGCGGATAAATATCACCGTGTCCCTCAGCCAGATCACAGAATTTGAGAGCACTGCCACTGTTAAAGCGCTCGATCGGTCCCAGATTGCTGCGCAGCCAGTCCAGACAATGAGTCAGCTTCCTGCCACCGTGACGCTTACTGGCCAATACCGCCACCGGCTGTCCTATAGCCCATGAACGCGCACTGATCGACCGCGCTTGCCAGCCATTACCATCACGGTCAAAGCGCCGGGCCAGACAATCGGGAATACCGATATAAGCACGTTTTTTCAAAGGCAGGTAAAGCAGTCCAAGCACAGGGCGATGAGCCTCGATCAATGCAATATTGATTGTGAATTCACCAGTACCTGCAACAAATTCCTTGGTACCGTCGAGGGGGTCCACCAACCAGTAGCGCGACCAGCTCTTCCGCCGTGCCTTGTGATCAGGGCTGGACTCCTCTGATAACACCGGCAGATTATCAGCCAGTGCCGTCAGCCCGTCGCGCAGGATGGCATGGGATTCAAGATCGGCCTGCGTCAGAGGGGAGTCATCGGGTTTTGAAGCCACTTGTATCCCGCCCGGTGCGTGATAATGGAAGCAAATGGCCTCACCCGCACGCGTGCAAAGCCTCAGTAAAGGCTCGATATAGTGTTCCAGATACTGCACAAATCACCCCGTTATTTCGTGCCGCCACTATACCACTGCCACCCGGCCATCGCTGCCCGACAAACAGGCAAAACCTGCAAAAAACGCACAAAACGCGGCATAATGCGCACTCTGCTTAATGATCAAAACTACAGTGGCATGATTAACTGGAACCAGATTGACACAGTACTGCTGGACATGGACGGCACACTGCTTGATTTACACTTTGACAATTATTTCTGGACGGAGCATGTGCCACAGGTATTTGCCCGTGTCAATCACCGCCCATTGGCAGCGGTCAACGAGCAATTACTTGCACAAATCAGCCAGAACAAAGGCACGTTGCAATGGTACTGCCTGGACTATTGGAGCGGGCAACTGAAACTGGACCTGCCTGCCCTCAAACGCGAGCTGCGTCACCTGATCCGCCTGCGCCCCTATGCCCTGGAGTTTTTACAGGTTCTGCACAAAAGCAGCCGGGATGTGCTTATGGTGACCAACGCCCATCGCAAAGCTCTGGATATCAAGATGGAAACCATTGATATCCGCAGATGGTTCCACCGGATAGTGGTCTCTCACGAACTCAATGCCCCCAAAGAAGAACAGGCCTTCTGGCATGCTCTACAGGCACTACACCCTTTTGACCCGTCCCACACGCTATTGATTGATGATACTGAATCAGTGCTCAGCTCAGCCCGTGACTATGGAATTGCCCACCTGCTGACCCTGCTGCAACCTGACAGCCAGCAACAAAAACGCAGCAATACCCGCTTTCCTGGCATACATCACTTTAACGAAATCATGCCCGGCATGGACACCACATGCCTTGAGCAAAAAGACAGCCTTGAGCGAGAACAAACATGAGTGAAAAACAACCCTCACAAGGCCTGCGTCTGGACAAATGGCTGTGGGCCGCCCGCTTTTTTAAAACCCGCTCTCTGGCCAAAGCGGCCATTGAAGGTGGCAAGGTGCAGCTGGATGGCCAGCGGGTCAAGGTATCGCGTGAAATCAGTATCGGTGACAAGCTGCAAATTCGTCAGGGCTGGGACTTGAAGGATATTGTGGTGCAGGCACTGTCTGATCAGCGTCGCGGAGCACCTGAGGCAAGTCGGCTTTACCAGGAGAGCGATGCTTCCATCGCCCGCCGCCAGGCCGAAACAGAGGCCCGCAAAGCTGCCGGTGGCATGATTGAGCGCCCGACCCAGCGGCCCACTAAAAAACAACGACGGCAGATTCACCGTTTCAAAGAGCAGGACCCGGGGTGATTAGACATCATGGCTAGCGCGAGGGTACCCTGCGGCGTTTAAACATACTTTTGAGCAATGCCAACGCTTCTTTGCGTACGGGCGGGTTAGTATCCCGGTGATACTGTTGGCACAAGCCTTCCATTAGACCAAAGTATCTAAAGGTTCGTGCTATTTGGCTGTCATTACCTGTACGACGGCTTTTATTGATACGCTTGAGCGCTGCATGTTGGGTGCCAGGCACTGTAAAGCAACGGGCATTCCAGTCATCTTCATGAGGTACCATTTGACTTAAAGTCCCTTTGGCAAGTGTCATTGCCTTGAGCCAGACATCATCGGCACTTGGACACAGACGACCAAACAGACTTTGATCAAGCACACGCTCATCAAAGCACCCAGGAAAGTACAGTACGCCACCAACACCAGTAGGAAAAACCAGTGCGGACGCTTGTGTAATAGCCGTATTTTTTTCCCAGCGCTTATAAGGTTGTATACTGCGTCCGCTAAAAGTAATAGCGTGCCCGCGATGGCAATGCACCACATCTGGCGCGCGAAGGTGAGCCTGCAGTAACTCTTCGATCATTGTGGCCGGGTAGAGTTTGTCATCATCGACCGTTAACAGCAGTGAATCCGGATTTTGCTGCAGGCTGTAGTAATACTTCGTGTGAGGGCCGAGGTCGCGCTCGCACAACAACACCTTCAGCCCACGTTCACACTGGCGCCGAATCAGGGCTGGCAATTCGCCTTTGCGAAAACTGTTTTTATCCAGACATAAAACTATTCGACCCGGCAGCACGCTTTGCTGCATCAGACTTTCAATGGCCAGTGCGGCACGCATGATGCGCTCTCTGGTCGAGGTCATTGAAACAAGCAGGCCATTAGCCGGTTCAATATCAATACCCGGCATTTCCGATGTTGCCGCCAACTGCTCAAAACGATGTACAGAAAGCGTAACATCCTCTTGAGATGGCAACTTTGACAACAGCGGATTCAACAGACATTCAGTCTTGTCAGTCTTAATAATCAGTCGCAATCTGCTCAATGGAAGCCCCCCGCTCCAGTCGTTATTCTTTCAAGAAAATACGCTCCCTGAATAGTCGTTCTTACGACAAATCAACAAGAAGCCGACTATCCTATGAGTCAAAAATTTAACCGAAGTTCCATTATCCTAGAATCCGCAGTTGGACGTGCCCAATGGTGCTGTAATCGGTGTGTCAGGCAACGCCGCGGGCTGATTGCCCGCAAGATGGAGAACGCTGCCTGACACGCCAAGTGCAGTACCAGTGGGTGTGTAGCGTTTCCACCCGGAAGGTGAGTGCGATCAAAGACCAGAAGTCCAGTACCCATAGGCTTTCAAGAAGAAAACAAGCGCTCGACTGCGGAACCCAGGATTATATCTGCGATGGAGGGAAACATAGCTGGCTGCATAGATCACCAGTATGAAAACAGCGACAAAATACGGGACACCTACAATCAGACAGGCACAACTACCAGGGATATCTGCCAGAACTATAATGACGGCTGCTTTTCAATCTTTAAAAAGTGGTTCACAGATACATTTTCAAAGACACTTTGCTGACGTAGAGGGCCAGGCCAGATTACCCGAACTTCCTCAATAAGCCTGGCCTCACCCAGCCCAAAATGCAATTCAGGCGGCCCACCTGACAAGAAGCTGCCACCGGCCTGTAATTCACGCATTTGCTGCTGGCCACCCGCCTTAATTATTACTTTTGCACCAATCGCATGCCGGTTGGAGCTATCAGGATCGGTCAATGAGAGATTGATAAAATTACCTTTCCCACCCTCACGAGACAGGTTTCGGTACAGCAAAGGCACAGCATTATGGTTGGATATCAAAATATCCAAATCACCATCCCGGTCATGATCAAAGCATACAACAGCCCGCCCCGATAACCGATCATCAATACCCATACTTTCAGCGCGCTCGACAAAGCTCCCGGCTGCATCGGCCATATACAATCGGCTGGGTGTTTTTTCAAAATCCCGCAAAGATTGCTTGAGCCTGCCGTAAGCCGCCGGATGCGCAAATTGACGAGCCAGCTGTACCGGCAAATCAAAACCGCTGACATGAAAGAGATCAAGCCACATGTCATTATTAAAATCTGCAAAACAGGCTCCCCATGCCCAATACCCCTCAAGCACACCCGTCACCCCGGATTGATCATTTAATACGCCGCCTTCATTGCGATATAAACGATTTCCACTAACCCCCCAGTTACCTTCCGCCTGCCCATCAGCATCCCAGATACTGGAAACAAACCAGTCAAGATCTCCATCGTTGTCATAATCACCAACCGCTGAACCCATACCATTTTCATCACTAAGCCGACCGACACTGGCAGAACGGACAAAACCTTTACCCGTGTTCAGAAAATACTGGCTGCTTTCAAAATCCGCCGCCATAACGATATCCGGTAAACCATCGCCAGACATGTCGGCAAATGTTCCGGTAAAGGTGAAATCTGTTTCTCCTGTCATGTATTCAAGCCCTGCCTCGCCATCCACCGCTTTAAAACTTAATTGTTCTTTATTGAGATCATTGCGCCACAAGTGATTAGGCTGCCCTCCCCCCAGCCCAGGGCCACGCCAATGTGTCGTCATCAGATCAAGATCACCATCGTTATCATAATCAGCCAGAGCAAAGGACCAGCTGGTCAGGCTGGCGTCGATATGCACATCTGGCCACAGCACAAAATGATCACCCTCATTACGCAGTATGGAAACAACTGAATACAATGCTTTATCAATATGCACCTGATCCACATTCCAGGTCGACGATACATAACCGACGATAAGATCAAGATCTCCATCACCCTCCAAATCACCCATCAGCGCACCATTACTGGCCAATTCCTGCCCCCTGTTTGCCAATTTGTCCAGGGCCCATTGTTTACTTGCGTTGTGATAGCTGCCCTGTCCCGTATTGAGATACAGCTCACCCAGGCCTGTACCGGTCGGCAGAAAAATATCCGGCAGGCAGTCATTATTGATATCACCCACGGCCAGCCCGCCACTGAATAACATGCGCTGGGCTGTTCGCAGCGAATAGTAATGCCAGGGCAATGCATGTGAGCCATCAATACCTGAAATTTTTGCTATTTCCACAAAGAGCCTGTCCGAGGCTGCCTCACCGTTATCACTGTCATGTTTATCTGCAGGAAACTTTGCATCAGCTACCGCACAATTTGTGCGGACAAACAATCGGGCGGGCACGACGGCACCCTGACTGGCCGCCTCATTCGGTGCATCAGCTCCATCAGCTGGCGCCGGTATCTGAATATATAGCGATGGGATACCTTTTGGACTTACCCGCGTTTTCCGGAGCGCATGTGGTGGCGGGCCATAATCAGAAAAAGTGGCTACCAAACGGTGTTCATCAGGCGCAGGATCCGATACCGCCGGAACCCAGTGACTCAGACAGTCACGATCTCTGGCGCAGGGATCAGTGAGGCTGCGTAAAAATGCTGCCAGCGCATCGACATCAGCATCACCAAGAACAAGCCCTGCAGGCAACAAGTCAAGTCCGTCAGCCCGATCCTTTTGTAACTGCTGCAAGACCGCCATCGACAAGGCTCGT
Source organism: Parahaliea sp. (assembly GCA_047974765.1). Lineage (GTDB taxonomy): Bacteria > Pseudomonadota > Gammaproteobacteria > Pseudomonadales > Halieaceae > JBKECP01. The sequence goes on along the minus strand of JBKECP010000006.1, from coordinate 39,833 downwards.
GAATGTGCATAAAGATGGCCCGCAGGTGCCATCTGGGCGTTATCCTGGAAACTGAAATCAAAATTCGCCAGCGATACGGCCGGATCAAGATGATGACGAATCATTGCCTCAAGTGTGACAAAAGCACCACTGTGACCATAAGGTGCTGTAATCTCCACATTAAGCAAAGAAGGTGTGCGAAAACGGTAGCGGTCACTTATATTGCGCGTAACCGCATATCGACCAAAATCTGATGCGTCTGGGTTTTTACCACGACCAAACTGTGGCACAGCAATATTATGATAGCTCTCATCGGAAAAAAGAGGCGGTCGATGGCATTGAGCACAACCAGCACCTCCTTCCCCGACGGGTGCAAAAAACAATACAGCCCCCTGTTTATCCTGCTCAGTCAGGCTGCTTTTATCACCCAATAAATATCGCTGCCAGGGGCTGTCAATCAGCACCTGGCTTTCCTGATAGAAGGCAATAGCCTGCTGTACAGTATCAAAATTAATAAGCGCCTCTGTATCCGTATCTGTGCCATAATCCGGAAAAGCCTCTTTGAAGAGCTGTGGCCAGCGATTAATCTTCAGTTCTCTAGTAGCACCACGCAAGCGGGCCACCAATGCTTCACGAACAGATTCATTGGACAAACCAGGGAAACGATGTCGTCCACGCATCTCCTCCGCCGACACAATGGGGAAGCGTGTCTGGGTCGCCAGCAGCGAAGTACCCGCTCCCGGATCTGCCAGCCAGAGATTACTATCAGGTGTGCGGTAACCATTGATACGATAAGGCTCGGCAGCATCTTCACTGACAAATACACGTCCATCGTGAAAGAGTGACTTTTGAAACAGCGATGAATTAAATGTAGTCGGTGAATTACGAGGAACGTTAGGGCCGCCATCGGCCTTGAGATCATTCGCATTACGCCAGTCATGCCAGCGTCCCGGTCCCAACAGATCGGGCTCGTAAGCACCCGACCCCACCGGCAGACTAAGATCATCTCCACCTCCCAAAAAAGGATGGTGACAACTGGCACAGGCAGTATCAAAATCACCACTTAAAGATTTGGAAAAAAATAGCTCCATACCAAGCCTGAACATGGCCGGATTATTCCTTTTTGATTCTGGCACTAAAGGTTGTAGTGGAACCACACTCCTGCGCGCTATCAAGCTGGCCAGGCGGGTCTCAATAGTTGTGCTCTTATACGCCGCATCTTCAGTCAAAGCAGCAGCCGATAAAAACAGCAGGCCAGCAATAGCAATAGCAGGCAGTCTCATATCACATAACCATCTTCTGTTTATAAACATAGCCTGCCAGATCCTGCTCAGGATGCGCTCATATCATTAGGGGACATAATCCGGTAGCGTTTTATTTTTCGATAAAGCGTTGAACGGCTTATTCCAAGCACTCCGGCCGCGACGGTAATATTCCACTTATGCGCGTTAAGACAATTGACCACCTGTTCACGGGAGGCTCCACTTACAGCAGTAGCAAATACTCCTTCTGCGGAGCTAGTATTTTCAGATGTATTAACCTTCAATTTATCAGGCAAGGCATCACTGTAAATCATTCCATCGCGCTCGAATGCCAAGGCAAGACGCGCAACATTTTTCAGTTCTCGCAAGTTGCCCGGCCAAAGATAATCAATCAACAATGTCATTGCCGCAGTATCTATCTGTGCAGCCTCTCCGTTATTTTCCAGCTGGAAAATATGCCGAATCAACCATTCAAGATCTGTTCGCCTGCGCAAAGACGGCAGCTCAGCCAGCATGCCGTTTAAACGGTAGTAAAGATCTTCTCTAAAGCTACCCTCTGCAATCTTTTTTTCCAGATTTTGATGCGTTGCAGATATCACATTAATATCAAGATGATGTGCCTTTAACGACCCCAGCGGCACAACCTCACCCTCAGATAAAACCCTTAACAAACGTGTCTGAAGGACTGTCGGCATATCACCGATCTCATCCAGAAACAGTGTCCCGCCCTGAGCCTGCAATAATTTGCCTTTCATACCCCCGCGCTTGGCGCCAGTGAACGTCCCAGCCTCATAGCCAAACAACTCGCTCTCAATGAGCGACTCTGGAATCGCAGCACAGTTAACCGCTACAAAAGGCCCACCAGAACGATTGCTTTCAGCATGAATCGCCTGCGCAAACACCTCCTTTCCGGTACCCGTTTCCCCTTTAAGCAACACAAAAATATCTTTATTGGCAATCTGCCGTAAACGGAATACCAGATGTGTTAGCCTTTCATCCCGCCCCTTCAATTCATTAAAACCAAGAATATGATTATATTTTTTTGGATTTTTTTTATTACTTAAAAAGTTATTTTCATAACCGACACTGGTCTTGACTGATTTTTCAGGACGATCAACCCGGACATGCAATTCTCTGGAAAAATTTTTATCATTGGCAGCAACTGACACAATAAACTCAGCCCGATTACTTTGAGAAATTTCCTCAAAATTAATCAACTTTAACTCATCCAGGTTACAACCTGTAATAGACGGCAGGGAAGACCACAAACTACCACGGGCTATCTGATTTGAAGCAACAACAAGGCCATTGTCATCAACGGCAATCATGGCACCAAGAGAATTATCATAGAACATATAATCAGAGCTGATATTAAGAACGAAGCAATCCCGATAGCAGTATCTAAAATACGCATTCTCTATCATCTGTGAAAACAGATTCACCAGCTTAAAAGTTACCAGCTCTTTGTCTTTGGAATGTGTCCGGTTCAAACCGGTAACGTTCAAACAGGCAATAATGGCACCATCCCCATCAAAAATGGGACATGCCGAGCAGCTCAGCTGTTCGTTATCTTCCAGATAATGTTCACCCCTATGCACCAGTACCGGCTTGCGGTCTGTAATTGACGTACCCACACCGGAAGTACCACAACGTGATTCCTCCCAGCTGGCACCGGGAATGAGGCCAATCTTTCTGAAATCAGCTGTAACCCCACTACGCTGCATTACTCTGAGCGCTGTACCTGATGCGTCAACCAGCATCACCGAGTAATCGAGATCAAACAACTGGCACGACAGTGTATTAACGATGCCACTGGAAACTCTTAGAAACTCTTCCAGTCGCTGCTGCCGCTCCTGTAATTCGCAGCTGCTGACTATCCGAGCATCTGATCGGGCATCTCGCTCAAGCTGATAGTCATCGACACAACGCCCCCAGGAAGACTCAATCCTGTCACCAAGCCCTTTCAATAAAATCCGGGTACTTTCAAAATTGAATGTTGACATACCATGTTGGCTCATAAAAATCACCTTCACCCTGTCTTATAGATTTACTATCGGGTTACAAGCTACGCCATTTAAAACAGCGCCTATTTCATTCGCACCAGATTAAAGTGGTTGTACAGCATAATCATCTCACACGGACAGAAGGCGGCTCTGCCAGATGGGTGCAGGTTTTACTGGACCACTGACTACCGTCAGAAAAACTGATCACAAGCCCTTCCGCACTTTTCCTAAAAGAAGACAGTAATAATTTACCTTCATAAACCATCGTAGTTTCTCCACTTTGACTACCTACATTCATACAGTCAGGGCTATAGTAGGCTCTCTCACCACCATTTTCGGTTAGTCGAAAAACAGATATCACACCGGTGCCGCACTCTGTTACAGCAGAGATTTTATAATGTCCATCGTACACATTAACGGTTTTATCTGTAGCTGGATCAATCCAAAATATCTGATCATCCGGAGTTTTTATATAAAACCCATTCTCGCAGGAAACCCCGGCCAAAGGCTTGGCAGCCGCCATCAATATAGGACTAACCAGCCACAGGCCAACCCATAAAAAGTATCTGAACTTCATCATGGATAAATACCTCGTCGTTTGATTCACAGTCTTTTTATTTCTTCTGGCTTGCCAAAGCCCGGTGTCTGATCAAAGTCACCGGCAATCACCAACTCCCCATCTTCAACATGAATAGGGATTGAAGGCAATCGACGCGGTGCCGGGCCATATAAAATATCTCCTGAATGGCGCGGATCAAATACAGTCTGATGGCAAGGACACATATAACCTTGCCTGCGTCTGTCCCAGCTCGACACAATACAACCCATATGCGTGCAAATGGCTGAATAACCCACAATACCTTGCGGTGCCCGAGCCTGTGTATTTCCGCCAAGCTCACCTGCCTCAAAACGCTGAAGCATAATCCAGTTATATTTTGAAGCATCTCTGACGATGCCATTTTTCTTATCCATTGGCACTGCCATAATCTGTTTATCAGCAAGCGGTATATCTTCGAGCCTAATAATTTCACCTTTGCGTCGCTTCGACGTATAGGTAAGGCGATCACCTATCTGGGGTGGTAACTCTACCGCAGGACTGACCGCCTCTTTATCTGATTCGGGGCGTTCAATACCAGCCAGAGCTCTGCCGGATACAGTTGTTGTTGCAAGGCCAACTGCAGCGAGTCGCACAAAACGCCTGCGCTCACAAGCACATATATCTATCGAGCCAGCTTTACGCAAATTGAAATTACGATCAGTCATTACGCGAGTACCCACTCTTCAATTTATTATTAGTCGTATTGCTGATCCCGAACCTGCCTGAAGCCAGAATCAGCAATAACCGGCAATACTATTAACCTGGCAGCCAAATAGATGAATCCTTCTCTATTTGGTTGTCGCCCCTGAAAATCAGCGAAATTTGTGAAACCTATTGATTTTCAGAGACTCGCGCGGGCTTACAGCCCGCGGCGGCACATCCAAGTGCCTGTGTTGGTATCAGGGAAGAGCAAATACCCAGATAGTGCCACCCTCGGGAGAGTCCGCCATCCACTTGTCATCTTTTTCAGCAAGCACACTGTTCGTCCAGGCGGGATCAACTCCATAACCGGCAACAACAGCCAGGTATTGTTTGCCATCAATTTCAAAGGTCGTTGGTGGCGCAATCGAGGTAGAATTCAAGGGGAATTCCCAGACAATTTTTCCTGTCTTGGCATCGAAAGCCCGCAGCTGGCGATCATTGGTACCACCGGTGAACACTAAGTCACCAGCTGTTGTCAGCACCGAACCCCAGGTCATAGTTCGGCCAAAATCATGAGACCACACCATTTCGCGCTTATTGATATCCCAGGCCTGCATTTTGCCGACAGTCTTGCCAGGCTCACGAACAAAAACTTCAAGATCAGGAATATCAATACCAGCCCAGAATTGACCAGACAAAGGTTCTACGTCTTCCTGATGAAGACCAATAAAGGAATTGCACAGATTGTCATTAGACGGGATATAGACCATACCGGTTTTCGGGTTATAAGCTTCATAAGGGAAATTTTTACCTCCCCATAAACTCGGACAGTAATCAACGCGCTTACCCGTTACCGGCTTGTGCTTTTTATTGTAGGTTGGACGTCCTGTTTTTGAATCAAGTGACTTGAAGGCGTTGTTATAAACATAGGGAACACCTTGTATATAGTTAATATCGCCGCCCTTCTCACGCTCAAGCCAGTATAAATAGCCATTTCTCTGAGGTGTCAACAGGCCCTTCACCTTCTTGCCTTTGTTATTATTCAGATCGATCAACATGGGCGCATTCATCGCCGCCCAATCCCAGGAATCATTCCAGTGGTATTGATAATGTCCTTCGATCCTACCACTACCCGCATTCATCGCCAGCACCGAAGCAACATAGAGATTATCACCAGGACGCTGATCACCCAGCCAAGGGGAACCATTGCCAACCCCCCAATACAAAAGACCGGTTTTGGCATCGTAGTTGCCTGGCATCCACATGCTGCCGCCGCCGTATTTCCAGGCATCAGGCCGCACGCCTTTTGCCTCCCAGGTTTCATGACCAGGCTGTCCAGGGCCGGGAACGCTGTAGGTTTTCCAGGCGGGTTTACAGCTATCAATATCTATAGCCTCAAGAAAACCACGCACACCAAACTCACCACCGGAAGGCCCAACCATAGCCTTGCCATTTACCACCATGGGAGCCGAGGTAATGTAGGCGCCAACGCTCCAGTCACCCACATCATACTGACAAAGACGCCGACCATCTTTAGCACTCAATACATTGATAGTCCCGTCCAGTGCTGAGACCACGACCTTATCATTCCAGAGCCCGACACCCCGGTTGGTGTTGTGCATAACACTCAAATCACGGGGATTATCATGCTCATAACGCCAGTACAGCTCCCCTGTTTTGGCATTGAGCGCAAGCAGGTGATTATAGGGTGTACTGACAAACATTACTCCGTCATTAACCATTGCTGGTGCTTCGTGCCCTGAATCAAGATTTGTGGAGTAGGACCAAACCAGTTTCAAATCCTTGACATTGCGGGCATTTATTTCATCCAGCTCACTGTACATCCAGCCTTCATAGTTTCCTTTAGGAAGCAGCCAGTCACTGGGATCAGCCTCTTCCAATCGCTTTTGAGTAACAGGGCTATAGTTTTTTATCTCTTTATTAAGCTTGGTCAGATTGGCTGCATTAACAACAAGCGGCGTCAAACTGATAACACAGGCCGTGGCCAGTAAACTATTTATCTTGAGCTGCATGAGTAAACTCCTTCGCATTATCATTATGTATTTGGGCGATCACTATTGCGTATCATGGTCAGCATAATCTTTGAATACGCCTTCTGCAGTAAGTAGTGCAATCATCATGCCATACCATCAAAGCACTTTCGGACTATAGTTTTTATTTTTGATTTTTTATTCCAGCCCATTGAAAAATCTGTACTTTTTAAATATCGATACACTGACCGGCAAATGCTGCCAGAACTTTCAGTCATCACAAAGTCGATGCCACACCCCAGTGTTGACCTATCCGCATGCGACAGTTGTTCCAGCGGGCAACAATTATCAGGTTGTTTTATCACCTGCCCCTTGAATTATTAACCCGGCAATAATTATTGCCGGGTTAATAATAATCAGGTGCTTATCACAACCTTCGCAGATACCAATAAAAAAGGGCACGGTATAACTACCACACCCTTTGTTAACAACAAGCAGACTTTAAAATAAGTATTCTGACTTCCATCCTGCCTGTCAATTACCAATATACGACGCTAAAAATCAATATAAACAACATGTGTTGCCATATTTTCATAAAGTCCATGTTTACCATCTGCGCCACCTAACCCGGATTTTCGTACACCGGCATGAAAACCCTGTATAGCTTCAAAGTTTTCCCTGTTAATATAGGTTTCACCAAAGCGAAGCATTTTACTGGCTATCATTCCTGTATTGAGGTTGCTGGTATATATAGATGATGTAAGGCCGTAGTCACTGTCATTTGCCAATGCTACAGCTTCTTCAAAATCAGAAAATATCTGAACAGGAAGTATCGGACCAAATATTTCTTTGCGCATAATATCCATATTATTGGAGCATCCACCAAGCACCGTTGGTTCATAGTGAAACCCATGCTCCATATCTGCCCGCCGACCACCCAGCATCAACTCAGCCCCCTGGTTTATGGCGGTTTTTACTGCCCCCTCCATCCGCTCAAGTGCCGCCCCGTTAATCAATGGCCCCATATCCAGATCGTTATCCACACCAGGATCACCATAACGGGTACTACTCATGGCCTCAATCATTTTAGCCAAAAACTCATCAGCAACTGTATTTTGTACATACACCCGCTCAACGCAATTACATACCTGCCCGGTATTAATGACACGAGAATCCCTGATCGCCCTGACGGCCAAATCAATATCGGCATCATTCATAACAATAGCCGGCGCCTTACCACCCAGCTCAAGATTAACCTTGGTAATATTAGTAGCTGCCGACGCCATAATTCTTGAACCCGTCAACACACTACCCGTAAAGCTAATCATATCCACCTGATCGCTGCCAGAAAGGTGATGCCCCACCGTTTCCCCACTGCCACCAACCAGATTAAACACACCTTTTGGCAAGCCTATATGGCTGATACATCGAGCAAATTCAAACGCATTTATAGGTGTTTCCTCACTTGGTTTAATAACAGCTGTATTACCGGTAATCAGTGCTGGTGCCAGCTTCCTTGCCACAAGAAAGAATGGAAAATTCCATGGCAGTATTCCGGCAACTACGCCCAGAGGTTTTCGGAACAGTAAAATATGCTCATTGGGGCGATCACTTTCAATTATCTCACCTTCAATACGACGCCCCCACTCTGCCATATAATCAAAATAGCCTGCGGTCACTTCAACCTCAGTTTCAGCAAGCTGACGCACTTTGCCCTGCTCTTTTACAAGAATATCGGCAAAAAACTCCTTATTTTCGCGTACAGCCACAGCCATTTTGTGTAAATAGGCGGCCCGTTCAACAGCCGGAATTTTCGACCATTCTGGCTGGGCCTTTCTGGCTGCACTTATAGCACGATCAACATCATCAATACTGGTTTCAGGTATACCGGCAAGCATTTCTCCATTGGCCGGATTAAACACATCAATCCGGTTTGAGGATGAACTGACAAATTCTCCATCAATAAAATTACAATATTGCTGCACTGTTTTAGTCATGACCTACCTCATCAGCTGTGTACAAGTTATTATTAATCAATCCCGTTGCTGCATTCCTTCAACGATAATTTAAAATACTACCGAGCAGATAAACGCCCGCTTGATCGATATCGTATTGACTACAGCAATGCCATTAGCAGTACCTATGCAGCAATATTTATGCCGACCTAGCCCAGCCTCAAAAAAGCATCACAATAGCTTTTTCAAAAAATCAAAAGAACATCAAAATCCTCAAGCTATCAAGCTGTTAACCCGGCAATAATTATTGTCGGATTAACAGGGTGAAACGACTCGTGTGGCCCATTGACTTAGCCAATGTAAGCCCTTGACTGGTCAGGAAAATCACACTTTTTTACGACCAGGAAAGGGCGTCAATTTAATAAATTAATAAGATCTATTTGACTATCAGACTAATAGCAGCTTTTTATCTACCCAAATCCAGTTGTGAATAAGCAAAAAATATTCTCAATTTATTTATATTGTTGCGATAAACATGAAACACCTGACACAGATGTCGCTTGCTTTTGACAACACCAGCCACAAGCCCTGTCGGTTAAGCTACTTTTTACAAACATAAAAAAATTATTTCAATATCACTATTTTTCATGGACTTATCATGAAAATCACGACCAAAAAACCTATTAAATCGATGTTGGCAGGAAAATTGCTCCAGCCTATGCAAGCCATCTGCGCATACACAATAGAATTGTCAATGCGGCAGTGCTTATAACGCATACAGCAATTTAATTATAAAAATATCCTGGAGAACGTTATGAAGAGCTATCATGGAACTGCCCTTTTCTCTATCGCGTCTGCCCTGACATTGGTGACGGCAAGCACATCATCCAACGCAAAAGACAGTAGACAATGGTATGAAAAAATTCATATCGGAGGTTATGTAGCACAGGGCTGGCAGTCTGCATTTGAAGTGGATGGCGCAAGCGCTTTACCCTCAGATGAAGATGCACAATCCGGTTTTCAGCGCTTGCGGTATGCTCTTCATATCAGTGCCAAACTGACTGATCGCATAAGTATATTTGCTGAGCTTGCCGAAGAACCCAATGATTTTTCAGGTATTACCAAATTTGCCATTTCACAGGATCTTGCCTGGGTTGATGTCAAACTCAATGATTACAATAATGTTCGCGTAGGTAATCTGATTGCATATCCCGGCAGCATGACATTTTTATATTACTCTGATGGCGCCGTTGTTCAGGCCAATCCATTAATTGGCAATTCGCCCGTTGACATGATCACGGCTGAAGAGGGCGTCTGGTTTCTGGGCAAGAAGGAAATGGGAGCGGGCAAGCTGAACTGGGATTTGTCAGTATCAACACCCAATTTTTTTTCTGATTTCAGCGATGGTGCGGGCTATGATTATCGCGCCAATCTCACCTATATTATGGACAACGGCTTCGGCTTTGGTGCAGGGATATTTCAAACAACGGGTGATCCTCAATGCGATGGAGGTCTCTGCATCCTCAATAGCGGCGGCAGTGTAAATTCATCAATTGGCCTGGGTGATGGCGATAATTATGAGTTTTCCACCGGCGGCCCGGCAACACGTGCGACACACGTTGCACTGATTCCAGCCATTGAAGCCAGCATTTATCAAATAGATGTTCATTATGAAAATGAACGCTTCATGCTTCAGGGTATTTTCGGCGTAGCCAAAGATGACTATTCCTTCTATAACGGCTTTGGTTCAGGCCAGTTCCTGGATAAAGAAGCAAAAATGCAGTACGCCAGTATAACGACAAAAATCAATCTTAATGAATCCATTTATCTCACTGCCCGCTATTCCATCTCATCCAATAAATCAGATGGCATTGACGATGATGAAATCCTCGACCGTTATCAGCTTGGGCTAGGCTACTGGTTTGATAAAGACATTCTTGTCAAAGCCGAATACGTAAAGCAAACTGAAGAAGCAAATTCCGGCGGTCTGAAGACAAATGGCAACAATGAAGCAAGCTGGGACGGGTTCAGTGTAGAACTCTCCTATCACTTTTGAGACAGCAGATGCCAGGCTTCAGGTTACTCATGCCAAATCGCATGACCAGCCTGCTTTTTCTTCTAATTCTTAACCTGGGGTCGACTAGCCATGCTCGACAACAACTACTTCAATCCACGCTATTCACATGCCCGCTACCTCAAAGCCAAAGCCGCCAAACGCATGCCCCGTTTTGCCTTTGATTATCTTGAAGGGGGAATCATCGATGAGCGCGGCCTGGCGGCAAATTTGCGGTGGCTTGATGAAATTGAGTTGGGAGGCTCTTTGCTTAATCGTCGCTGTGAGCCGAATCTATCTATTGAGCTATTTGGTAAAAGCTATGCTTACCCTTTTGGTATAGCACCCGTTGGTCTACAGGGGCTTATGTGGCCAAGAGCACCTGAAATACTGGCTGGCGCGGCTGCCAGCCTGAAAATACCCTATGTATTGAGCACAGTGTCTTCGGCCAGCCTGGAGCGCATTGCCGAAATTGGCCAGGGTTATGCCTGGTTTCAGTTTTACAACCCGACGGATGACAGCGTTCGGCAGGACTTACTCAATCGTCTGCAAGCAGCAGGTTATCAGGAGCTGATGATCACTGTTGATGTACCCACCTTTGGTTATCGCCCCAAGGATATACGCAACGGTCTGGCTATGCCGCCCAAAATGTCGATACGCAACATCCTGCAGATGTTGGCCCGCCCATCCTGGCTCGCTGCCACGGCACAGGCAGGCAAGCCTCAAATGGAAACCCTGCTACCTTATATTCCGGCCAACACACCCACAGACCAACTGCGCGAATTTATGAATAAGAGCGTAATGGGACCAGTAGACAGTAACAGCCTGAAAATTATCCGCGATAAATGGCCCGGGAAAATCATGCTGAAAGGCATCAACAGCATTGAAGATGCTCGCATAGCTGCGGATATCGGGATGGATGGCGTCGTTATTTCAAATCACGGTGGTCGACAACTGGATGCAGGGGCGTCTCATATTGCCAGCCTCAAGGCCATTACAGAGAGCGTTGGCGATCGTATCGAAGTATTATTTGACAGCGGACTGTATAGCGGAACCGACCTGGCCAAAGTATTGGCCTGCGGCGCCAGAATGGGCTTCTTTGGCCGCCTGTTTGTTTATGGTGCAGCAGCACTGGGCAATATGGGCGGCTTACATACCGGCAATATGATTGCACTTCAGTTGCTGCAAGTCGCCAAACAACTGGGCTGCAAAACACCAGCGGATTTTCAGCATTTTTTACTCTAAGCAGTGCCATTGGCGTAATGTAATAAAGGAAAGTCTCTCAGCGGCTTTCTTTTGATAACGGACAAACCAGGCCCATTATTAACCCGGCAACCCGATAGATGAAGCCCTCACTATTTGATTATCGCCCCTGAAAATCAGCGGAATGTGTGAAACCCCTTGATTTTCGCAGGATTCGCGCGGGCTTACAGCCTGCGGCGGTTCATTATCCCGCCAACCCAGCAGATTATTTTTCTGTTTGATTGGCGGGCTTGTTGAACAACACTCCCTGGAGTATAAAAATTCTTTTTATTTCATGGTATACACTGGCACCCGAGCAGGGTCGACTCAGCGATAGACTGGAAAGCGCTGGCAGATTTCAAGCACTTTGCTTTTTACTTCATCAACAACTGCGTCGGTCCTATCACCTTCCAGCGCCGCCAGCACATCACACATCCAGTGAGTCAGCTCGATCGTTTCAGCCTCGCCAAAGCCGCGTGTGGTTATCGCTGGCGTACCCACACGTAAGCCGGAAGTGATAAAGGGTGAACGCGGATCATTAGGCACCGCATTTTTGTTGACTGTAATATTGGCCCGTCCCAGTGCCTCATCCGCATCCTTACCGGTGTAGGGCTTACCAATCAGGTTGACGAGCATCAGGTGGTTGTCGGTACCACCAGAAACAATGTCGATGCCCCGTTCGATAAAAGTTCTGGCCATTGCGCGGGCATTGGCCACCACCTGCTTCTGGTAATCGACAAACTCAGGGCTGGCCGCTTCCTTGAAGCTAACTGCCTTGGCTGCAATGACATGCATCAGCGGACCACCCTGACCACCGGGGAAAACGGCTGACTGGAACTTTTTCTCCAATTCCTCATTGGCTTTAGCCAGAATGATGCCGCCGCGGGGACCACGCAAGGTTTTGTGCGTGGTAGAGGTAACCACATCGGCATAGGGCACAGGGTTGGGGTAAACACCAGCGGCGATCAGACCAGCAACGTGGGCCATGTCTACCATCAGGTAGGCGCCGATCTTGTCGGCGATATCCCGAAAACGGGCCCAGTCCATGATTCTGGAATAGGCGGAAAAACCAGCCACAATCATCTTTGGCCTGTGCTCCAGCGCCAGCGTCTCCACCTGTTCGTAGTCCACTTCACCGGTGGCTGCATTGAGACCATACTGGACGGCCTTGTACATTTTGCCGGAAAAGTTGGGCTTGGCACCGTGAGTCAGGTGGCCGCCTTCAGCCAAACTCATGCCAAGCACGGTATCGCCGGGAGCACACAAGGCCTGATAGACCGCCGCGTTGGCCTGAGAACCAGAGTGGGGCTGAACATTGGCGTAATCGGCGCCGAACAAAGCCCTGACACGCTCAATGGCCAGGCTTTCGGCATCGTCCACATATTCACAGCCACCATAGTAGCGCTTGCCCGGGTAGCCCTCGGCATACTTGTTGGTCAGCACAGTACCCTGGGCCTGCATCACCCTCGGGCTGGTATAGTTTTCAGAGGCAATCAATTCAATGTGCTCTTCCTGACGACGCTCCTCTTCGCCAATAGCGGCAAAAATCTCATCGTCAAAACCCTGGATAGTCATACTGCGGTCAAACATCGGTATCTCCCGGCGCGGTAAAGGCAGTGGTACTGGGGGCGGCTCTGTTTCTGCTGCCCCCGCGTAAAAGGCGCTTATTCTACCCGGAATCAGGCCGCCGGATAAGACGGAGATTTCACCAGTAAACAGGCCCATATGTCGGGCGGCAAAACAGGCAAAGATAATTTTGTCACCGATGCCCTCAAAGGGGCGAACCCGTCTCGCGCTTGTATTATCATGCAGCTTTCACGCTAACTGAGCCAGCAATATACAGCCCCTGGCTTACGGATCTGGATTCACAATATGAATATCACAATCTTTGGCAGTGGTTATGTTGGACTGGTACAGGCGGCCATCTTCGCCGATGTTGGCCATCGGGTTATCTGTGTCGACGTGGATGAGGCACGTGTGGCGCGTTTGCGCAATGCAGAAGTTCCCTTCTATGAGCCCGGCCTGTCAAGTCTGATCGAAAACGGTATGGACAATCAGCTATTGTCATTCACGACCGATGCCAAAACAGCCGTACAGACCAGCGATTATTTGTTTATCTGTGTAGGCACCCCCTCACAGCCAGACGGCTCAGCCGACTTAAGTTATGTCATGCAGGTGGCCTCAACGATTGCCCGCACCATGAGCAGCCGCAAGGTGGTGATTACCAAATCGACCGTACCTGTTGGCACCACTGATGCTATTCAGACCCATATCAGGCAGGCACTACAGGATCAGGGTCGTGATATCCCCATTGACACCGCCTTCAATCCCGAGTTTCTGAAAGAGGGTTCAGCAGTGAAGGATTGCCAGAGTCCGGACCGGATTGTTATCGGCACCCGCTCCCAGAAGGTGCTGGAAGAAATGCGGCGCATGTATCAGGCTTTCAACCGCAATCACGAGAAAATCATGCATATGGATCCGCCGAGCGCGGAACTGACCAAATACGCCTCCAATGCCATGTTGGCAACCAAAATCAGCTTTATGAACGAGATGGCCAATATCGCCGAAGCCGTAGGCGCCGACATTGAGGATGTCCGCCGTGGCATGGGTTCGGATCCGCGCATCGGCTATCAATTTATCTACCCCGGCTGCGGCTACGGCGGTTCCTGCTTTCCCAAGGACGTGCGCGCCCTTAAATTTCTGGCTGGTCAGCACGGCCACCGTGCAGAAATCCTGACAGCTGTTCACGACACCAACCAGCGTCAGAAAAACAAGCTGGCCGAGCGGGTCATGGCCCGCTTCGGTGCTGACCTGTCAGGCAAAACCATTGCACTGTGGGGTCTGGCCTTCAAACCCAACACCGATGATATGCGTGAGGCGCCAAGCCGCTATGTATTGGAGGGTATCTGGTCTTATGGCGGCAAAGTGCGCGCCTACGACCCACAAGCCATGGAGGCCTGCCATGAAATCTACGGCGACCGCGATGATCTGATCCTCAGCGAGCACAAGGAAGAAGCACTTGAAGGTGCCGATGCACTGGTTATTTGCACCGAATGGAAAGCCTTTTGGTCACCGGATTTCGAGCTGATCAAACAGCAGTTGAAACAACCCGTCATCTTTGACGGGCGCAATCTCTACAACCCGGCCCACATGCGCGAGTTAGGCATTGAATACTATGGTATTGGCCGTGGTCTATCACTGGAGAGTGCAATTTAAGCAGCATATATCTGGCCTGTCGGTCAGCACTGCAAGTACCACTCATCGGATTTATACCCACAGCTGCAATAAACAGTACGAAAAGTGCAGCGATAAGCTGCACTGGCAGTTTACAGATCCAGCCATCGCAGAGATACTCAGAACCTGCTTCCAGACAGGCGTTTCAGATATGACAGACAAAGCGGTACTAGGCTGGCGTGAGTGGCTTGCCCTGCCGGATCTCGGCATTGATAGTATCAAGGCAAAAATTGACACCGGTGCCCGCACCAGTGCCCTGCATGCTTTTTATGTTGAACCTTTCGAGCGCGATGGGCAACCGTGGGTGCGCTTTAAAATTCACCCCCGGCAGCGTGATACCAGCCGGGAAGTCGCCTGTGAAGCCAGGGTGCTGGATCAGCGCCAGGTAACCGACTCCGGTGGCCACCGCGAGATGCGTTACGTTATCCAGAGCACTATCCGGGTGGGCGAAAAGCTGATCACCGCCGAGATCACCCTCACCGACAGGGAAACCATGCGTTTTCGCATGCTGCTTGGACGCACCGCCATGCGCGATAACTTTCTGGTAGATTCCAGCGGCTCCTACCTTCAGGGCAAACCGCCGCACTCTTGGCATAAAGAGAAAAATCTGTGACACCAAAAAAACAAATAGCGGACAAGCTGACTATTGGCGGAAAAAGCATTGAACCCGGCCAGCAGTGCATGATCGAAATTCCCGTTGCCCCCATGTACACTCACGACAATCTGTCCATCAGTGTACAGGTGGTGCGCGGCAAGCGGCCCGGACCGGTGCTGTTCGTTTGCGCGGCTATCCACGGCGATGAGATCAACGGCGTGGAGATCATTCGCCGTCTGCTCAAGGATCCGCACTTGTCACGCATCCAGGGTACACTGGTGGCCATTCCCATCGTCAATGTATACGGCTTTATCAACCACACCCGCTACTTACCGGATGGCCGCGACCTCAACCGTTCCTTTCCCGGTTCCAAACGAGGCTCGCTGACCGGGCGAATTGCACATACTTTTTTAAAGGAAATCATTGCCCAGTGTACACACGGCATTGATCTGCACACGGGCGCCCGCCATCGCAGTAATTTCCCACAAATTCGTGCCAATCTGGAAGACCCGGCCACACTGGCAATGACAGAGGCCTTTGGCGCCCCCATAGCCATCGACGCCAAAATCCGGGACGGATCGCTGCGTCAGGCCGCAGGTGACATCGGCGTGCCGGTGTTGCTCTACGAATCCTGTGAAGCACTGCGTTTTGACGAGATTTATATTCGTGCCGGTCTAAAAGGTATTTTAAGCGTAATGCGCCATCTGGGTATGCTGCGCAAAAGTCGCGCCCAGGTGAAACGTCCTATCATCAGCCGTAACACCAGCTGGATACGCGCACCCGAAAGCGGCATTTTGCGGGTACTGGTACCGCTGGGAGCAGAGGTTGAAGAAGACCAGACTATCGGCTTTATCGCTGACCCACTGGGAGAAAGAGAGGCCGATGTACTGGCAGAAACCGCCGGTATTGTCATTGGTCGTACCAATCTGCCCCTGGTTTATGAAGGTGACGCCCTGTTTCATATTGCTGAAATTGAAGGACGCCGCAAATGGGAGGTAGAGGCCTTCCATGAAGAACTGGAGCCGGAACCGGCCGAGAGTAACCAGGAAGATCTGAGCAGCGCACCCATTGCCAATTAGTGCTTATAAAAAAACCTTAATGCAACCCTATTGTCCACAAAATGAGCCAGCGCGGACGCCAGCTCAGCAGCATGGCCACAGCAAGTGCCGCCAGAGCCAGTGACATGATCCACACCAGCACCGCCATTGATGGCGCATCGGCCAGCAGGCAAAGCCACAAACTGCCGACCAGCCCAAGCCAGCCAGCAACACGAAACAAGGTGCGGGTTTTTGGGGATGCCTCACGACTATTGCGAACCTGCCGCCAGTGTATATTCCTGGCCAGCGCAAACCAGGCCATACCACAAAAGCTGGCAAACAAAGCCAGGGCCAATAACAAATTCTCAGCCATGGGCAGGCTCCAGAGCATCCAGTGAGTTGCGTGAATGCGCAGCAATAGCGGCTGCCTTACCCGCTTCTTTACGCCGCAACAGGCGCGCAGCATAAATAGCAATACCTGCACTGACCAGCAAGGCCAGATCGACGCCCGCCACCGGCCAATAACCTTCACCCACCGTTTTAATCAGGTGATCACCCGTTGTCAGCCAGTTCAGAAGCACAGCTAACATCGCCAGAGCAGCAAACAACCAGCACTGTTCCCGCCAGGCCGGTGAAATCAATCCACGGGTCACAATACCACTGCGGGCAAATGCATGAATCAATGCCGCCAGCCAGCTGAGCCAGAATACGACTTCCTGCCAATCGCCACGGGCGGCCATATTAACAGGCAGCAGCCGGTTGGACACCAGCATGGCTACAGTGGCAACCAGCATGCCCGTTACCGCCGTGATCGCCAGCGCATCAACCCAGCGCACGGCGACACCGGATTGCCCGGTCAGCTGACGTTTGCGCTTTTCGGTAAAAAACAGAAAGCCGGTCGCAATACAGACACAGCCCGACAAACCGCCAAGCACATAGAGCCAGCGCAACAACCAGTGTCTGAAGTGCTGCAAATGCAGGCCCGTTAAAAACTCATTGACGGCAAATACCGGAGCCAGCGGAGGATCCTCACGCAATACTTCACCCGTACTAGCCTTAAAGTGAACCCCCTGCCCAACCAGCGCCACCTGATCGCTGCCAGCACGGTAAATACTGACGTAGCCATTGCTGTCACCCAGGTGCTCCACCACCAAAAATCCCGGCTCACCCGGCATATCACGCGCCAACCAGCGGCGTTTGGCCTCAGCCACCATGGCATCCACCGAGGCCAGCGGTGCAACTACACCAGCCGGCTCATGGGGCAGACCGGTTTGCTGTGCATCCAGAAGCTCATGCTGCTCATGCAGGGGCTTGAGCATGGTGTGATTTAAAGGCAGATAGATATTGGCGAAGATGACCAGGCCAGTAAAAGCGAAGAAAAAGTGAAAGGGCAGCGCTACCACACCCGTCATATTGTGTAAGTCGAGCACACTGCGCTGTGTCTGCTTGTGCGGCCTGAAGGTAAACAGCTCCTTGAACAGCTTGCGATGGATGACAACACCGCTTACCAGCGCCATCAGCATCATCAGTGCTGCCAGCCCCACTATCCAGTAACCCAGGTTCCAGCGTGTCAGATGCAGGCTGTAATGCAGTGGATAAAAAAATTCACTGCCGATTTTCAGGCTGCCCTCACTTAGAAACTCACCCGTGCGCGGATCAATACTGCCCCAGCCGTGTACATGCTGGTGGTCATCACTGGCGTCAATGGGTTTGTTAGGAATACTGTACTCCCCGCCCAGACGCAATACCGGATCACGATGCGTGGTATAAGCCCACTGCGAAGCCATAGGCAGGGTATCGGGGTCGGGAATCTCGCCATGCACCCGACGGGCGGTGCGCACCATATCATCAGGGTGAGCCCGCAGGCGGGCATAAACCGGCGCCAGCACCTCGTCATAGGAGGGCATGGGTTGTGCTTCAAAACGGGTATCAGGCAGTGCCCAGCGATCAATCTCACGATCAAAGACTGACAGTGCGCCAAAGAAAAAGGCCACCATCAGTACATAACCCAGCACCAATCCAAACCAGGTATGAAGCCAGGCCATCGCCTGGCGAAAATTGGCAAACATGACTTATGCTCCTGCTATCAGTCGCTGCTGGACAAATAAGGCCACCGCCGTCATTACGCCGCCACCTCCAGCCAATATCAGCCAGGCCCACAATACACGATGCACTGTCCAGACCCAGAGAAAGGCCGTCAGATAAAGCAAAAAAGCCAGCAGCATACAAAAAGTCCAGGCGCTATCGTAGTCCACACCCAATGCAACCAAAGTAACAATACCCAGGCTGCTGGCACCCCAGACAAAGACATAGCCGCCAGCAAGGCTGGCGGCTATGCGTGAGAGAATGGCCAGTGTACGGACCGGCCATTCCTTTTTGTCAGAACTGGTAATTAACGTGGACACTATAGTCTGCTGGCCTCCCGTAACGGTACTGGGCGCCACCATTATTAAGGTAGCTGTAGTACTCCTCATCAAAAAGGTTATCGACATTGGCCTGTATGGACAAATTGTCATTGACATTATAGCGCGCCATCAAATTAACCAAGGCATAAGATTCCTGCTTCAAGTTGCCTCCGTAAATTTTGTCCTGCCAGTTGACACCACCACCAACGGTCAGTTTGGTATTGATGTCGTAGGTGCTAAAGAGCTTTAGTAACTCTCTGGGTACATCGGTATTGACGTCATAGCCATCTTCATCCTCAGCCTGAAACCAGGTATAGCTGGCACTCATCCGCCAGTTATCGGTGATGCTACCAACCACTTCAACCTCAATACCCTTGCTCTCCGTACCGTCGGCTTCTGTATAAATCGTCTCAGTAGTACCCGGGTACATAATCCCGGTATCCTGAGCCAGATTGTCCTGTTGAATCAAAAATACCGCGACTGTGGACTCCAGCATACCGTCGAGCCAGGCACTTTTAACCCCCAGCTCGCTGCTTTTCCCCACCAGCGGATCCAGCAGATTACGGTCTGCATCACGCGCATTCTGTGGCTTGAAAATTTCGGTGTAGCTGACGTAGAGACGGTGATAGTCATCCAGATCCAGCAACAGACCGGCATAGGGAATAACCTGATCATCGTCACCGTAATCAAAGGGGCCACTCCAGGCAAAACCATTCTGGTTCCAGGTAGTTACGCGGGCACCAGCAATAAACCGCAGATGCTCACCCAATGACAGACGTAACGCACCGTAGAAACCTTCTTCTTCGGTCGTTTGATCCTGCACCAGATTTGTCTCATTAGCCCAGATGGGCTCGGGATAACCGCCATCCCACTCAAAGAAATTACCTAGCGATACATAGCTTTCATCAGAAGCGGCATAGGTCCGTGCTTCAGAGGTCTGGTCACTGTGCATAGAACCCAGCACAAAGTCATGGGTCTGCCCAAGCAGTTCAAAATCACCGCTGAGCTGAAAGCCAAAACTGTTGAGTTCAGACTCACCCTTGCTGCGATACAAAGAGGGAACAGTTTCTATCGGCTGCCCCTGATCATCAATACCGTTGTAGAGCAGCCCGGTATCAGGGTCGACAACACCATTCATATAGATCAGCCGTGTCGTCCAGGAATTCACCAGGCGGTTATAGTCCATACGGAAACGCCAGCCGTTGGGCAGTGTATGTATCAAATTGACAAAATAAGCATCGTTTTCTGTACTCCACTGCGTCCATTTGGCGGCTGTGGATTTGGACTGGGACCACTGAGCCTGACGACCATCGCTATACCAGGCTGGCAATGAGCCCCAAATAACACCGGTCGGATCATTCTGTTGAAAGCTTGCGCCAACACGCAGCAGTGTATTGTCGGTGATATCAGTATCAATAACACCGTAATAAACCGATGACTCACCTTCGTAATAATCCTGGAAGGATTTTTCCTTTGACTGTTTGAGTACGAGCCGACCACGCACGGCACCATCAAAAGCCAGCGGCGCACCAACATCCGCCGTTACATTGTAATTATCCCAACGACCGGCGCCGAGGCTCATATAGCCGCTCAGTTCCTGCGCATCAGCATGCTTGCGAATCAGATTGATCGATGCAGAAGGGTCACCGTAGCCTGTCATTAAACCCGTTGCACCACGCACAATTTCAATCCGCTCATTCAATACCATATCGGCTATGGTCTCAGCGGCATTACCCGCAAGGCTCCAGGGAAGTGGAACACCATCAATTTGGTAGCGATCGACACTAAAGCCACGGGCGGTAAAGGTATTGCGAACATTGTCCCACTGCTGCCTCGACAGCCCTGGCGCATTGGCTACCACATCAGAAATAGTACGCAGATTCTGGTCGAGAATACGCTGGGCTGTCAGTACACTGACTGACTGGGGTGTCTCCAGCGCCGTCAGCCCCAGACCCGTGGCCATATCAATATCCTCATTAAGCAGATAACTGCCGGTCACCAGAACTTCTTCCAGTTGATCGTTATCATTTTCATCATCTGTAGATGTCTGCGCCACAACAGAAAAAGAAGATGCCTGAACAGCGGCCATAAACAGGCCAGAACCAGCTATTTTGAAAAAACGGGGAGACTTTATGAACATCGACAACACGTCCTGTGCATTTTAATAGGAAAGGTAATTAAAGGTGCGAATTATTCTCAGTTATAACTCCGCCGTCAACAAGTATATTTCCGGTCAACACAGCTCCGCTTGCTGCAAATCTCGCGGTTCAGTCGTTTTTTGGTAGAATCCCCGTCCTTATTCACACAGCAGAGAGTCAACACTCCTATGGCCCAGTATGTCTACACCATGAACCGGGTCGGCAAGGTTGTGCCGCCCAAGAAAACCATCCTGGAGGATATCTCGCTGTCCTTCTTTCCCGGCGCCAAGATCGGCGTGCTCGGACTCAATGGTGCCGGTAAATCCACCCTGCTGAAAATCATGGCCGGTATCGACACCGACATTCTCGGCGAAGCCCGCCCCCAGCCAGGTATCAAGATCGGCTACCTGCCCCAGGAACCTCAGCTGGATGAAGCCAAAGACGTGCGCGGCAATGTGGAAGAGGGCTTGCAGGAGGCCATCGATGCGCTGGCGGGGCTGGAAAAAGTCTACGCTGACTACGCCGAACCGGATGCCGACTTTGACGCCCTGGCCAAGGAGCAGGCGCGACTGGAAGACATTATCCAGGCCACTGATGCCCACAATATCGAACACAAACTGGAAGTCGCCGCCGACGCTCTGCGCCTGCCGCCCTGGGGTGCAGATGTGAGCAAACTATCCGGTGGTGAACGGCGCCGGGTAGCCCTGTGCCGACTGCTGCTGTCAGCGCCGGACATGCTGCTGCTGGACGAGCCCACCAACCATCTCGACGCCGAGAGCGTGGCCTGGCTGGAGCGCTTCCTCGAAGGCTTCCCTGGCACCGTGGTGGCCATCACCCACGACCGCTACTTCCTCGACAACGCCGCCGGCTGGATTCTGGAACTGGACCGGGGCCGCGGTATCCCCTACGAAGGCAACTACTCTGACTGGCTCGATGCCAAAGAGAAGCGCCTCGAACAGGAGAAGCGCCAGGAGGCCTCCCACCAGAAGGCCATCAGGGCCGAGCTGGAGTGGGTGCGCAGCAATCCCAAGGGTCGTCAGGCCAAGAGCAAGGCCCGCCTGCAGCGCTTTGAGGAACTGCAATCCCAGGAATTCCAGAGCCGCAATGAGACCAACGAGATCTACATCCCGCCAGGCCCGCGTCTGGGCGATAACGTGGTTGAAGTCAGCAAGCTGAAGAAGGCCTTTGGTGACCGCCTGCTGTTCGATGACGTGAGCTTCACCGTACCCAAGGGCAGTATCGTCGGTATTATCGGCGCCAACGGCATGGGTAAGTCGACCCTCTTTCGTATCCTCATGGGCCAGGAGCAGCCCGATAGCGGCGAGGTCAAAATTGGCGAGACCGTACAGTTATCCTACGTCGATCAGAGCCGCGATGACCTCGACGGCAACAAAACCGTATGGGAAGAAATCTCCGACGGCCACGACATCATGCGTATCGGCAGCTACGAGGTGCCCTCGCGCTCCTATGTGGGCCGCTTCAACTTCAAGGGCTCGGACCAGCAGAAATTTGTCAGGGATCTGTCCGGTGGCGAGCGCAACCGCCTGCACCTGGCCAAGCTGCTGAAACAGGGTGGCAACGTACTGCTGCTGGACGAACCGACCAACGACCTGGACGTGGAAACCCTGCGCGCACTGGAAGAGGCGGTACTGGCCTTCCCCGGATCGGCACTGGTGATCTCCCACGATCGCTGGTTTCTGGATCGCATCGCCACCCACATCCTGGCCTACGAAGACGACGGCGGGATTGTCTTCCACGAGGGCAACTTCAGCGACTACGAGGAAGACCGCAAGTCACGCCTGGGCAAGGAGGCCGATCAGCCGCAGCGCGTCAGATACCGCAAGCTGAAGTAGCAAAAGTGATAGCCATGACCATCTCGCAATCACTGCATGGCAGCGCTATAGTGACGGCAACCTCTGGCCTAAGGATTACTCATGAGTGATATTCGCACTGAACGCCGCGCATTTACCCGTGTGGCTATTGATTTGCCGGTGGACGTGCACCAGGGCGGCAGTGTCTGGCATCAGCGCCTGATCGACCTGTCGCTGACCGGTGCCGCCACTGACCAGCCCGATGTCTGGGATGCGCAGTACAACCAACCCTTCACCCTGGTCATTCACCTCAACGCCGAACACACCATTGAGCTACACGCCTATTTACAACACGTTGAAGCAAAGCGGCTGGGCTATGCGGTAGAGCATGTGGACAACGAGAACCTCAAACCTCTGAGTGAGCTATTGACAGCCCATACGGACAAACCCGATGTGATAACCCAGGAACTGCAAAGGCTGGAAGTCTAATCAAATAAACTCCGTCAAAACGGCTGGCAGGCTTACAACCTGCGTCGGCACATCCGTGTGCCGCTTATTCATTCGGTTACGGGCTAATAATATACTGCAAGGCCTCTTCCAGCCGGGTGACCGCCAATACATCCATTCCCTTGATGGCTGCCGAACGCGGTGCGTTTGCCTTGGGCACAATTGCCCGCCGAAAACCGTGTTTGGCTGCCTCCGCCAACCGCTCCTGACCACTGGGCACTGGCCTGATTTCACCGGACAGACCCACCTCGCCAAAGATCACCATATCCCCGGGTAACTGCCGGTCGCGGTAGCTCGATACAATTGCCAGCAACAGAGCCAGATCAGCACTGGTTTCCAGCACTTTCACCCCGCCGACCACATTGGCAAATACATCCTGATCGCCCACCTGCAAACCGCCGTGACGATGCAGCACCGCCAACAGCATGGCCAGCCGGTTCTGCTCCAGCCCCACAGCCACCCGCCGCGGATTGCCCAGCTGGGAATCATCAACCAGCGCCTGAATCTCCACCAACAGCGGCCGGGTGCCCTCCCAGACCACCATCACTGCACTGCCGGAGGCGGGTTCACAAGAGCGATCCAGAAAGATAGCCGAGGGATTTTTAACCTCGCGCATACCCTGCTCGGTCATTGCAAATACACCCAGTTCATTAACCGCACCAAAGCGATTTTTCTGACCCCGCAGGGTACGAAAGCGGGAATCCTGACTACCCTCCAGCAGTATCGAACAGTCAATCATATGCTCCAGTACCTTCGGACCAGCCAGTGAGCCATCCTTGGTCACATGCCCCACCAGGAACAATACCGTGCCACTTTGCTTGGCAAAGCGGGTCAACAGAGCCGCACACTCACGCACCTGTGACACACTGCCCGGGGCTGAGCTTAATTCATCGCTGTGTACGACCTGAATGGAATCCACCACCAGCACCTTTGGCTGATACTGCTCAACTGCCGCGATAATCGCTTCAACTCCGGTTTCCGCCATCAAACGCAACTTATCGCTGGGCAAGCCGAGCCGGTTGGCACGCATGGCTACCTGCTGCAAGGATTCCTCACCGGTCACATAGAGGGCTGCCATAGTGGCCGCCAGATGACACATTGTCTGTAACAGCAGGGTACTTTTACCCGCACCGGGATTGCCACCAATCAAAATGGCCGACCCCGGGACCAGACCACCTCCGAGCACCCTGTCAAACTCCTCGACACCACTGGAAAAGCGGGGCAAATCCTGTAGATCGATATCGGCCAGTACCCGCGCCTCAGCCAAAACACCGGCATAGCCAGTGCGACGGCCGCCATGACTTGCACCACTTTTTTTGGCTGACCCCAGACGCACTTCCAGGAGCGTATTCCAGGCACCACAATCACTGCATTGACCCTGCCATTTGGCATAGTCTGAGCCACAATCATTACACACATAAGCAGTCTTCGATTTTGCCATCGCAGATCAGTTATCCTGTCGGGAGAAAATAAAAACACAGCACTGTTCGCACCGGAACAAGCCCGGTATGCTAGCAGACTTTTCCCGGACACGGTCGACCCACAGACAAACCGGGACAGGCCGCGACAACAAACAGTACACAGCATGAATGAATCTTCACTGGTGCCAGAGCAGCAATTGCTATTTTCGCCTGCACTGGCAGCCACCATTGGACTGGAAGAAGCTATTCTTCTACAGCAACTGCACGGTTTTTTTCGCCACCAACCAGCACAGTGGCGTGCTGGCTATGCCTGGCTGAAAATTGAACGCGCCCGGTTATTACAGCTAATGCCCTTCTGGAATGCCGGTGATTTACAGCGCATTGTGCGCGCACTTGTCGATAAGGGCGTGCTGTTAAGCGATTCAGCACCGCTGCACAGTTGTGAACACCTCAGTTTTGCTTTCAACGAAAGGCCAGAAAGGCAGGTCTCACTCAAAAGCTCAACACGATCCATCGGTGAAACCGCAGTTACACCGGCAGCAATAACCGGCAACCGCCGCAATGCTTCACGCCTCCCTGATAACTGGTCACCCAGCGAAGAAGTATTGCAATTACTGGCCCTCAATCACAACATACCCCGCCCGTTCGCTCTTGAGCAAAGAGAGGATTTCATCTTTTACTGGCGTGAGCGCAATGAAGTCAGTCACGCCTGGGAGAACAAGTTCCGCCAGCGCGTTATCCATGCCTGGCGACACCAGCAACAGCAGCAGGCCGAGGCGCAGCGCACAACACAGGAGACAACAACGCCTGCCATACTCAACCGCCATTGGCAGCCAAGCGAAGATGCAATGGAAATCATGTTGCGCAGTGGTATCGAGCGCAGCTTTATCGAAGAGGCCGTGCCCGAATTTGTGCTCTACTGGTCCGAGCGCGGTGATGCCCCAAAAGAACTCAACAGCCGTTTTATTCAGCACATCCGATTACAATGGGCGCGCTATACTAACAGCGTCAAACACAGCACTGTTCCCACCCTGATCGACAATCAGTGGGAACCGGATCACGATGTATACGATATTCTGCGCCTGTCTCACATCGATGAAGCCTTTGCCCGCAGCCTGCTGCCGGAATTTATTGTCTACTGGCGCGACAGCGCACAGGCGCACACCTCATGGAACAGCAAGTTTCTACAGCATGTAAAATACCACTGGGCCAGACAACACCAGATACCACCCTCAGGAGCGCAACATGACGGACAAGAGCAGGGATCTCATTCAGCGCACCGTACGCGCGATAGAAGCCTCGCAGACGACCTCAGCGACACCTCCTGGGCAGGCTGAAGGCGCTCCCCACCAGCCCAAAAGCGCTGAACACCCGCAACCGGCGGCCTCCGCCGAACATGTTGAGACAATTAACCAGGTTTTCGCCCTGTTTCGACTGAACTACCACAATCAGTATTACGCCGCCTTCAGCGAGGCTGAGCAACTCAAGCAGATTAAAAAGCTGTGGCTGGATTCACTGGCCCACTATCCTGCGGCACAGATTTTACGCGGTGCCCGCTACGCTATTGATCATTGTGAATTTTTACCAACACTCAAACGCATGCACGAGTGTTGTCAGCAAAGTCTGCAAGCGCTGGGGCTACCGTTAGCCCACGATGCCT
The DNA here is from genome assembly GCA_047974765.1 of Parahaliea sp. Taxonomy (GTDB): domain Bacteria; phylum Pseudomonadota; class Gammaproteobacteria; order Pseudomonadales; family Halieaceae; genus JBKECP01. The sequence continues at coordinate 13,300 of JBKECP010000006.1, read as the reverse complement.
ACCTGGAAGCCTGCAACAGAGCCAGTCCGAAGGCAAACCAGCGCTGGTCCCACCCGGCCGTCTATCTGGCCGGGCATGACAGTGGCTGGCATTTTTTGGCCAACAATAGTGAAGCCAGAACGTGGCCGGTATTTGAACGACATTATCAAAACTATTGCCAGCGCGTAGTGCGCGGTGAGCACCTGTACCTTCCAAAAGAAACAGTACTGGAACAGCAACCGGCCAGGCCCCTGCCTAAAGAAGAGCAACTGGTACGATTAAAAAAACTGCGGGAAGAGACAGGGCTGTAGCGGGACGATAGCCAGATAACCGGACGCCAAAAGCCCTGAACATCATTTACATAAGGTCATCAGGGCATAAAAAAACCCCGCATCCATACGGGGTTTTTTTATGGTCATGCACCTGAGCGGGGCACATGACCAGGAACATTGGACTGAATCAGGCTGCCTGACGACGGCGACGGCTCAGACCAAAACCTACCAGGCTCAGACCTACCAGAGCCAGGGTACCAGGGGTAGGTACGCTGTAGGTGATATTGAAGGTATCCAGAACCAGATCCCAGCTGGTTTCACCTGTCAGCTGCATGCTTAATGTGCCACCAGCATTGAACAGAGCCGGATCAAAGGCAAAAGAGAAAGCCTCATTGTCGGTGCCAGATACTGTAGAGACAGTTGCCAGTGAAACACCGTTCATCAAAAATTCAATATCAGTAATCTTGTCGGCCCAGATAATAATGCCGGAGAAGATAGCTGAGGTTGCGCCGGGCAGCAGGTTGGCACCAAAAGTCCAGTCGACAGAAACTTCGGCATTTTCTTTGGAACCATTATTCACATCAAAATTGCTATAGCTGATCACAGCCGCATTCTGAATGGGATCAAATGACTCAACCAGGCTCGTGCTGATAGTACGAACCGTACCATTACTCATGGTCATGGTGTCAGTTACGGCAACACCATCAACGGTGGTATCGCTGGCCGGACCCTGATCTTCAGAAAAATCATCCAGTGTATAAACGATGCTGGCATTTGCAAAACCAGCGGCAGCTGTCAGCAGAGTGCCCACAAGTACGTTACGTAATTTCATGGTAAATCTCCTATCGGGAAAATTATTGTGCTCGAAGAAGATAAAGCGAAGTTCGTGCCAAAAATCAAAATATCAACAAAAACAAATAGATAAATTAACTAGTAAGTACTTAATATCTATGCTTGTGTAAAAAAATCCGACTGGATCACAAAATATTGCCGCAGAAGTAAAGACAGAAGAATTTCACTGACAGAGAAGCAAAACAATAGCGTCTAGTACTCTTCATAGCCTGGGCGGGCAAGGTTTTCAAAGCGAGTGTACTGCCCGACAAAGGCCAGGCGACAGGTTCCAATGGGGCCATTACGCTGCTTGCCGATGATGATCTCGGCCACGCCTTTATCGAGCGAGTCTTCGTTATAAACTTCATCGCGGTAAATGAACATGATAACGTCCGCATCCTGTTCAATAGCACCAGATTCACGCAGATCAGAGTTGACTGGCCGCTTGTTGGGACGCTGTTCCAGTGAACGGTTGAGCTGGGACAGAGCTACCATCGGGCACTTGAATTCCTTGGCAATGGCCTTCAGGTTGCGCGAAATCTCCGAAATCTCGGCAGTGCGCCCCTCAGAGGAGCCAGCCACCTGCATCAGCTGTAGATAATCAACCATAATCATGCCCAGCGGACCACTATCCCGGGCCACCCGTCGCGCCCGACTACGCAATTCAGTCGGCGTCAGTGCCGGTGTGTCGTCAATAAACAAAGGAACATCTTTTAACTTGGCCGCCGCCGATGACAGCTTGGGCCAGTCTTCATTGACCAGCTTACCGTTGCGGATCCGGGTCTGATCGATTTTACCGATGGAAGACAGCATCCGGATAATCAGCTGATCCGCTGGCATCTCCATGCTGAATACAAGAATCGGCTTGTTCTGTGCCAATACGGCATTTTCTACCAGATTCATTGCAAAACTGGTTTTACCCATAGAGGGACGCCCCGCCACAATAATCAGATCCGATGGCTGCAAGCCGGAAGTCATACCATTGAGATCAGTAAAGCCCGTTGACAGGCCGGTAATATCACCCCCGGAGTGAAACAATTCCTCAATCCGATCCACAGCTGACTTCAGCAGAGGGTTAACCGCCTGCGGCCCACCGGCCTTGGGACCTTGTTCGGCAATTTGCATGATCAGGCGCTCAGCCTCATCAATCAGCTCATCAGAGCTGCGCCCCTCCGGGCTAAAACCACTTTCGGCAATGGACTGGGCTGCCTCGATCAGTTTGCGCAGGGCCGCCCGCTCACCCACCACCTGGGCATAGGCGCGGATATTGGAGGCACTGGGGGTACTACTGGCCAGTTCAGCCAGGTAGGCAATACCACCGCAACCATCAAGCTCACCCGCTGCTGTTAGCTTATCGGCAACAGTGATGACATCCACCGGCTCACTATTTTCAGCCAGGCGGGCTATCTGACGGTAGATCTGCCGGTGGTCAGGGCGGTAGAAATCACTGGCGGTAATAGATTCAGCAACCGCATCCCAGCTTTCGCCCGAAGACAGCAGCAGACCACCGAGAACGGCCTGTTCCGCTTCAATCGAATGCGGCTGCATTTTGATCTGCGCCACCTCCCGATCAGCCGGTTCGGGATAGTGTGGCACATCATCGTAATCAACGGGGTAATCAGTCTCGGACATGGCGTTCGGGTTCACAATCAGGCTGCACAGAGTACCCAAGATCCACCCATGAACAAAGCCCTGGACAGCCCGGCCACTCAAGCTGGCGATAAAAAAATTTTAAAACCCGATTATTGAATCAATATGTAAAAACACACCGGCTCCAGAAGCGGTGTGTTTTTTGAAAGCAGCACAAGAACCGTTAGGAGATATACAGTCCCAAAAACTGCTTTTATCTATCGGAATGCTGACTTATTCAGTCTCAGCAACAACAGCAATATTAACAACTGCCGTTACATCACCATGCACCTGGATAGCCACTTCATACTCACCCAGCTCACGCAGAGCCCCTTCGGGCAGACGCACCTCGGATTTATCGACTTCACAGCCAGCCGCCGTCAGCGCCTCAGCAATGTCACGCGTTCCGACAGAGCCAAACAGTTTACCTTCGTCACCCGCATTGGCACCAATAGCAACACCTGTCAGAGCCGCCAGCGCATCGGCGCGCTTCTGGGCAGCACTTAGCTGTGTAGCTGCGGCAGCTTCCAGTTCAGCACGGCGCGCCTCAAAGGTTGCCACGTTTTTCTCAGTGGCAGGAACGGCTTTCCCCTGGGGCACCAGATAGTTGCGGCCGTAACCGGACTTAACATCCACCTTGTCACCCAGCACGCCCAGGTTGCCGATGTTTTCCAGCAAAATGACTTCCATCTTACTTTCCTCTAACTACGGGGAGTCACCTCCCCCGGTTCAAAATTTGTTTGGGGTCAGCCTTCGCTACCCGTTTGCTTCCAGCGTCGCCGGAACTGAAAAAGACTGTCGGCGATAGCCAGTACGACTAACAATAATCTGGCAGCCTCAATCAACAACAGCGCCAAATAAAACCCCACCAGCCAGCCAGCACTGCGCTTTCCTGCAAGAACCCAGGCATGCACCAATGCGATACCGGCAAAGTTGAGCGGAATAATACAAATGCCCGCCCATGAAAAATATTCACTGCCCATAGTGGCCAGCACAATGGCTGCCACACAAAGCACTGTCGTCACCACCGGCGAAAATGACAGGGCGCGAAATTCACGGCCAAATCCTCCCGGGTTATACAACACCGCCTGCCACCAGCGCGCCAATAACAGGCAGGCTGTTGATATCACCGCATTGGCAACCCCCAACAAGCCTGCTATTTGCAGACTGGTGGGCCGAGGCAAATCAACCACCTGCCCCTGATTTGCAGCCATTTGAGCCTCAAGCTGCTGTAAAAAATCATCAAAAAAACCGGCTATCTCAGCCAGTAAAGGTTGGCCAAACAATAACATTGCCAATGCTGTCAGCACGCCAACCGGCACACTGCTCAATACAGTCAATGGCAAACTGACCGTATTACGCAGCACCAGCGCCAGCACTGTGGTACCCAAAAGCAACAACAACGGGCCGCTTTCATTGACCCACAAAACCAGTACAAAAGCCGGCAACAGAGACCAAAGCAATAACCAACCACCCTGCCCGGCACCCTTGCGCAAAGTGGCCAGCGCCACTATCGCAGCACTGATCCAGCAAAGAAATACGCTTCCAGCACAAACAAAAGCAACGAACAGCGCCTGAAAGCGCCCGCGCATGGCAAATTCAGCGATTGCCTTCATCAGATACCCCAGCCTGACATCATTTCAGGAGAGCTTCTTCATGAAAACCAGGCACAACCAAATCTGTATTACTTGTGTGAGTCCGTATAGGGCAGCAGGGCCAGAAAACGCGCGCGCTTAACGGCGGTTGCCAACTGACGCTGATACCTGGCCTTGGTGCCGGTAATACGGCTGGGTACAATTTTGCCTGTTTCAGAGACGTAGGCCTTCAAGGTTTCAAGATCCTTGTAATCGATCTCTTTGACACCCTCGGCGGTAAAACGGCAGAACTTACGGCGACGGAAGAAACGTGCCATGTTAATTACTCCTGTTAAGCTCGATAGTCGTTACAGATACAAAACGGGGACTTACTCGTCCGCACCGTCCTGATCACTGTCGCTGTCACTGTTGTCATCTTCATTTGAAGGTTCATCACCCTCAGCCTGTGCTCTGGCGTTTTCACGCTCTTCGTAGCGGGTCTTGCGCTCGCGGCTCTCTTTCTCGGCCTTCATAATGAAAGACTCATCAGTGACGGCCTCATCGCGGCGTATGACGAGGTTGCGGATGACAGCATCGTTGTAACGAAAAGTCGTGGTGAGCTCTTCCATCGCCTCATTAGAGGCTTCCACATTCATCAGCACGTAATGGGCTTTGTGAATCTTGTTGATGGGATAGGCCAGCTGACGACGCCCCCAATCTTCCAGGCGATGCACCTGGCCACCATCTTTACTGATAGTGTTGGAGTAGCGCTCGATCATGGCGGGCACCTGTTCAGACTGATCCGGGTGGACCATAAATACGATTTCGTAATGACGCATTGATCGCTCCTTACGGGTTAATGCCACCTGTCATCACGAAGATACAGTGTGGCAAGGAGAATCGGCGGGACAAATCCCACCGGCTAAAATTCGAGGCGCGGAGTTTACAGATTTTGTCAAATCGAAGCAATAGCAAGCCCACCCGGCCCGGCGGATACTCAAAGGGCGGCTGACGGCCCCGAACCACCGCACTTACGCAAGAAAACAATGGGATGAAGGCAAACATGACTTACATCATTGACAGGCAACAACGCCCAAAAGCATGGTTTGCGGGCAAGCCGCCACATTTTTCTATCTGATGGTCCGGCAGACCGAGTTAACCATGATGACGGACAATTAGCCCGTTAGTCCGGCAACGAGTATCTGGTGGATCAATAATAATAGACAGCCACCGGAGTCTGCTCATGCCTGCCACACAGAAAAATATCGCCCGGCCATTGCGACTTGCCCGGATACTGACCCCAGACACCCGTAATTTACCACCAGCCTACTTTGCCATGGTCATGTCGACCGGTATTGTATCGCTGTCCTGCTGGCAGCGCGGTTGGCAATGGCTGGGAATGGGCTTATTCGGTATCGCCATTGCAGTTTATCTGCTGCTGTGGTGGCTGACCATCCTGCGTTTCAATCAACATCGACGCCTGTTTTTTGAAGATGTTGCCAGCCATTCCCGCGGACCGGGCTTTTTCACTACAGTAGCGGCATCGGGCGTGCTCGGCAGCGAGTTCCTGACACTGCTAAACGACACCCATGTCAGCAGTGTACTACTGGCTCTAACTGTATTGCTGTGGTTTGTGCTCACCTATACCATCTTCACGGCACTGACTATCAAGGAGGAAAAACCAACCCTGGATAAAGGCATCAGTGGTGCCTGGCTGCTGGCGGTAGTGGCCACCCAGTCGGTGGCGGTACTATCTGCCCTGCTGGCAACCAGACTGGAGCAGCCCTATCGGCTGGATCTGAATTTTATGGCTCTGGCCATGTGGCTGGGCGGGGGCATGCTGTACATCTGGATGATGTCGCTGATTTTCTACCGCTATACCTTCTACCATTTCTCGGCAGGTGATCTGTCGCCACCCTACTGGATCAATATGGGCGCGATGGCTATCTCCACCCTGGCCGGATCGGCACTGATCCTGAACTCAGGTGATGCCCCCCTGCTGGAATCCATCAAGCCCTTTATGAAGGGCTTCACTATTTTTTTCTGGGCTACCGGCACCTGGTGGATTCCAATGCTGGTGATTCTCGGTCTTTGGCGCCACGTTTTTATGCGCTTCCCCTTCCAGTACGACCCGCTGTACTGGGGTGCAGTATTTCCTCTGGGCATGTATTCAGTGGCCACCCGACAGATGGCACTGGCTCTGGATTTACCCTTTCTGATACCGTTAGCCAACGCTTTTACCTGGATTTCACTGTTCATCTGGGCGATTGTCTTTATCGGCTGTATCCGCAGCGTACTGCCTGGTATCACAGCAGAACCAAAAAACAAGTCCAACCCAGAGCAGTCATAGATGAAACTTAATGTCACAAGCGCTGGCGCCGTGCCTCAAACAGGCAGATGCCGGTGGCCACCGATACATTCAGGCTACTGACTGAGCCAGCCATTGGCAGATGGACCAGAAAATCACAGGCCTCTTTGGTGAGCCGCCGCAAACCACTGCCCTCTGCACCCATCACCAGCGCCACCGGACCCGACAAATCCACATTGTACAAACTGGTTTCAGCTTCACCGGCAGCGCCGTAGAGCCACACACCCCTCGCCTTGAGGGCAGCCAGGGTGCGCGCCAGGTTGGTCACCTGCACAAAAGGCACCACCTCGGCGGCACCGCAGGCCACCTTGCGGGCAATTGGACTCAGGTCAGCTGATTTATCTTTGGGCACCACGACGGCATCAACGCCAGCGGCATCAGCACTGCGCAAACAGGCACCGAGATTGTGGGGATCGGTAACACCATCGAGCACCAGTATCAGCACTGATCCACCAGTATCATCGACATGGCGTAGCAGGTCTGCTTCAGCCCAGAGGTTGTCCGCCACCTCACTGGCTTTGGTGCGCAATTCGGCAATCACGCCCTGGTGGCGGGCACTGACCCTGCTATCCAGCACCTTGCGAGGTACACTCTCAAGCAAAATACCCTGATTGCGAGCCAACTCGATCAGTGCGCTCATACGCTTGTCCTGACGATCCTGTTGCACCAACAAACGCTGGACACTGCTGCTGTGGCGTCGCAACAGAGCATCGACGGCATGGATACCGTAAATCTGCTCCATATCAGTAATGTCGCCTCAGGCCGGTTTTACTGGATTTATTCTTCTTGCTGGACCTTTCCTTTTTTTTACTGTTTTTATTCTGCTTTTTCTTACCTGCACTGCCATCACCAGCACTGCCATCACGCTGTGGTTTTTTCCTGCTTTTGCCTGAATTATTGTCACCGACCTTTTTTGACCTTCGGCTATCGAGCAAGTCAAGATCAATCTTTTTATCATCCAGATCAACCCGAGCCACCCGCACCCGCACCGAAGCACCGAGCTTGAAACTGCGACCACTGCGCTCACCTAGCAGGCGCTGGCGAGCACGGTCATAGCTGTAGTAATCACCCGGTAGTGCACTGATATGAACCAGGCCCTCTATATAAAAATCTTCCAGCTCGACAAACAGGCCAAAGCTGGTAACAGCGGCAATCACCCCGTCATAGTCCTCACCCACCCGCTCCTGCAAATATTCACACTTGAGCCAATTTTGTACGTCGCGGGTGGCATCGTCAGCCCGCCGCTCAGTCAGCGAGCAGTGTTCACCGACCACCGCCATCGCCTGCTCATCGTAGGGGAAGATATTTTTGGCAGGAATGATACCCGCCCCTTTCACCCGGCAAATGCCTTCGCAAGCCTTGCGTGAGCGGATCAAATGACGAATACCCCGGTGCACCAGCAAATCAGCATAGCGGCGGATGGGCGAGGTAAAGTGAGCATAAGCCTCGTAATTAAGACCAAAGTGGCCCTTGTTATCAGGCTGATAAACCGCCTGCGACAGAGAACGCAGCATCATGGTCTGAATGACAGAGGCATCCTCACGCCCGGCGACCTCAGCCAGCAGCTGCTGGTAGTGAGCGGGTTTGGGCTTGTCGCCTCCGCGCAGTTCCAGCCCCAGTTCGCCAAGAAAAGCCCGCAGGTTATCCAGTTTCTCGCCGGAAGGCCCCTCATGCACCCGGTAGAGTATGGGCAGAGCAGCACTGTCATAAAATCGGGCTGCCGCCACATTGGCACAGAGCATGCACTCTTCAATCAATCTATGAGCATCATTGCGCTGCAACGGCACGATGGCGTCAATCTTGCGCTGCTCGTTGAACACGATGCGGGTTTCAACAGTCTCGAAGTCAATAGCACCGCGATCATCACGGGCAGTGCGCAGCACACTGTAAAGCTGGTGCAGGCGCAGCAGATCCGGTACGACCTCGGGATCGACCTCCCGATGCCAACCCTCCTCTAGCACCTCGCCCACCTGGGTATAGGTAAGGCGGGCATGGGAGTGGATCACGGCCTCGTAAAAACTGTAGCGCATCAACCGGCCAACGCGGCTCAGCTCCATCTCGCAGACCATAGCCAGGCGATCCACCTTTGGCTTGAGGGAGCACAGCCCGTTGGACAGTGCCTCCGGCAACATCGGCACCACCCGCTCGGGAAAATAGACCGAATTCCCCCGCAGAGCAGCCTCTTCATCCAGGGCAGAGTCCGGGCGCACATAGTGGGACACATCCGCAATCGCCACCCACAGGCGCCAGCCGCCACGGCGGGCTTCGCAGTAAACCGCATCGTCAAAATCGCGGGCATCCTCACCGTCGATGGTGACAAAGGCCTTGTCACGCAGATCGACCCGGTGTTTTTTGTCCTGCTCGCGGGGCTCGGCTTCGAGCCCCGCGGCCTGCCGCAACACAGCCTCCGGCCACTGGTGGGGAATACCGTGAGAGCGAATGGCCACATCAATCTCCAACCCCGGATCCATATGTTCACCCAGCACTTCCACCACCCGGCCCTTGGCATTGAGCTTGCGGGTCGGATAGTCGGTGATCTGCGCGGTGACAATCTGGCCAGAGCGGGCTTCGCCCTTGTCCTGGGGCGGAATCAGAATATGGTTGCGGATGCGAGCACTGTCGGGCACAACAAAACCGATACCACTTTCCTCCTGGTAGCGACCAACAATCTGCCGATTACCACGATCGAGCACTTCCACCACCCGTCCCTCGGCACGACCACGGCGATCCAGGCCAGTGATAATCACCAGCACCTCATCGCCGTCAAATACAAACTGCATCTGGCTGGCACTAAGGTAGATATCCTCACCCTCTGCCAGTGGCATGGCAAAACCATAACCATCCCGATGGCCCTGCACCCGACAATGTATCAGGTTGAGCTTGTCAATCAGTCCGTAGGCACCGCGCCGATTCAGCATCAGCTGCCCATCCCGCTCCATAGCCCGCAAACGTTTGCGCAGAGCATCAAAGTCCTGCCCATCGGATAAACCAAGGCGGGTCGCAATCTGCTCGCGGTTCAGGGGTTGGTCGGCATCGGACAGAAGCTGCAAAATAGCTTCCCGGCTGGGAATAGGTTTATCATAACGCCGAGCCTCGCGCTCGGCATGGGGATCGGCAATCTTGCCTCGTTTGGCCATAAAAGAAGGGGCTCTTAGCGAAAAGGATTAGCTACAGTAATTAACTGGCTGGAGTATACGCGAGTATTGACAGATGCGCCCGGTAAAAGTAAAGTGCGCGCCCTCAGCTGTGAGCTCACCTCACAACTGATTTGCCCAGGTGGTGAAATTGGTAGACACGCTAGCTTCAGGTGCTAGTGCTCGCAAGGGCGTGGAGGTTCAAGTCCTCTCCTGGGCACCATTTTGAATTCCAAAGACTTCCAACAAGATCTCCAACTCATTGAAAAAGCCCGCAAAAGCGGGCTTTTTGTTCTGACATTGACCACTGAGCTCCACTGAAAGCCATGTGCAAATGAGTACATTTTTGAGTACACTAAAGTTCGAGGAAGAAAAGTGTACTCACCATGCCTCTTACCACTCGAGAAGTTCAGGCCGCCAAACCCAAGGACAAGCCTTCCTTATGGTCTCGCCGGTGGTGGAGGCCTGTCCCTGTGGGTGACCCCGGCGGGACAGAGGTACTGGCACTTCCGCTATCGTATCGACGGCAAGCAGCCGCGTGTTTCGGTGGGTGTCTATCCCACCATTTCACTCCAGCTTGCTCGCGAGAAGGCCGCGGAAATGTGCGCTCTTGTTGCACGCGGTATCGACCCCGGCCAGAAGCGCAAACAGGATAAACAGGCATCTACCGAATCGCAGACCAATCTGTTCAGCGCAGCCGCGGAAGACTGGTACCAAAGCAAGATCAAAGCCGGCCGTTCGGCGTCAACCCTGAACAAAATGCGGACCTACCTCGACAAGGACATTCTCCCTATACTAAGGAACAAACACCTTCCCCGCGTATCAAGGGCAGACTGTGCCGCCGTTCAAGCCCGCATAGAGAAACGTGGCGCATTGAACATTTCCAGGAAGGTTCGCGGCTGGCTGCGGGAAATTTTCAGTAGGGCTATTGCCAAGGGCCTATGTGAAAACAACCCGACATCGGAGCTGCGCTATATCGCCAAGGAAGCACCGAAGGCCGCGCACCACCCACATTTACTTGAACCTGAGCTACCGGACTTTCTCCGCAAACTGGACAATTCGAGCAGTCGCTTCATCAACCGCACCGCAGCCTGGATGGCAATCCTTACGGCTTCCCGCCCGGGCATGGTTCACTTCGCTGAATGGCATGAAATCGACCTGGACAATGCAATCTGGCGTATCGACGCAGAGAAGATGAAAATGCGCCGCATGCATGTGACGCCACTTCCCACGCAACTGCTTGCAATGCTCAAAGAACTCCGGGAAATAACGGGCAGGCAACAGCACCTCTTTCCCGGCATCGGCACCAAGAATACTACGATCAGCGAGAATACTGTCAACAAGGTCTTCCAGCTTATCGGGTACAAGGGCCGTATGGTCAGCCACGGCACTCGACACACCGCCAGCACACTGCTCAGGGAACATGGCTGGCCCAAGCAGTTCGTGGACGCACAACTATCCCACAAGGAAACCGGTATTGCCGGTGACTACAACCATGCCATTTACCTTGCGCAACGCCGACTGATGATGCAGTGGTATGCGGACTATCTGGACGCATTAAAAGTGGGCTTAACTTAGGAACAGTCGCAGGCATTTGCCAAACAGGTGAATGCCAATACACGCCTTGAAACCGCCTCAACCGAAAATTAATCCAAGACAGGCCGTGGCCGGGTGATTTTGAAATCATGCAGAAACAGTTTTCTGGCGGTCAAATTTCTTTCATCTACCTGACAGATGCGAATCCCGCCCGAACACACGCCGACCAACACAACCGGAAATTTTCATAGCCTTGGATAGGGACAGATGGACAGGCCCGACAGCGCATATGAAAAACTCTTCTATCGCCCCATTGAAGCGGCTATCCGCTGGTGCGAACTGTTCGACCGGGAACACGACATCATTGCCATGCTCGGAGAACATCAACTACCCGCACCCACCGACTTCCCGCAATAGCCCAGGCTTCACCTGTATACCGCTCGTATAATCGATGCGCTGACCAACAGGGACTCCCTACGGCAAGAACGGAATCACCTCTAACGAGCGGATACGTCTGGATGATCCCGAGCTGACAGTCCTCCATGTGGATCTGAAGGCCTGGATGTCATCTACCTACCCCGAGGAAAGACCGAGCTTTCTTTTTGGGTCGATGGAACAACATCAGCTCTCCGGCCTTAACCTTGAAGCCGTACAAATACTGCTGGCCGACCGGAAAGCCCTGAAAATACGGTTTGCCGATCAAGGGAGAGCTCGACTTCAGTGTTTTTGTACTCATAAAGAATTCTCACACTGACTAATTGTGATTATTGATAGGCAGCTAACATATTGAGAATGATTCTCATAAGCACATGTCCCTGATCTCAAACACGGCGCCGCCAAGACTGGATCGTTTGAATCAATCATTCAGGCTGGCGGCCTACAATCTGGTGGGAATGCCGGCATGATGGTCCAGGCGCGCTTGTAAGCCTATAGCAGTGGTACTGGGGCCGGTCATGGGCCCGATATTCAATAAGATACACCATCAGATGGCGCTGCAGACCAAACATACTGATGTAACGATGCACGGCGCTGCGCGACGAACCCGTTTCATCAGACAGCGGGCGCACGCTCCAATGCGTGGTGTGCAGCGGTTTTCGCTCAAGCGTCGTGGTGTCGGGGTCATCCCGCGCGTTGCGATTTGAAGCGCGTGCGAAATCAGCCTATTGTTGAGAATCATTCTCAGGAGTGCGGCTTATGACAGGCTATATTTCACCGCCGGAAGCTGGGCAAACCGTTTTCCGTATGAGCGATGTCCCCGGCTTTTCGTCACAGCTGTGCGCGCCCGGGGTGGAGGGTGCAGTTATTGCCGAGGGTGTTCTGCGTTCCTGGTACCTGCCGGATGGCGTTTTCTGCTCCTTCAGTCACCTCAGGGTAATACAGGGATCAGCCCTGCGTCGTACCTTCGAACCGGGTATCTATCTCAACTGCGCATTGGCTGGTGAAATGCCGGCCCGGCGTGATAGTGGCGAGCCCGTGATCGAGACGCGCTCCGGAAGGGTTACACTGACGCGCATTATGGAAAACGAGTCCCTGCAAACCCAGCTCATCAGCGGACGTTATCTGGGCATAGGCTTTCGATTGCCCTCCAACTGGCTGCAGCAAGATGAGCCGCTGTTGCGGCATCTCGCACTGTCGCTGGAGCAGGAAGGTACTTTGAGCCGTCCCCTGCCGCCTCTGCTGGAGCGGTCCATCTGTGCATTTGGAGAGGCCAGCGACCAGGGACCGCTCGCGCGGTTGTGTAGTCAGAGTGCGGGTATCGATCTTCTACTTACACTCATAGCCCGCTTTGAAAAGGATTTCGAGGGTGCTTCTCCGCCAAGTGCGAAGCGGCGCGACCGCGTCTTGGCGATCTGCGCGCTGATTGAGGAGCGAATCGACGATCTGCCGTCCCTGGTCGAACTGGCATCCTTTGCCGCCACCAATGTTCGCACATTGAATGTCGATTTTCGGGCGGTGACCGGCATGAGCGTTTTTGCC
>JBKECP010000005.1:0-8005 GCA_047974765.1 Parahaliea sp. | reverse complement strand
TCGCGCGGTTGTGTAGTCAGAGTGCGGGTATCGATCTTCTACTTACACTCATAGCCCGCTTTGAAAAGGATTTCGAGGGTGCTTCTCCGCCAAGTGCGAAGCGGCGCGACCGCGTCTTGGCGATCTGCGCGCTGATTGAGGAGCGAATCGACGATCTGCCGTCCCTGGTCGAACTGGCATCCTTTGCCGCCACCAATGTTCGCACATTGAATGTCGATTTTCGGGCGGTGACCGGCATGAGCGTTTTTGCCTGGGCGCGCGAGCAGCGCCTGCAACTCGCCCGGCGCCTGATAGAGCAGGAACGGCCTCCCGTTGCAGATGTGGCGCTGCGGGTGGGTTTCGACACACCGAACAACTTTGCCACCGCCTTTCGACGCCGCTTCGGCACCCCGCCAAGCCGCTGGCGCGGTTGAGGCCTAGCCGTTTCCTTTCGTGCGAAAAAGCGACTGAAAACCGGTTCGCCGCGTACAAATAAAGTTCGGCGACAAGAGATTTTTTTTCGGCGGGAAGACGCGGCGATTGTTTCAGCACACTATGGTTTTTCCAGTTGAGGCTAGTCAGTCAGACTGGCCACGTGTTGTAATAGCAGGGGAAGCCTATGAGCCATGCCGGTACTCTGTTTTCCGGGGCAATTGCCATGTCCATCGCCATGCCAATCTTCGGTATCGACGCTGGCCACAGTGTGCTGGAGGAGGTCACCGTAAGCGCACAGAAGTATGCGCAATCTCGGCTGCACGCACCGCTGGCGGTAACCGTAATCGGCGCAGATCAACTGGCGGTCCAGCATCCGGTGGCTCTGGAGGACGCCCTGGCCCGGGTGCCAGGGCTGTATGCCGACCGCGCCGCCGGTGGCATTCCCCGCCTGTTCATTCGTGGCATCGGCGACTGGTCTGACCAGCAGAACAAGCGCGTCTCTTTCCTGATTGACGGTGTTCCGCAGACCCAGGCCTATCTCCAGGATCCCGCTCTGTCCGGTGCGACCGCGCGCGTCGAGATCATCAAGGGGCCTCAGGGCACGCTTTACGGGCGTGGCGCGGTGGCGGGTGTGATCAGTGTCGTATCAATGCGTCCAACAGAGATGACGTCGTCGCTGAGAGTCAGTTATGGCAATCTCGACAGCCATGAACTGGTGGCTTCACTGGCTCTGCCGCTGGCGACCGAAGGTTGGGCCATGGCTTTCGACGGCCGTCTGTCCGGTCGCGAAGCCTGGGAAGAGAATGATTTTAGCGGGAGCCCGGAGCGCGACGAGCGGCGCCTCAATGGCCGCCTGCGACTGGAGGGAAGGCTGGGTGAAAATGGCCGCTTTCTGCTATCCGCCTACGGAGTGGACGACCGGACGGCGCCGATGCGTCTGGCCTATCTGGATCGCGCCAGCGGGCGTGCCGTAAAACTGTCTCCTGGTGACGCGGGCATCGAGGCCAGCCCGCTGCGGGACTATCACGTCGAACGAGATTTTATCGGCCGCACCCGTACCCACGCCCAGGGCGCCTCAGCACAACTGGACTGGAACATGCTCGGAGGCGACTGGCGCTCCATTACCAGCTATTCCACATCGGATATTTTCCAGCGCAACGACGCCGATGGCACGGCGGTGGCGACGATGAAATTCAATCACGACCCCTATTCTCTGGACCAACGCTTTGTCTACCAGGAAGTGATCGGCCGATTTTCTCCAGCGCAGACCCTGCAACTGCAATTGGGCGGATCGGCATCGATGGAAAGATACCTCACCAGTACCCGTTTTGACCTCGCGGCGTTTGCCATGACGCTGGAATCGCGCCTGCGCACGAAAAGCTATGCGGTGTTCGCTCAGGCCGATTGGGATCTGCGGCCCGATCTCACAGCCACCGTGGGGCTGCGCCGCCAGGAAGATCGTTACCGCTTCAAGGATGTGTCCGCCGCCGCTCGCCAGCGCAGCGAGGACGGCTCCACCGCCTGGCGTGTCGCGCTGGGCTGGCGCCCGTCGCAGGTATTTAATCCCTATATCAGTGTTGCGACCGCACAGACTCCGGCCGGCATCAACACCACCCCTGCCACCACCAATGTCGGGACAGTCCTGGGCACTTACAGCACCTATGACGCTGAGCACATCGAGAGTGTCGAGGCCGGCATCAAAGGTGTCGGCACGCGCTGGCGCTACGATCTTGCGGCCTACCATAGCCGGCTTGACGACCAACAACTTTATAATCCGGCCAATACGCAGATAGAAAACCTCGGCAAAACCCGGTTCCGCGGCGTCGAGGCCGAAGGCACCGCCGTTCTCACCACAGGGATGGAACTGACAGTGTCAGCAGCCTGGACCGATAGCGAGATTCTTCGCGACGACAGCGGAACGGGCGTCGGCCAGCGTGTGCCGAATATTGCTCGCGTCACTGGCCGCGCCACTCTTTCAGGTGAAATGGCGTTCGCCGGTGGCTCGTTGCGTGCCGATCTCACGGGGCGTTATCGTGACAAAAGCTGGGCCGACGCGGCCAACACCCTGCGCGTCAAGAGTGCCACCTTTGTTGATTTGGATATCCGCTGGCAGCGGGGTGCCTACTGGCTTGGCCTCAATGCCGCCAACCTGACGGACAAGGTCAGTTTCTCCCAGGTCTTCCCTGTATCGAGTTTCGCGCCAGAATACGGCCAGGTGGCCTGGGCACAGCCGCGCACCTTCTGGTTGCGCGTCGGCTACGAGTGGTGACATGGTTGCGAGAACCTTTGGTTGGAGGCCCTGGGCGATTGTCGGTTTTGTGCATCGCTGGTCGAGCCTGATCTCCACCCTGTTTCTGCTGCTGCTCTGTCTTAGCGGCATGCCGCTGGTCTTCCACCACGAGATCGCCGAGTTGGACGGCAGCGCCGTGGAGGTGCCAAAGCTGCCCGCAGACCACCCTCGGGCAAGTTTTGGCAAAGTGCTGACGGCTGCGCGGGCCCAGATGCCCGGCCACTACGTACAATTTATTTCCCGCGAGATCGATGATGATCGCTTCTGGTACGTCTCTCTGGGCGAGAGTCCGACGTCTGACTATATGGCCAACAAGGTGGTCGCCATTGATGCCCGCACGGCGCGCCCGCTGCCGATGGGCGACCCCACCAGCGGCTTTATGTGGTGGATGGTACGCCTGCACATCGACCTTTTCGCCGGCTTCCCGGGCAAGCTGTTGTTGGGCTTCATGGCGCTGATGCTGGTGTTGTCCCTGCTGAGCGGAGCCCTGCTGTACGGACCGTTCATGCGCAAGCTGCCTTTTGGCACCGTGCGCCGGGAGCGCGGCACCCGCATCCAGTGGCTCGATTTGCACAACCTGGTTGGCATTGTCACAGCGGGTTGGTTGATGGTGGTCGGCATCACCGGCATTATCAACGCTTGGGGTGACCTGCTGATCGGACGCTGGCAGGCCGAGGTGCTGGCACCCCTGACGTCGGTCAATCGCGAACAGACCCTGGTGACACAGCCAGTGTCCCTCGACATCGCTTCGTCCGCGGTAAAACATGCAGTGCAGGGCATGAGCGAGTCGCTCATCGCATTTCCCGGTTCCTCCCTCGCCAGTTCCCAACACTTTGTCTTTTTCATGGCCGGAGATACACCACTCACCGAGCGCCTGCGTTTGCCAGTATTGGTGGATGCACGCAGCGCAGAGGTGGTCCACGCCGCACCGCCGCCCTGGCACCTGGCGACACTCATGGTCTCCCAACCGCTGCACTTCGGGGATTACGGCGGCTTGCCACTCAAACTCCTGTGGGCGTTGTTCGACATCGCCGCCATCGTTTTGCTCGGAAGTGGTGTCTACCTCTGGTTCAGACGCGGCCGGGGTCGGGAGCCGCGGGAATGAAAAGCCTGTGGAGTGTCTGGGCGATGCCCATGTTTGCGGCGGTGGTCAGTGTCGGCAGTCTAGTCATCGCCTTGGTCGCCGGTGAGTCTTGGGCCCCGCTGTGCTGGGCCGGTCTGGGCGCGACCCTGCTGCTATTGACGACACCGCTGTTTTCACGCAACACAGATGCTTGAACCGGGCGAGGGAACTTTGGCGGCTTGTGAACTCAAGGCGGCCGTCAATTTCGCGTAAAGTGGCTGCCTTATTGGCAGCTGTAGGGTGTTGTTGACAATGTGTCAACTTTGAGCTTGGGCGGATGCCAACTCCACCACACACCCCGGCTTGGCCAAATTCGCCCCACCACTGCAAGATGATAGAAATTCTCATTTGCGGATCTTATCGCGGGCTTGGGCGATGCGGTTGGTGGACGTCGGTTAGCTCGGTGAGAAAAAACAAAAAAAACAAAAGGACAGGCAGGCCCTTCTCCGGTCTTATGAGTGAATATTAGGCCGCAAAATAGAACATTGAGTCCTTATCCGGAAGGGATGACTGCCTGATTTTCAATTTGAAATACTCTGTATCCCTGATGCCTCTGGCCCGCTTGCGGATCATGCCGATACTGATATTGCCCGCCTCGATCCTGGCACTGGTCAGCTTGTGCTTGGCATAGTTGCAAATGCCCACACAATGTCTTTTCAAAGATTTCGCAAACTTCTTCAGGTAGAGCATGGTCGATTGATCCGCTATCTGAGAGCTGGCTCCAGAAATCTGAACAGCGCTATAAGTGGAATCCCTGTCTGACATAGGGCATCGTGTTGCCCAATATCAGGAGATTTCAATGGCCAGACGATCCCGTCGCAATTACAAACCCCAGTTCAAGGCCAAGGTGGCGCTGGAAGCCCTCAAAGGCGAACAGACCATGGCAGAACTCGCTGAGCGCTTCGACGTTCACCCCAACCAGAGATCACCCAGTGGAAGACGCAATTGCTGGAGCGGTCCGCTGACATGTTCGGTGCCGAGGAATCCAGGGAGCCTCCGGTGGATGTGAAAACCCTGCATGCCAAGATCGGACAGTTAACGCTGGAGAACGATTTTTTAGAAGGCGCGCTCACCAAGGCGGGATTGCTGAGCGAAAAATGATGATCGACCGCGAATATAAGCTGCCCATTACTCGGCAAGCCAAACTGCTGGATATCAGCCGAAGTACGGTTTATTACCGGCCAAAACCTGTTAGCCCTCGCGACCAGATGCTGATGAACCGCATTGATCGCCTGCACTTGGAGCTGCCTTTTGTCGGCGCCCGCATGCTGCGCGACCTGCTGCGTCAAGAAGGCCACCATGTGGGGCGCGGCAAGATGTCTCGCTTGATGAAGCTGATGGGGATTGAAGCCCTCTACCGCAAGCCCAAAACGACACAGCGTCACCCGGCGCACAGGATCTATCCCTACCTGCTCAGAGGCCTGGCCATCACCCGCCCCAATTAGGCGTGGGTGATGGACATCAGTGTGCCGCAGCAAGCTGCGGGAGAGATGAGGGATTGTGGCCCCTCGTTATCGGCATGCAGGTGCCGGTGACAAACCACCTTATGCGGCTATGGTCAAAAGCCGTGGTCGTGAGCGATAAGGAAAAGGCGCCGCGTAAGGCGTCAGGTGCGGAACAGGAAGACGAACAACCGTGAACTGCCGTTCAATTGTCGAAACTGCTGAGATGACATCAAAACCCGGGAGTGATGTTGCTCCGGGATCAGTGCGGACAGAGCCTGCTGATGGGCCGCATGGTGTCCGGCATAGAGGCAGCGTGATCCTGTTTCTGGCTCTCTCGTGGAACTGCGGGAACCTTCGATGGCAATGTCAAGGGAAAGGCACAAGCTCACAAGGCGAGGCCGATAGTACCGATGTGCCATCAAGGGACGGAGCCGCTCGTAGTAGTGTTGAAGAGGCTGTAATGGCCTTGGAGCGAAGGGGCGGCGTCATTCAGCCGAATTTATTGGCCAACTGTGTAAGCAGGATGAACCAATGAGCGAAGCAAAGCCATTTGCGATTGCAAAATCTCTAGCTTGGGAGGCGTACAAAGATGTAAAGGCTAATCGAGGGGCAGCGAGTGTCGATGGGCAGTCGCTGCAGCAGTTTGAGCAGCGCTTGGGGCCGAACCTCTATCGGATCTGGAATCGCCTTTCGTCGGGGAGCTACTTTCCACCGACGGTCAAAGGTGTTGCAATCCCGAAGAAAAGCGGCGGCGAGCGAATCCTGGGTATACCGACAGTGTCAGATCGCATCGCACAGACGGTGGTCAAGAAGGTCTTTGAACCACTGGTCGAACCCATCTTCCACGAGAACTCATACGGCTATCGGCCCAACCGTTCGGCGCACGACGCGCTGAATATCGTGAGGCGCAGATGCTGGGAGTACGATTGGGTGATAGAGTTTGATATCAAAGGTCTATTCGATCACATCGATCATGATCTACTGATGCGTGCGGTCCGACATCACTGTCAGATACCCTGGGTGGTGCTTTATATCGAGCGCTGGTTGAAAGCGCCGATAGTGAGTGCGGATGGGGAGGTGCAGAACCGCGACCGAGGCACCCCGCAAGGGGGCGTCATTAGTCCGGTGTTGGCTAACCTATTTCTGCACTACACACTGGATCGCTGGATCAAAACACATTGTCGGAGTGTGCGGCTATGCCGCTACGCCGATGATGGGGTGATCCACTGCAAAAGCCAGCGTCAAGCTGAGTGGATACTTACCCGGATTAGTCAGCGTTTGGTGGAATGCGGCTTGCAGATTCATCCAGAGAAAACGCGTATTGTGTACTGTAAAGATATCAACCGACAGCAGGATCACGAGAGCATTGAGTTCAGCTTTTTGGGCTACAGCTTTCGTCCTCGCAAAGCGGTGGATAAATACGGGCGCGTTTACGCCAATTTCTCACCAGCGGCCAGCCCGGCGGCATTGAAGGGTATGCGGCAGGAAATCCGCAGTTGGCACTTACAGTTGAAAAACGACAAGTCGCTGATGGATTTGTCGCGGATGTTTGACCCTATATTGCGGGGCTGGTGGCAGTACTACGGGCGGTTCTATCGCTCAAAGCTGGCAAGTATTGGCAGGCACCTGGATGGGTATCTGGTTCGATGGTTAATGCGTAAGTACAAGTACTTTGTGGGCCACAAAACCAGAGCATGGCAATATCTCGATGTGCTTAAACAACGTCACCCTTATGCTTTCGTGCATTGGAGAGAACAAGCAAAGGGCCGAATGATGGGAGCCGTATGACGCGAGAGTGTCACGTACGGTTCTGCGAGGGGCTGGCGGTGAGATTCCGCCGGTCTACTCACCCGTATATCCTGATGGCTCGTGGCTTCGTCTATCTGGCGGCAGTCGTGGATTGGTATTCCCGGCGCGTGCTGTCCTGGAAAGTCTGAACTACTACAAGTCTGAACTACTACACATTATCAAACACCGGCTGCTTGTGATCACTGTTGATCGTTACCCTGTATTTCTTGCGATGCGTTTCCCTGACAAAGAAGACCGTCGCTTTTTTTAAGAAATCTTTCTCCGTCTTCAGATGCCGTACCTCTTCGCGAAGTGTACGAATCTCTGATTGCTCAACCGTGAGTTTGCCGTTGCCGCAAAACGCCTATCCATCGGCGGCTTCATGCTCCTTGATCCACCGGCCAGCATATTCGCATTGATCTCCAGACTGCAGACTGCAGACTGCTTCGGCTCGGCTAAAGTGTTGCTCCAGCACCAGGCTGATCGCGTCCAATTTAAATTCCTTTGAATACTTCTTTCTTGTCGTCATGTCGCACAGTCTCCAGTTGAGAGTATTATTACTTAACTGGGCCGGGCACATCTATTGAACCGCTTCAAAATAGTAAGCGCCCTTGCATCAGCCCCCTTTCGCCGCATTCGTTATCCACGGAAGATGCTGACATCTCAATACTCACAGGAGCATCACGATGTCAGATGGTCAATCCTCAGCGACACCGTCGCCCCCTGCAGAACGCGCTGCATACTGGCAGCCACACATTGAAGCTTGGCAAGCATCGGGCCTGTCGGCAAAGCGTTTCTGTCGCCAGCACGCACTTCCCTATGGGCAGTTTCTCTACTGGTCGCGCAAGGACATTGGCGTCGCAGGTCATGCGCCTGTGTCAGGCGCCTTCGCCCGCGTTGTACCGGTGGCCAGTACCCGCCCCAACGGCCTGACTATCAACTTGC
>JBKECP010000004.1:0-15640 GCA_047974765.1 Parahaliea sp. | reverse complement strand
TTCAATACTGGCTTTGGTGTCGGTGTCATCGCGGACAGGGTGGTCAATCAGACCTTCATCCGGTGTCCATCCGCGAACAATAGCCAGATAATGCTTGTATAGTTGACGCTGTTCAAACTGCTGCGACAGGATCGCAGCTGTCTTTGGGTTCAGGGCAAATATCAGTACACCGGAAGTGGGTTTGTCCAATCGGTGAACAGGGTAGACCCACTGGCCAATCTGGTCGCGCAGTATTTGCAGGGCAAAGCGGGTTTCTCTGCGATCAACCGGGCTGCGATGCACCAGCAAACCGGCCGGCTTATTAATGGCAATCAAGTCATCGTCGCGGTAGAGAACGGGGAGGGCAGTTGTGTCAGGTGGCATTACTGGATGTATTCTGGATTAAACAAAAAGTCAGTGATTGTCTGTCGACAAGAGTGCCATTGTTTCATAGGTGCATTGGTTTATAGGTGCATTGGTTCAGATCTGATATGACAATTATCAACCCGATGTTAGTGTATTTTGTCAGATCAGGTGCAGCCTGCAAGTTTTTCCTCCCGGATTTTTTGCCCGTTGAGCAATATCTCTATTGGTATTTTGCCTCAGCATATTTTGCCCTGATGGTTTTTTTCCTGATGGGGTTTTTAGTGTTGTAGCAGTTATTAAGTCCGGCACCCGGATTGATTCGCACGTCATCGAGTATCTTTTTGTATTATCTCTTGACACTACCTTTGTAGTTTTTTGTAGTTTTGCTAAAAGGTGATCCAGGATACACCGATGAACTGACAGGCTCCGGCTGTCAGTGTTGCCAAACCAGGTCATAGCTTTTGATGCGACAAAAGCAAAGATGTTCCTGAATAAAATAGCCTCCTGATATGTGAACGAATTGGCGGCGTAAGCTTGCGGCACTTGAGATAGGGTATCCAATGGCGGCAAACTGTGCCTGAGCGGAATGTTTGGGGGGGAAGAGTTTACCGTGTTGCCAGTTATTGCCAGGTACCGTTTCGATTTTTTTGCTATTGATCCCGTTGGTTTACCTCAATTTGCCGGCTCGGCCATGCGTGGTGTATTTGGTCACAGCCTGAAAGATACCGTCTGTGTTACCCGTCAGAAGCAATGTAGTGATTGCCCTCTGCGCCAGCAATGTGTCTATACCCAATTGTTTGAAACAGGGCTGTTTGTCGATAGCGCTACCGCTACGCAGCCGCTGATCATTGATTCACACGGTTTACAGCGCAACTACGCAAGCAGGGAGGGCTTTGCTATCGAGCTTACCCTGATGGGGGTTGCCATAGCACATCTGCCCAGTGTTATCCACGCCTGGCGCCGGGCCGGGCAGCGGGGGCTGGGCAAACAGCAGGCACGCTTTCGTTTGCGTGCCCTGTCTCAGCTGGATATGGACTCAATGAGCTGGCGTCTGCTGTTGAACGAAGGTGAGGATGAGCCGGTATTGCCTGTCATGCCCACTGTGCCTGCAATGAGCGGGCAGGGTGTCAAAATCAAACTGTCTACCCCCTATCGCAGCAAGCTGGGCGGGCATTTGCTAAAGCCGCAGGACTTCAGTGCCCAGGGTTTTCTCGCCAGTCTGGTGCACCGCATCGCTAATTTGCAGGCACTGCACTGTCCCGACCAGCCGACCCTTGATATCGAAGCCTTGCTGCGGGCAACGGCTGCATGTGAGATGAGTGAAGTCAGCTTGCAGTGGCAGAAATGGCAGCGATTCTCCTCCCGGCAGAAAACGCATATGCAGCTGGACGGCATCGTCGGCGAGTTCAGCTTGCGTGGCGGCGGACTCAATGTCCTTGCACCGCTATTGACGCTGGGGCAGTGGTTGCATGCGGGGAAAAATACCCTGTTTGGCCTTGGTCGTTATCGTCTGCGGAGTAATAACGCATGAACGACAGTAATGGCAGCAGGAAAACATTGCTGTGTGTTACCGGTCTGTCACCTCAGGTAGTGACCGAAACGCTATATGTTTTAGCGGTACAGCAGGGCTGGATTCCGGATGCCATTCGGATTATTACCACTGTCGAAGGCGCCAACCGGGCCCGCCTGAGCCTGCTCAGTGATGACCACGCCTGGTTTAAGCGCCTGTGTGCAGACTACCAACTGCCACCCATACAGTTTGATAAAAGTGATATTCTGCTTATCGAGGACGAACAGGGCCGTATTCTCGAAGATATACGCACACCTGCCGACAATGAACAGGCGGCCAACTTTATTGCCGAGCAGGTGCGCCAGTTGACGGCAGATCCCACCGGCCAGCTTCATGTATCCATTGCCGGCGGTCGCAAAACCATGGGCTTTTACCTCGGTTATGCTCTGTCCCTGTTCGGGCGCTCGCAGGATGTACTCTCCCATGTGCTGGTCAGCGGCCCCTATGAAAGCTGCTGGGACTTTTTCTACCCCACCCCCTACAACCGGGTGATTCAGACGCAGGACAAAAGCCTGGTGGATTGCTGTGAGGCCGAGGTCTGCCTGGCAGAAATTCCCTTTGTCAGGCTCCGCCACGGTATGGACGCGCAATTGCTCGAGGGCGAGATAACCTTTGCCCAGGCCGTTGCTGCCCTCAAGCAATCGCTGACGCCGCCGCGCCTGGTGCTTGATCTTCAGTCACAGCGCGTTGAGGCTGCCGACAAGGTTATTTCGCTGACGCCGGCCAGCCTGGCGCTGTTGTCTGTTTTCGCACGGCGAGTGCTGGCTGAAGAACCACCTTTGCCGGCACCCAATAAAGAGGTGGCGGATCAGAACTGGGCAGAGCGCTATCTGCGCGAATATCGCCTGATCAAGGGCGGTATGGCCGATATCGACAATGTCGTACAAGCCCTGAGCGAAGGCATGGACGGCAACTATTTCTCCCAGCGGCTCAGCCGTTTGCACAGCGAATTGAAAAAGTCACTGGGCAGCACGCTTGCCCAAGCCTATCGGATCGATGACGGTAGTACACGGCCACGGCGCTATCGGCTGGCTTTGTCGGCGCAGAGTATCCGCTATGAATCGCTTACCGCGCCGCAAGCTTGCGAGGCACCCTGTTGCCGACAGCAGCGTGAATAATAGCGCAACACAAACATCCGATAGCCAGAGCAGTGTTTTAACCCTCATGGAACAGTAAACAGGCGAAGACAACACATGAGCAAGATGAAAAAACTCGAATACCAGCTGCGGTTTGTTACGCCAGCCTTTCTCGGTGATGCTGAACAAAGCGCTCGTTGGCGGACGCCGCCCTTCAAGGCCCAGCTGCGACAGTGGTGGCGGGTGGCTTATGCGGCCCAGCAGAGTTTCAAGGTTGACGTGGCAGCCATGCGCCACCAGGAAGGGCTGCTGTTTGGCCATGCCTGGCTGGAAGACGATCAAAATGAACAAGGCAATAAAGTTGCAGCGCGCAAGAGTCTGGTGCGAATCAAGCTGGATGGTGGCGGTGATAGCTGGTCACTTGGAACACAAAAGGGTGTTCAACCTCTGCCCAATAATCTCGACACCAGCTATGCCTGGTTCGGGTTGATTAAACGCGGAAAGGGATTGCCAGATCGTACAGGGATTAAAGCCAATCAAGCTGAAAGTGTGCGCAAATTGAGCCTTGCTGTCCCTGATACAGAGGCCAAACGATTACAGGAAGTCATTTCATTAATTCACTCCTTTGGGTTGCTGGGCAGTCGTAGCCGAGGTGGATGGGGTGCCCTGCATGTTGATGATGAAAATACCCTGGCTGTCGGGAAAATGCAGCGATATGCGCGCAATATTGATGATTGTCTTAAAGAAGACTGGGCCATGTCATTGGCCAAGGATACAAAAGGGCTTTGTATCTGGGAAAGCTCAAGTACCTTTGATAGCTGGGACAAGGCCATGAAATTTATTGCCGCCGAGCGCAAGAAGGTGCGCACAGCATTGAAACAGCAGAAAGATTTGCGACCGGCTCTCGGCTTTGCTTCACCCGGCAGAATGCCAAGCCCACTGCGCTGGAAGGTGGTTGCGCCAGAACAGGGCAGGCTGAGGGTCAGAGTCTTTGCCATGCCCCACAGCATTCCGGCTGACGGTGGAAAATCACTGTCACAGCAAAATTTGCATTCGGCATGGCATAGCGTGAGCCGCAGCCTGGATAGCATTCAGTCTTTACCGCGCCTGGAAGACAAGGAGTAAAAATGAGTCACTCGCAAGACAATCCTATCAAGAATAACAATGAACTCCTCTGGCAAACCAAACTGGCCGCCCGCATCCACGACCCGGCCGAAAAAGCACTGGTATTGTTACGCGACCCGGCCGGCCACGAAGGCGGCACCGTACGCTCACTCATCCGCCTGCTCGCCATTGGCGCACAGGCGGACACCGATGGCGATACCATCGAGCCCGACAACGACGAAGTGCTGTCACGCGTGCTGTTCAAAAAAGGGCTGAAAGAAACCATCTACCGCTATGTGCAGCGCGCTGACCGGTGGGCGGCCGCGGCCGACCGGCCGCAGTGGCCAATGGAAGAAATTACTGTCCCTACCAGAAGCGGCGAAACCAAAACCTTCAAGGTGGCCAACTGGGCACAAGTGCGCTGGACAAAGCAGCCCGTATTAACCCATCCGCTAACCGGCGCCCAGTTTGATCTCGGTAAGCACGGTGGCCTGGGCGACACCGATCTTGCCGATATCAAGCAGCGCAGCTTCGACCATTTCTCCAATCTGCTGGTGGCACTCGGCGCCAAAGAAGGCGAGGAAGACCTGCGCAAAACCCTGCTCGCCTTCTGGCGCTTCGGCCCGGAACTGAGCGAAGAAAGCGATAACGGCAAACTCGGTGCCCTGTGGCAGCAGCTGCCTGCCGACACCCGCGTACCCGATCACTCGATCTGGGACCATCTCGATTTGACCTCGGCCTTTGCCGGCGCCTTTGCGGCAGACACAAACGACGAGGCCGCCCTGCTGGCTCTGTCCATCGGCCCGGTGCAGCCCTTTATTGCCGCTGCCCGCAGCACTTCCGACCTGTGGGCCGGCTCGCATCTGCTGGCACGCCTGGCCTGGGAGGCGATGCGCCCGGTATGCGAACAACTGGGGCCCGATGCCATCCTCTTTCCCCGCTTGCGCGGCGTACCGCAGGTGGACTTGTGGCTGCGCGACCAGATGGATCTGCCTGATGAGCTATTCAGGCAATGCGAATGGAACAGGGGTGGCACCGACAGCAACCCGCTGTTTTCCGCCGCTCTACCCAATCGCTTTGTGGCGGTGGTACCCGCCAGTCAGGCCAGAGCCATTGCCGGAAAAGTACAAACAACGGTGCGCAGCTGGCTGCAAGAACTGGGCAGCGATGTGGTGATGCGCCTGCTTGAAGCCGCTGGCTACGACCTCGAGGGTACCGATACACCCTACGAACAGATGAAAGAACAGCTTGAAAGCTTTCCCGAAGTACATTGGGCGGTGGTGCCATTCTCGCTGATCGTGCCGCGCAACAAGGACAAACAAACTGATCTGGACACCGTCCAGCTTTCTGAAGCCATGGTACCCTTCTTTGGCGTTGAACCCGGCCAGCCCTGCGGCTTTCTCGACTCACCCGCCTGGAAGATATTGCAGGGAGTGCAGGGAGAGGGTCATGACAGCGCCTTTTTTGCGCCCAATCCCGGCGTGCTCTACCCGGCCATTTACGATCTGGCCGAGCGGGTAATGGCCGCCGCCAAGGGGGTGCGCCCCTTCGCCCAGACCCGACAGGAGGGCTGGCGCTGTTCGCTGAGTGGCGAGACCGAATGGCTAACGACTGACCGGGACCAACTGGCAAAGTCCTACCGCCAGCAAACCGATACTCTATGGGCAAAAGTGGCCAATAAAAAACCTTCATGGGCCAAAGAGGGTGAACACCTCGGTGCACTGCCGGCCATCAAGCGTCTGTGGCCAACCCTGTTTGCCGAAGAAGTCGGCAAGGCATTGACGGCGGGTGAGCGCGGTGAGAAAAAAGATATTGGTCGCTTCGTCGTTTCCACCCATACCATGGCACTGGCCCATCAGCTCGATCAGTGGCTCCGCAATGGTGGAAAAATTGCTGATGGCCTTGATCTGGGTGAGGCCGAGCGCGTGGCGCTGCCGCGAAAACTGACGCGCGATCATAGTCGGCAGGCGCTCGACATGGCCGCTCGCTTACCCGGCTTGCTCGAAGCAGCCCGTGACAATGAAGAAGACAGCGTCTATGAGGATGCCTTACGGCAGGTGCGAAAAACCCTGGCAATGGGCAGCGATAGCAGTGGCGAGGTCAAACTTGAAACCTATTACGCACTGCTGCTGATGGACGGTGATCGCATGGGGCAGATACTCTCGGGTGATGAACAATGGGCTATCAGCTACCGCGACAGCTTCCACCCGCAGGTGCAGACCGGCTTTGACAAATATGCCGCCAGCCAGCAGGGGATCAATGCCTATGGCCAGCAAAAGCGTGCTATTTCACCCAATCGGCATCTGGCCATTTCTGCCGCGCTCAACGATTTTTCCCTTACCGTAGTGCGCCATGTGGTTGAAGAAGAGTATCTGGGCCGGGTGATTTATGCCGGTGGTGACGATGTACTGGCCATGCTACCGGTGGCTGATGCACTACCGGCTGCGCAGCGCCTGCGCTACGCCTATTCCGGTGATGATCCCGCCCATAAAGGTGGCCGCGATTCGCAGGGCCTGACCTTGCACAATGGCTTTGCCATCCTCGAAGGCAAGGGCAAAAGCAAACTTATGCGCATGATGGGTGCCACCGCCACCGCCTCTTGCGGGCTGGTCATCGCCCACCATCAAGCCCCGCTTGCCGCCGTACGCCGCGAACTGGCCACTGCCGAACAGCGCGCTAAAAATGCCGGCAGGGACCGTTTTTCCATCACCATTATCAAGCGCTCTGGTGGCGCACTTTATCTCACAGAAAAATGGGGCGAGCCGTTGGCTTTGCTCAATGACCTGATCACTTTTCTCAAGGAAGACGGCGTCTCTCGTCGCGCCGTCTACAACAGCACCGAATGGCTGCACGATTTGCCCGAACCCGAAGGCGACGCGCAAATGCTGGCCAGCCTGCTGGCCTACCAGTTGGACCGACAGGCCGATAACGCCGCGCGTGAACAACACGATATTCCCGAACTGGCCCAGCGCCTTGCCACACTGGCGGCAGAGCAAGCCAATGACCGCCGCCAATGGCTAACCAACTTTATGAACGTGGCCGAATTTCTGGCCCGCGAAACCCGCAATGGAGCATCCGCATGAGCCTTGCAAGCTGTTTTATCGAGCCGCTGGACGTACTGTTTCTGCGCGGCAACAAACTGTTTGGCGACCCCGGCAGTTATGGCGAATCACTGGTGCCGCCCTGGCCCTCGGTGGCAGCCGGTGCGCTGCGCTCGCGCATACTGGCCGATGATAAAGTCGATCTGGCCGCCTTTGTGCAGGACGAGATCGTTCACCCCAGCCTGGGCACACCCACCACGCCTGGTAGCTTCGCCGTTGCCACCTTCCATCTGGCGCGGCGCTTTGCCGATGGCCGCGTCGAGCTGCTGGTTGCGCCGCCGGCTGATCTGGTGATTGCCGAAAATGAAGGCAAGCCCAGCGTGCGCCGCCTGCACGCCACAACACTGGACACAAGTTTGCAGGCATCAAGTCATTTGCCACTATTGCCGGTACTGGCCGAAACCGAGCGCGGCAAGCCCGCTGGCGGCTACTGGCTGAGCCAGGCAGGCTGGCAAAAATACCTTCAGGGCGAAGCCCCTGCCGCCACCGACCTTCTCACCTCCAGCCAGCTCTGGGCCATCGATCACCGAGTTGGCGTTGGCCTCGATGCACACCAACGCCGCGCAGCCGATGGCAAGCTGTTCACCGTACAGGCGGTCAGTATGGTGCAGGCCCAGCATACAGATGCAGGCTTTGACGTTGGTTTTGTGGCCAGCGTCAGCGGGGCCGAGCTGCCCACAGATGGCAGCCTGCGCCTCGGTGGCGACGGCCGCGCCGCTGCATTGCACGTCTGCGATAACAGCTTTCCCACCGCTGATTACGCAGCCATCGCCGAGGCCGGCCGAGGCCGCATCGTACTGACCACGCCGGGTATCTTTGGCGATGGCTGGTGCTTGCCGGGTGTTGACAGCGAGGGTGATAGCAATGGCCGTTTCGAGCTGGCCGGCGTACGCGGCAGGCTGGTTTGCGCCGCTGTACCCCGCTTTGAAACCGTATCCGGCTGGGATCTGGCGGCCAATAAGGGTAGGGGCCAACCCAAACCCGCCCAGCGAGTGGCCCCCACCGGCAGTGTGTACTGGCTGGACGAACTCGATGCCACCCCCGAAGCTCTTGGCAAGCTTGCCGCAGCAGGCCTGTGGGGCGAACCCTGCGAAGATAGCGCCCGCCGCGCTGAAGGTTTTAACCGTTTTACATTTGCCGCTTATTGATTCACCGGAGATTTTGACATGTTTGAAAAACACGCAGCCCTGTTCCTCTACGCCGTCAGTCCGGTCCATATGGGCGCCGGCCAGGCCGTGGGCCTGATCGACAACCCCATCCAGCGCGAGCGCCACACCGGCCACCCCTGCTTTGCCGGTTCCGGCATCAAGGGGGCTGTGCGCCACGGCTTTAGCGCTATTGGTGGGGATGAAAAATTGATTGATAGCCTTTTCGGCCCCGAATCCAACAGTGGCAACCTGCACGCCGGTGCCGTCAGCTTTGGCGATGCCCAATTGGTGGCATTACCGATACGCAGCCTCAAGGGCGGCTATGTCTATGCCACCTGCCCGCAGGCCCTGTCCCGCACCCAGCGCCTGTTGGGACTGATCGGCCAGTCTTGCCAGTGGACCATTCCGGCAGTTGAAGAGGGCAAGTGCCTGCTTGCCAACCCGACCCTGCTTGCCGGCGATAAAGGCGACAAACTGCATCTGGAAGCCTTTGAATACGTCGCTCAGGTGTCGCAGGATCTGCTGACTATTTCGGGTGATCTCGCCCAGCGCGGCCTGCCGACCGGAGAAGCCTACGCCTTCTTCGCCGACAAGCTGAAAACTGACCTGGTTGTGCTGTCCGATAGTGATTTTGCTTACTTCGCCCAGCACGCCATGCTGGTGGAGCCCCATGTACGTATCGATCCCAATACCGGCACCGCCAAAGACGGTGGCTTGTTCTACAGTGAGAACCTGCCACCTGAGTCTCTGTTGATTGCCCCCTTGCTGGCCAGCCAGACGCACAGCAAAGAGGATAATAATCCTGCTGATATTGTGATGACGCAAATCAAAACGGTGATTGACGGCAAACTGCTGCAAATCGGTGGTGATGTGACCACAGGCCGTGGCCTGGTGGTGGCGAAGGTGGAGGGTTGAGTGTGAGCAAGCAAACACTGGAACAACAGCGTGCGCAGGATGCGTGGGAGCAATCTGCCGCCTATCAAAAAGAACACATTAATATCGCCAAGGGCCTGCCGGCGCTGATCATGAACAGCGGGTTGATGCAAGTACTGGCCTTCTGCCATGAAAAAGGCGGTGCCAACCAGATGGTGGCTGAGCAGTTGCGTACATGGTTGTGCAAACGTCATGGCATGAGCCAAGCCGCTGACTTTGAAACCTTTATGCAAGCCTTGATAAAGGCAGAGCCTGCCACCTATCAAGCTATTACCACCGAAGCCTTCGCCTGGCTGCGCTGGTTGCGCCAGATGGCCCCGGCGCGAGTAGTAAAAGGAAACTGATATGCCGATTGCCGCCGTACCCGACTATTTAGGCCAGGACTTCAGGGATGCCTCTCCGGGCATGCGTTTTGGCATGTATTTGCGACTCTGGGAAAAGAACTGGAGCAAAAGCAAAGACAAGCCGCTGAACAGCGTAAAAAATCTGTTTGATAACGATATCAAAACACTCCGAGCGCTAATCAACAGGCAACAAAGCGAATTCGATAGCCTCGCTTCTGACGACAGCAGATTGCGCATCGAAGCCCTCGCCACAGCCCCCTTTACCACCGGCCTCGGCAACGAACACCCGCTGGAAAACGGCTTCGCCTTCCTGAACCCCTACGGTCTGCCCTGTCTGCCAGGTTCCGGCATCAAGGGCGTGTTGCGGCAGGCTGCGCGCGAGCTGGCCTCCGGAGACTGGGGTGAAAGGCAGGGGTGGAGCCAGGAAAAAACCTTCATGCTGGAAGCCGGCAAAGAACGTATTGAATTTTCCGCAATCGATGCGCTGTTCGGCCTGGAATCACCCGACGGTGGCACGCAACATCTACGCGGCGCACTGACCTTCTGGGATGTGATCCCCCAGATCAAGGGCGACAATCTGCTGGTGGAGATCATGACCCCGCACCAGAGCCACTACTACCAACAGAAAACCGACCGCAAGGCGGGCGATAGCATCACGCCCCATGACTCGGGCCAGCCCAATCCGATCAGCTTCCTGACCGTACCGCCCGGTTCCGGGTTCTGTTTTTATGTGCAATGCAATCTGACTCATTTGCAGCGGATCACGCCGGAACTGGCCGCTGAGGGAAAATGGAAGAATTTGCTCAGCGCCGCCTTCGAGCACGCCTTCGAATGGCTCGGCTTTGGCGCCAAAACGGCTGTGGGTTATGGGCAAATGATAGATAAAGTCGCTATCAGCCAGCAGCAGGAAGCAAAGTGCAAGCAAAACCTGGAAGCCGCCGGTATCAAAACGGGCAGCATGCACTGGGAAAAAGCCAGGGTAAGCGCTACCAATCCCGGTGCAGGCACTATTACTATCGCCGGCCCGGATGGCAGGCAGGCCGAAGGCAAATTGTTCAGTCACCTGTCTGATGCTGCCAAAAAACGCCTGAAGAAAAAGAAAGCTGTATTCGTTGATGCAGAGATAGAAGAAAAAGGCAACCTGATTGAAATCACATCATTAACGGAGTCGGAACAATGACCGCAGGATTTTATTCAAGCCAGTACCAGTTTGCTCTGGCACTATAAGTGCCGGGTATGAACATATGACCACCTACTTTATCTCCCGCCATCCCGGCGCGCTCGAATGGATGAAGCGCCGGGGGCCAGCCTTTGATCGCCATGTCGAGCACCTGGATTTGGATCAGATCAAGGCCGGTGATGTGCTTATCGGCTCACTGCCGGTCAATCTTGCTGCCGAAGTTTGCGCCCGCAACGCACAATATTTCAATTTATCTCTGCAACTGCCTGCCCATGCCCGAGGCCGGGAGCTGAGTGTGGACGAACTCGATAGTTACGAGGCAAAAATTGAAGCTTTTGATATCAGGAAAGTAATATCAAAAAAGTGTCATCAAAGATAACGCTATAAAGGAAAACACCATGAAAATACAAATTTGCCTTGTTTCGGCACAGGCCGCAGCCAATCTGTTGCCAGCCCTGGACTCAAGGCTCAAGCCAGAAAAAGCCGTGCTGGTAGTAAGCTCCAAAATGCTAAAGCAGGCGGACAACCTGCAAAAAGTCATGCAGGAAGCCGGTATCAAGGTTGAGCAGAGGCGGCTCGACAATGAGCACGATTATGGTCGTACCGAGGCGAAATTGCTTCAAATCGCAGAAGCGCATGATGGCGCAGAAGTAGCACTGAATATTACCGGTGGCACCAAGCTTATGTCGCTGGCCGCCCAAAAAGTGGCGGCTGCTGCCGGGTGGCGCATGTTCTATGTTGATGTAGACACCGATCAGGTGAACTGGCTGGACGAAAGTGCAAAGAACGGGCATACGCTTTCCGAACAGCTTCGTCTTCCTCATTATCTGCAGGGCTACGGCTTTAATTTGCCTGAAAAACCAAAAATCTTGCAGGTTTCGCCAGAACAACAGCAGTTGACAGAAACCCTTATCCTGCAAATTGACAGCCTCGAAAAACCTCTATCTCAACTCAACTGGCTGGCCCAACAGGCGGAAAATCATAACTTGCTTAAAGTGACGATGGATGAGTACCAGCGGGATAGTCGCAGTCTTGATGTATTATTGCACAATTTTGAGGAAGCAAAGGCTCTGAAAATTCAGGGAAACAATATTATTTTTGCCAGCGAAGCCGATCGTGATTTCGTCAAGGGTGGCTGGCTGGAAGCTCATGTAAGCAAGGCGCTGAACGGTCAGAAGAAAGAGCTTTCCATACGTGATAGCTCAAGCAACCTTCTGGTGGCCGATGGTGACGGTGTGAGCAATGAGCTCGATATAGCGTTTATGGCACGTAATCGCCTTTTTATTATCGAATGCAAAACCGCACGCATGGATAAACCGCAGGCGCCCAAAGCCAACGAAGCGCTGTTCAAATTGGCAGAAATCAGCAGGCGTATTGGTGGTCTTGGTACCCGCAGTATGCTCGCCAGCTATCGCGCTCTGCGCGACAGTGAGAAACGCCTGGCCAAAGTGCTGAATATCGAGCTGGTTTGTGGTGCAGAACTGGCGCGACTGGATGAAAGGCTTAAACACTGGGTTGGCCGCTAAAGTCGGAAATTTTTATCGTGTATAGAGGCAAAGGGTAGTTGTTTGATTTTTAAAAATAGGGAGCCACAATGACTGAATACACAATTGATAAAGAAAAGTTAGAAATATAAATGGAGCAATTTTTACAGATTACAGACTGGGCAGACAGGTTTACCATTTGGGCGGCAACTTTTGCGCTTGTGTTTTCACTCTTCAATTGGTGGCAAGGGCGCAAATTAAAGCAAGATATTAAAATTATAATACAGCACGGAAATTCAACCACAGTAATCGCCCCAACTGTCAAACGTATACACTGTACCCGCGCGGAAATATTTGGACTCCTTCGCTCAGTCAGCTCATCTGACAAATTCAGTATCCCGTTTTTGGGCCAGCTCGAGTTCTACAAGCGGCTAAACAATGTGCAAAATGCCAAATCAGATGAATTAATTATTGAGGTCAACAATATCGAAGAATTTAATAAATTTGCAGGTCCTACGCAGTAACTTGGGACGGCCCATCTGATGATGAAGCTACTATTCTGAAAACACCGCAAGCTTGCGCCTTCTGACAAGCTGTACTCATCGGCCTTACTCTGTCAGGCATGAAACAGGAAACGCTCTTTCTTGCAGCTTATGACATCCGCAACCCCGCGCGCCTGCGCAGGGGCCTGCAAATTTTACGTGACTACGCGTTGGGCCATCAGAAATCGGTGTTTGAATGCCCGCTGCGAGCGGGTGAAGCGGAAGAAATGCTGGCGAAAATATCGGCAGTTATCGACCCGCAGGAAGATCGTTTCGCACTGGTCAGGCTGGATTCCCGCTGCGCGAGTCATGCACTTGGCCGGGGCGTTGCGGCCCGGGCTGATGATATCTTTTATGTAGGTTGACAACATGGCATCAACACTCTATCTGGATCGACGGGGACTGAGCATTGGTCTGCAGAACAAGGCGCTTACACTCCATTTGGATGGTGAATTTCAGCGCAGTATTCCGCTGGCTCTTATTGGGCGTGTAGTGTGCAACAGTAGCGTCAGTGTTAAAACCAGCGTGCTGGCCAGCATGGCAGAACAGGGTATTGGTGTTACCCTGTTTGGCGGCCGCAAAGGGCGGCTGGCGGCTCATCTGGGCGGTGCCGGCACGCTGGATGTCGAGCGACGTATCGGGCAGTACCAGTGTTATCTCGACGAAAATGCACGCATTGTCTGGGCACAGCGCCTGATGGCGCACAAACTGCTGCGTCAGCAACGCCTGTTACAGCGTGCCTTGTCTTTGCGTCCTGATCAGCGTTTGCCGCTGACCCGGGGTATAAAACGCATAGCTGTTCTGTATGACAAGTTGCGTGATGAGCCTATGGATAACCGCGATAGCCTGCGCGGTATCGAAGGTGCAGCCGCCCGGCATTATTTTGAAGCTTATGCCAGCATTTTGCCGGCATCACTTGAATTTAAGGGCCGCAACCGCAGGCCTCCGAAAGACCCGGTAAACGTACTTTTGTCACTGGGTTATACCCTACTGCATGGCGAAGTGATGCAGGTGTTGTGTTCGGTGGGGCTGGATCCCTGGCTGGGTATCTATCACGATCCGGCCCACGGCCGCGCATCACTGGTTTGTGATATACAGGAACTTTACCGGCACCTTGTTGATCGACTGGTCTGGCGATTGCTGGCAGATCGTGTATTGCGTGAGCATCATTTCAGCCAGGAGGGTGAAGCCTGTCTGTTGAGCAAGGAAGGGCGCGCCCTGTTTTATCCGCAACATGAACACCTGATGCAGAAACTGCGCCCCAGGCTGCGGCGTATTTTACTGCGCCTGGCGCGTGCATGGCAGAGTGGCCTGTGAATCGTCAGCCCCTGTATCTGCATGCAGAAAAACCTTTGCGCATTACGCTAAAAGCGCCCGCGCTCTATGTGCAGGCGGAAAATTGCGCCGAGCGCATATTCCCACTGCGGCGGATTGAACGGGTACAGGTAAGCGGACCTGTGGACTGGAGCGGAGATGCCCTGCTGGCCTGTGCAGATCAGGGCATTCACATCCAGTTTCTCAATAGCCAGGGGCAAACCCGTGGCCGCCTGGTTGGTTCCCGTGACGGAGATTGCAATCTGGCCAGCCTGATTGAGCGGCTATTGGCGAACCTGAACTGGCAACAGCATTACCAGCAATGGTGTTGGGCGGTAGAACAGCAGACCCGGCGTTACGCAGCGCAGCGCCTGGGCTATGAGTTCGGTGATGCCAGGCAATTACGAGGGCTTGCTCAGTGGAGTCTCTCAAGGCTGGCCGACTCCGCTAGCCAGAAACAGCTCGGTCGTGCGTTGCAGTGGCTACGGCAGGAGCTTTACGGTCAGATAAGCCAGCATTTGTATCACTGGGGTATCTGGGACGATAACATTCTGATGATGACAGAGCCGGTCGACCTGGCTCGGGATATGACCCGTATACTGCAACCCATTTTACTCATCGTCAGGGAAAAGCAGGTGCGCACTCCGCAATTCAAGGGCATCAATCGTCGGGAGGTGATGCGCTGGAGCCACCGGCAGGCCGGTTTTTTTCATCACCAGATAGAGCGGCTTATCCACAGGTTGGAAATCTGGATACTGGAGAATTACTAATGCCGCTTAACCGTACCTGTGATCATATCATCGCCTACGATATTGCCAGCCCCCGGCGCCTGGGCAAAGTGCATCGCTACCTGAAAAAGTGCGCAGTGCCCATTCAGTATTCAGTATTTCTGACCCGATGCACGACTGGCGAGCTAAAAACGGTAATATCCGATATTGAAAAACTGATCAACCCGCTTGAAGATGACGTGCGCTTCTATACTTTGCCATATAAAGCCCGGATATTGACCGCTGGCCAACAAGGGTGGCCAGCGGGTGTGTTCCTGCTGGCAGAGGCCGAGGAGGGTAAAGGTTATTATGAGCTGTAAACTTTCAGGAGCTGATTTTTTTGTCAAGGCAGTGTTTATCTTGTTGATATTAAACTGTAAATTAGTGGGTGCGGACCGAAAAGCAGACCCGATAAAAAGGGGATTAAGACACCAAAAGTACGTGCATCGCACGCGTTGTTGACGGACCGAAAAGCAGACCCGATAAAAAGGGGATTAAGACATGCTCGAGGACATCTCCTCGGCAAAAACGTGCCGACCGAAAAGCAGACCCGATAAAAAGGGGATTAAGACGTTCTATGCCAAGGTAATCAAGGGCCCTTTTAGTTGACCGAAAAGCAGACCCGATAAAAAGGGGATTAAGACCGGTTCGCAGATGCGTTGTACGTTGCTTGTCGACCGAAAAGCAGACCCGATAAAAAGGGGATTAAGACCGAGAAAAGGGCGGCGTAGT
>JBKECP010000003.1:0-2434 GCA_047974765.1 Parahaliea sp. | reverse complement strand
TCGCGCGTCCGCGCCAAGGTGGAACATGTTTTTGGCGTCATGAAAGGACAGTTCGGGTTCACCAAGGTGCGCTACAAGGGTCTGGCGAAGAATGGCCATTACCTGTTCGTCTCCTGCGCACTGGTGAATCTGGTCATGGCAAAGAAACATCTCTTGAGATTACAGGCGGCGTGACAGGGAAGTTGCGCCTGAAATATATGGATTGGCCTGAAAACGGCTGAGAAACAGCCGTATCAGCGCAAAATGCTGGGGCATCTGATGTGAAAAACGAAAGCCTCGTCATATTCGCCAAATATTCAGATGTGCCCTAAAAGCCCACTCTGGAACACCTGACGGTGTATTGCCGACGATTGCCGGGTCATCATCCTGTTTGAATTGTGCATCAAGATAGGTGGCTGAACCGCTCAGACGAAGATGCTCGCCGACCAGCCCCTGAACGGAAAATTCAAAACCTTCATGCCGTTGCAGACCCTGTTGCTCAATGCGTTGGGTCAGCAGATTTTCAATGGGTGAATTTTCGCGGTCGATAATAAAAACAGCTGCTGTTAACAAAAGTCTGCCGCCAACAATCTCCCATTTGGCACCTAATTCATACATTTCACCCAAAGTAGGCTCAAGTGCCTGACCACTGTTGGCATATTCAGCACCCACCGGGGCATTGGGTTCAAAACTACGGCTGAAAGAGGCATAGCTTGACAGCTGGATCCCGGGAAAGTAATACAGCACGCCAAGACGTGGAGTAAATTCATCAACACTGTAATCAAACACGCCAGCACCTGATTCATTGGTCGAGTCAGTCTGATAATCATCATAGCGACCACCAATAAGAATCCGCCACGATTCATCAATACTGATCATGTCCTGAAAGTAAATTCCACACCGATCTGTACCACCCAGGCGATCTTCCGGCCTTGTTGGGATATGCGGATTGGGTAATATTTCGGGATGGTAAATATTAATAGTGAAACTTTCATTGCGGGAAGTTTCATTACTTATACTATCGGTCAGCGTCCTCTCCAAACCAAGCAAATACTGATGTTCAAAAGAACCCGTAGAAAACTGCCCATTGATATCAACATAAGCCGTACCGTATTTTTGCTGATTAATACGACGGCGCGCCCGTATTCGTAAATTACCATTTGCTTCCAGTTCTCCCGCAGCCTGATTATCAAAGCGATCGCGTTTAAAATCCTGCAGGCTATAACCGGATTTTAACTGGAGGGATTCACTAAAACGGTGTGATAGTTCAACATGAATATTCCAGACATCAACATTGTAGTGAGTCCAGGGCTGGCTATAGATCAAATCGTAAGACTGTTTACTGAAATTACCGGTAAGATTGACCAAACCCAAATCCTGAGGCCGGTTATCATTGGTTGCATCAGCATTAATGCGAAATTGTGTTTGCGGTGCAAGATCCCATTCGACAGTCGCTGCCACTGTAGAGCGCTCAGTTGAAAAGACCTTACCGTTGGCATACTCCCGAAAACTTTCAGAATCTTCATAAACACCATTAATGCGGTAACGTATAGAGCCATCGTTACTTGCTGGCCCACCATGATCAATATGAAAATGCATCAGGCTATCGGTACCAACAGTTGTTTTAAAGGATGTATAACGCTCAAGTGTTGGGCGCTTGGACAGCATATTAATAAGACCACCCGGTGCCATCGTGCCATACAATACTGATGATGGACCTTTAAGTATCTCTATACGTTCCAACACCTCCACAGGTGGGGGTGACCAATGAAAATGTGTGCGGCCATCACGTAAATAATTGGATGCATTATTCAGATTGAAGCCCCTAATCTGATAGGAAGAGTAAGCGCCGAGAAAATTAGTCTGTTTCTGCACGCTGGCATCATTTTGAAGCACCTGATCAAGACGGAAAGCCTGTTGATCAGCTATTAAATCTTTATTGATTACAAACAGCGATTGCGGTGTTTCCAGCAGGGGAATATCCATTCTTGTCGCACTGACCGCACTCTTGTCATAGCTGTCTTTCTGTCCGTAAACAATAATATTGTCTTCGATACGGGATATATCGTAAGCGCCAGAGAATCCCCCCCTTCAAACCGCACTCAATCCCCGGGACACTGGAGCCTCTACAACCACCGGAGGTATCTCCCATGAGCAGCACAGACCACCCGAACAACTGGCAGCAACACATCACCACCTGGCAAGCATCAGCGCTTTCCGGCGCTGCCTTCTGTCGAGAGCACGGCCTGGTCTACCATCGCTTCACCTACTGGCGACAGAAGTTGACCGCCCCTTCGCCCGCCCAGGTCGGGGCACCCGCTGGTTTTGCCAAAGTAGTACCGGTGCCGCAGCAACCCTCCAGGGGTGAACTGACCCTCTCACTTCCCAACGGCATTACCCTCACTGGCTTGCGTGCCGATAATGTCAGTCTGCTCGGCGCCATTCTGGCGCAACT
>JBKECP010000002.1:0-3479 GCA_047974765.1 Parahaliea sp. | reverse complement strand
TTAATAAAGCTGGTGCCGCTGCTGTGGCCAAAATTGAAGAAGCTGCCATCCCCAGTGAAGACAGCAAGTCCATTGCTCAGGTGGGTACTATCTCGGCCAACGGTGACGCCCAGGTTGGCCAGATTATTGCCGAGGCCATGGACAAGGTTGGTAAAGAAGGTGTTATCACCGTGGAAGAGGGTTCCGGCCTGGAAAACGAGCTGGACGTGGTAGAGGGTATGCAGTTTGATCGCGGCTACCTGTCGCCCTACTTCATCAACAATCAGGACAATATGAGCGCCGATATCGAGTCGCCCTTCATCCTGCTGGTTGACAAGAAAATCTCCAACATCCGTGAGCTGCTGCCCTTGCTGGAGCAGGTGGCCAAATCCTCCAAGCCGCTGGTGATTATTGCCGAAGATGTTGAAGGTGAAGCGCTGGCCACGCTGGTGGTCAACAATATGCGCGGTATCGTTAAAGTAGCTGCCTGTAAAGCCCCTGGCTTTGGTGATCGTCGCAAGGCCATGTTGCAGGACATTGCCATTCTGACCGGCGGTACTGTGATCTCTGAAGAAGTGGGTATGGACCTGGAGTCCACCACGCTTGAGCATCTGGGCACTGCCAAGCGCGTGACCATGGACAAGGATAACAGCACCATTATCGACGGTGCTGGCGAAGCGGCTGCCATCCAGTCACGGGTGAAGGAAATCCGCGTTCAGATCGAGAATACGTCTTCTGACTATGATCGTGAGAAGTTGCAGGAGCGTGTTGCCAAACTGGCTGGCGGTGTGGCCGTCATTAAAGTGGGCGCTGCGACAGAGATCGAAATGAAAGAGAAGAAGGCCCGCGTTGAAGATGCTCTGCATGCGACCCGTGCGGCTGTTGAAGAAGGCGTGGTTGCCGGTGGCGGCGTGGCGCTGGTACGCGCTGTAGCGGCGATTGCTGATCTGCAAGGTGACAATGAAGACCAAAACCATGGTATTGCCGCTGCACTGCGTGCCATGGAAGGTCCGCTGCGTCAAATCGTGGCCAATGCCGGTGATGAAGCCTCTGTGGTTTTGAACAAAATCAAGACAGAAGGCAAGGGTAACTTTGGTTACAACGCAGCGACAGGTGAGTATGGTGACATGCTGGAGATGGGTATTCTGGATCCCGCCAAAGTTACCCGTACGGCACTGCAGGCTGCGGGTTCTGTTGCAGGCCTGATGATTACCACTGAGGTGATGATCGCTGATGCGCCAGAAGACAAGCCTGCCGCAGGTGGTGGTATGCCTGATATGGGTGGTATGGGTGGCATGGGCGGTATGATGTAAGCCCGCCTCACTATAGCCCTGAATAAAAAGCCCCGGCTCGCAAGGCCGGGGCTTTTTATTGTGTACGCCAGGCACAGAGCGCGTAGCGCTGTGCCTGGTCCTGTTCCGGGGGTGCCGAGACCGGATGGCCTGGCGGTGCAAGTTCGCTATCGGCCCGGCAATGGGAGCGATTAGCCGAGCGGCAAGGGTGTCCACCGCAGGCGGAATCTGAAGGAAGCCGAAGGTAAAACACTGGCCCGACGAACAGAAATCGCATAGGAGGCGAACGCAGTGGGTAAGAAGGCAAATGTCTTCAGATGAGGCATGACGTAATCGGGTCACTGCGCCATCAGCGCAGGCGCAGGCCGCTGGATGAGAATTCGACGCGATCCGGCTCGGCACTGACCAGCGAGCGCAGCGCATCCGCGCCCGTGCGGCGCAACTGCGCCGCGACCTTGGGATTGGGAGCCTTTTGCAGTTCTGCCTGCATCAGCAGCAGGGCCATGCCACTGCCTACCATCACCAGGTAGTCGCTGGCGCGCTGCGCCACCGTCCGCGTGGCCAGCCGCGGGTCCTGCTGCAGCTCCTGCTCCATCTGGAGGTACAGCTGCTTGACCCAGTCGTCAGGGAAGGACTTGTTGTGGTAGGCGGCATACGCGCCTGCCAGTACCACCGTCATGCCCGTGGCCAGGTTGTTGGATGGCACGCCATAGAGCTCGTGCACGATTTGGTTGAAAGTCTGCACGAGCTCCCGGTACTGCTTCTTGCGCTGGTGGAACTGCTCCCGCGGATACATTCGGGCCAGCGCCTCCAGGCCCTGGTCGTCCTTGAAATCGCCCGAGGACATCACGTTGCCGGCCGTGCTCAGCTCCGATGCTTTCTCCGCCCGGTTGCCGGATGCATCCGGTTCCTGCATCTGGTTCACGCTGCTCTGGCCAGCATCGCGGTATTGCCAGTAGCTCAGCGCGTCGGGACTATAGCCCCCCCCCAATCCGCAGTGCTCCAGTCAATGTCGGCATGCGCTGGCGCTGCCCACCTCAACACACACACAGCCAAAACAGCGGCGCACAGGCCGCCCCGTTTGCCGCAACACCTATGAATCTGCATGAATGACCTCCTTTTCTTCATGACACAGTGGCTTGGAAGGGCAGAAAGAATAAGCTCTCTTTTCGCTCAAGTCGAGCGGCTCCTCTGACGGCGAATGACTAGCCCGGCAAGCGTTCGACAGCCCCGAATGGGCCTGAACGCCACTCATATCGCTGATAAGCGGCACACTTTTTGTCCACAGTCGGCTGTACCTGCAGTTACCATACGTCCTCGTTGTATTGATCGAAAATCACCACGCCTGGATAGTTCTCGCGCACGAACTCGCCAATGAAGATGATGTCGTTGGTGTACTTTTTTTCCGGGTCATCGCCAAAGCCGATGGTAATTTCCGTGTTATAGCTCAAGAGATCAGTGGGTAGCTGGGTTTTGGTTCCGAGAATCCTCTGAAGTTCCGGCAGGCTGAGCGTCATGTTTTCGCCCTTGCGGATCTGAAAGCGCACCCGCCAACCCGCCTTTTGAAGCAGCACCACCGTCACTTTCGGAAATACGAGCTCTTTTTTTGAAATCCCGTATTCCTCAACGCCTGGCAAGTCTTTCTTCAAATCCCGTATCAGCGAGTCGTTGGTGACCAAACTCGAGGTATCTGTAAGCAGTGCAAATAGAGTAAACATTAACTACTCCAACATGGCTATCGATCCTACCCGCCAACACTGGATACGCAGCTAAGCGGCTTGTTGTGCCTCAAACGCTTCCGGGCTGATAAAGCCGTTGGCGCAGTGTCGGCGGGTTCGATTGTAGTCCACTTCGATGTACTCGAATACGGCCTGCCGCATCTCTTCACGGGTCTCGAATCGTTCACCGTGGATGGCCTCCACCTTTAACGAGTGGAAAAAAGCTCTCGGCACAGGTGTTGTCGTAGCAATTGCCCTTCGCACTTGCCAACTGGCGCTTCAGGCGGGCATTCTCGGCGGCCAAGCTTTGCTCCAGATTGCTCTGATCCCGCTTTGCCCTGGCCTTTGATCGCCAGCCGTAGAGCTGTGAACTG
Source organism: Parahaliea sp. (assembly GCA_047974765.1). GTDB lineage: Bacteria > Pseudomonadota > Gammaproteobacteria > Pseudomonadales > Halieaceae > JBKECP01. Next base: position 116 of record JBKECP010000002.1, on the reverse strand, counting down.
TGGAGTCCGAGTTCCTCCGCTGCTCTTGAGACACCGATCTTCTCAGCCAGGGCCAGCGCTTCCGCCTGAAACTCCGGCGAATGCTGTCTGCGGCTCGTCTTTTTTGTTCCTGTCTT
>JBKECP010000050.1:0-30559 GCA_047974765.1 Parahaliea sp. | reverse complement strand
TCTTGACTGTCTTGCTGGTTTTGCCGTTTTTGCGGTTGGGAACGACATCCTCGGCTAGATGGGAATCCAGCTCGCCTCCAGGGCTGCCTCAGTGAGTTTCTTGATCAACGGGGTCAGGACGCCGTCCTTCCCCGTGATGGCTTTGCCTGATTGCAGGGCTTTCAGGGCTTCGTCAAAATCGAACTCGTTGCTCATGGGTCAATCCTCTCACAGTGAGATTAGTGGATTGACACAGAATTTCTAACACTCCCCTTGTCAGGCCACAGCTGTTTGTAGGTGTACTCAGATGTGGAGAATATTCCAACCCTGTAAAAACCACCTTACCTCCTTGAAAGCGCCTGCCTCCTTGCGGCGAAGACGATAATCCCAGCCAAAAACCATCCCTATTATTAAACAGGGACATTACACAAATAACATTGCTGTGATACAACGGCCAAGCTTACGTTAATTGCATACTGACCCCTGCACTAGATTTTCTTGCTATTTCGGCCAACTGTATTTTAAAAAAAGCCCAAGCAAGTATTGGCTTTTCTGAACTGACGTGTATCCCTTTCGTTTGGGTGAAGTCTGTGAGTGAAATCCTGGCGAAAGTGGGCGTACCCGGAAGGTCATATCATTTCATTTTAATTTCCCGACACGACGCTGGTTTATTTCGATTTATAGTGTCTGAGACCTTGTTCGCGCCACTTCCTCAGACATCAGACAGGCACGCAATTCCATAGCGAGCCGCCAGGCAGCTCAGCAGGCGGTCTATCAAGGCTGTCTTTGCTTGCATGACATTGTGCATCGCCGTCAGCGTCAGTGCTTCACTTGTCAGGCCTGCTGCCCGGTTAACCACCATACACACCGCAGCATAAGCCAGGCCCAGTTCACGAGCCAATGAGGCCTCAGGCATACCCGTCATACCAATCACGTCGCAACCATCAGCTGCCTGTCGGCGCACTTCCGCCGCAGTTTCCAGGCGCGGCCCCTGGGCAACACCGTGTACAGCCTGGCGTACCAGTTCAATACCGGCATGATCCGCTGCCTGCATCAGTTGCTGTCGCAAAGAAGGGTCGTAGGGTTCGCTGAAATCAATATGCAGCAACTGGCCATCACGACCGTCATCAAAGCTGTGCTGGCGCCCCCAGGTGTAGTCGATAATCTGGTCAGGGATCAACAATTGCCCCGGCTGCATGGCGGCGCTGATACCGCCAACCGCATTAATAGCAACAACATCACGGGCACCCAGCGAATGCAATGCCCATAGGTTGGCCCGATAATTAATCAGATGTGGCGGAATTGTTGCCGGCGCGCCGTGGCGGTGCAGAAAGAAAACCGGAGTATTACCCAGGCGCCCCTCCTGAATAGCCCGCGAGGGTTTGCCATAGGGCGTATCCAGGTGATGTGTGTCAACCAGCTCCAGATGAGTGAGCCTTTCAACACCCGTGCCACCAATAATTGCCAGTGCGGTCATGGTCAGCTGGCCGTCGAACCCGGCCCGGCAGGCACCGATATCCCCGCCTCCTGGTCGCCAGGCGCATCACCGTCAGAATCTGCTTGAGAAACATAAAGCGAACGGCTGGGAAAAGCGAAATCAGCTCCCTGGGCGTGAACGATGTCGATAATTTTCAGCATGACATCCTGTTTGATGGCGTGATACTCAACCCATACCGTTGTTTTGGTAAAGGTATAGATAAAAAAGTTAAGTGCGGAATCGCCAAAGCTGACAAAGTTAACGATTAACGTCCGGTGGCTATCTATGGCCGGATGTTGTTTGAGCATATTGCGAACATCATTGATCACTGCTTCCATAACGGCACTGTCGCTATAGCGCAAACCAATGGTTTCATAAATACGGCGGTTAAGCATCCGCGAAGGATTTTCGACGGCAATCTGGCTGAAAATGGCATTGGGCACATACAAAGGCCGCTGATCAAATGTGCGGATGCGGGTCAGTCGCCACCCGATATCTTCAACCGTACCTTCGATTTCCCGATCCGGTGAGCGAATCCAGTCGCCGGGAGTAAAAGGGCGATCGAGATAGATACTGATAGCACCAAAAAAATTGGCCAACAGGTCCTTGGCAGCGAAACCAACCGCAATGCCGCCAACACCGCCAAATGCCAGCAGGCCGGAAATAGACACATTCAGGCTTTGCAACACCATCAAACCGCCAATAATCCACAAAATGATACGCAGTAGTTTGGCAATAGCGTGAACGGTTGCCTTGTCATAAGAACCCTTCTGACCACGCTCTTCATGCAGGATTTCTTCTTCCACACCGCGAATCAGACGCTGAAAAAACCAGATCAGCAGTAGCACCAGTGCCGTGTCATACGCCTGTACGGCCATCTTGCGCCAGGCCTGACCGAGCGTATTGATATCCAGCAGCAAATAAACAACCAGCACCCACAATACGGCGCGCAATGGCATTTCAAGTGCGGCAACCACAACGTCATCCCAGCGATGGGAACTGTGATCAGCAACCCGCAACAGCTGTTTCATGGTCAACCGCAGCAACAGATGCAATACCACAGCCCCAACCAGCAACGCGATACTACTGGTAAAAGCGCCACTACCCTGCCACTCGTGAAAGGCCTTGTTGATAAATTCCTCAATGACTTGCACTGACTATCGCCTCCCCCGCGACAAAATTTTCATAAAAAATTAGACAGATTGTCTATGAGGCCACACATTTTACTTCCGGTGGGCTATATAAATTCCGGCCTTTACCTGCGACAACACACAACTATTTGACTATAAGCACATGTTTATACTAAAAAAACGAATAATCATGCAGAAGTGAAAGCTGCCCATCATACCCCTTCTGGCGGGATGAAGCCCGCTGACAGTCATGATATGTTGAAGTCACCAGCAGCAAATACATCAGGTGGGTAGTGCGATGAAAATGCTAAGTCCAATGATCGGTGCCTGGTATAAAAATCAGGAGACATCGGAAATTTTTGAAGTGGTGGCCTGGGATCCGGGCGCCCTTACCATCGAGGCCCAATTTCTCGACGGTGAGGTCACCGAATATGATCTTGATGCCTGGCGACAGCTTGAACTGCGCACCATCGAAGCCCCCGAAGACTGGCGCAATCCTTATGAACTGGATGATGACGATGGCCTGGACCCGGATGCGGTGATGCACCCTGAAGACTGGAACAACCCTTTAAGTACGGTGGAACCAGAGACAATGTACGGTGTTGAAGACTACTGACACCGTGCCAATACCTTCACGCCTGTAGCAGGTAAAACCACGATATCAGGCAGGGCCACGATAATAACGCTGACTCACAAAGGGCATGCGGCTGACCGTCATTGGCAGACGCTTACCGCGCACCTCGGCATAGACCGTGTTACCCAACCCGGCCAGGTCAGTGCGCACATAAGCCATGGCAATAGACGCCTGGGCACTGGGGCCATAAGTACCGGAGGTCACACAGCCAACGGCGGTGCCATCGGCATCAAACAGCTCAACCCCTTCTCTCACCGGCGCCCTGCCCTCACCCACCAGACCAACACGCCTGCTCCGTACGTCTGCGCCTGCAATCTGCCCAAGTATAATATCCGCACCGGGAAAACCGCCAGCGCGCTCACCGTCGGCTCGCCGGGGCTTGCTGACAGCCCACAACAGGCTCGCTTCAGCCGGTGTCGTATCGGCGTTGATATCGTGGCCGTAAAGACAAAGACCGGACTCAAGACGCAATGAATCGCGTGCTCCCAGGCCAATGGCTTCCACAGCATCGTGCTCAAGTAATGTGCGTGTCAGTTCGACCGCCTGTGCCGCTGCCACAGAAATTTCAAACCCATCCTCACCGGTGTAGCCCGAACGACTGACCAGGCAGTCAATACCCGCCACTGACATCTGTCGTGCATCCATAAACACCATGTCAGCGCTTTCAGGAGCAAGGCCGAGCATAACGGCTTTTGCTGCTGGCCCCTGTAACGCCAACAAGGCGCGCTCAGCCAGTACGTCAACCGTCACATCCGCAGGCAGGTGTTTTTGCAGGTGAGCAATATCTCCGGCTTTGCAGGCAGCATTGACCACCACATAGAGACAGTTGCCCAGACGGCTCACCATCAAGTCATCAATAATACCGCCCTGCTCGTTAGTCAACAGGGCATAACGCTGCTTCCCTTTGGGCAGGGAGACAATATCAACCGGCACCAGCGTTTCAAGTGCACTGGCAGCGTTATCTCCACGCAGTAAAAGCTGCCCCATATGGGACACATCGAACAACCCGGCCTGTTCACGGGTGTGCAAGTGCTCTTTTTTTACGCCCATCGGGTATTGCACCGGCATGGCGTAACCGGCAAAGGGCACCATTTTTGCACCCAGCTCCAGGTGCAACTCATGCAGTGGGGTTTGTTGTAGTTCGCCGGTCTGCTCCGCCATGATTGCTCCGCTGTTGGTGGCAGGTCTGTCGGTTAAAAGCAGACCCTGTTTATCAATATCAAACCAGGCTTTCACATGCCTGTACGTTAAATGTCAATCCTGTCTTTAAAGACAGGCGCCAAAGTAGCGAACCCTCCAGCTAATTACAACTCTCTGTTGATACTTCACTGCACCCGCTCAGACAGCGTACCGACACCGCACTGAAATGGGTGTCGCTTCAAAAATTGCGCTGATAACTCAGCCCGAAGCTGCGACCTATGCCTTTGAAGTTACGCAGGTCATTAGGAGCGCTTTGGGAATAGTAGGTGTAGTAATCCTCATCGGTCAGATTCTGGACAGACAGGCTGAAAATACCGTCAAGCGCCTGTAAATCTGCCACCAGATCCACCGTGGTATAGCCCTCAAAGCGATTGATAACGGTATCACGGCTGTTTCGGGTTTTGCGATCAAACAGATGATTCACTTGCAAACGGGTGTGAATAACATCACTCCACTGCCGGTCCCAGCTCAGATTAATGCGATTCGGTGAGATATTGGTGCCGTCCAGGTCAGAATCGACGTGACCATCGGCATCAGAATCATAGCGACCCTCGGCTTCGGCATAGCGCAACCCCAGCAAGTCGGCATCACTGAGCGCCCAGCTGGTGCGAAACTCGATACCGTCTATTTCTGTCTGTTCACGTTTAACACTATAAATGCCATCAACACCACGTTGCAGGCGTTGGCCAAAATCAGAATCCGATGTGTAGTAACTGAGCTGGGCACTGAGGGTGCCATTATCGAATTCCACGCCAAATTCACTGTTTTCGGTCAGGATGGGCTTGAGATCCAAAAAGGTTTCCACCGTTTGACCGGGCTGATTGATTCCCCGCAAGACCCGGCCTACATCAGGCATGGAAAAGGCTTCGGCATAATTGCCAAATACGCGCCAGGTGTCGGTGAGCTGATAGGTAGCGCCAAAGTTATAAAGTGTTTCAGAGAAGTCCGGCTCACCACCTTTTACAAATTGGCTGCCGTAACTGTAGAGCGTGGTGAAGTCCTTCACTTCCAGCTTTGATTTTTCATAGCGGATACCGGCCGTCACTGTCAGCTCATCAATACCAAAATATTCAAACTGGGCAAAAGGTGCATAATTCCGGTAGCGGGTTTTGGGCACCCAGGTGCGGCCTGTCTGAATCAAAGCCTGCCAGGTTTCATCGCGCAGCAGGTCCACACCGTAAACCAGTGATACCGGCACACCCAGCAATTCATCCTCCACCAAGGTCAATTTAAGGCCGGTTTTTTCCGAGTTGTTCTGGGACTGATCAATCAGGTTGTCGCCATAGGCCGGATCCTGGAAGGTCTGCAACGGACTGGCTTCTGCACCATAAGTGGCTTCAAAATCCTGGCGAAAAAGCTGCACACGCAGCTGCTGACCAAAGAGACTATCATGCTCATACGTCAGGCTGAGCGTGGTCACCTCATTGCGGGCACCCTCGGCGGGCAAATCCGCTTTGACAGCGCTGGAGGGGATATCAGCCTCTACATCACCCGGTACGGAAGCCCACTCATTATCACCTTCGATATTGTAGTGATTGCCCATAAATTCAAAGCGCTGGTGTTCACCCAGGTTATAGCCCGCTTTCAAAAAGAGATCGTAAGTGTCTGAGTCCATCGTGTCGCCCTGGGTATTATCGACACCAATCAGCTCGCCATCGGCATCATAGGCCATGCCCGTACTGCGATAGCTGGCACTGGCAATCACATCAGTCTCACCCAGGGTATTGGATACGCTGTAACTGGCACCATAACTGGCGCTTTCGCCCCAGTCTTTTGTCTGAAAACCGGTATCCACACGGATACTCTGCTCCAGCTGATCTCCGGGACGTCGGGTAATCAGGTTAATGATGCCGCCGGCCGCACCCAGACCATGGATGGCATTGGCACCGTGCAGCACCTCCACCCGCTCGATCACTACCGGGTCGATAGTGTGTCCATCCCGACCACCACTGCGCAGAGGGTTGGACTGGGGAATACCATCAATTAAATACAGGGGTTTGCGACCACGCAGGGTTTCACCAGCATTACTCATTTTTTGGCGCGCCGGTGAGAAACTCGGAATCAGGTTGCCCAACACAGTGGAAATATCATTATAAACAGCCAGTTGCTGTTCCAGCTCTGCCTTATTGATTACCGTAACAGTGTTGGGAATCGTGCTTAGGGGTTTATCCACCCGGCTGCTGGTAATGACAATTTCCTCCAGCGTATTATCTGCTTGCGCAGTAACGGCCATCGCCATCCATACGGCAGCACAAAGCTGCCGGGTACAACCAGGATTATTCAGCATAAAAGTCCCTTCATTATTTGATTATTGTCAAAATAATGGTCTGAAGCAGACGCTCAGAACCGCTGGCGCGCATCTTAGCTTTATTGATAATGCTTATCAATCACTCCTGCATCAGGTTCACACTTGTCGTTAAACGGCAAAAATGATGGCTTTACCCACAAGCTTGAGGGTGTATATACTCACAGCCTGTATATATAAACAGCCGAATAAGGATGTGTATATGGAACAACTGACACGGCGGCAGCAACAGGTTCTTGATATTGTGCGCAACTATATCGGCGATACCGGTTATCCCCCTACCCGGGCCGATATTGCCAGAGAGCTTGGTTTTAAATCCGCCAATGCGGCTGAGGAACATCTCAAGGCACTGGCTCGCAAAGGTGCTATCGAAATTATCCCCGGTGCTTCCCGGGGTATTCGACTGCCTGATCGTGCGGGTATCCCCATTGTGGGACGGGTTGCCGCCGGTAATCCCATCCTGGCGCAGGAACATATTGAGGATTACTGCGAATTACCGCACAGCTTTTTCAAACCCGAGGCCAACTATTTTTTGACGGTGCACGGCGACAGTATGATTGAAGCCGGTATCTTTGATGGTGATTTACTGGCGGTACACAGTAGCCCCGTTGCAAGCAACGGTGACATTATCGTTGCCCGCATTGACGATGAGGTAACTGTCAAACGGCTTAAATACGGTAGCAGCAAGCACCAGTTGATTCTGTTGCCCGAAAATCCTGACTATTCACCGGTTGAGGTCGACCTGCGTACTCAGGATTTTGCCATTGAAGGTTTGAGTGTCGGCGTTTTACGCAGAGGCTTGTAAAGTGTTTAGTGCAGGCAACAAATATTCCGGCCATTATTGACGCACAACATTTTTATACTGTCTGTTTTTATACTGCCTATTGCTGCTGCGGACCATCCACTACACAACCTACACAACAAGTCATTGAAAATGATTCAGGCTTGATCAGGTGTTTGCTCCTGTCCGAAAGCTGCATTATTAATGAAGTACCCGTGGTGGCGGTGACATATCAGCACTGGCTTCATCGGATTCAGTCTGCTCTGCTTCTGCCTTATCTGACTGTTCATTCAATGCCGATGCTGTCTGCAAACCGGCCTGAATCATGGCTTTGGCCACTTCCAGGGTATTTTCCATCAGGTACATCCGGGATTCCTGTGAAAAATGGATGCGCACCAGTGGTTCAGAGTCATCCTCGACTCGCTGCAATACAATTTCACCATCACCCAGATCAACAATTTCCAGCAGCGCTGTAGACACTTAGTATTCTCTATCTGCAAACAGTAGCGGCCATTCTAACAGCCGCGACAAGCCAAGAGCCAGTACGGCACCCAGAACAACAGGATATAAAGACAACAGCGTCAATATTCCTCAATAAAAGTGCTCATTCGCTGAAAATACTCATCCAGCTGCTGTGCCCAATTATCAAAATCCTGCAGGCCTGTCGCGGCCGGTGGTGCCGAGGCCAGATTGCCCGCAACCCTGGGTGCACGACCTGGTACCATTGGCTGCCAGCTGAGCATATCCGCCAGCCAGCCCCCTCTTTCAAGTTGCCTGAATTCACACACTTCCGGTGGCAGTACACGCCCCACAGGTAATTCAGGCAGTGTTGCCGTCGTGGCAGGTGGTTGCTCAGGATGATGATCAAGATTGAGCAAGGCCAGCAAAAACCAGCCATAAGCGCGCTGCAAGTGTGTGTGACAGGCAGGGCCGAAGGCCTCTGCCAGTGTCCGCACCGGAACTTCTTCGGCCTCGACATCCCGTTGCCAGGCGCGCAGCAGCAGGCGTGCCAGATAAAGATGATGCCCCGCCAGCCCCCGTGCACTACTCATGCGCGTTTCTTTGCTGTTGTTGCAGCTTTTTTGGACTTGGTTTTAGCTGTGCCTGCCTTTGTCGTTTTGCTGCGGGCAGACTTGCGGCCTGCTTCAGCCACCCATTTGCCACCTTCGTAAAAGGCGCGCCAACCGGTGGCCTTGCCATCCACTTCCGTCATCACATACTGCTCTTTGGTCTTGCGGCTGTAACGGACCTGCGCACGATGACCATCACCATCACTTAGTGGCGCACTGAACAAAAAACTGTATTTGGGATCAATTTCCGATTGATGAGGCAGCAGCTCATCCACGAAAGGTGCCCGTGTTTCCCGATTGCGGGGAAACTGACTGGCAGCCAGAAACAAACCGGCAGCACCATCGCGCAGAACATAGGTATCGTCCACTTTCTGGCAGGCCAGCTCCGGCATCGGCACCGGGTCCATTTTGGGTGGCGCCGGTTCACCGCTACGCAGTAATTTACGGGTATTTTTACAATCCCCGGATGTACAGCCAAAATACTTGCCGAAGCGACCATTTTTGAGCTGCATTTGGGCACCGCATTTATCACACTCCAGAACAGGCCCATCATAGCCTTTGATCTTGAATTTGCCCTGCTCCACCTCAAAGCCCAGACAATCCGGGTTGTTACCACAGACATGCAGTTTGCGCTGCTCATCAATCAGGTAGCTGTCCATTGCCGCATTACAACGCGTACAACGGCGTTTGGAACGCAACAAGCGCGACTCCGCCTCATCATCAGCATCTTCACTGATGGCCTCATCGCCAGCCGTCAGATTGAGTGTGTGCTTGCAGCGCTCCCTGGGCGGCAGTGCATAACCCGAACAACCCAGAAAAACCCCTGTGCTGGCAGTGCGAATCTGCATCGGCCGATGACACTGGACGCAGGGAATATCTGTCATGGTGGGTTCATTGGGCTGCATCCCCTCGGGCTGCGGCTCCTCTGCCTTCTCCAGCAAACCCTTAAACTCACCATAGAAACGATCGAGCAGGTCGCGCCAGTCCAGCTCACCCTGGGCTACCTTATCCAGGCGCTCCTCCATACTGGAGGTGAAACCGTAGTCAAGCAGGTCGGTAAAGCTGCGTTGCAGCCGGTCAGTGACAATCTCACCCATTTTCTCAGCGTAAAAGCGCTTGTTTTCAAGACGCACATAACCGCGATCCTGAATGGTTGAAATAATCGAGGCATAGGTTGAAGGACGGCCAATACCCCGTTTTTCCAGTTCACGTACCAGACTGGCCTCACCGTAGCGCGGTGTTGGTTTGGTAAAATGCTGTGTTGGCAACAGGGCTTCCAGGTTGAGCCGGTCACCGCTTTTCATGTCAGGCAGTACACTGTCTTCACCCTTGCGCCCCGCTGACGGCTGAACCCGGGTAAAACCGTCAAATACAATAATACGGCCCTTGGCGTTGAGCTCGTAGTCACCCGCACTGACCGTCACTGTACTGGCCAGATATTCTGCCGCGGGCATTTGGCAGGCGACAAACTGGCGCCAGATCAACTCATACAAACGTTCTGCATCACGCTCCATGCCCTGCAAAGCTGCCTGCTTGAGGTTGACATCCGAGGGACGAATGGCCTCGTGTGCCTCCTGAGCACCTTCTTTGGAAGAGTAACGGTTGGCTTCAGCCGGCAGATACCTGGCCGAAAAATTGGCCTGGATATAGTCGCGGCAGGCCGCTACAGCCTCATCACTGAGGTTGGTGGAATCAGTTCGCATATAGGTGATGTAGCCCGCCTCGTAGAGACGCTGGGCCATCATCATGGTTTTTTTAACTGAAAAACCCAAACGGGTGCTGGCGGCTTGTTGCAAAGTCGAGGTGATAAAAGGTGCTGGCGGTCTGGATCGGGTCGGCTTGTCCTCGCGTTGGCTAACCACATAGCTGGCCACTTCCAGTTCACCGGTAGCATGCAGCGCATCTGTTTCATTGTTGGGACGGAAAGTTTCACCCCGGTATTTGCGCACCTGAAAACGTACATCTTCTCTGGCCGCAGTACCCAGATCAGCATGAAGCTCCCAATATTCCTCGGGCACAAAGGCACGGATTTCCCGTTCGCGCTCGACAATCAGGCGCACCGCCACCGACTGAACCCGGCCCGCAGACAAGCCCCTGGCTACCTTTGACCACAACAGTGGTGACACCATATAACCCACCACCCGATCAAGAAATCGCCTTGCCTGCTGGGCATTAACTCTGTCGTAATCGAGCTGGCTGGGCGCTTCAAAAGCCTCACCTATGGCTTTGCGGGTAATTTCATTAAACACCACCCGCTGGAAGCGGCTGTCATCACCACCAATCGCCTCACGCAGATGCCAGGCAATAGCCTCCCCTTCGCGGTCAAGGTCGGTGGCGAGATAAACAGCGTCAGATTTTTCAGCCAGCTTTTTGAGTTCGGCAACGACTTTTTCCTTACCCGGCAGCACCTCATACTTAGCTTTCCAGCCCTGCTCCGGGTCAATACCCATGCGTCGAACCAGCTGTTCCCTGGCCTTCTGCTTTTTGTAGCTGGCTTTTTGCTGCGGGTCCATTTTGCGGGTTCTGGCAGCCTGTGCAGCCCGCTCTTTGGGATCGACCTTACTGCCGCTACCGGCCGTCGGCAGATCGCGGATATGACCGATACTGGACTTTACGACATAGTTCGGGCCCAGATATTTATTGATCGTCTTGGCCTTGGCCGGCGATTCCACGATAACGAGTGATTTACCCATAAGCTCCTGTGGTTAACCCCTTGGGGCCATCCGTGTGTTCCCTGCCTTAAAAAGGGCACATATATAAGTGGCTCGCTGGCCGGGGTCAAGTGGCGATTTCTTTCCCCCGGGGCAACTACCACTTCAGTGCATCATCCATAAGGGGTAATTTCAAGGCGCCAAAGTGCTCGCCCAGGCCTGTAAACAGCACTGTATCTGCCTGATTATTTCCTCATCACCTGTCTCCTGCCAGTAAATACCACAGGAAATTTCATCCACACTCGCAGCCAGTATAAGTGGCGGCAATTGAGCCAGTGCCGCAGGTACCGGGACACGCTCCCCCAGCGAACGCCAGCCGTCCACTTCGTGTATCCAGGCGCCACGACGACGTTCACGCCCCTTTGAAGGCCGCAGGCGCCAGCCATAGTAAATAATGCCCGAGTGAGGCAAACGCTCGCTGGCACTGCCCTGGCTGGGCAAACTGCGAAATTCCACCATCATCCCCTGTTGTGCAGCCACTTCACGCAGATGTGCCTGTCGGCGCTGCGCCTTACTGGGTAAAAAATGTGTCAAAGGTGCCAGTGCGAGTGCGACAACAAGGGCTATGATGATATAGGTCAAAGGCGTATTTCCCGGTCTTTGTCGTGGCCGATTGCAGCAGTATTGTATGGTATAACAGGACTGTGTACCCTCTTCCTCATCGCTCATTCAAAGAAGGAGCATGGACATGTCAGACTATCGCAAACTACTGGTGGCTGTGGATCTCAGCGAAGATTCCCATCAGATTGTCACACGCGCACAATCCCTGGCAATGGCCAATCACGCGCAGCTGCACCTGATTCATGTGATGGAACCTTTGAGTTTTGCCTACGGTGGTGATATCCCCATGGACTTTTCCGGTATACAGGATGAAATCCATCAACAGGCCAATCAGCAATTGAGTACCTTTGGTGCCCGTCACGATATTCCCGCAGATTGTCAGCATATAGTGCTCGGCCGCCCGGAGGTGGAAATTCACAGTAAAGCCGATGAAATTGCAGCTGATCTTATCGTAGTAGGCAGCCACGGCCGCTATGGTCTGGCCCTGCTGATGGGTTCCACCGCCAATGGCGTGCTCCACGGTGCCACCTGCGATGTACTGGCGGTGCGCGTAGGCAACAGGGACTGAATGTGTGTACGAACACCCTGTTTCCACCCGTAGGCAACCCTGTGAACCGGGCCAGCATATTGTTGAAACATCTTGCGGGTGCACTGGTTTTTGTCCTGTTTAGCTCATCGTTACTGGCACAGGTACAAGGCACCCGCGACTATGGCAGCAAGCCCGAACTGCCAGCTCCGACAGACAGTTTCTTTCCAACGGTCAATATCGCCCCGGCAAAAGGCTGGCCTGGCAATAACAAGCCAGTGGCTGCCCCCGGCTTTGCAGTCAGTGCTTTTGCCACCGACCTGACTCACCCGCGCTGGCTCTATGTGCTGCCCAATGGCGACGTGCTGGTAGCCGAAACCGATACACCACCCAAACAGGGATGGAGTCTGCCAGGCATGATTGCCAGCTATATCATGCGCCAGGCAGGCTCAGGGCTTGAGCCCAGCGCCAACCGGATCACCCTGCTGCGAGATACCGACAGTGATGGCAAGGCAGATCTGCGCACAACCTTTCTTGAAGGTCTGAACTCACCATTTGGCATGGCCCTGGTAGACGACACGTTTTATGTTGCCAACACTGATGCCATCATAGCCTTTACCTATACTGAAGGCACCACCCGTATTACCCGTGCGGGTACAAAACTGGTCGACCTGCCCGCCTGGCCAATCAATCACCACTGGACCAAAAACATCCTCGCCAGTGAGGATGGCCATTTTCTTTATGCCACAGTTGGCTCCAACAGCAATGTAGCTGAAAACGGTATGGAGAATGAAATCAACCGCGCTGCCATTTTAAAAATTGACCGCCTCAGCGGCGATACCCGCGTATTTGCTTCCGGTCTTCGCAACCCAAACGGGTTGGCCTGGCAGCCCGACAGCGGTGAGCTGTGGACAACCGTCAACGAGCGCGATGAAATCGGTGATAATCTGGTGCCGGATTATATGACCTCGGTAAAGGATGGCGGCTTCTATGGCTGGCCCTACAGTTATTTCGGCCAGCATGTGGACACACGGATAGAGCCAAATCCGCAACTTGTTGCCACAGCCTTGGTGCCAGACTACGCGCTGGGCGCACACACAGCATCTTTGGGTCTGCTCTTCTACACAGGCAGCCTGCTCGACAAACACTATCTTCACGGGGCATTTATCAGTCAACATGGCTCATGGAACCGGGAAGAACTCAGCGGCTATCGGGTTATTTTCGTTCCCTTTGAAAAGGGTGAACCCGCTGGCACCGCACAGGAAATTCTGGGAGGGTTTATCAGCAAACGCGGCAAAGCCTTTGGAAGGCCTGTCGATGTGGTACAGGATAAATCCGGCGCCCTACTGGTCAGTGATGATGTTGGCAAGACGGTGTGGCGGCTGACACCACAGCCCTGAGCTGATGCTCAAACCATCCAGATTGCCTTTTCACCCCGAACGGCCATTAAATCTGTTGACATCACAGCACGCAGATTTATTCCAAATTGATATATAAAACTACAAAAATATTATTTATTGCTTTAAGAAGTTAAGGCTATAGTCGCCGCTTTACACATCAAACAAGTCTGAAATATGGAATGGCAAGGTTGGCTGACATTGGTCATGACAGTGGCAGCGTTATTGTTATTGTCTCTCAGCCAGATTGGCCCTCATCTGGTTATGATGGGTGTACTGACCCTCATCGCACTGCTGGGTATTTTATCGCCGACAGAAGCACTGGCAGGGTTCAGCAATGAAGGCCTGGTCACTGTTGCCGCCATGTTTGTAGTGGCAGCGGGTATTCACGCCTCCGGCGGGGTGGATTTAATCGTCAATCGCGTGCTCGGCAGGCCGGATTCCATTCGCGGAGCGTTGACCAGAATGTTTGCCCCGGTGGTCATATTAAGCGCATTTCTGAACAATACGCCCGTTGTGGCAACCATGATTCCAGCTATCAATACCTGGTGCCGCCGTATTAATATCTCACCGTCAAAACTGATGATTCCGCTCAGCTATATGGCCATTCTCGGCGGCACACTCACATTGATCGGCACCAGTACCAATCTGATTATTAATGGCCAATACAAAACATTAACAGGGCAGGATGGCTTTTCACTGTTTTCAATTACAGCTGTTGGTCTGCCTGTTGCCATTGTCGGTTCGCTGTTTATCTGGCTGGTACTGCCCAGGCTGTTGCCTGAGCGCAGCAATAATAAGGCTTTTGGGGATATGCGTGAATTTACCCTGGAGGTCACCGTTGCCCGCGACGGCCCGCTGGTCGGTAAATCCATTGTTGAGGCTGGTTTGCGGCATTTACAGCGCATCTATCTGGTGGAAATTGAACGCGGTGACACCCTGCTTACAGCGGTACCCTCCCAGGAGCGACTGCAAGGCGGTGACCGGCTGATTTTTGCCGGTGATACACAGGCAATTTCTGATTTACTGCGCATTAACGGCATTGTTGCGTCAGACAACGCTAAAGACACCCTGCCCTTTGATAAAAAACGTTCCGAACGCCGTCTGGTGGAAGCTGTGGTATCACCCCATTGCAGCGCAGTTGGCGAGGCAATAAGAGACGCCCGGTTCCGTGACCGCTATGGCGCCGTTGTATTGGCTGTAGCCCGCAATGGCGAACGGGTGAAGGGCAATCTTGGCACCATTATTCTGGAAACCGGCGATATTTTATTGCTCGAAGCCCGACCGGCCTTTGTCAGCCGGCAGCGCTATAATAAGGATTTTCTGCTGATCAGTGAACTGGAAGAAGCCCCTCCACGGCATGAAAAAGCCTACCTGGCCTGGGGCATCCTGTTAGCTGTCGTTATCTGTGCAGGCTTTGGCTTGACCAGCATGTTAAATGCCGCACTTACCGGCGCCGGATTGATGATAATAAGCGCTTGTTGCTCTGTCAGTCAGGCTGAAAAAAGTCTGGATTTAACAGTAATTTTGACAATTGCCGCTTCTTTTGCTTTAGGTTTGGCACTGCAAAAAACCGGCGTGGCCAGTTTTCTTGCCGAAGGAATTATTGGCTTTAGCAACCACGATCCGGTGTTATTGCTGATACTGTGTTACGCCGCCGTAGCTTTACTGACAGAAATCATCACCAACAATGCAGCCGCACTGATTATGCTACCCATTGTTCTGGATATTACGGAAAAATCCGCCCTGAACCAGGAGCCTTTTATCTTTGCGATCATGATGGCTGCCTCTGCCAGCTTTGCCACACCCATTGGCTATCAAACCAATCTGATGGTTTACGGGCCCGGCGGCTATCGCTTCAGTGATTTTCTGAAAGTCGGCCTGCCAATGAATCTGCTGGTCGGCGCCACCACTTTGCTGGTATTGATTGCAGGATGGCCTTTACAGGGATAACGTAATCGCTACTGCGATATGGGTAAAATTATTAACAAATAAAGCCAAGACACTGATTTCCAACAGCCTTTACAGACAGGTATTGGGTGTGTCCGGGCTAACCCTGTATAAAGGCAAGCAGTTCATCACCACCAAAGGGCCAGCGCAGCTCTTTGCCAACAGCATTGCGCAATACAGGAATCAGCAGAGCATACTGTTCAAACAGTTTATCGTCTTCACTAATATCCACCTTGCGATAATCAAAAATCAGGCCGCTGTGTTGCAGGTTCAATAAAGCCCCCTCCACCTGCTCACAAAGATGACAGGCCGCCGTACCCAACAACTCAAGTTGCACACTGTTTTCATTCACTTTCTATGGTCTTCATTACAGGTTTACACCACGCTATTGTGACCAATCAATGTCGATAGATCTATGGAATGCGGTAGACTCCACCCGAATATCAGGCCCGTCAGGAGCACAGTGTCAATGGAAGATTCAGCAAAATACCGTACACGGCGAGCATTTTTTGATCGTGTACTGACAATCTACGGTCGCAAGCCGGTGCTGGAAGTGCTGCACAACCACTCACTTGACTGCCATGCGCTGCATCTGGCCAACAGTAATCGTAAAGATGGCATCATCAGCGAAATCCGTCAGCTGGCTGAGGCACGCAAAATTCCTCTTCAGGAACACAGCCGGGAAGCCCTGGCCCGTATTTCGCGCAATGGCCGCCAGGATCAGGGTGTGGCAGTGGATGTACTTTGCCCCGCCTTTCACGCTGTTGAGGATGGGCTCACACAGCTACCGCTGCGGGCACGCCTGTTGGCACTGGATGGTATTACCAACCCCCAGAATCTGGGCATGATTCTGCGCTCCGCCGCTGCGGGTGCGATCGATGGCATTATCTACGCCCGTCGCGGCAATGCTGCCCTTGGTCCGCTGGTTATCAAGGCCAGTGCCGGCACCTTATATCGCGCTCCGCTGCTATTTTGCACATCGCTGCCAGAAGCATTAACAGCCTGCCACAACAGGGGCATGGCTATCTGTGTACTGGCTGCCGACTCTTCGCAGTCACTGTTTGATTATGCGATGAGTACCGCCGATCATAATAGCGGTAGTGTTTTTGTGTTGGGCAATGAGAGTGAGGGTGTATCACAGGCGGTGCGTAAAATTGCCAACCACCGGCTGGCAATTCCCATGCGCAACGGTGTGGAATCATTGAATGTTGCCGTCACCGCCAGCCTGATCGCTTTTGCAGGCCAATTGGGTAACAGGCAGGCATAGCCTCACTCTTTACTGCTTTTTTACATAAGTAAAATGTTCATTCACCAGCACTTGTTCACCACTCCAGCGATAAGCTACCAGTTGACCCGCTTTGGCTACTGAGTAGTCAAGGCAAGCCACATTGGATGCACACACTGCCGGTTTACCCTTTAGCCAGTAGTGGCCAATAAAACAGGGAGGTGCATCCACAGCATAGAGGGGCACTTCTTCAGGTATTGGCAACAGCGCCGCATGTGCAATATTTGTTGTCGGTGGCTGCACCACTTCGCCGAGCGTTCTGGCGCTGCGCTCCCACCACCGTATACGAACCGCATTGCGCAGATGCCCGTCCTTGTCCGGAAAATCAATGCCATCTGGCAACTTGACTTCAAAACCCTTCAGTAATACCTCGATACTGTCAAATAACACCGTGCCTTTTGTTGCTGCCATCGGCAATAACTGTGGTGTCAACCTTGCGCCCTCAAGCCACTGACCGGCAATTTCAACATGTTTTGTATGCCAACAGGCATGAATTGCACGCAGCCCGTCCACTTCCAGCCACAGAGGCAGTTCATAAAAAAAATTCAGCACCTCAGCCCTGGCAACAGGGTCATGTTGATATTCATTGAGGAAAGCACGATGCTGATTTACATTTTTGTCAGTGTGAGAGCGCAGGGGCCGACCTTCAACTTCGGTATGAAAAGCCAGAGCATTAAATTCATGATTACCCATGACCGCCAGTGCATGACCATTTCTGACCATTGGCATTACCGTATCCAGTACCAGACGGTGCTCTTTCAAATCTTCGCCACGATCAATAAAATCGCCAAGAAAGATAACCTGGCGCGTTGCATGCTGAAATCCAGTGGCAGAGTGCCTGTACCCCAGATACTCCAGTAGCGCAATCAGTGCGCTGCCATGACCGTGGATATCACCGATAATGTCGTAACCCGTTCCCGTCAAGGTCAGCTCTCCCCTATTGTTCTTTATTGGTACGGTTATTCATCATCTTTGCCCCATCATACAAGCCCACATGGCAATCTCACCCGGCAGATTATTCACAGCTCCCGTGAGGTAACGGCTATAAACAGGGACAGGGACTTCGTTATGATTTACTTCGACAAGCAAGACATGGCCCCCTCCAGGCCTTTCAGAGTCAGCGGATACATATGCCCTTCCATCAGCTCATTGACCATCGAGGTAGAGTGGGCATAGGGCCACTCATGCTCAGGAACCGGGTTAATCCAGACAACTTTTTCATAAGCCTTCCTGATGCGTTGCATCCAGATTTTACCGGATTCTTCATTCCAGTGTTCGACAGAGCCACCGGCCTGGGCAATTTCATAAGGTGACATGGCTGCATCACCCACAAAAATCACTTTGTAGTCGTGGCTGTATTTATGCATCACATCCAGCAAGGATGTGCGCTCATTGTGACGGCGGATATTGTTGCGCCAAACACTCTCATAAATAAAGTTGTGGAAGTAAAAGTATTCCATATGCTTGAATTCACTGCGCGTGGCTGAAAATAACTCTTCACAGACACGCACATGGGGGTCCATAGAGCCACCGACATCGAAAAAAATCAGCACTTTTACCGCATTGTGACGTTCAGGCACCATTTTGATATCCAGCAGGCCCGCATTGCGGGCAGTGCTGTGGATGGTGTCATCGAGGTCGAGTTCTTCAGCGGCACCGGTGCGGGCAAACTTGCGCAGGCGGCGCAGGGCCATTTTGATATTGCGGGTACCCAATTCCACATTGTCATCAAGATTTTTAAAATCCCGGCGATCCCAGACTTTGACCGCCTTGCGATTGCCCCCATTGGGGCCAATACGGATACCTTCGGGATGATAACCCTGCTGTCCAAAGGGTGAAGTACCACCAGTGCCGATCCATTTGTTGCCACCGGCATGTCGCTCCTTCTGCTCCTCTAAGCGTTTTTTGAATTCCTCAATCAGTTTTTCCAGACCACCCAGCGATTCAATTTTTGCCTTCTCGGCCTCTGACAGGTTTTTCATAAACTCACTGCGCAGCCAATCATCCGGGATCAGTGTCTCGATAATATCGTCCAGCCCCTCCAGATCACGAAAGTGCAGGCCAAAAGCCTTGTCAAAGCGGTCAAAGTACTTTTCATCCTTAACCATGCAGGTGCGGCTGAAGTAGTAAAAACCATCCATATCAGCAAAGGTAATGTGCTGGCACAGACCCTCGATCAAATCGAGCAGCTCCCGTGTGGTGACCGGCACTCCCGCATCACGCAGACCGTGGAAAAAGTTGATCAGCATGAATCTGTCCTAACGGTTTTCACGACGATGCATAAAAGCCAACCGCTCCAGCAGGTGTACATCCTGTTCGTTTTTCAATAGCGCTCCATACAGAGGCGGAATCGCCTTGCTCTGGTCACGCTCCTTGAACAATTCATCGGGAATATCATCGGACATCAATAGCTTGAGCCAGTCAATCAGCTCAGAAGTGGAAGGTTTTTTCTTCAGGCCGGGAATGGCGCGCACATCGAAAAAAACCTCCATCGCATCCTGCACCAGCGACTGGGCAATATCGGGATAGTGCACATTCACAATCTCGCGCATGGTGTCCCGGTCGGGAAAATTGATAAAGTGGAAAAAGCAGCGGCGCAAAAAAGCATCCGGCAATTCTTTCTCATTATTGGAGGTAATGATAATGATCGGGCGGTGCCTGGCCTTGATGGTATCACTGGTCTCGTAGACAAAAAATTCCATCTTATCCAGCTCGACGAGCAGGTCATTGGGAAATTCGATATCAGCCTTGTCGACTTCGTCAATCAGTAACACCACCTGTTCATCAGACTCAAAAGCTTCCCACAGCTTGCCCTTTTTGATGTAGTTGGCAATGTCATGTACACGATCATCACCGAGCTGGGAATCCCGCAGGCGCGATACCGCATCGTACTCATACAGACCCTGCTGAGCCTTGGTAGTGGACTTGATATGCCACTGGATCAGGCGCAAGCCCAAACCAGCAGCCACCTCTTCAGCCAGCATGGTCTTGCCGGTGCCCGGCTCACCCTTGATCAGTAAGGGGCGCTGCAATGTAACAGCGGCGTTAACCGCCATGCGCAGATCCCCGGTTGCAACGTATCGTTGTGTGCCCTCAAATTTCATTGTCAATTCACCCTGCCTGATGACAAAACGCCTAAGCCTAGCGAGTGCCCGGAGGAATCGCAAGCAGCATCAACCGGTGTGATCGACAAACAGTGAAAAACAATAAAGCTCTGCTACAACTAACGAATGCCACTCAAGTAACGGTAATAGTAATCTTTGACACTTTACCCTGAATAAACAGGTTTATACCTTCATCACTGTCAATAGCAGCAGGCAAAATATGCCGAGGTCGCCTGCCGGCAATATCAGCTACAGCAACACGATCAACTGTATCGGCATCCGTATCGGCAGCAGAATTCTGTCTGAATATTTCCATAAAAATTGCGGGCAGGGCTTCGGTACTGGCATTAAGGCTGTCAACGATAGCCGACATACGGACCCCCTGATTGATTGCACCACCTTCAGGGTCCAGCCAGCCTTTGTGGTGTAATGCCACCAACTGCCACTCATTGTTAAACACGGGTGAGCCAGAGGAACCCGGCTCAGTATCGGCACGATATTGAATCACCTTGTCGTACACATAGCTGACCTTGTTGTCGTGAAGCGACACCTCCTTGCGCCGCCCCTGGGGATGCTGAACGATATTGACCCGCTCACCACGGGTGACCTGCGCTGAGCGCAGCCGCAGAGGAATAGGCCGAATACTGTCCGGCAAGGCGTGATCTGCCAACGCACAGATGGCATAGTCAAGATCACGATGGTTGAAAAAGAAATGCTCTGGCGCCAGCCTTACCGGATATTCCTGTTGATCCTGATCGTAATCAAACTGTGCTGTTGCCTCGCGTGCAACAGCCTCACTGGGCAATACATGATGATTTGTCATAATGAACTTGCGGCTGACAACCATAAAACCAGAGCCAAAACCGGTATCGGTAACAATACGGCAGACGGCTTGTGCACGTTCAACGCCCTGTTCCAAAAAACGATAAGGTAGAAAATCCGTATCCCGGTGAATTTTTTCAAAGTGCTGATCAATTCGTTGTTCAAGTTTTTTGCGTTCGCTGTGCGAGCCGGGCATGGCAACAGAGTCACCAAGCACCTTGACTGCGCGAGCATAGACCAACTGCTCAAAATCTTTTTCTTCCACCTGGCACACATTAGCAATAGTAGCTACATCGTCAGCCTTTTTCTGTCCAGAATGACTAAAGCCCGTTTTAATGGCCGCTGAAACCCGCTCCTGCGCCAGGGCATTGCGAATAACCTGATCAAACCTGGCTGCCACTTTGGCATAACCCTGATTGTCCGGGTGCAATTCATCGTGCCAGTGAGTCCGGTTGACGGCCCCTCTGGCGTCGACGTGAAATACCGAACCACAAAATTCATTCTGCAAAACCATCATGGCTTCATTGAAGCGGTCTATCATTGCCCCCACAATCAGCTTCTGTATTTTCAGCTCCCTGATCCCCGCTTTGGCCAATGGTTTACCAAGCCATTTACCTGCGTTGGGGATTGCCCGATCATAGCCATGGCTGATTATTTTCAAATGGGGATAGCTGACCAGGTAGCGCTCATAAAGTTTTCGATAACAACCCTGTATGTCATCGAGAAACTGCTCAAATTGATGGCCCAGATAACTTTGTGGATCTGAAGGCTTACCGGCTGATACGTCAACCAGTTTTGCTATCCGGCCATCACTGACCATATCATTGCCACCCCCTGATAGCAGTAGAACATGGGGATTTTCCTGCTCCAACGCCTGTGATATTTCATCCTGCCGATAAATATCCGCCAATAAATCACCGGCTGAACCCAGACTGTAAACAGCGTATTGATAACACTCAGGATCACACAGATGATCGACAACATCCTTCAGTAACAGTGGATACTGAAACCAGGAATCACCTTCAGAAACGACCCTGACCCCCTTCCACTTGCGTATTTGACGTCGATAACGGCTATTTCGCCGCCACCGGCTGATACGATTAAGAAAACCAAGGGCAATGTCTGCCTCATCACCCTCATCCACAACTGTCGCAGGGTTGAATGTGAGCACAGGTGCACAGGCACCTGAAAGCTGCTCATCGACACAGACCAGATGTGCGAGCTCTTCATCGGAAATATCTATGTTGTAAAGCAGCTCTATTGCATCGGATCGGCTGAGTTTTTTTCTGGCCATAAACTGACACCCTGAAATTTATTGTTCCAGCATGCTACCGACCTGACCCTACAGGCAAAAAACCAGGGCAGAAATCAATAGC
The DNA here is from genome assembly GCA_047974765.1 of Parahaliea sp. Lineage (GTDB taxonomy): Bacteria > Pseudomonadota > Gammaproteobacteria > Pseudomonadales > Halieaceae > JBKECP01. Next base: position 8,251 of record JBKECP010000050.1, on the reverse strand, counting down.
TATATCAGAAAAGTAGTTAGTATTCGGCCGGACAGACAGATTTTATCTATACTCATTTTTTATAGTGATCACGGCTTTTATGGCTCAGAACACAACATCACCGCTATCAAGCCAATGGTACGCCTGTCAGTTGCGTTGATGATCATCACTATCAGCCCTGATAGTCGCCACAACAGTTTCTTCATCGTCGCGGCTGGTCTCAAAACGACGCTGCCAGATTGCCAGTTTACGGCGGCGACGACGACGGGATTCCAGCCAGGCCACAAACGCCACCAGCGCCAGCACACCAAACAGTGTCAGCACAGGCAGTATCAGGCTGGTTTCAGGAACATCCTCTGGTCGTGTATTGATGGTATTGCGCTCAGGGCTGGCAACAACATCCACATACATCGGCAGCTCCCGCATAAGGGTTTTCCCCTGCACACGGGCAAGCAGTTGATAACGCCCGGCCTGTTCAAAGGCGGGAATACTGACCCGGTATTCGCCTGTCGGTGGTACCGGGTAATCAGCACTCACGTCAATGGTTTTGGTCGTGCCATCCGGGCCAGTGATATCAAGGCTGATATGCAATAATTCCAGCAGCTGCACATCCGTTAACAATTCATCGCCGCTGCGCAGGCGAATGCCAATTTCCCCGGCTCTGTCAGCAGGCATACTACTGGGCAGGGGGTCTGCTTCCAGCTGTAAATCGGCAATCACCGTTACCCGTATACGTGCATCTGTCGGCGCTTCCAGTTGCCAGCTTCCCGGTACAGGGTTTTTAACAGAAACCAGTGCGAAGCGCCCGGTAACAAACCACTCTGCGTTATCTTTTGCTTCAGCAGCCGAGAAAGATTCACCATCAGGCGCAACCAGACCAAGATCGGCAGGTGTATCGGTAAAAAATACCAGTGCAGTAAAGGATTCAACACTATCGTCAATACTGAAACTGCCACCTGCCAGGGGAACACGTGCCGCTGGCGCCACCATCTCCAGCGATTGAACAAAAATTTCTGTCAGATCACCGGCGGTCTCAGCCTTGTCAGCAAGCCCGGTAGAAACCTCTGCCAGACTGCGTAAAAAAGCCCAGTCAGCATGGTCAGACAAGGCGATGGTATGTATGGGAATTCCCGTTGCCGCCAGATTGGGAGCCGTATCTTCCAGCAGCTTTTTGGCCGCACTGATATTGGCAATGGGTGAGGCAGAGACATCCACCTTGCCATCTGTCAGCAGTACTATGCTGGTCCGGTAGGCTGGATCCAGACTGCCGAAATCATAGGTGGCCGCCGCCAGCACAGCCGGAATATTGGTTCGCTGCCCCGAATTATCTATATGTGCAACAGCCTGTTGAGCCTGCTGCCGCCAGACTTCATCGACAATACCGTGAGGTACCAGCACTTTCACATCCTGACCAAAGGCCCACACACCAGCTTTGGCACCGTCAGGCAGCAGACGCACAATCAACTCCAGTGCAGGCCCGCGCAGATTGTCAGGATCTGATTCCTTCATACTACCGGAAATATCAATCAGCAGGCGTAAATCCGGTTGCGGTGCCCGCTGAACAATATCGGCCATAAGTGGCAGGGTTGGCATATAAAAACAAGCCAACAAAAACAAAAGGGGAAAATATCTCGATAACAGATTCATCAGGCAGTTAATACCATCCAAAATCATTCAGGCTGTTGTTTTAACACCGGGCCTGGGTTTGGGTTTGGGTCTGGCTTTGGCGTGGACTTTGCTGCGATAACGCAAAATGGTCAAACCAAGCAGCAAAGACAAAACAGCAGCACCACCCACCATGTAGGCCAACGGTCGCAAAGCGTGTTCTGCCGCCGATTGATCAATCGTAACCCACTGAAAAGCCGCTACAACCAAAGCTGGAGCCATAGTGTTGATACCGGCTTCGGGATAGGCTGGCGTCAACAACAATGCTCCGCCAACCAGTACAACAAAACCAATCCATGCAGGACGCCAGCTCTTGCGCAGCCACCATGCAGTCAATAGTAAAGCCAGTACTGCTGATGCTATATACGCAATCATGGCCATCTGGTAGGACTCTTCATTCAGCACCGTCAGGCACTCCCTTGTTTGTTCTGCTATTAAATCGGTATAAATATTTACCGGGTTAAAAATAAAGCGGTCTACTCAACCCAACTGATAATGTGCTCATCATAGCTTTCAGGGTGTACATATTCATCTGAGACAGCACGACCACGGATAGATATCCCCTCCCGATGAACACTGTCCGGATCACCGGTCTCCAGAGGATGCCAGTATGGCAGCGCTTCGCCGTGTGAACGTAAGCGATAGGCACAACTACCAGGCAACCAGTCCAGATCAGCTGTATTTTGCCGGGTCAGATGAATACAGTCCGGCATCTGTACCGAACGCTGCTCATAGTTACTGCAGCGGCATGTGTATTCATCCAGAAAGCGGCAATGGATCCCGGTGTAATAAACCTCTCCCGTTGCCTCATCCAGCAGCTTATGCAGGCAACATCTGCCACAGCCATCACACAGCGCTTCCCATTGCCTGGCATTTAAGGCCGTCAATGGCAGACGATTCCACCAGGACGTACCCTCACAAGCCTGCTCAGCCATCGGCACGCTCTCTGGCCAACAGCTCAGCCGGTGTTGGCGGCATTTGCAAATAAAAGCCTTCACCGTCAATTCTGGCCAATACTTCAGTCACATCGGCGCGTGCCAGTTTACGCCCGGAATCAAGCACAATGGTCATCACCAGACCGGGCTCACCAAAACTGGCCAACAAGGCAGCGGGCACTTCATCCAACCCCTTGGCCTTGTCAACATAGAGATACATTTCTTCCCGTCTGGGACTTTTAAAAATTTGACAGAGCCTCTTCATATTTTTTCCGATGGCAACAGTTCCAACCGCAGGTAATCGCGCAGCGGATCAAGCACCACTGCTTTTCGCCAACCCTGCCAGCTACGCGGTAGCTGTTCATCTGGCAGCAGTTTATTTTGACTTTGCTTATGTGCCTCTCGTATCAGCGCCTCACAATCCCGGCGCGACAGCAATATCTCAGGCGCTATTTCCAGTGTATGGGCAATGTCACCAATACGCTGTTTCAACAGTTTTAAATGATTGCGCTCAACAGCCGACAGTGGCGCGGGCAAGGCAACCGGTAATTCAGCATCCGGGCGCCGAGTCTGCTGCTCTACTATAGCCAGAAAGTCATCGGCGTGACGCCGCAGTATTGAGGGCGGCAGCTTTGTATGAATACTCAACTGACGGCGGTCTGCGGGCATCTTCCGGGCAATTTGCAAACAACAGACATCCTCAATCACCCAATTGCGTGGCCGGTTCTGCTGACGGGCAGCCAGCTCCCGCCAGTCACATAATGCAGCCAATACAGCCAGTTGGCGCGGCTTTAACTTCCAGGCACTTTTTACCCGCCAATGCGTATTGCAAACGGGCTCGCGTGCCTGCGAAAGTGCATCCTCGCCATCGGCGAGCACCCAATCAAGTCGTCCGCGCCGCTCACATTCAGTGTGCAAACGGGTATATATCTGGAGCAGGTAGGTCACATCAAGAGCAGCGTACTCACACTGGGACTGGCTCAGTGGCCGTTGTAGCCAGTCAGAACAGGTCTCCCCTTTAGGCAGGTCAATCTGACAGTATTGTTGCACCAGCGCACGATAACCCAGGCCAAAATCACCACCGAGCATAGCCACCGCCCGCTGGCTGTCAAACAGAGGCTCAGGCAAAACCCCAAGCCAGCGGTTGAATACTTCCAGGTCTTCACTGGGAGAATGCAATACCTTGACCGTAGCCGTGCGCTGCATCAACTCACGCAATGGTTGCAGATCTTCAATGACCAACGGGTCAATCAGCCAGGCCTTATTGTCAACCGTCTGATCATCAGCCCCCGCTTTGCCAAAACACAGTTGTAACAGCGCCACTTCGGGATAAAAGGTTTTGCGGCGCATAAACTCAGTATCAACGGCAACTGCCGTTGCATCGGCATAGTGGGTGAGCACCTCTTGCAGGCGCCTGTCATTGTCAATCAACTCCCAGTGCGAGACATTCAAAGCCATAATCATTGCGCATCCACCGCCCGCCGACCACTAAAAGCATGTGCGAGAGTCGAACCATCGACATACTCCAGCTCACCCCCCAACGGAACACCGTGGGCAATCCGCGACAACCGCACACCCTGCCCCTGTAATGCTTCCGTCAAATAGAATGCCGTTGCCTCTCCCTCTACTGTCGGATTGGTGGCCAGAATTACCTCGCTCACACCGTCTTCAATCACCCGCGCCTGAAAACGGTCCAGCCCCAGATCGGCCGGGCCAATACCGTCAATCGGAGACAGGTGTCCCATTAGTACAAAGTAAAGACCGCGATAGCTGCCACTTTGTTCAACAGCAAGCACATCGGCCGGTGTTTCAAGTACACAAATCTGACTGTGATCGCGCCGGATGTCAGAACAAATTTCGCAGACGTCCAATTCAGTAAAGTTGCGGCAGCGCTGACAGTGGTCAATTTTGTCAACCGCTGCTTGCAGCGCTCTGGCCAGAGCCGATGCTCCGGCCCGATCCCGCTCCAGCAGATGCAGACTCATACGCTGGGCTGATTTGGGACCGACACCGGGCAGGCAACGCAGAGCGTCAATCAGTTCGCTCAGGGCGGGGCTGAATTTCATTGTCAAAAAGGCATCTTGAAGCCATCGGGCAGATTCACCCCGGCCGCCAGACCCGACAGGGTACTGGCACTGTGGGTTTCAACCTTACGCACTGCATCATTCACAGCAGCAGCCAGCAGATCTTCCAGCACTTCCTTGTCTTCATTCAATACACTGTCATCAATAATAACCCGGCGGACATCATGGCGGCCGGTCATCACCACTTTAACCAGACCGGCAGCTGCCTCGCCTGTCACTTCGGCATTGGCCAGTTCTTCCTGCTTCTTTTGCAGGTCAGCCTGCATCTTCCGGGCCTGTTCCATCAGTTGTGACAAGTCACCTTTCATCATCCTTCCTCATGCATAGTCGTTACTCACGATTTACGATTTCAGTGGTGCTATTGAATTGCGATCCAGTTTGCCGTCAAAACGCTCAATCAATTGTTGCAATACCGGGTCATTCTCAATCGCAGCTACCGCCTGTTGCTGACGCTCATCCGCCAGACGCAAAGCCCGGCAGGCCGGGGTTTCCCCTCTGACGACACCCGGCGTTAATGTCAGTGTCAGTGAGGCATTAAAGTAATTTTGCAAGGCAGAGCACAGTTTGTCTGCGTGCCCTGAATTAAACAAAGAGGCATTGTTCTCATCCAGAACAAAGTGCAGATGTCCGGCTGCCACCTCTACTAACTCACTGTTAGTGGCAATATTATGCACGATACCCACCAGACCAAGCTGAGCCAACAAAAGGTGCCAGTTATCCGTTGTCAGTTCAGCCAGAGAGATAGTCGCGTCAGTTTTACCAACGGTTGTTTCAGGCTGGATCTGCTCAGCACAAGCTGCTTCAAGCTGACTTTCATCAGTGCCCACCGGATTATTCACAGCTACGGCCATTCCTGGCTCACTGTACTCAGGCATCAAGACATCAATATCAATTTTTGGGGGCGGCGGTGAAAGGTCACTCACCGGAGCAGCTGTAGCAGGCAAAGCAGCCGATTTTGACGGCCTACAGGACTTTTTTGGTGTTGCACCGACCTCCCCGGCGGCCGCCGGAGTATCAGTGATACTCCCTTCTTTCACCTCATCTTTGGCGCCAAAAACCACGGCAGGCCGAAAAGCCAGCATACGCAACAGCGTCATTTCAAAACCGCTGCGCGGATCTGCCGCATGGACAATATCCCGGCGGCCATTGAGGGCCATTTGATAGTAAAGCTGGGCATCTTCAGCACTGATGGCCGCTGCCAGTGCAAGTACCCGTTCAGCATCGCCCCAGCGGGTATCAACGGCCTCAGGGACAGCTTGCGCAATGGCAACGCGATGCAGCAAAGACACCAGTTCAGTCAGCGCAGACTCAAAATCAGGTGCATGTTCAGCCATATGAGCCACCACCGCCAACACAGCGGCCGGGTCACTACTGACTACAGCCTCCAGTACCTGGTGAATAAAACTCATATCAACCGTGCCGAGCATAGTGCGCACATCAGCTTCATGCAGCTTGCCAGAGCCAAAGGCAATGGCCTGATCAGTCAAACTGAGAGCATCGCGCATACTGCCCGCAGCAGCACGGCCCAATAACTCCAATGCAGCCTCCTCGTAGCTGATCGACTCCTGATCAAGCACATTTTTCAGGTGGCCAACCACCTGATCCGGCGGCATATTCTTTAAATTGAATTGCAGACAGCGGGACAAAATTGTAGCGGGTAATTTTTGCGGATCAGTCGTGGCCAGCAGGAATTTAACGTGAGGCGGCGGCTCCTCCAAAGTTTTCAACAGCGCATTGAAGCTGTGATTGGACAGCATGTGAACCTCGTCAATGAGGTAGACCTTGTAGCGCGAGCGGGTCGGTGCGTACTGTACATTTTCAAGCAGCTCGCGGGTGTCCTCCACTTTAGTGCGTGAGGCCGCATCCACCTCCAGCAAATCGACACTGCGACCTTCGGCAATTTCCAGGCAGGAGCTGCATTGCCCACAGGGTACTGAACTCACACCTTCTTCACAGTTCAGGCATTTGGCCAGAATTCGTGCAATTGTGGTTTTACCCACACCGCGGGTACCGGTAAAGAGATAAGCGTGATGTAAACGATCGTGATCAAGCGCATTGATCAGCGCTCGCAGCACATGCTCCTGGCCAACCAGTTCACGAAAGTTTTTCGGTCGCCACTTGCGCGCCAGGGCCTGATAGGACATGGGTATAAGAGTGCCTTGAAAAAGCGCTAGGATACACCAGCAAACACAAACAGGAAAAGAAAGGTTGCAGTGGGAAACCGCAATGGAGGCGACCCGAACAGCCACACCCCGGCACACGAGTCGATAATTACCGTTGCTCCCTTCCGGGCCTGGCGGGGTTCACTACCTATCGTTGCGAGGGGACCGCTCGGGCCACCATAATACCTGCCGTTGTATTACTACCACGCAGAGGGCGCGCATTGTGGAACAAAACCCACGCCCATGCAAGACCAAAGATCTTTATTTGTCGGTCAACAGCATCCTGCCACACAAACTCATGGCCGCCATCAAAACGATTGATATCAATAATATCAATGGATGAAAGACAGGTACCGCCTGGGTACTACTGTTACCCGTTGCCGACAGATGACTGCGGGCCACTCGTTGAGTGGTCTGCTCAATAGTACTGCCGTCACCACTGACCAAAGCATCATTAGTATAGTTATCAACAACCATAGTAACCGTTGTCCGATAAACCATCACATAGGCTTTATCGGTACTGGCAAGACTCAGGGAAATTGAACCTCCGTTGCTGGTCGATGCGGGTGTTATTGTCACAGCAGAACCTGGCACGGGAATAACACGTTCTGCCACAAAATCACCATTGACACCATTACAATTGCCCTCTTCAATCCAGACATCATTGACATCCAACTCATGACCTGTAGCAACGGTGTCAGAGAAAACAAAGTTGTTGATCGTATCACCACGGCAATTGGCACGCGCATACCAGGCAATTGTGTCGCCGGGTTCCAGACTACCAGTCGATGCCACCCCTGTTTTCATTAACAACTCATCAGCATCACGCCCTCTGGGTGATACAACCATATCCACTGTACTAAATGCGCTGCTATTGACTTCAAAGGCAATTGGCACCGTAGACGTTGTTGTTACTGTCTGATCATAAAATTCATGTTCAAGAGTAACAATACCGTTATTGGCATTGGCTACAGAAAAGGTACAGGTAATCGTTGAACCAACAAGATCACAGACACCTACTGGCAAATTGCCAGCTGAGTACATAACTGTACTATTGTCCACAGTCTGAATCTGGGAAGGCAGATCCACTGAAAAGCTGTCCCCAATATTAATGACACCCCTGCGCGACCAATTAATATTAACCGTCACATCATCATAATTGGTCACTGTTGTCGGGTTGACAGTAATAGTATCAACAACATTAACAGGTGCCGCACAAATACGAGTACTGATTAGTGCCACTATAAAAAGCAGACTCAGTTTTTTTGTAGTTTGCATCTTATTTTCCTCTACATCATCACTTTTCTATTGAAAGTGTTATTACCGGAATACCTCTACATTATAAAAATATAAGGCTCAGCCAGGCTGTATTCAGTCGGCAAATTGGTATTGCGAGTTTGCAGCCGATCAGCGTGATGTATTAATG
>JBKECP010000049.1:0-2087 GCA_047974765.1 Parahaliea sp. | reverse complement strand
GGGCGAAGGCGCCTGACACAGGCGCATGACCTGCGACGCCAATGTCCTTGCGCGACCAGTAGAGAAACTGCCCATAGGGAAGTGCGTGCTGGCGACAGAAACGCTTTGCCGACAGGCCCGATGCTTGCCAAGCTTCAATGTGTGGCTGCCAGTATGCAGCGCGTTCTGCAGGGGGCGACGGTGTCGCTGAAGATTGACCGTCTGACATCGTGATGCTCCTGTGAGTATTGAGATGTCAGCACCTTCCGTGGATAACGAATGCGGCGAAAGGGGGCTGATGCACGGGCGCTTACCCTTGCTGTAGTGATACGCCTGCTGGCTGCCATCGGGCCAGGTGTGGTTGTGTAGCTGGCCATCGGCATTGTAGCTGTGGCCGGTTTCAAAGCTGAACTGGCCGCCGCCCGCGGTGGCGTAGGTGGTGGTGGTGTGACCCAGCTGCCGGGTCAGGCCGCTGCGCGGGTGGGCCGGGGGCGGTTGTATCGGTAGCGCCAGCCACCGCGGATATCAGTGATCCGGGTAAATATTTTCCTGCTCATCCCTGCTCATCAAAAATATCCACCCCGTTAAAGCATGATTCCATGCTGCGGGTCTGAAGGTAAAAACCAATTCTTGTGCCTGTCCGGTTTGGTTATGTGGCGGAAGCCAGCGGCCCGTCATCATCAACCAGCCAGTCAATGCTGATCTGGGCCGACACCTGCGAGCTTGCCGAACACAGCTCGGCCGTGGGTGCTACGGCGTCATAGCCGAAGGGCCATGCCGCTGGCGGTGCCTTCGTCCAGCCCCCTGACGCACGCCCGGTAGCGCCTGCCTGAGAACAGCGTCTGGCTGAAGTCGAAGTCAAGGTATCCCGCCGGCATGTTCCCGGAGATTTTTTATAGTCTGATCCTGTGTCTGTCCGGTTTGGATCCGGCTGGGATTTGAGAGACAGAATTATTTTAGCAAGCTGTATTGCCGTAGATTATTCAAACACTCTTCGTCCAAGCCTTCCATTGGCCCTGCATTATCGAAAGCACTTTGCATAGCAGATTTAAAAATCTCCAAGTTGTGGCTGTCCATATCCGCAATATGGTCTATCCAAAGCGAGCAACCAAAATCATTAACCGCTCGCTGATTAAGCTGGTAAAGAACTATGTTCGCTTCCCTGGTATCAAGGCTAGAAAGCGTTTCATTGAACTCGTTTATGTAGTCGCCAGACAGGTTCATAAACAAAGCGTACTGATCATACATCGAAACCAGCTCTTGATAATTCCTGCCGATAAAAAACGAAACCACTACGACAACCAGAATTAGCAAGCCTAGAAGGACAGTCTTTTTACTCATCACAACCACAGGCCTCATCCTTTCTTTTCAAGCATTCTTGTTTCAACATTTCACATGGCACTAGACAGGGGGTCCCGGCCATGTAGCAACCCGGCCCCATTGCCCTTTTGCAAGCTGACTCAACCGCACTACAAGGCTTGGAACAGTACTCGTCCTTTTTCTCGTCCCACCACTTATCAACAGCTTCATCATAGGGAATATCCTTCGGTATATCCGGACAAAGCCCCAGAATGATTTCCCAGCGAGAACACCACGGCGCTGGGAAAAGACCATCTGAATCGATGTAACGCAAAGGGTTGTTAAAAGTGTAGCCGTAAAGATGATTCAAAGAACCATTCATGGCACCGCTGTTCAGTAGCTCATTGGACAGAGCCAACTGCAACTGAGGATTGGAATAATCCCTCAAAACACCAATTAAATCAGACTGAAGATATCTGCCGATGGATGGATCATAATCCCTGAAGTAGTTGTAATGTAACCCCGTCTCCCCATCAAAATACTGCCCCGGCAGCCTTAAATTCATCCGGATACTATTCCCCGGCAAGATGCCCGCCGCCCCAAAGGCCTCTGCCTGTGCCTGCCAGCTGGTCTGCCCCGCCTTTGTGGTCGCAAGGATCGGCGTGCCCAGATGGTCGGTATGCAGGTAATGCATTTCGGTCCGGGCATCCGTCAGGCTGCCGTTGTGTATGCTGGCCTGCCAGATGGGGTCGGTGCTCCACAGGCCTTCATCAGCACTGGTCGGGTTGAAGCCGTAGGCTTTGGTGAGG
>JBKECP010000048.1:0-2085 GCA_047974765.1 Parahaliea sp. | reverse complement strand
TTAATAATGCTTCTCCAGTCGGATCAACGTAAATCAGTGAGTTATTATCGACATATGAATACGTATTGAGCCCACCCTCAAGCCCGATGGGATCAGACTGAATATACCTTCCCAGACTGGGATTATAATCCCTGAAGTAGTTATAATGCAGCTGCGTCTCCCCGTCAAAATACTGCCCCGGCAGCCGCAGATTGAAAGCGAAGGCTCTGCCATCACCATCCGGGTCCTCATTGGCGGCCGTATCACCGAAGGGGCACCGGTCCCAGCGCCAGACGATGGTATTGTTGCTGTCAGTGATGGCAACCGGGGTGGCCAGGTGATCGCTGTGAATCTGGTATAGCTCGCCCTTTTGCACTACGGCTACCGGTATATCCCCCATCCAGATAATTTCGCGGTAGGGCTTTTGCAGAAGGTCATATTCACCCAGCAGTTTGGCGCCTTCGTAGGCGAATACGGTGTCTGTTGTCGACACCACATCCGGCTGGATGGCACTGGTGCTATCGCTACGCCTGGTATCGATATCAGCCCCCAGGGCAGAACGCCAGCTGCTTGTTTTATGGATGCGCTGCCCCAGCGCGTTGTACTGGTAGTTGGCAGTGGCGCCATTGTCCACGGCCACCAGGCGGTTGCGTGCATCGTAGCGGTAGCGGTGCCGGCCATCGTATAGCAGATTGCCGTTGGCGTCGTAGGTGTTGGCTACGCCATCAACCTCGATCAGCCGGTTACTGCCGTTTTCGATGGTGTAGCGGGTTTCACCGTTGCCAGCATCTGTCAATCTGGCCAGCAGGCTGTGTTGCCATTGGCATCGTATTCATAAGCCAGCTTGAATACGTGTTCCAGCCGGCGGCTTCTGGATTCCACTTCTTCCAGACGGTCCAGACGGTCCAGACGATCATAGCTGAACAGCTGAACCTGCTGCCTGCCCCCGATACTGGTGATGTCGTTGAGGCTGTCATAGCGCAGGCTGCGCTGCTCGTCGTTGATGAAAAAAAGGCGGTACTGCTCCGCCGTCAACCTGGGACAGCGCCATTGATCGGAGAGAAGGATCGGCGCCTGTTTTTTCATCAAAACTGCTTACTCAACGATGTGAAATATTTTTATTCCGTTGATTTTAAAGAAAAACTGAGTGCCTGTCCTTTTGGTCGATACAACGAATCAAGGCTCCATAAAAATACTTTTCACCACCAAATGGAATGAATAAATAATTCCGACAAATACAGCTATTCGAATAAAGTTATACCAAGCAGCATCCCGGTGGTATCTGTGTAAATAAACATGTACGGCGATAGCGGCAATGATAAATACAAATACCTCAATCAAAGTACTACTCCTTGGCATACAGTCATTTGCGTTATTGATTTTCCATACACGTTCGATATCTTGCTGCACACGTTTTTGCAATCGACAATTCAGCTGCTAATGCCGTGGTTTCTCCAAGCACGCCGCATGATGGTGACATGCTGCCGCCTGTGAAATATATTGCAGCGCCCATGCAAACCCCAGCACTTGCACCGCCAACTGCCAATGATGCAAATATTGAGTTGTTGATACATGTATCAAAGTCTGATCTGCAATCAGGCTCTGTCGAACACTGTTCTCCAGATGTATTGTTGATGGCAGGAGAAAAAAATGATGCATCACCAGTGCCAAAATCGGGACCAGAACCACAATCTTGCGCACCACCAATTCCGTTGATATATCGACATCCCTGAAACTGAAGTCCCAGTGGATCAGTGTACATCAACGGGTTGCCGCCCACGTAGGCGTAAGTATTCAACCCACCTTGCAACCCAATTGGATCACTCTGAATATACCTCCCCAAACCCGGATCATAATCCCTGAAGTAGTTGTAATGTAACCCCGTCTCCCCATCAAAATACTGCCCCGGGAACAGTTCGCCCGACGCCCGTCCTACCCACACTTGGCCACAACCCCAGCGTTATCAGTGGCTTAAAGCGGCCACAGCCCGACATTCGGCCACTTTAGCAAGTTACACGCCCCGACGCGAGTTTGGCGCTAACAGCGCCGCTGTTGTGACGCATTTTTCTTTTTAGCCGCCATGGCCGCCGGGCGGCGTCATCCGCA
>JBKECP010000047.1:0-22038 GCA_047974765.1 Parahaliea sp. | reverse complement strand
GTCCAAGGATGAAGGTGGCCGTCACACGCCGTTCTTCAAGGGATATCGTCCGCAGTTTTACTTCCGCACAACGGATGTTACCGGTGCCTGTGAGCTGCCGGAAGGGACGGAGATGGTGATGCCGGGTGATAACGTTCAGATGACAGCGACGTTGATTGCGCCGATTGCGATGGAAGAAGGTCTGCGTTTTGCTATCCGTGAGGGTGGCCGTACCGTGGGCGCTGGCGTGGTTGCCAAGATCATCGAGTAATACTCGATACAGGGGCTGATCCTTGGGTTTGCCCCGCAAAGCGATCAAGCCGAACCGCTTAAAAAGCAGTTCGGCTTCGTCGTCTCAACATGTCATACAAGGTATGACACAAGTTTAGGCCAGTAGCTCAATTGGCAGAGCAGCGGTCTCCAAAACCGCAGGTTGGGGGTTCGATTCCCTCCTGGCCTGCCATTTATGGCAGGGGCGTCATTATTTATTTGGCGTCTATTAGTATTAAAGCAGCAATAATTGTTGTTGGCTTATAGGAAAGTCTGATGAGTGTGGAAACAACGTCTGATTCTGGCAGCCGACTGGACTGGCTCAAGTGGATTGTCGTCTTTGCTTTACTGGCGGCAGGTATTGTTGGTAATAGCTATTATTCCAATGAGTCCCTGCTGTATCGCGTTGTTGGTCTGGTGGTCATCGCTATTGTCGCCGGTCTGATTGCCCTGCAGACCGCAAAGGGCCGGGCTTTTGGTCAGCTGGTAAAAGGGTCTCGAACTGAAATTCGCAAGGTAGTTTGGCCGACCCGCCAGGAAACAATGCAGACCACATTGATTGTAGTTGCCTTTGTCATTATCACAGCGCTGTTGTTGTGGGGGCTTGATTCCCTGCTCGGCTGGCTGGTGTCGCTGGCAATTGGATAAGGGGAAGGCTCAGATGGCAATGCGTTGGTATGTGGTTCACGCCTATTCGGGTTATGAAAAGAAGGTGGCTTCAGCGCTGAAGGAGCGCATTGAGCTGCATGGCATGCAGGACTCTTTCGGTCAGGTATTGGTGCCGACTGAGGAAGTCGTGGAAATGCGCGCCGGTCAGAAGCGCAAGAGTGAGCGCAAGTTCTTTCCCGGTTATGTACTGGTCCAGATGGAGCTGAATGATGATAGCTGGCATCTGGTTAAGGAAACGCCCCGGGTAATGGGCTTTATCGGTGGCAAGGCCGACGCCCCTGCACCGATTACCGAAGCTGAAGCACAGGCAATTTTGCAGCGGGTCGAGCAGGGTGTGGAAGCACCGCGGCCAAAAACCCTGTTTGAACCGGGCGAGATGGTGCGGGTTATCGATGGTCCTTTCAACGACTTCAATGGTGTGGTCGAAGAGGTCAACTACGAAAAAAACCGTCTCAATGTGGCGGTGTTGATTTTTGGGCGCTCTACACCGGTAGAGCTGGAATTCAGTCAGGTGGAAAAAGCCTGAGTCTGTCTGCGGCCGCTGTTTAAGCAAAGCAAGCAGCGGTGCAATGACAGTAAGAAAGAGCAGATGCCCGACAGCGGGTATCTGAAATAAACCGGCGGTAGCTGCCGCCACAATGGGGAGCCCGCGTACTGCAGGGCAATCATCTGCAGGCACAACGGCGTTTGTACCCGGGAGTTAACACATGGCCAAGAAAGTCGAAGCTTATATCAAGCTGCAAGTGCCTGCCGGTCAGGCCAATCCCAGTCCACCTGTCGGTCCTGCACTGGGTCAGCACGGTGTCAATATCATGGAATTCTGCAAGGCTTTTAATGCCGAAACGCAGGGCACTGAGCCCGGTTTGCCGATTCCTGTGGTGATCACTGTTTACAGTGACCGCTCCTTTACTTTTATTCGTAAAACTCCGCCAGCGGCTGTATTGCTGCGCAAGGTGGCCAAAATCAAGAAAGGTTCCGGTACGCCTAACACCCACAAGGTTGGCAAGGTGAATCGCGCTCAGCTGGAGGATGTTGCCACCCAAAAATGGCCTGATCTGACAGCTGCCGACATGGATGCCGCCGTGCGCACCATTGCTGGCAGTGCGCGTTCTGCCGGTATTGAAGTGGAGGGGCTCTAATGGCCAAGCTGTCCAGGCGCGTACGCGCATTCAATGAAAAAGTTGATCCTCGCAAAGCCTATCCACTGGAAGATGCGGTGGCTCTGCTGAAGGAGTTTGCAACAGTTAAGTTTAATGAAACTGTTGAAGTTGCTGTTAATCTCGGTATTGACGCCCGTAAATCTGATCAGGCCGTGCGCGGTGCAACCACGCTGCCTCATGGTACGGGTTCCGATGTTCGCGTTGCTGTTTTCACCCAGGGCGAGAATGCTGATAAAGCAAAAGCGGCTGGTGCCGACTTCGTGGGTATGGAAGAACTCGCTGAACAGATCAAGGGAGGCATGATGGATTTTGACGTTGTTGTCGCCTCTCCGGACGCCATGCGTGTTGTTGGGCAGTTGGGGCAGGTGCTGGGTCCGCGCGGTCTGATGCCTAACCCCAAAACAGGCACTGTTACCCCTGATGTTGAAACTGCCGTCAATAATGCCAAAGCGGGCCAGATGCGCTACCGCACCGACAAGAACGGCATCATTCACGGCGGTATTGGCAAAATCAGTTTTGAGCTGGATGCAATCAGGGGCAACCTTGAAGCTGTACTGGCTGATCTGAAAAAGGCCAAACCAGCAGCAGCCAAAGGTGTTTATCTGAAGAAAATCACCCTGTCCACCACCATGGGCCCGGGTGTGACTGTCGATACCGCATCAGTAGAAGCATAAACAGATTGAATGTTCACGCCAGGCTGATTGAGTCAGGTGTGGGCAGTCAGATGCTCTCCAGGGATGGGGAGCTGGTCGGGTGGATAGGGCTGTGAAGCCTGACACACCCAACTTTGAGGTCTTTGGACGAGGCAAAGATGTTCCCGTTAGCCTTTTGGGCAGAGTGGAGCGTCCTGATAGCTGAGAACCTGAGACCATCAAAGACCGTAGGTGCCGTTGCTCTGGCTGTTCACAGCCTGTTGCGGCGACTTAATCATGATCAAGCAAAGAGGCTTGTAACAGCTCTGCGCAAAATCAAAGCCTACGCAGATGGTGGATACGTTCACCACGCAAATGGCACGGCCATAGTATTGGCGGTGCTCAACTTAGTCATCCAGGAGTATTACCCGTGGCAATTGGACTCGAAGACAAGAAAGCGATCGTTGCTGAAGTTAACGAGACTGCCACCAGTGCGCTGTCCCTGGTTATCGCCGATGCACGTGGCGTAACTGTGGACGGGATGACGGCTCTGCGCAAAGACGCACGCGAAAGTGGTGTTGTGCTCCGTGTTGTACGGAACACGCTCGCCAGGCGCGCGTTGGCAGGAACTGACTACGAGTGCATCAACGAAGCACTGGTTGGTCCGTCCCTGTTCGGTTTCTCAATGGAGGATCCAGGTGCAGCGGCACGTCTATTCAAGGATTTTGCCAAAACGAACGACAGGTTCGAGGTGAAAGCACTGGCGGTGAGCGGCCAAATGTTGGGTGCAGAGCAGTTGGATGTTCTGGCTAAGTTGCCAACGCGTGATCAGGCACTGTCAATGCTGATGAGTGTAATGAAAGCGCCGGCAACCAAGCTGGTACAGACCATCAACGAAGTACCTGGAAAATTGGTTCGCACACTGGCAGCAGTACGCGATCAAAAAGAGGCAGCGTAAGCTGTTGCCTGAAACAATTATTTATCAGCTATTTAGGAGAAAAGAGTCATGGCTCTGTCTAAAGACGACATTCTGAATGCAATCGCTGAAATGAGCGTAATGGAAGTTGTAGAGCTCATCGAAGCGATGGAAGAGAAATTTGGTGTAACTGCGGCGGCTGCCGTGGCAGCTGCACCGGCTGCAGCTAGCGCTGACGCCGGTGCAGCTGAAGAAAAAACAGACTTTGATGTGGTACTGACATCTGCCGGTGACAAAAAAGTCAACGTCATCAAGGTTGTCCGTGCCGTTACCGGCCTGGGTCTGAAAGAAGCCAAAGCACTGGTTGACGGTGCGCCTTCTCCGATCAAGGAAGGTGCTTCCAAAGATGAAGCCGAAGATATCAAGAAGCAACTGGAAGAAGCTGGCGGCGCTGTCGAGCTCAAATAAGAGCGCGACACCGGTTTGGCGAGAGCCAGGCATGGACAAGGCTGGTGGGCAGTGGCCCGCCGGCCTTTTCCCGCTTCAGGGAATGCACTTCCCGAAGCAGAATCGAATATCGGGTTGGCGGCGCCGCCGCGTGACCCAAACGCAGCCACAAGGGCTGTTGAGCCGCCAGCAATGGCGGATGGCTAAATACGCTGGGGAGTACTGATGGCATACTCGTACACTGAGAAAAAACGCATTCGAAAGGACTTCGGCAAACTGTCGAAAGTCATGGACGTTCCGTTCCTGCTTGCGATTCAACTGGATTCATATCGCAAGTTCACCCAACAGGGTGTGCCACTGGATCAGCGTGGCGACTACGGTCTGCATGCGGCTTTCAAGTCCGTATTCCCGATCGTGAGCTACAGCGGCAATGCAGCTCTGGAATATGTTGATTACAACCTGGGTATACCTGTCTTTGATGTCAATGAATGTCAGTTGCGCGGCGTCACTTACTCTTGTGCTCTGCGCGTTAAAGTCCGCTTGATCATTTATGATAAGGATTCTGCCAACAAGACCATCAAGGATATCAAGGAACAGGAAGTCTATATGGGGGAAATCCCCCTGATGACGGATAACGGTACCTTTGTTATCAATGGTACTGAGCGGGTGATCGTATCCCAGCTGCACCGTTCACCGGGTGTGTTCTTTGATCACGACAAGGGCAAGACCCATTCCTCCGGCAAGCTGCTGTATTCAGCCAGGGTGATCCCCTACCGTGGTTCCTGGTTGGATTTCGAGTTTGATCCGAAGGATATGGTCTTCGTGCGTATCGATCGTCGTCGCAAACTGCCAGCCACGGTATTGCTGCGTGCGTTGGGCTATGCGTCTGAAGAAATTCTGGACATGTTCTACGACACCACCACCTTCAGTGCCGATGCCGACGGAAACTATAAGGTTGGGTTAATTCCCGAGCGCCTGCGTGGTGATATTGCCGCTTTTGATATCAAAGATGACAAAAAGATTATTGTTGAGCAGGGGCGGCGCATCACTGCACGCCATATTCGTGAGCTGGAAAAAGCCGGTATTACGGAGCTGGAAGTACCGGAAGAATACCTCTACGGTCGCGCCCTGGCCAAAAATATGGTCGATGAAAAGACGGGTGAAATACTGGTTGAGTGCAATGCCGAGTTAAACGAAGCGCTGGTGGGTACGCTGCGTGAAGCCGGTATTACATCCATTCCGACACTGTACACCAATGAGCTGGACTGCGGCCCCTATATTTCTGACACGCTGCGTCAGGACTCTACCCGCAACGAACTGGAGGCGCTGGTTGAAATCTACCGAATGATGCGTCCGGGTGAGCCGCCGACCAAAGAGTCAGCAGAAAATCTGTTCCAGAATTTGTTTTTCTCCCAGGATCGTTATGATCTGTCCAATGTTGGACGGATGAAATTCAACCGCCGCCTGGGGCGTGATGAAATCACCGGCTCCGGTGTGCTCGACCGTGAAGATATCGTTGCCGTGCTGAAGATGCTGGTGGATATCCGCAATGGCCGCGGTATTGTCGATGATATCGACCACCTGGGTAACCGCCGTGTACGCTCCATTGGTGAAATGGCTGAAAACCAGTTCCGCGTTGGTCTGGTGCGTGTCGAGCGCGCTGTCAAAGAGCGCCTGTCAATGGCCGAGAGTGAAGGCCTGATGCCCCAGGATCTGATCAACGCCAAACCGGTATCGGCAGCGGTGAAGGAGTTCTTTGGCTCCAGCCAGCTGTCCCAGTTCATGGATCAGAATAACCCGCTGTCAGAAGTCACCCACAAGCGCCGTGTATCAGCGCTCGGTCCGGGTGGTTTGACCCGTGAGCGCGCCGGTTTCGAGGTGCGTGATGTGCACCCGACCCACTACGGTCGTGTGTGTCCTATTGAAACCCCGGAAGGTCCGAACATCGGTCTGATCAACTCGCTGGCAACCTACGCCCGCACCAATGATTACGGCTTCCTCGAGTCGCCCTATCGCAAAGTGGTCGACGGCCAGGTCACTGACGATATCGAATATCTGTCCGCCATCAACGAAGCGGGCTTCGTCATCGCCCAGGCCTCGGCTCCGCTCGATGACAACATGCGCTTTGTTGACGATCTGATCAATGTGCGCCATATGAACGAATTCACCGTCAAGTCGCCGAGTGAAGTCGACTATATGGATGTGTCGCCCAGACAGGTGGTGTCGGTGGCTGCGGCCCTGATTCCCTTCCTGGAGCATGACGATGCCAACCGCGCTCTGATGGGGTCCAACATGCAGCGTCAGGCCGTGCCGACCCTGCGCAGTGAGAAGCCGTTGGTGGGTACCGGCATGGAGCGTTACGTCGCTGCCGATTCCGGTGTTTGTGCGGTGGCCCGCCGCCCCGGTGTGATCGACTCGGTTGATGCCAGTCGTATCGTGGTCCGCGTCAACGACAAGGATGTGGGCAAGGACGAGGCACCGGTTGATATCTACAATCTGACCAAGTATACCCGCTCCAACCAGAATACCTGTATCAACCAGCGACCTATCGTGCGTACCGGTGATGCAGTTGAGCGCGGCGATATTCTTGCCGATGGCCCATCTATTGATATGGGTGAGCTGGCCCTGGGCCAGAATATGCGCATCGCCTTCATGCCCTGGAATGGCTATAACTTCGAGGACTCCATTTTGGTGTCTGAAAGAGTTGTGAAGGAAGATCGTTTTACCACGATTCACATTCAGGAGTTGACCTGTATTGCCCGTGATACCAAGCTGGGGCCGGAGGAAATTTCTGCGGATATTCCCAATGTTGGTGAAAGCGCGCTGGCCAAGCTGGATGAGTCGGGCATTGTTTACATTGGTGCCGAGGTGGACGCCGGTGACATTCTGGTGGGCAAGGTCACGCCCAAGGGTGAAACTCAGCTCACCCCGGAAGAAAAGCTGTTGCGTGCGATCTTTGGCGAAAAGGCTTCCGATGTGAAAGATACCTCCCTGCGTGTGCCTTCCAGCACCAAGGGTACGGTTATTGACGTGCAGGTCTTTACCCGTGACGGTCTTGAAAAAGATGCCCGTGCCCTGCAGATCGAGAAGCACCAGCTGGATCAGTTCCGCAAGGACCTAAAAGAAGAGTACCGCATCTTTGAAGAAGCTACCTTCGCCCGTCTGGGCAATTTGATCAAGGGCCAGAAAACCGTCAGTGGAGCCGGTCTGGCCAAAGGCACCAGCTTGAGTGACAAAGTGCTGGCGGAGTTGGAGCGTGAACTGTGGTTCAAACTCAAACTGTCTGATGCCGAGCTGAATGATGCATTGACATCTGCCAGACGCCAACTGGAAGAGCAAAACAAACTGCTGGAAGAGCGGTTTGAAGACAAGAAACGCAAGCTGCAAAGTGGCGATGATCTGGCGCCTGGCGTATTGAAGATCGTTAAAGTGTATTTGGCTGTCAAACGCCGTATTCAACCTGGCGACAAGATGGCAGGTCGCCACGGTAACAAGGGTGTAATTTCGGTAATCATGCCGGTTGAAGATATGCCCTACGACGAAAACGGTGAGCCTGTCGATATTGTACTCAATCCGTTGGGTGTACCCTCGCGGATGAACGTGGGTCAGATTCTTGAAACTCACCTGGGTATGGCCGCCAAAGGGCTTGGTGTCAAAATTGATGAAATGCTGCGCGAACAGCGCAAAATTGCCGAAGTACGCAAGTTCCTGGAAGCTGTTTACAACAATGGCGCTGGCCGTATCGAGGACATCAAATCGCTATCTGATGAGCAGGTGATGGAGTTGGCAGGTAATCTGCGCGCTGGTGTGCCAATGGCTACCCCCGTGTTTGATGGTGCTGCCGAGGCGGAAATCAAAGCGCTGCTGGATTTGGCTGATATGCCTGAATCCGGTCAGTTCACGCTTTATGACGGTCGTACCGGCGAGGCCTTTGATCGCCCGGTGACGGTTGGCTACATGTATATGCTGAAGCTGAACCATCTGGTGGACGACAAAATGCACGCCCGTTCCACCGGTTCCTATAGCCTGGTCACTCAGCAGCCGCTGGGCGGTAAGGCGCAGTTCGGTGGCCAGCGCTTTGGTGAGATGGAGGTGTGGGCGCTGGAGGCTTACGGTGCCGCTTACACCTTGCAGGAAATGCTGACGGTGAAGTCGGATGACGTCACCGGACGTACCAAGATGTACAAGAACATTGTCGATGGTGACCATCGAATGGAGCCGGGCATGCCCGAGTCCTTCAATGTGTTGGTTAAGGAGATTCGCTCCCTCGGTATTGATATTGAGCTGGAGAACGACTGAAACATCCGGCTTGAGGGCCGGATGCTGACCGACAATTTACGGACATAACGGCAGGGTGGCGCAGCCATCTGCCCGAAGGAAAACCTCGCGGAGGAAAGACCTTGAAAGACCTACTTAATCTGCTGAAGTCCCAGGGGCAATCAGAAGAGTTTGACGCCATTCGCATTGGTCTGGCGTCACCGGAGATGATTCGCTCCTGGTCATACGGCGAAGTGAAAAAACCGGAAACCATCAACTATCGCACTTTCAAGCCGGAGCGGGACGGTCTGTTCTGCGCCAAGATTTTTGGCCCGGTGAAAGACTATGAATGTTTGTGTGGCAAGTACAAGCGCCTCAAACACCGCGGTGTCATTTGCGAGAAGTGTGGTGTGGAAGTGGCACTGGCCAAGGTGCGCCGTGAGCGCATGGGGCATATCGAACTGGCGTCCCCGGTCGCGCATATCTGGTTCTTGAAGTCGCTGCCCTCGCGCATCGGTCTGCTGCTGGACATGACCCTGCGCGATATTGAGCGGGTTCTCTATTTTGAAAGCTACGTAGTTACTGAGCCGGGTATGACCACCCTGGAACTTGGTCAGCTGCTGACTGATGAACAGTACTACGAGTCGATGGAAGAGTTTGGCGATGAGTTCACCGCCAAGATGGGTGCCGAGGCGGTGCAGGACCTGATGACCCAGCTCGACCTGGAGCAGGAAATCGCCCGTCTGCGGGAAGAGATTCCGGCCACCAACAGTGAAACCAAGATCAAGAAGCTGTCCAAGCGCCTGAAGCTGATGGAAGCCTTCGCCAGCTCCGGCAACAAGCCCGAGTGGATGGTGATGAACGCATTGCCGGTGCTGCCACCGGATCTGCGTCCGTTGGTACCGCTGGACGGTGGCCGCTTTGCCACCTCTGATCTGAACGATCTCTATCGCCGGGTGATCAACCGCAACAATCGCCTGAAGCGCCTGCTGGATCTGAACGCGCCCGACATCATCGTGCGCAACGAAAAGCGCATGTTGCAGGAGTCGGTAGATGCGCTGCTGGATAACGGTCGTCGCGGCCGTGCTATCACCGGTTCCAACAAGCGGCCGTTGAAGTCCCTGGCTGACATGATCAAGGGCAAACAGGGCCGCTTCCGCCAGAATCTGCTCGGCAAGCGCGTCGACTACTCTGGTCGTTCGGTGATCGTGGTTGGTCCGACTCTGCGTCTGCACCAGTGCGGTCTGCCCAAGAAAATGGCACTGGAATTATTCAAACCCTTCATTTTTGGCAAGCTGGAGGCCCGCGGTCTGGCTACCACGATCAAGGCGGCCAAGAAAATGGTTGAGCGCGAACCACCGGAAGTCTGGGATATCCTGGCCGAGGTGATCCGTGAGCACCCGGTATTGTTGAACCGGGCACCGACACTGCACCGTCTGGGCATCCAGGCCTTCGAACCGGTGCTGATCGAGGGCAAGGCCATCCAGCTTCACCCGCTGGTGTGCGCCGCTTACAATGCCGACTTCGACGGTGACCAGATGGCGGTACACGTACCACTGACCCTGGAAGCCCAGCTCGAAGCCCGTGCGCTGATGATGTCGACCAATAACATCCTCTCACCAGCTAATGGTGAACCTATCATTGTGCCCTCCCAGGACGTGGTGTTGGGGCTGTACTACATGACGCGTGAGCGTATCAATGCCAAGGGTGAGGGCATGGCCTTCGCCAATGTGTCGGAAGTACACCGTGCCTACAAGGCGGGTCATGTACATCTGCAAGCGCGGGTAAAAGTGCGTATCAGGGAATATGAGGCACTTGGCGAGACTGAATTTCAGGAGCGCGGCGCGATTGTTGATACCACGGTTGGCCGCGCACTGTTGTGGGAAATTGTACCCAAGGGGCTGTCTTACGAGCTGGTTAATCAGGATATGACCAAGAAGGCCATATCCCGCATTATCAACCACTGCTATCGTATTGTCGGTCTGAA
The DNA here is from genome assembly GCA_047974765.1 of Parahaliea sp. Lineage (GTDB taxonomy): Bacteria > Pseudomonadota > Gammaproteobacteria > Pseudomonadales > Halieaceae > JBKECP01. The sequence goes on along the minus strand of JBKECP010000047.1, from coordinate 11,721 downwards.
GGCGACAGTTATCTTTGCCGACCAGCTGATGTATACCGGCTATGAGTATTCCACCCGCTCTGGTGCCTCCATTGGTGTCAACGACTTTGAAATTCCAGTTGAAAAAGCTGAAATTATCGAGCGCGCCGATGCCGAGGTGAAAGAGATCGAAGACCAGTTCGCCTCCGGTCTGGTTACTCACGGTGAGAAATACAACAAGGTCATCGATATCTGGTCCCGGGCCAACGACCTGGTGTCCAAGTCGATGATGGAAGGTCTGTCCAAGGAGAGTGTGATTAACCGCGATGGCGAGGAAGAGCAACAGGCTTCCTTCAACTCCGTTTATATCTACGCCGACTCCGGGGCGCGGGGTTCGCCCGCCCAGATTCGTCAGTTGGCCGGTATGCGCGGCCTGATGGCCAAGCCGGATGGCTCCATTATCGAGACGCCGATTGTGGCCAACTTCCGTGAAGGCCTGAATGTACTGCAGTACTTCATTTCCACCCACGGCGCTCGGAAAGGTCTGGCTGATACGGCACTTAAAACCGCCAACTCCGGTTATCTGACCCGTCGTCTGGTTGATGTTGCCCAGGATCTTGTTGTTACTGAGGAAGACTGCGGTACCGATGATGGTCTGTTAATGACACCGGTGATCGATGGTGGCGATATTATCGAATCGCTGGGTGATCGCGTGCTGGGTCGTGTTGTGGCCAGGGATGTATTGAAACCCGGCAGTGATGATGAAATTGCCATTACCGCAGGCACTATGCTTGACGAAGCCTGGGTCGTGCGTTTGGAAGAAATGGGTATCGATGAAATCGAAGTGCGCTCACCCATTACCTGCGCCACTCGCCACGGTATTTGTTCGTCCTGTTATGGCCGCGATCTGGCCCGAGGCCACCAGGTCAATATGGGTGAGGCTATCGGTGTAGTCGCCGCCCAGTCCATTGGTGAGCCGGGCACCCAGCTCACCATGCGTACCTTCCACATCGGTGGTGCGGCTTCACGGGCAACCGCTCAGGACAATATCCAGGTAATGAATGATGGTGTGGTTCGCCTGCACAATGTGAAAGTGGTTGATCGTCAGGATGGTTCGTTGATTACCGTATCCCGTTCTGGTGAGCTGTCGGTGCTGGACAAGCTGGGTCGTGAGCGTGAGCGTTACAAGCTGCCTTATGGTGCTGTGATTCGTGTACACGACCACGCTGACGTATCCGCTGGTGATATTGTTGCCAACTGGGATCCACACACACACCCGATTGTGACCGAACTGGCGGGTATCGTGAAGTTCTCGGCGATGGATGAAGGTGTCACCATCAAGCGTCAGACGGATGAGTTGACAGGTCTGTCCTCTATCGAAGTACTGGATGCTGGTGAGCGCCCTGCGGCCGGTAAAGATATGCGTCCGGCTGTCACACTGATTGATGAAAGTGGCAAAGAGCTGTGTTTGCCGAATACCAATGTCCCGGCGCATTATTTCCTGCCGCCACATGCTCTGGTCAGTCTGGCTGACGGTGCCAAAGTGGAAGCAGGTGAGGTATTGGCACGTATTCCCCAGGAAGGCTCCAAAACCCGTGATATTACCGGTGGTTTGCCTCGGGTGGCCGATCTGTTTGAGGCGCGTAAGCCGAAAGAGCCTGCCATTCTGGCGGAGATTTCCGGTACAGTCAGCTTCGGCAAGGAAACCAAAGGCAAGCGCCGACTGGTGATTACTCCGACCGATGGCAAACCGCTGGCCGATGGCTCGGATCACTACGAAGCACTGATTCCGAAATGGCGTAACCTGTCAGTGTTTGAAGGTGAGCAGGTAGCGAAAGGTGAGGTGGTTTCCGAAGGTCCGCTCAGCCCCCATGATATCCTGCGTTTGAAGGGCATCGAGGAGCTGGCCAAGTATATCGTTAATGAAATTCAGGAGGTGTACCGCCTGCAGGGTGTGAAGATCAACGACAAGCACATCGAAGTCATTGTCCGCCAGATGTTGCGCAAGGTGATCATTGCCTCCAGTGGTGACTCCACCCTGATCAAGGGTGAGCAGGTGGAATTCACCACCTTCCTGGAGGAGAACGAGCGCCTGCTGGCTGAAGAGCTGGTGCCCGCCACTGCCGAGCGAGAGCTGCTGGGTATCACCAAGGCCTCACTGGCCACCGAGAGCTTCATTTCTGCTGCCTCCTTCCAGGAGACCACCCGCGTCCTCACGGAAGCGGCGGTCACCGGCAAGCGCGACTACCTGCGCGGCCTGAAGGAAAACGTGGTGGTGGGTCGCCTGATACCGGCTGGTACCGGCCTTGCCTATCACGAGAAGCGCAAGCGCAGCCGCGATAGCGAATCCGAGATGAGTGTTTCGGCCCAGGAAATCGAAGCAGCGCTGACTGAGGCACTACAGGCCGACGACTGATCGCTGACGGGCTTTCATTTTGTATTGTCAGGACTCACCCCTTTCGGGCTGGGTCCTTTTTTTGGATGTTCGGTGGGGCTGGTTGCTTTCAGTGAAAGGGCTTTTTAGCGCTTTATGGGAGATACCACAATCAGCAGCAAGGTGTTGATCAACAGGCTATTTTGTGGTTTTGGCCTGAAACGCCAAACCTGGATATAGGGGCACAAGCTGCTCTTGCTGACCTGGCCCCTGTCGTTGATATTGACCTGCTGGTTTTAACTGCGTTTTCTACGGAATGTAAAACCCAGCAGCCCACACATTATCAGTAACAATGTGCCGGGTGTTGGTACTGCGCCAACAGGTTGGTTGGTTACGATGCCATACAGTCTTACACTATTACTGCCGTTCTCAGGTGAGCTGAAAATATTTCCAAAGCTCATGCCGCCATCCACAGAAAACCCTAGGAGATTGAAATAATAGGTATCTGTACCGACAGTAATAAGGTGGTTGAGCGTGGCTGAGGTGACGGTAACAACGTCGTCATCGGCGGGGGAACTGCCGGTACTGTTGGGTGTTTCATTATGGTCGAAGGAAAAAATGCTTGCCAGATTGGCTGGAGAACCATTGGTGTCAAAGCTGAAAGCATATTCTACAGCGCTGATTGTCTGGGTAATGGGTAAGTTAAGGTGGGTGAAAGTACCTAGTACAAAGGCTGTACCGAGAGCGACAGGTGTGATATTACTGGCAGCTGTAAAGTCATAGCCGCTACCACTATTGATATCACCAGCTGTGCCACCCCAGCGGATTGAGTCTGTGCCGGGAGATGCTGTATTGGAGAGCGCCGTAACATTGGCTGATGGAACAGGATTGATCCATGAACCATCAATATTAGTAATGTCGAGCGGTCCCGCCGTAGCATTGCTCATGCACAGGCTCAGTGCAGCAGTTACAGCGATTGTATTGCCAGCGCGCTTTGCCCGCTGATAAAAAGAAAAACCTGTTTTTTGCGTCATCATATTGCGTATCCTATTATTAAAAATAGTTATTGTTATCGTCGTGCAGTTTTATTTCCGTGAAGATAAACAGCCAGCTTCCAGTTTTATTAAGCAAGCAATATGCCATTTAGCATGTTGTTGATTTTGTTGCGTTTATGATTTCCCTGATGATAAAGCGTAAAGGCGGCTGACAAAATAATGTTCCTGCTGATCCGGAATTAGATAGTGACTACTTTAAAAAAATTGGCAGCTATTGCTTAAAAGAAGGTAATTATTGTGAATAAAGAAGAGCTGATCAGCCACATCAATGAGTATTTTCCCGAGCAGGTGATCGAGCTGGTCAGTACTTTGCTGGTGTCTTCCATCAGCTTTGTCCCGATAGCGGCGGATAGCGGCCTCGGCACCAGCCGCTTTGGTGGCTTGCCGGATCTGCCGCCGTCGATCGAGTGGCCTTATCGACCCGATAGCGATGCGGCCAGTCTGGCTGTGTGCGGTGGCAGTAATCATAGTGAATATATGCTCAGGCATCTGGCGGAACCATTGCCGTTGTCCTTTGTCGCCCAGATCGATCTGGGCGAGGCCTATCGGCTGGGTGATATTGCGGCGCAGTTACCGGACAGCGGCCGCCTGCTGTTTTTCTATGACCTGGCCATTGGTCCCTGGGACGACGGCCCCCGGTCCGGTCGCGTGATCTGGGATCAGAGCAGTGTAAGTGATCTGCAGCCAGCGGCACTGCCGGGGCGTCTGCAGCAGCTGGATGCACAGGCGAGGCAGGAATACATCGGGATGATGAAGCAGCACGGTTTTGAGCCTGAGGCAGACTACAATGCGGGTTATCTGGCGCCGGCGCGGCCGATGCGATTGAGTGAGCACCGGTCACTGCGGCGCTTGCATACGATAGAGGCGAAGCAGCAGGGTGATTTTGATGACATTGACGTGGGTGATGGGGATGAGCCCCTGAGTCTCTACGATCTTTACAGCGACTTTTACCCCGATGAGCCGGATCAGCCCGATACATCCGATGGCACCAGCTATGGCTTTTATGGCCACCACCTGCTGGGCAGCCCAGACCCGGAGCAGAACGATCCGCGTTATGGCCCGGCCTTTAGTGACTTTCTTGCGGGTCGGCCGGAAAGTGATGACTTGCGTACGGCCTTCTTCGAACATGAATCAGCGCGCGCACTCGACTGGCAGTTGCTGTTGCAGGTGGATGTGGCTACTTTGGCTGCAAACACGGGGGCAGGGCACGGTCTATTTTCTGATACACCGGGATGACCTTAAGGCCCGCCGTTTTGAGCGGGTGTGGGCGGTCTATCAGCAGACCTGAATCGCGCCTGGCAGAGCAGCAAGCGGGCAAAAAAAAGCCGACCTCTCGGGGTCGGCTTTTTAATGAGCCTGCAACAGTGATTAGCCGGCTTTTTTGCGCTCGGCCACTTCCGCGATGACTGCCTCGGCCACGTTTTGCGGGCAGGGCAGGTAGTGGGAGAACTCCATTGAGAACTGGCCCCGGCCGGAGGTCATGGTGCGCAGGTGGCCGATATAGCCGAACATTTCAGACAGAGGAACATCTGCCTTGACGCGCACGCCAGTGGCGCCGGCTTCCTGATCCTTGATCATGCCGCGACGACGGTTCAGGTCACCAATCACATCGCCAACATGATCATCGGGAGTGAATACATCCACTTTCATGATGGGTTCGATCAGCTGCGGTGCTGCTTTTGACATGGATTGACGGAAGGCACCCTTGGCAGCCAATTCAAAGGCAATGGCTGATGAGTCAACAGCGTGGAAACCGCCGTCATAGAGTTCGACTTCTACATCCAGTACTGGAAAACCGGCAACAGGACCGGATGCCATCATGCTGGCAAAGCCTTTCTCAATGGCGGGGAAGAACTCCTTCGGTACATTACCGCCCACAACGGTGGAGCTGAACTGGAAGCCAGAACCGGGTTCGCCAGGCCGGATGCGATAATCGATTTTGCCGAACTGACCAGAACCGCCAGATTGCTTTTTGTGTGTGTAGGAGTCGTCAATTTCCTGGGTAATGGTCTCGCGGTAAGCGACCTGGGGTTTGCCCACATTGAGTTCAACACCGTAGGTCCGCTTGAGGATATCCACTTTGATATCCAGGTGCAGCTCACCCATACCTTTAAGAATGGTTTCGCCGGAGTCTTCATCGGTTTCAACCCGGAAGGAGGGGTCTTCGGCCACGAGTTTACCGATAGCAATACTCATTTTTTCAGTGCTGCCCTTGTCTTTGGGAGCCACTGCAATCGAGATTACCGGCTCGGGGAAAACCATTGCTTCCAGGGTGCAGGGATGATTTGGGTCACACAGGGTGTGGCCGGTCTGTACATTTTTCATGCCGACAATGGCAATAATGTCACCGGCCTGAGCAGAGCTCAGTTCGTTGCGCTCATCCGCCTGCATTTCCACCATTCGGCCCACGCGCTCGGTTTTGCCGGTGAAGCTGTTGAGGATGGTGTCCCCTTTGTTCAGCTTGCCGGAGTAGATGCGTACGAAAGTCAGGGCGCCAAAGCGGTCATCCATAATTTTGAACGCCAGTGCGCGCAGTGGCTCTGCCGGGTCAACAGTGGCAAATTCACCGGTTTCGTTACCTTCTTCGTCAGTCAGAGGCTGGGGCGGCACTTCAGTCGGTGCCGGCAGGTAGTCAACTACGGCGTCCAGCACCAGCTGCATACCTTTATTTTTGAAAGCCGAGCCACAGAAAGTGGGGAAGAACTCGAGATCGCGGGTACCCTTGCGGATACAGCGTTTGATATCCTCTATAGAAGGCTCCTCGCCATCCATATAGGCCATCAGCAGGTCGTCGTCCATTTCCAGAGCGGTTTCGATCAGCTGCTCACGATATTCGGCGACCTGATCCGCCATGTCGGCAGGAATATCCTTAACCGTATAATTTTCCGGCTGGCCGCTCTCATCCCAGATATAAGCCTTGTTGGTCAGCAGGTCGACAACTCCACTGAAGGTATCTTCACGACCGATAGGCAGGGTCATCACCAGTGGTTTGGCGCCCAGTACTTTCTTGATCTGCTCAACAACCTTAAGGAAGTCTGCACCGATACGATCGAGCTTGTTGACAAAGATAATACGGGAAACTTCAGACTCGTTAGCATAGCGCCAGTTGGTTTCAGACTGGGGTTCAACGCCGCCGGAGCCGCAAAAAACACCAATGCCACCGTCGAGAACTTTCAGTGAGCGGTATACCTCAACGGTGAAGTCAACGTGCCCGGGGGTGTCGATAACGTTCAGGCGGTGGTCCTTCCAGAAGCAGCTGACTGCCGCCGACTGAATGGTAATACCACGCTCGGCTTCCTGTTCCATGAAGTCAGTAGTGGATTCACCCTCGTGAACCTCTCCCAGCTTGTGGATTTTACCGGTGAGCTTGAGAATGCGCTCAGTGGTGGTGGTTTTACCGGCGTCAACGTGGGCGAAGATGCCGATGTTGCGATACAGTGACAGATCAGACATGGGGCTATCCAGATTAGTAAAATTCAGTCAGAAAAAAAATCGCCGCAAGGGTACAGGAAAATGCCTGTCGTTGGGAGTGCCAGGGTAGGCTATTTCCACATTTTGCCAATAAACTGCAAGCCATTACGCGGTATGTGCAAACAATGGGGCGAGGGGTGTCAAATTCAAGTCCTGAAGTCGATGCAGTTGAACGTGAGGTTGCGTCTCAATCTCAAGGCTTTCCCGCCATGTTAAAGGCTGGATGGGTGTTTGGTTTAATTTTATTTAAAGTGAAGATTAAGCCGGAGTCGGCTTTCGTCTCCTGTATGTTAATGGATATAGTGCAAGCGAGGGTTTCGATATGCTTGACTCGCTGTAGGGCCATCTGTAGAATCCCGCCTCCCCTTTGCCCAGGGCATTTTCGCTTGTCTTGTGGCTTTATTACAGACAATGACTTATGAGTTGTTGACAGGGCGGGGGAATGGGCCGTAAGGCCATAAAAAATGAATGTTTTTGGAGTTTTGACTTAATGGCAACGATCAACCAATTGGTTCGTAAGCCTCGGAAACGCAAACTGGACAAGAGTGACGTGCCAGCCCTGCAGAGTTGTCCGCAGCGCCGTGGTGTATGTACTCGTGTCTACACCACTACGCCGAAGAAGCCGAACTCTGCACTGCGTAAAGTCTGCCGTGTTCGCCTGACCAACGGTTACGAGGTTTCCTCGTACATCGGCGGTGAAGGCCACAACCTGCAGGAACACAGTGTGGTGCTGATTCGCGGTGGTCGTGTCAAGGATCTGCCAGGTGTGCGCTATCACACCGTGCGTGGCAGCCTGGACACCTCCGGTGTGGCCGACCGTCGCAACGCTCGCTCCAAGTACGGTGCCAAGCGTCCGAAGTAAATACGAACAACTTGCGGGCATGTAGCCTGCGGGTAATTTAAGTAAGGCCGAACCCCTGCCTCCCCCGCATATGTGGCAGGTCGGTGTTCGGATAGACCTGAAGAAACAGAAGGGCAACAACATGCCAAGAAGACGTGTCGTCGCCAAGCGTGAAGTTCTGCCGGATCCCAAATTCGGCAATGTTACGCTGGCCAAGTTCATGAACCACGTAATGATCAGTGGTAAAAAATCCGTCGCTGAGACCATCGTTTACGGTGCGTTGGATATTGTTCAGGAAAAACTGGGCAAAGATCCGCTGGAGGCCTTTGATGAAGCGCTGGAAAATATTGCACCAATGGTGGAAGTAAAATCCCGCCGTGTGGGTGGTGCAACTTATCAGGTACCGGTTGAAGTGCGCCCCTCCCGTCGTGTGGCTTTGTCCATGCGCTGGTTGGTGGAATATGCGCGCAGTCGTGGTGAGAAGTCCATGCGCCAGCGTCTGGCCGGTGAAATCATCGACGCCTCTCAGGGCAAAGGCAATGCGGTTAAAAAGCGTGAAGACGTGCACCGTATGGCTGAAGCCAATAAAGCGTTCTCTCACTACCGCTTCTAAAGCGGTAGGTAGCCCCGCAACCTGTTATTGGGGATTGGATCGTGGCACGTAAAACTCCCATCAATCGCTACCGTAATATCGGTATTTGTGCGCACGTGGATGCGGGAAAAACCACAACCACTGAACGCATCCTGTTCTACACGGGTTTGTCTCACAAGCTCGGTGAGGTCCATGATGGCGCAGCCACCATGGACTGGATGGAGCAGGAGCAGGAGCGGGGCATAACTATTACCTCGGCGGCGACCACCTGTTTCTGGCGGGGTATGGACGCCCAGTTTGATGAGCATCGGGTTAATATCATTGATACTCCCGGGCACGTTGATTTCACCATCGAAGTAGAGCGCTCGCTGCGGGTGCTTGACGGTGCGGTGGTGGTGTTGTGTGGTTCTTCCGGTGTGCAGCCGCAGACGGAAACCGTCTGGCGGCAGGCCAATAAATACGAAGTTCCGCGCATGGTTTTTGTCAACAAGATGGATCGCACAGGTGCTGATTATCGCAAAGTAATCGGGCAGCTCAAAGATCGTCTGGGGGCCAATGCGGTGCCCTTGCAGATGACTATCGGTGCCGAGGACGAGTTCAGGGGCGTTGTTGATCTGATTAAGAACAAGGCCATTTTGTGGAATGAAGCCGATCAGGGCATGACCTTTGAGTATGGTGAAGTGCCCGCTGATATGGCTGATGAAGTCGCTGAAATGCGTGAGTTTTTGCTTGAAGCGGCAGCTGAGGCCAATGATGAACTGATGGAAAAATACCTCGAAGAGGGTGATCTGTCAGAAGATGAGATTAAGGCAGGTATTCGGGCTCGTACACTGGCAAATGAAATTGTACCGGTATTGGGCGGCTCAGCTTTTAAAAATAAAGGTGTGCAGGCTGTACTGGATGCGGTGATTGAATATATGCCATCGCCGACAGAAGTGAAGGCCATTGAAGGCCATCTGCTGGACAGGGATGAGACCATTGCCACACGCGAGGCCGACGACAATGCGCCCTTCGCTGCGCTGGCTTTCAAAATTGCCACCGATCCCTTTGTGGGCACGCTGACTTTCTTCCGGGTCTACTCCGGCAAGCTGGAATCCGGCACCGGTATCTTCAACTCCGTTAAGGAGAAGAAAGAACGGGTTGGTCGAATGGTGCAGATGCACGCCAACAGTCGTGAGGAAATCAAGGAAGTGCTGGCCGGCGATATTGCGGCGGCGGTTGGCCTGAAGGACGTAACCACAGGTGATACCCTGTGTGACAGCGACCAGCCGATTGTACTGGAGCGCATGGACTTCCCCGAGCCGGTGATTTCAGTGGCAGTGGAGCCAAAGTCCAAGGCGGATCAGGAAAAAATGGGTGTGGCGCTGGGCAAGCTGGCTCAGGAAGATCCTTCCTTCCGCGTTAAAACCGACGAGGAAACCGGTCAGACTATAATTTCCGGTATGGGTGAGTTGCACCTGGATATTATCGTTGATCGCATGCGTCGTGAATTCAGCGTGGAAGCCAATATTGGCAAGCCACAGGTGGCTTATCGTGAGCGCATTCGCAACAAAGCAGAAATTGAAGGCAAATTTGTGCGCCAGTCCGGTGGTCGAGGCCAGTACGGCCACGTCTGGATTCGTTTTGAGCCGGCTGAAGATGAAAATGCCGAGGGGCTGGAGTTTGTCAATGAAATTGTTGGTGGCACCGTGCCTAAAGAGTATATTCCTGCCGTGCAAAAGGGTGTTGAAGAGCAGATGCAAAATGGTGTGCTGGCGGGCTACCCCCTGCTGGGTCTGAAGGCAACGCTTTACGATGGCTCCTTCCACGATGTGGACTCGAATGAAATGGCCTTTAAGATTGCCGCCAGCATGGCCACCAAGAAATTGGCCGAGTCTGGTGGTGCTGTATTACTTGAGCCAATGATGAAAGTTGAAGTCGTTACTCCAGAAGAAAATATGGGCGATGTGGTTGGCGATCTCAATCGCCGTCGTGGCATTATCTCCGGTATGGAAGACAATGTGGCAGGCAAGATTGTCAATGCTGAAGTACCGTTGGCTGAAATGTTTGGTTATGCAACCGACCTGCGCAGTGCAACCCAGGGGCGAGCGACTTATACCATGGAATTTGAGAAATACGCTGAAGCCCCCAATAATGTCGCTCAGGAAATTATTTCCAAGAACACAACCCGATAAATTTTTAATCAGCTCACAGAGGTGAATCAAAGTGGCAAAGGAAAAGTTTGAACGTAATAAACCCCACGTCAACGTGGGCACGATTGGTCACGTTGACCATGGTAAGACGACGCTGACAGCGGCTCTGACCCGCGTTTGCGCCGAAACCTGGGGCGGCTCTGCGGTTGCCTTTGACGGCATTGATAATGCACCGGAAGAGAAAGAGCGAGGTATTACGATTGCGACCTCGCATGTTGAATATGACTCACCGGATCGTCACTACGCCCACGTTGACTGTCCTGGGCACGCTGATTATGTAAAAAACATGATTACGGGAGCGGCGCAGATGGACGGTGCGATTCTGGTGTGTGGAGCCACTGACGGCCCGATGCCACAGACCCGCGAGCACATTTTGCTGTCGCGTCAGGTGGGTGTACCTTACATTGTGGTCTTTTTGAACAAGGCTGACCTGCTGGCCGAAGACTGCGGTGGCGCTGACACTGAAGAATACGAAGAGATGAAAGAGCTGGTTGAAATGGAGCTGCGTGAGCTGCTGGACCAGTACGAATTCCCCGGTGACGACACGCCGATCATCTGTGGTTCGGCGCTGATGGCCCTGAACGGTGAAGACGACAATGCGCTGGGTACCACGGCAGTGAAAACACTGGTTGAGACGCTGGACAGCTACATTCCAGAGCCTGAGCGTGCCATTGATATGCCCTTCCTGATGCCGGTGGAAGACGTGTTCTCCATTTCTGGTCGAGGCACTGTGGTAACGGGTCGTGTTGAGCGCGGCATTATCAAGGTGGGCGACGAGATCGAGATTGTTGGTATTCGCGCCACGACCAAGACCACCTGTACGGGTGTGGAGATGTTTCGCAAGCTGCTGGACGAAGGTCGTGCGGGTGAGAACGTGGGTATTTTGCTGCGTGGCACCAAGCGTGAAGACGTTGAGCGTGGCCAGGTGCTGGCGATTCCCGGATCAGTGACGCCGCACACCAAGTTTGAGTGTGAAGTGTACATTCTGTCCAAGGATGAAGGTGGCCGTCACACGCCGTTCTTCAAGGGATATCGTCCGCAGTTTTACTTCCGCACAACGGATGTTACCGGTGCCTGTGAGCTGCCGGAAGGGACGGAGATGGTGATGCCGGGTGATAACGTTCAGATGACAGCGACGTTGATTGCGCCGATTGCGATGGAAGAAGGTCTGCGTTTTGCTATCCGTGAGGGTGGCCGTACCGTGGGCGCTGGCGTGGTTGCCAAGATCATCGAGTAAT
>JBKECP010000046.1:0-146812 GCA_047974765.1 Parahaliea sp. | reverse complement strand
GTCCAAGGATGAAGGTGGCCGTCACACGCCGTTCTTCAAGGGATATCGTCCGCAGTTTTACTTCCGCACAACGGATGTTACCGGTGCCTGTGAGCTGCCGGAAGGGACGGAGATGGTGATGCCGGGTGATAACGTTCAGATGACAGCGACGTTGATTGCGCCGATTGCGATGGAAGAAGGTCTGCGTTTTGCTATCCGTGAGGGTGGCCGTACCGTGGGCGCTGGCGTGGTTGCCAAGATCATCGAGTAATTCGTTGTTGATACACAGCAACAAAAAACCGGCCATTGGCCGGTTTTTTGTTGCGAAAAACAAAGGTGGAAAAAATTCCTGCCCAGGGCTAGCCCGCAAATCTCACCGTAGAATTGAAAATTGAAATAGGCCTCTGCTTTTTGTGCTTCGTAAGTGTCTGTCAGTTCTTGCTTTATGCGCCAGACAGAGGCCTATTTCATTCGAGGTGAAGGGTGCCAGGGGCACCGGCTACGAGCATTACGGTTAATACTGTTCTAACGCAGGAGGAACACAGCATGAAAACACGCAAACTCGGACAGAATCTTGAAGTTTCTGCTATCGGCATGGGCTGTATGGGACTGAGTTTTGGCCTCGGTCCGGCCACTGATCGCAGCGAGGCCATCGGAGTGCTCCGCGGTGCCGTCGAGCGGGGCGTCACCCTGTTCGATACGGCCGAGGCTTATGGTCCCTATGCCAACGAGGATCTGGTCGGCGAAGCCCTGCAACCGGTCCGCGACAAAGTGCTGCTGTGTACGAAATTCGGTTTCGACCTGAATGAGCAGGGCGAAATGGTGGGCCTGAACAGCCGCCCCGAACACATTCGCAAAGCGGTTGAAGGCTCACTGCGCAGGCTGCGCACAGACCGTATTGACCTGCTCTACCAGCACCGGGTGGATCCTGCTGTGCCGATGGAGGACGTTGCCGGTGCAGTGAAAGCCCTTGTTGAGGAGGGCAAGGTCGCCCACTTCGGCCTGTCTGAAGCCAGTATCGCCAGCATTCGTGCCGCCCACGCAGTACAGCCCGTAACGGCCATCCAGGATCACTATTCCCTGTGGATGCGCGAACCCGAACACAGTAAATTCAGCCTCTGTGAAGAACTGGGGATTGGATTGGTCGCCTGGGGTCCTTTGGGCCAGGGTTTCCTGACCGGCAAGATCACCCGTGACATGACCTTCGATGACCCCAACGATCTGCGCAAGGACTTTCCGCGGTTTTCCTCGGAAGCCCTGGAAGCCAACTTCAAGGTGGTTGATTTCCTGCGCGATCTGGCGGCCCGCAAGGATGCCAGCCCTGCCCGGATCGCACTCGCCTGGCTGCTGGCACAGAAGCCCTGGGTGGTGCCAATTCCCGGGGGCACTGCACTGTCACACCTGGATGACAACCTGCCCGCTGCCATGCTGGAACTGAGCGCTGGCGATCTGGCGGATATCGATGCTGCTTTTAGCGCCATCGATATCCAGGGAGCACCCTTATCGGAAGCGTTGGACACAGCTATTGATCGTTGAGTGTTCACTCAGGGCTGCTTTACCCACGATTTGGAATTGGACCTATGCAAACTGTTACTTTGAACAACCGCGTGGAAATGCCGATCCTTGGCTTCGGGGTGTACCAGATCAGCGATGCCGTGGAATGTGAACGGGCCGTCGCCGCCGCGCTGGCAGCAGGCTATCGCCTGATCGATACCGCGGCAGCCTATATGAACGAGGAAGCAGTGGGGCGCGCCATTGCACGTAGTGGTGTGCCCCGCGATGAACTGTTCATCACCACCAAGCTGTGGGTGCAGGATGTAGGCTACGAAAAAAACCTGGCCGCGTGTGAGAACTCGCTCGCCCGCCTGCACCTCGATTACCTGGACCTTTACCTGATCCATCAACCGTTCGGAGATGTGCACGGCGCCTGGCGGGCCATGGAGGAGTTGTATCAGCAGGGCAAAATTCGCGCTATCGGGGTTAGCAACTTCCATCCGGACCGCCTGATGGACCTGATTGTCCACAACGAGGTCACACCGGCAGTGAACCAGGTGGAGACTCACCCCTTCCTGCAGCAGGTGGAAAACGCACAGTTCATGCGGGAGCAGGGTGTGCAGATCGAATCCTGGGCACCTTTTGCCGAGGGTCGCAACGGTCTGTTCGAGAATCCTGACCTGGTCGCGATTGGTAGCCAGTACGGCAAGTCGGTGGCACAGGTCGTATTGCGCTGGTTGGTGCAACGCGGGATCGTGGTGATTCCCAAATCCGTGAACAAGCACAGGATTGAGGAAAATATTGCCGTGTTCGACTTTGAACTATCTTCACAGGATATGGAAACCATCGCCGCACTCGAAACGGGAGAGAGCTGTTTTTTTTCTCACCGTGATCCTGAGTGGGTGAAAAACCTGAGTGAAGTCATTCTGGACATCTGATTCCGGGGTGACACCACTCCTCACGCAAGTGGGGTAAACCTGTGTCAGAAGGCCACCCGGTCATCACCGTGTTGTTCGCCATCGCACTGCTGGTGGCGGCAGTTGTTGTGGTCCCGGTGGCCAGGCGTCTCAATCTCGGAACAGTCCTCGGCTACCTGATTGCAGGGGTCATCATAGGACCGTTCGGACTGCAAATACTCAGTCACACCGAATCGATTCGGCCAGTCGCATAGCTCGGGGTTGTCATGTTTCTCTTCCTGATAGGCTTGGAGTTGCCCCTCTCTCATCTCTGGGGGTTGCGGCGTCGGATTTTTGGTTTAGGTCTGACGCAGGTCTGTGTCTGTATTTTCTTGTTGACCGCAGTCGGCGTACTTCGCGGGTTTCTCGTAGTGTCCTCCTTCGTTGCCGGGGCGGGGTTCCTGCTGTCCTCAACTGTGATCGTCATGCAGGTGCCGGAGGAACGCCGACAACTCAATGTGCCCCGCCGGGCAACGTATCCTGTCTATCGGTTTAATGGAAGACCTGATGATCATGCCTCTGCTGCAAGCGGTGGTCTTGTTGGCACCGAGCAGCGAGAGCCTCGGCAGCCAGCTGGACTGGCGCACGATTGACGTCACTCTTGGCTCCCTGCTCGGTCTGATTTTTGGTGACCGGTTTCTCCTCAACCTTCGGTTTGGAGTGCTGGTCCGCGCGGGAGCTGATGATGGCGGCGGCGCTGGATCGGCAGTTGGTGGATCTGTTCATCGAGTCTTGCGAGAAACCACCACGAGAGATTTGGCTGGACCTGGATGCCACCGACGATCCGCTCCATGAGCGCCAGGAAGATCGCTTCTTCCACGGCTACTACCGGTGCTACTGCTATCTGCCGCTGTATATCTAAGGCAAACCCCCGGTTCGTGGTCACCAACCTGTCCAGGCTGCTCAGGCAACGGGCGGATGCCAGGCGTTTGTATGAAGAACTCTACTGCGTGCGCGGGGAGATAGAAAATCACATCAAGGAGCAGCAGTTGGGGTTGTTCGCCGACCGTACCAGCACGGCGACCATGCGGGCCAACCAACTGCGGTTGTACTTCTCGTTGTTTGCCTGCGTGCTGATGCACGGCTTGCGCCGACTGGGATTGCATGGCACCCGGCCTGGGCGCCACCTGGATAAATCTCACTGCTCAAAAACTTCGGTCAGATACCCTCTGGTCGGGGATTTCTTTACCTTGAAGTCGCACAAGATGCCTCGGTGACTCCGAACTGCCAATAATCGGGCTGTTGTAGCGCCCCGACGCCGCACCAACAAGGTAGCCACCGGGAAAATCGCAGACAGGCGGACTGAAATGATTCGAAAAGCACGGCCAGTGCTATTCCGGGTCAGCCTGGAGGGTGGGTCTGTAAGTACAGATAAAGACACAATCTGTGCGTTGTAATTCGGGTTTGACCCTGTTAAAAATTTGCTGCTATAGTCCGCCGCCTGCACAGGTGCCTGCCCGTCTCTTCTTTGCCCGAGGAGGCTGGGGCAGGGTAAACGGGAAGTAGGGTGCGTCGCGGCAGGTTTTTGGCCGCCATCGACAATGCCCTCGCTGCCCCCGCAACGGTCCGGGATATGACAATCCTATCCCCAAGCCCGAAACCGGCCTGGTGAAGTCACTGCCTGCGAGTTGGCTGTGGCTGCATGGCAGTGCCTTGGCGACGAAGCGGTGGGCTTTTCGTAATGGTGCCGGTGTTGCTTCACTGTCACAGTTCACCGGTTCCACCTTGCCCTCCATCAATGATTTCGCTTCAGGCAGATACTTTCGTTACGCAGTGAAGAAGCGGAGGGCTTCGCACGCTGGTGGCGCGCTGACTATCAACGCAATGCCTGTGTTATTCCTCCCTCTTACGCACTGCCCAACAGCGTATGAGGCATAAAAAATGTATTTGCAAAAAAAAAATCCTGTCAGTCAGCTGACACAGCTGAAAAGGCAACCAGTAATTATTTATCTGATAATAACGGCAACGCCGACGATGGCTGAGGCATTACTGCCAAAGCAACTACCTGAGGAAATAGTCGTCACCGCCACCCGTACGGCAGTGCCCATAGAGGAAAGTTTGTCCTCGGTGACTGTGCTGGGGCGGGAGGCACTGGATATTCAGCAGCCACTGGATTTGGTAGAGGTATTTGATAGTGTGCCGGGCCTGGATTTATCACAAAGTGGTGGCCCGGGATCTGTGGCCAGTTTGTATATTCGTGGCAATTCCTCAGATCACACGTTGTTTTTGGTTGATGGGCAGCGCATGGGCAGCGCCACTATGGGAAGTGCCAGCTTCCAGTTTTTTAACCCCGACCAGATCGAGCGTATAGAAATCGTGCGCGGTGCTCACTCCAGTCTGTATGGTTCAGATGCCATTGGTGGTGTAGTACAGCTGTTTACTCGTGATGGCAGTGGTGCCAGTGGCAGTTATATTAACGCCTCCACCGGTAGCAACAATCAGTACCAGCTGGCACTTGGTACCAGCGGCAATACCAGTGGCATTAATGGCAATGGTGGCTGGCGCTATGCTGCTAATTTTTCCTATCTTGAAACTGATGGTATCGATAACCTGGTGGATGATGCTGGTCGCAATAAGGATGATGATGCCTACCGCAACCAGTCTGTGAATGCGAGCCTGGGCTATCACTTTGCCAATGAAGCCGATATCAGCCTGCGTTATCTGGTCACGGATACCCGCAATGAATACGATAGCGCATCCCGCCCGCAGGATGATCCTTATAGCGAAGGCTGGATGCAGAATATCAACCTGCATGGTCGCCTGCCGGTAAGGGATTTCTGGCTGTCCACCCTGTCATTGGGGCGTTCGGTTGATGACAGCGATAACTACGATGATGTGAGCAACGACAATACTGGTAATTTTCGCACCCGCCGCGATCAGCTGTTCTGGCAAAATGATTTCTCCTTCGCTGAAGATGGCGTCTTCACACTGGCCTATGAGTATTACGAAGATGAGGTTGATGCCAGCTCCCGCTATGAAGACCAGAGCGGCCGCCAGGTGGGCAGCCGCGACAACGAGGCCTTGATTGGTCAATTGCAGGTGGGCCTGGGGCTTGCCGATGTGGTGCTGGGTCTGCGCTCAGATGATAACGAGGAATTTGGCCGTGAAACCACCGGCTCGGTCAGTGCTGGAATCAATATCGGCGGAAATTATCGCCTTGTTGGCAGCTGGGCCGAGGGCTTTAAAGCGCCTACCTTTAACGATCTTTACTGGCCGGTCGGGCCTTATAGCGCCGGTAATCCTGATCTGGAGCCAGAGTCATCGGAGAATTGGGAGTTGGCTTTGCAGGGCAATTATGAGTACTGGCGCTGGTCGCTGACTTACTTTGACAATAGCGTCGATAGCCTGATTAATTGGGCGCCGGGTGCGGATTCTGTTTATCGACCCTACAATGTTGATGATGCCCGCATAAAAGGTGGCGAGTTTATATCTGTTGCGCAGTGGGATGACTGGCGTATTGAGGCTTCCTACACTTATGTCGAGGCTCGGGATGATAGCAGCAATGCGCTGTTGCCCAACCGGACCCGATCCAATCTGATAGTGAGCGCCGATCGCAGTCTTGGATTGTGGCAATTAGGACTGTCTTTCAAGGCTCAGGACAAGCGCTATACCAATGTCGATAACAGCCGGTTTTTGCCAGGTTACGGTACAGTAGATTTGCGGGCCCAGTACCAACTGTCAGCGGATTTGGTGTTACGCCTACGGGTCAACAATGTGCTGGACAAGAACTACCAGCTTAATCAGGGTTATAACCAGGATGGTTTGGGCTTCCGGGTTGGTGTCGGCTATACGTTCTGAGTTTAAAGGTGCTTGTCTGATTGATGTGCAGTAGCGCATTTATACTCGCCAGTTATTGCAGTGTTCTGCCGATACTGGCATTGGCGACCGATGCCGCGCTGGGGGAACTCCGGCGCTGGCATCCGCTCGCAGGCTTTGGGCTGTTGGCTCGTCTGGCAGAGCGTGCGCTGAATCGACAGGGGCTGGGCAAATGTGCTCTATTGTTGCGGGGCGCTATCGGCTGGGCTTTGCTGGTGCTGCCGCTGCCACTGATATTGGCTGTTGTGCTGGTGCAGTTGCCGCCAATGGTGGTGTTCATTGTCAATATATTGATCCTGTATCTGTCGTTGGGTTTGCGCAGCTTGTATGAGCATGCGCAGGCTGTGTTGGCACCCTTGCAGGCTGGTAATTTACCTGCTGCCCGGCAGGCCGTATCCATGCTGGTTAGTCGTGATACGGCGTGGCTTGATGAGGGCGGTGTCAGTCGAGCGGCACTGGAATCAGTGCTGGAAAATGGTTCAGATGCAGTTGTGGCTCCGTTGTTCTGGGGTTTGCTGGCTGGGGCGCCAGCCGTTGTGGCTCATCGCCTGATCAATACTCTGGATGCCAGCTGGGGCTATCGCAATGAGCGCTATCTGTATTTTGGTCGAGTGGCGGCGCGGGCCGATGATATTGTTAATTTTCTGCCCGCACGTCTGTGTGCGTTGTTTTATGCGTTGGCAGGTCATACGCCAGCAGCACTGTGCTGCTGGCGCAAGCAGGCGGGCTGGCTCGCCAGTCCCAATGGTGGACCGGTAATGACAGCGGGTGCCGGTGCGCTGGGTGTTCGCCTGGGTGGGGTAATCTGTTATGGCGGCAAGATGCAAATACGCGGGTCTTTTGGCTATGGTCAGCCGGCTCAGGCGACTGATATTGCGCGTGGATTGAGCTTGCTGTTGCGGGCTGTACTGTTGTTTATATTGCTGACAATGCTGCTGGATGTACTTGTAATGGGTGTCGCGGTCGCAGGAGCTGATTCTTGAGCCTGTTTCATGGCGGTGATTTATCCTGGGTGCTGGCGCATTATGGCGGTGAGCGTGATAACTGGATCGATTTGTCTACCGGTATTGCTGCTGATGGCTGGCCGGTGCCTGCCGTGTCGGCGACAGTATGGCGGTGCCTGCCAGAAGCTGATGATGGTCTGGTTGAGGTGGCGGCGACCTATTATGGTTGTGCGTCCGATCGGCTGCTACCGGTGCCGGGTTCCCAGCATGCAATTTCGCTGTTGCCAGGCCTATGGCCGCAGGGAGTGGTGGCGCTGCCTTACTGGGCCTATCAGGAGCACTGCCGGGCCTGGCAAAAAGCCGGGCATCTCTGTCAGTATTATCATGGGCTTGATGTGTTGCAGCGACAGTTGCAGGTAGAAGAACATCTGCGCTATGCCGTAGTGATTAACCCCAATAATCCTGTTGGCCAGCGAGCGCAACCCGGGCAGCTTGTTGCGCTGGCGAATATACTGGCTTCACGCGATGGTTATCTGTTGCTCGATGAGGCTTTTATTGATCTTTATCCGGATTGTAGTCTGGTTGCTCTAAACCATCCGGCAATAGTTGTGCTGCGCTCGGTTGGCAAATTTTTTGGTCTGGCTGGATTGCGGCTGGGCTTTGTGATTGCGCCACCACCGGTGTTGGCGGCACTGACAGCGGCGACTAATCCCTGGGCTGTGAGTCATCCGGCCCGCTGGCTGGGCATGCTTGCCCTGAGTGATACAGTCTGGCAGGCGGCACAATACAGCAGGCTAATAGAGGCAGGTCATCGTTGGTTGCACTTGATTGAGATTATCCTGCCCGCTTATCACTGGCGTCAGGCAGGTTTATTTGTAAGTGCCTTGATGCCTGCTCCAGTGGCGAAGGCAGTGCAGCAGGAGGCTGCCTGTCAACATTTATGGTTGCGTGTCTATGAGCCGCAGGAAGACATTGCTGTCCTGCGGCTGGGGGTGCCGTCAGTCAAACTTCTGGATGAGGCAGGATTGCGACTGCGTAAAGCCGTGGCCGGACTCAGTGACTCATTCGTCAGCGGCGGCGATTGATTTCATCGATCTGGCCATTCAGTGTCAGAAAGTCGTAGAGCACACCAATACCGAGAAAGCCCAGGGTTATCAAATAAAACAGGCCGGTAATGATTTTGCCCATATAAAACCGGTGTACGCCAAAGGCACCGAGAAAGGTGAGCAAAATCCAGGTTACATCGTAATCAACTTCGCCCGCCTCGTAGCGCCTGTCAGCGCTGCGGGCCATGGCAGGAATTAAAAAAAGATCAATGATCCAGCCAACAAATAGCAGTCCCAGTGTGCAGAACCAGAGCGCACCAGTCAGTTGGCGGCCATAATAGAAGCGGTGAGCGCCGAAGAAGCCAAAAATCCACAATAAATAACCAATAGCAACTGAGTGACTGGGTGCTGTTGCCTCGCGCATAATTTGTATCTCCTTTAATTTTAATGAAATATTCGATGCTTGTGCGACATGCGTCAATATGTTGCGCTGTGCTGTTATAAAATGCTTGCCAGCCGTTGATGGGGTGTCATAATGCCGTACTGGCGAAATGCCCATGGAAATAAGTCGGATTCCCCGAAACTATTTACCAGTGCCTGCTTGACACCTCACAGGTCGGTCTTTAGAATTCGCGTTCCTTTTTTCAGGGGGCTCCTTTGCGGGTCTCTGGTTTTTTTTATCAATTGGAGTTTGGTCAGGTGCAGAATCAACGCATTCGTATTCGCCTCAAGGCTTTTGACCATCGACTGATCGATGCATCGACTCAGGAGATTGTAGAAACTGCTCGCCGCACTGGCGCCCAGGTTCGGGGGCCGATCCCTCTTCCTACCCGGAAGGAAAAGTACACCGTGCTGATTTCACCGCACGTAAACAAAGATGCACGTGACCAGTACGAGATTCGTACGCACAAGCGTCTGCTTGACATTGTGGAGCCCACTGAGAAAACCGTGGATGCCCTGATGAAACTTGATTTGGCTGCAGGTGTAGAAGTTCAGATCAAACTTGGCCAGCGATAACTCGTAGCCAACCTACTCGTTCACGGTGGTGTGGGCGGGTGTGTAACGCCCGGCTATTGTCAAGTTAAAAAGGCGGGGCGGCCATAGAGGGTAAGCCCCGTACACTTAAGAGGTTAGTAATAATGACTATTGGATTAGTCGGCCGTAAATCCGGTATGACCCGTGTCTTTACCGAAGACGGCGCATCAATTCCAGTGACCGTAGTGGAGATTGCTCCAAACCGTGTTACTCAGATCAAAGACGTTGATAGCGATGGCTATTGCGCAATTCAGGTAACGACAGGCAGTCGCAAGGCTTCCCATGTAAGTAAGGCTGAGGCAGGGCACTTTGCGAAAGCAGGTGTTGAGGCAGGTGCCGGTCTGTGGGAATTCCGTCTGGATGGTTCTGACGAAAAGTTTGAAGTGGGTTCTGAACTGACGGTTGAGCGTTTTGAGGCAGGCCAGAAGGTTGATGTGGCCGGTAAATCCAAAGGTAAAGGTTTTCAGGGCGCCATCAAGCGTTGGAATTTCCGTACCCAGGATGCCACTCACGGTAACTCCCTGTCGCACCGTGCCCCGGGTTCTATCGGGCAGTGCCAAACGCCGGGTCGGGTGTTTAAGGGCAAAAAAATGGCTGGTCATATGGGTGCGGAGCAAGTGACTACCCAGGGGCTGGAAGTGGTTCGTGTGGATGTTGAGCGCAATTTGCTGCTCATCAAGGGCGCCGTCCCCGGTGCACCGGGCGGTGACGTGATTGTTCGTCCCGCAGTGAAGGCATAAGGCAGGGGGTTTTAACGTGGAATTGAATGTAGTCAAGCCGGGTAATATTGAGGCAGGCAAGGTTTCTGTCTCTGATGTTACCTTTGCTCGTGAATTCAATGAGGACCTGGTTCATCAGGTGGTGACCGCCTATCTGGCTGGCGCCCGTCAGGGAACCCGTGCTCAGAAAACCCGCTCTGATGTCAGCGGTGGTGGCAAAAAACCATGGCGTCAAAAAGGTACTGGTCGCGCCCGTGCGGGTACAATTCGTTCACCCATTTGGCGTTCCGGTGGTGTGACATTTGCTGCTCGCCCGCAAGATCACTCGCAGAAAGTCAATCGCAAGATGTATCGTGCGGCTTTGCGCTCGATCATGTCTGAGCTGGCCCGTCAGGAGCGTCTGGTTATCGTTGAAAGTGTTGACGTGGCCGAGCCAAAAACCAGGTTGCTGGTCAAGCAGCTGGGTGAATACGGCCTGGAGAATGTGCTGATTGTAACCGCACAGGTCGATGGCAATCTCTATCTCGCTTCGCGCAATCTGCACAAGGTTGATGTGCGTGATGTTGAGGGCATTGATCCGGTCAGCCTGATTGCCTGTGACAAGGTGATGATGACTGTTGATGCAGTGAAAAAAATCGAGGAGATGCTGGCATGAACCAGGAGCGCATATTTCAAGTGCTGACAGGTCCGCACGTTTCTGAAAAAGCGGCTGTGGTTGCAGAGATCAACAACCAGTATGTGTTTAAAGTGGCGGTTAATGCCACCAAGCTGGAAGTTAAAAAATCTGTTGAGCAACTCTTCAAGGTTAAGGTTGACAGCGTGCAGACGCTGAAAGTTAAAGGCAAGGTGAAGCGTAATCGCTATGGTTACAGCGCCAAGCCTACCTGGAAGAAGGCATATGTCCGTCTGGCGCAGGGTCAGGAAATTGACCTTGGCACTGTTGAATAAAGACGGATAAGGAGTAGGTTCAAGATGGCAATTCAAAAGGCAAAGCCCACTTCCGCTGGTCGTCGACAC
Organism: Parahaliea sp.; assembly: GCA_047974765.1. Lineage (GTDB taxonomy): Bacteria > Pseudomonadota > Gammaproteobacteria > Pseudomonadales > Halieaceae > JBKECP01. The sequence goes on along the minus strand of JBKECP010000046.1, from coordinate 135,806 downwards.
GTTGTTCGTGTCGTTAATGAAGACCTGCACAAGGGCGCTCCTTACGCCCCGCTGCTGGAGCGTCAGTCCCGCACCGGTGGTCGTAATAACAATGGTCGTATTACTACGCGCCATATTGGCGGTGGTCATAAACAGCACTACCGTATTATTGATTTCAAGCGTACTAAAGACGGTATTCCATCCAAAGTGGAGCGCATTGAGTACGATCCCAATCGCACCGCTCATATTGCGCTGCTGTTGTTTGCCGATGGTGAACGTCGCTATATCATTGCGCCCAAGGGTGTGCAGACAGGTGATGTGCTGCAATCCGGCTCCGCTGCTCCGATCAAGGCCGGTAATTGCCTGCCGCTGCGCAATATCCCAGTTGGTTCTGTAGTGCATGCGATCGAGCTCAAGCCTGGCAAAGGTGCACAGTTGGCGCGTTCAGCAGGTGCCGCAGTGCAATTGGTTGCCCGTGAGGGTCGGTATGCCACCCTGCGTTTACGTTCCGGCGAAATGCGCAAGGTGCTCTCCGACTGTCGCGCTACCCTGGGTGAGGTGTCCAATTCCGAGCACAGTCTGCGCAAACTGGGTAAGGCTGGTGCTGCCCGCTGGCGTGGTGTGCGGCCAACCGTTCGTGGTGTGGCTATGAACCCGGTTGACCACCCCCATGGGGGTGGTGAAGGTCGTACCTCTGGTGGTCGTCATCCGGTCAGTCCTTGGGGTACTCCAACCAAGGGGTATAAAACCCGTAAAAACAAGCGCACCGACGATCTTATTGTGCGTCGTCGTGGCAAAAAATAACGGCCGCCGTTAAATCAGATTTAGAGGAAAGACACTGTGCCGCGTTCACTGAAGAAAGGTCCATTTATTGACCTGCACCTGATGAAGAAGGTTGATGCTGCGATTGAGAGTAACGATCGCCGCCCGATCAAAACCTGGTCGCGCCGTTCCATGATTTCTCCGGATATGGTCGGTCTGACAATTGCTGTGCACAACGGCCGTCAGCATGTGCCGGTTCTGATTAATGAGGACATGGTTGGCCACAAGCTGGGTGAGTTTGCGGTAACCCGCACGTTTAAAGGCCATATCGTGGACAAGAAGGCCAAGCGCTGATAGCGCTGGACTTAAGCGAGGTTAAAGAAGATGGAAGTTGCAGCAAGACTGAAAGGCGCGCGTATCTCGGCGCAGAAAGCCCGCCTGGTTGCTGATCAGGTTCGTGGTATGCCCGTTGAAAAGGCACTGGATCTGCTGGAATTCAGCCCCAAAAAGGCTGCTCACATTGTCAAAAAGATACTTGATTCTGCCATTGCCAATGCTGAGAACAATGAAGGTGCCGATGTGGACGAACTGAAAGTGTCCAGCATCTTTGTAGATGAGGGTATGACCATGAAGCGTCTGCGTCCGCGTGCCAAGGGCCGTGCGGATCGCATTTTCAAGCGCAGCTGTCATATCACTGTGAAAGTATCGGACGGCGAAGACTAAGTTCAGGAGAAGACCACATGGGTCAGAAAGTAAATCCGGTCGGTATCCGGTTGGGGATCGTCAAGGATCACAACTCTGTCTGGTATGCAGACAGTAAAAACTATGCGAAGAATCTGATCACTGATCTGGAGGTTCGCTCCTTTATTGAGAAGGCACTTGAGCAGGCTTCTGTGAGCCGTATTCTTATCGAACGTCCGGCTCAGACTGCACGGATCACCATTTTCACTGCCCGTCCAGGTATTGTTATTGGTAAGAAAGGCGAAGATGTCGATAAGCTCCGTAAGACCCTGAGTGAAAAAATGGGTGTACCGGTACATATCAATATCGAGGAAATCCGCAAGCCGGATCTGGATGCCAAGCTGGTTGCGCAAAATGTCGCCCAGCAGCTGGAACGACGTGTCATGTTCCGTCGGGCCATGAAGCGTGTGGTGCAAAACGCCATGCGCCAGGGTGCTGAAGGTATCAAGGTGCAGGTAAGTGGCCGTCTCGGCGGAGCTGAAATTGCCCGCACCGAATGGTACCGCGAAGGTCGGGTGCCGCTGCATACTTTGCGCGCAGATATCGACTACGCTACCTATGAGGCATCTACTACCTACGGCATCATCGGTGTAAAGGTATGGATATTCAAAGGCGAAGTAATCGGCAGCGATGATGCCGTCGACAGCGCCAAAAAGACAGCAACTAATTAAGGTTTACGCAGATGCTTCAACCTAAGCGTACAAAATTCCGCAAAACCATGAAAGGCCGCAATCGCGGTCTGGCCCATCGCGGCAGTAAAGTGAGTTTTGGTGAGTTCGGTCTGAAGGCGACAGGTCGCGGTCGTATTACTGCGCGTCAGATCGAGGCGGCCCGTCGTGCGATGACCCGCCATATCAAGCGTGGCGGTAAAATCTGGATCCGCGTCTTTCCGGACAAGCCGATTACCGGCAAGCCACTGGAAGTTCGTCAGGGTAAAGGTAAGGGTAATGTGGAGTACTGGGTGGCCCAGGTTCAGCCTGGCAAAGTGCTGTATGAAGTGCAGGGCGTGTCCGAAGAGCTGGCACGTGAGGCTTTTGCCCTGGCAGCTGCCAAAATCCCGGTTTCCACAACATTTGTTAAACGGTCGGTGATGTGATGAAAGCAAGCGAATTGCGTGAAAAGTCCGCTGAGGACCTGAACAAGCAGCTGCTCACTCTGCGTGAAGAGCAGTTCAAGCTGCGCATGCAGAAGTCTACTGGTCAGCTGGCGCAGACTCACCTGCTACAGCAAAACCAGCGGGATATTGCACGCGTCAAGACTGTGCTGAAACAAAAGGCAGGTAACTAATCATGTCAGGTGCAGAAAAACGTATCCGTATGGCAACCGGTAAAGTTGTCAGTAACAAGATGGACAAGACGATCACTGTGCTGATCGAGCGCCGGGTGAAACATCCGGTCTACGGCAAGTACATCACCCGTTCTTCAAAGATCCATGCTCACGATGAAAACAATGAGTGCGGTATTGGCGATATTGTTAAGGTGGTTGAGTCTCGTCCGCTCTCCAAAAGCAAGACCTGGAAGCTTCAGGAAGTTGTAGAGAGCGCCACTCAGGTCGTTTAAGCGCAAATATAGTGCGGCAAAAAAATGCCGCGGTTTGGAGTTTAAGAAATGATTCAGACACAGTCGTATTTGGAAGTTGCTGATAACAGCGGTGCGCGCCGGGTGATGTGCATCAAGGTGCTCGGTGGTTCCAAACGTCGTTATGCGCGCGTGGGTGACCTGATTAAGGTAACTGTGAAGGAAGCCATTCCCCGCGGCAAAGTTAAAAAAGGACAGGTTATGACGGCAGTTGTCGTGCGCACCAAAAAAGGTGTTCGTCGCGCTGACGGTTCGCTTATCAAGTTTGACGATAATGCTGCCGTGCTGCTGAACAATCAGGAAGCACCCATCGGCACTCGTATTTTTGGCCCGGTGACCCGCGAACTGCGTGGTGAGAAATTCATGAAGATTATTTCTCTGGCCCCCGAAGTTATCTGACGGGCCAAGGAGAGGAAGAGAGATGTTGAAGATCAAGCGCGACGACGAAGTAGTTATCCTGGCCGGTAAGGACAAGGGTAAGCGCGGCAAAGTTCGCAAGGTGCTGGCCGACAATCGGCTGATTGTTACTGGCGTCAATATGGTGAAAAAGCACACCCGCCCGAACCCCCAAATGGGTGTGGCCGGTGGCATTGTAGAGCGTGAGGCTCCGATCCAGGTATCGAATGTGGCTATTTTCAATCCTGCCACCAGCAAAGCTGATCGGGTGGGCTTCAAGGTGGAGGGAGATACCAAAAAACGTATCTTCAAGTCCAACGGCGAAGCAATCGACTGACGGGTCGCCCCGCTGGCTAACACAGTTTACAGGTAACGAACATGGCAACCTTGAAAGACAAATACAAGAGCGAAATTGCTCCCCAGTTAAAACAAGAGCTGGGTCTGGACAATGTGATGGAAGTGCCACGCATTACCAAAATCACCCTGAATATGGGTGTTGGTGAAGCTGTTGGTGATAAAAAAGTACTGGAAAGTGCTGTTGCAGATATGGAAAAAATCGCTGGTCAAAAAGCGGTTGTCACCAAAGCACGCAAGTCCATCGCGGGTTTTAAAATTCGTGATGGCTGGCCGATCGGCTGCAAGGTTACTCTGCGCTCGGATCGCATGTATGAATTTCTGGAGCGTTTGATTTCCATTGCAATTCCCCGTGTTCGTGATTTCCGTGGCATCAGTCCGAAATCTTTTGACGGCCGCGGTAACTTTGCCATGGGTGTCAGTGAACAGATTATTTTCCCTGAAATTGATTACGATCAGGTGGATGCCCTGCGCGGTATGGATATCACTATTACCACCACCGCTCGTACGGATGATGAAGGTCGCGCACTGTTGCGTGCTTTCAACTTCCCCCTGAAAGGTTAAGAGGCTTAAGGCATGGCAAAAAAATCTATGATTGCGCGTGAGAACAAGCGTGCACGTACGGTAGCTAAGTACGCCAAAAAGCGTGCTGCCCTGAAGGCGGTTCTGAATGATATGAGCGCCTCTGATGAAGCGAAATGGGAAGCCCAAGTCGCGCTACAAAAGCTGCCTCGTGATGCCAGTCCGGTTCGTGGTCAGCGTCGTTGTCAGCTGACCGGTCGTCCTCACGCGGTTTATCGTAAATTTGGCCTGTGTCGTAACAAACTACGCGAAGCTGCAATGCGTGGTGATGTACCTGGTCTGGTTAAGTCCAGCTGGTAACGGAGAGAATACAAGATGAGTATGCAAGATCCGCTGTCCGATATGCTGACCCGTATCCGTAACGCGCAGATGGCAGGCAAGACCAGTGTCGATATGCCTGGCTCCAAACTGAAAGCTGCTGTTGCCAGTGTGCTGAAGGAAGAGGGCTATATCACGAACTTCAATGCTTCCAGTGATCAGGGTAAGCCCCGTTTGGCTATTGAGCTGAAGTATTTTGAAGGTAAGCCCGTTATCGCAGAAATTGATCGCATCAGCCGTCCTGGTCTGCGTAATTACAAAGGCAAAGATGAGCTGCCCTCTGTTCGCGGTGGCCTCGGTGTAGCTATTGTGTCCACTTCTCGCGGTGTGATGACCGATCGTGCGGCCCGTGCCGCAGGTGTCGGTGGCGAAGTGCTCTGCACCGTTTTCTAAGTTTGACTGAATTGAAGAGCATTCAACATGTCTAGAGTTGCAAACAATCCGGTAGCGCTGCCCAGCGGTGTCGAGATCAAGGTGAATGGCCGTGATCTGACGGTTAAAGGCAGCAAAGGTGCATTGGAGCTGGCCTTGGGTGAGGGCGTTGACCTGAAGCAGGAAGACAACCAGCTGACGGTTGCCTATGCCGAAGAGCGTTTCAAGGCGCTGGCTGGCACCACACGTGCACTGGTTAACAATATGATCAAGGGTGTCAGTGAAGGCTGGGAGAAAAAGCTGGTGCTGAACGGTGTCGGTTATCGTGCCAAGGCTGATGGCAAGAGTGTCAATCTGACGGTTGGCCTTTCTCATCCCGTTGATTACAAGCTGCCCGAAGGGGTTTCTGCTGAAACCCCCTCCCAGACTGAAATTGTAGTCAAGGGCATCGACAAGCAGGCTGTTGGTCAGGCGGCTGCGGAAATCCGCGCCTTCCGCCCACCAGAGCCTTATAAAGGTAAGGGTATTCGCTACGCGGACGAGTATGTTCGCCGTAAAGAAGCCAAGAAGAAGTAAGCAGGTACTAATAGATGAGTGCAAAAAACGATTCAAGGTTGCGCCGCGCCCGTCGCGCCCGTACCCGTATGCGCACCCAGGGCGTCAATCGCCTGAGCGTGCACCGTACTCCACGCCATATTTATGCGCAGGTATTCGCACCTGCTGGCGACAAGGTACTGGCCAGTGCTTCTACTCTGGACAGCAGCCTGCGCAGCAATGCAACCGGCAATATTGATGCAGCGGCGGCGGTTGGCAAGCTGGTTGCCGAACGTGCGAAGGCGGCGGGTGTTGACAGGGTGGCATTTGACCGCAGCGGTTACAAGTATCACGGGCGTGTTAAGGCTTTGGCCGATGCGGCTCGTGAAGGCGGACTGGAATTCTAGGGTAGAGATATGGCGTTTAACGATCAGAAAAAACAGCAGCAGGACGGCGACCTCCAGGAAAAACTGGTTCAGGTCAACCGGGTTGCCAAGGTGGTCAAGGGTGGCCGTATTTTCGGCTTTACCGCATTGACTGTGGTCGGTGACGGCAAGGGCCGTGTTGGTTTTGGTCGCGGCAAGGCTCGCGAAGTGCCTGTTGCCATCCAGAAAGCGATGGAGGCAGCACGCCGCAACATGATCAGTGTTGAGCTGAACAACGGCACTATCCAGTATCCGGTAAAGGCTTCTCACGGTGCCTCCAAGGTCTACATGCAGCCGGCTTCTGAAGGTACCGGCGTGATTGCTGGTGGTGCAATGCGTGCTGTCCTTGAAATTGCCGGTGTGCATAACGTGCTGGCAAAGTGCTATGGCTCCACTAACCCGGTTAATGTCGTGCGTGCAACCTTTAACGGGCTGCGTGATATGGCAGCGCCGGATGATGTGGCAGCCAAGCGCGGCAAGACTGTCGAAGAAATTTTGAACTGATTATCGGGTTGGCTTGTCATGGCTAAAGCAACTATCAAAGTAACGCAGATCAAGAGCGTGCACGGTCGCCTCAAGAACCACAAGGCCTGTGTCGCAGGGCTTGGACTGCGCCGTATCGGCCACACAGTGGAAGTGGAAGACACTCCCTCAGTGCGCGGCATGATCAATAAAGTGAATTACCTGGTACGGGTTGAGGATTAAACATGTCAGAAGTCATGCGACTGAATACCCTGAGCCCGGCTCCGGGTTCCCGCAAAGATGCCAAACGCGTAGGTCGCGGTATTGGTTCCGGTTTGGGCAAGACCGGTGGTCGCGGTCACAAGGGGCAAAAATCCCGCTCAGGCGGTACCGTTAAGCCCGGTTTTGAAGGTGGGCAGATGCCACTGCAAAAACGCCTGCCGAAATACGGTTTTACATCCCGTATCTCCCGCACGACTGCCCAGGTCCGCTTGGGTGAGCTCAACGTGGTGGCAGGTGATGTAGTCGATCTGGCTGCCCTGAAAGACGCTGACATCATCCGCGATGATGTGCTGCGCGCGCGCGTATTTTTGTCCGGTGATCTCAAAAAAGCCATTACGCTTAAAGGTTTGGCGGTAACCAAAGGTGCCCGCGAAGCTATTGAACAGGCTGGTGGAAAAGTAGAGGACTAAATGGCGAATCCGCAAGGTCAATTGCCCGGGGTTAACAAGGCAGGTCTGGGCGAGCTTTTTGCTCGCCTTCGTTTTGTTTTGATGGCGATCATTGTCTACCGGGTCGGGACGCATATCCCGGTACCCGGTATCGACCCCAATCAGTTGGCTGCGCTGTTTAATCAGAATCAGGGTACTATCCTGGGGCTGGCCAATATGTTCTCTGGTGGCGCGCTGGAGCGGATGAGTATTTTGGCTCTGGGGATCATGCCCTATATCTCTGCCTCTATTATTATGCAGTTGATGTCAGCGGTGACACCTTCACTGGAAGCGCTTAAGAAAGAGGGTGAATCCGGGCGTCGCAAGATTAGTCAATATACCCGTTACCTGACGGTCATCCTGGCTTTAATTCAGGGTGCAGGTATGACTGTGGGTATGGCGAACCAGGGTATGGCCTACAGTGTTTCACTGCTCTTTTATGTAGTGGCAATTACCTCGCTGGTAACCGGTGCGGTGTTCATGATGTGGCTGGGTGAGCAGATCACCGAGCGCGGCGTTGGCAACGGTATTTCATTGCTGATTTTTGCCGGTATCGTGGCTGGCCTGCCGTCGGCGATTGGCCAGTCGCTGGAACAGGCGCGTCAGGGCGAGCTCAACATCCTGATTTTGCTGTTTATCCTGACGCTGGCGATGGTGGTGATCTACCTGATCGTGCTGATCGAGCGCGGCCAGCGGCGTATTACTGTCAACTATGCCAAGCGGCAGCAGGGCCGCCGGATGATGCAGGCGCAAAGCTCGCACCTACCGCTAAAGGTGAATATGTCAGGTGTAATCCCGGCTATTTTTGCCAGTAGTATCCTGCTGTTTCCGGCTTCGCTGGCGCAGTGGTTTGGTTCCTCTGGAGGCGCTGACTGGTTGCAGGATCTGGCGGTGGCAATTGGTCCCGGTCAGCCTTTGAATATTTTACTCTTTACTGTATTGATTGTGTTTTTCTGCTTCTTCTATACGGCTTTGATGTTTAATCCGCAGGAAGTGGCTGACAATTTAAAGCGTTCTGGTGCCTTTATTCCCGGTATTCGCCCAGGCCAGCAGACTGCAAATTATATCGATGGCGTACTGACCCGCTTGACGGTGTTTGGCGCTGCCTACATGACATTGGTTTGTCTGTTGCCACAGTTTCTTGTGGTCATGTGGAATGTCCCCTTCTATCTGGGGGGGACATCACTGTTGATCGTAGTGGTGGTGGTGATGGACTTTATGGCTCAGGTACAAAGTCACATGATGTCACAGCAGTATGAGTCAGTGATGAAGAAAGCCAACCTGAAAAATTATGGTGGTTCCGGTCGTGTACGCTGACCGGTAGACGGAGAAAGGAAAGATGAAAGTACGTGCATCAGTCAAAAAGATCTGCAGAAACTGCAAGATCGTACGTCGCAATGGTGTGGTTCGCGTGATCTGTAATACCGATCCGCGTCACAAACAGCGCCAGGGTTGACGAAAGTTTGGCCAATCGGGGAAGTTCCTGATTAAGTGGTTGATTTTTGATAGACAAGTCGCTAGAATGCTGCGCCTTTCGCGCCGGACCCGGGATTAGGGTTGTTCGGGCAGTCAGGGCTTTGGCATCTACGCTGCCTGATAGTGAAAAATTGAGTATTTGGAGAGAGTTGGATGGCTCGTATTGCCGGCGTCAACATACCTGATAACAAGCATACTGTTATCTCACTGACCTACATTTACGGTGTGGGCAAGACCCAGGCACGCAGATTGTGTGCCGAAACCGGTGTTGCCGAAAGTGCTAAGGTGGGTGAGTTGAATGAAGAGCAGATGGATGCTCTGCGCACCAAAGTAGCTGAGATGACCGTGGAAGGCGATCTGCGCCGGGAAGTATCCATGAACATCAAGCGCCTGATGGATCTTGGCTGCAATCGTGGTCTGCGCCATCGCCGCTCTCTGCCACTGCGCGGTCAGCGCACCAAAACCAATGCGCGTACCCGCAAGGGGCCGCGTAAGCCGATTCGCAAGTAAGTTTGGAAGCAGCTTAGCGAATCCTTTTTTAGTGTAGCTGCACCCAAGTGCAGTGTTGATATTAAAGCAGGAAACACAACATGGCCAAGCCAGGTGCCAAAAGCACTCGCAAAAAAATCACCAAGACGGTTGTCGACGGTATTGCACATGTTCACGCATCCTTCAACAACACCATCATTACTATTACTGACCGGCAGGGTAATACTCTGAGCTGGGCCACTGCTGGTGGATCTGGCTTTCGCGGTTCACGCAAGAGCACGCCCTTTGCCGCCCAGGTGGCTGCCGAGCGTGCGGGTGAAGCGGCCAAAGACTATGGCCTGAAGAATCTCGACGTACAGGTGAAAGGCCCGGGGCCCGGGCGTGAGTCAGCCGTGCGTGCTCTCAATGCCTGTGGCTACAAGATCAGCAATATTACCGATGTGACGCCGATCCCCCACAATGGCTGTCGCCCGCCCAAGAAACGTCGCGTATAACGCTTACAGGAAGATATAGATATGGCTCGTTATATTGGTCCCAAGTGTAAGCTCTCCCGTCGTGAGGGAACCGACCTGTTCCTGAAAAGCGGTGTGCGTGCACTTGAAAGTAAATGCAAACCCGAATCTGCTCCCGGTCAGCACGGTGCCCGTCGTGGTCGCCTGTCTGACTATGGCGTACAGTTGCGTGAAAAACAGAAAGTTCGCCGTATTTATGGTGTACTGGAAAAACAGTTTCGCAACTATTACAAGGAAGCTGCCCGCCTGAAGGGCGCAACCGGTGAAAATCTGCTGCAACTGCTGGAATCCCGTCTGGATAATGTTGTTTATCGTATGGGTTTTGGATCAACCCGTGCCGAAGCGCGCCAGTTGGTTAGCCACAAGGCTATTTTGATTAACGGTGCAGCTGTTAATATTCCCTCCTATCAGGTTCAGCCTGGTGATGTAGTCTCTATCCGTGAAAAATCCAAAAAGCAACTGCGTGTGCAGTCTGCCCTGGCTCTGGCTGCCCAGCGCGGCGAGCCCGAATGGATCGAGATGAATGCTGATAAAATGGAAGGCGTATTCAAAGCCAGACCCGATCGTCAGGAACTGTCCTCAGAGATCAACGAAAACCTGATCGTGGAGCTGTACTCCAAGTAATCCGGTTCAGGATCAACTACTTTTACAGGTGCCCGAATGCAGACTGCAGTAAGTGAATTCTTGACTCCGCGTGTCATTAAAGTCGATGAAAAGACCAGTGAACGCGCCCAGGTCACCCTGGAACCTCTTGAGCGTGGTTTTGGTCACACTCTGGGTAACGCCTTGCGCCGTATTTTACTGTCATCGATGCCTGGCTGTGCTATCACTGAGGTTGAAATTGACGGTGTGTTGCACGAATATAGTGCCATTGAAGGTGTGCAGGAAGATGTTATTGAAATCCTGCTGAACCTCAAAGGCGTTGCCCTGGTAATGAACGGCAAGGATGAGGCAGAGCTGACCCTGAGCAAAAAGGGTCCGGGTGCTGTGACTGCCGGTGATATCCAGGTTGACCATGATATCGAGGTGCGCAACCCCGGACATGTCATCTGCCATCTTAATGGCAGCTCCGAAATTAATATGAAGCTGACAGTCGCTCGTGGTCGCGGTTACTCTCCGGCCGATTCCCGTGAAAATCCTGAAGAGGAAACCCGCAGTATTGGTCGCCTGCAACTGGATGCAACATTTTCACCTATTCATCGCGTGTCCTATGTTGTTGAGGCCGCTCGTGTTGAGCAGCGAACTGATCTTGACAAGCTGGTACTGGATCTTGAAACCAACGGTACTATCGATCCGGAAGAGGCGATTCGTCGTGCAGCCACTATTTTGCAACAACAGCTGGCGGTATTTGTCGATCTTGAGTCTGAGTCTGAGTCTGAGTCTGTGGAAGTGGAGGATGAAGTTGATCCTATTTTACTGCGCCCGGTCGATGATCTTGAACTGACAGTTCGCTCTGCAAACTGCCTCAAGGCAGAGAATATCTATTACATTGGTGATCTGGTTCAGCGCACAGAGGTTGAGCTGCTGAAAACGCCAAATCTGGGTAAGAAGTCACTGACTGAAATCAAGGATGTTCTCGCATCGCGCAGTCTGTCTTTGGGTATGCGTCTGGATAATTGGCCACCTAGTAGCCTGAAAAACGATGATCGGGTACTCAGCGCCTGAGGCGACATGACCCGGTAGAGAATTTGATAGCCGTGCTGAGATAGCACAGAAAAATAGGATTGGAAAAATGCGTCATCGTCACAGTGGACGTCAACTGAACCGCAACAGCTCTCATCGCAAGGCCATGTTTCGCAACATGACGGTATCTTTGCTTGAGCACGAGCTGATCAAAACGACTCTGCCCAAGGCCAAGGAGCTGCGCAGTTATGCCGAGCCATTGATTACCCTGGCCAAACAGGATAGCGTGGCTAACCGTCGATTGGCTTTTGATCGTACCCGCAGCAAAGTTGCCGTTGGCAAACTGTTCAACGAGCTGGGGCCCCGCTACCAGGAGCGCCCTGGTGGCTATATCCGTATTCTCAAATGTGGTTATCGCGCTGGTGATAACGCGCCAATGGCCTATGTTGAGCTGGTCGATCGCCCGGTGGTGGAAGATATTGAGGAGAAGGATGACGATTGATCCATTGTCGTCAGCTGCTGTACAAAAAAGCCGGGTAAACCCCGGCTTTTTTGTGAGTAATTGATAGAGTTTGTATATTTAGTGTAGCTAATGGGATGAGCTTCTCAGATTTTGCCCTCCAATAGTGGACGCCTCGCTAAACAACATTTAACGTCTCAAACCCTTTCGAGCTGATATAACCGTTGGTGCTGTGGTGGCGGGTTTGGTTGTAGTTTACTTCGATATATTGAGCATGGCTTGGCGTATTGCCGAGCGCCTCGGCAGCAACCTGAAAACCCTTAGCATGCGAGAAGAGAATGTTTGTTTTTGCCATACTCCTGATGGAAGTTGTTACGTAACTGCTACAATTCATGATTTTTTAATTCATTCAAAAACGTAAAATAAATTGTGAGGGTAATAGCAGTGATTAGGCGCTTGTTGTGTGTTAAAGCAGGCAGCAGGCAATGGTTTGCTTTTTATCGTGGTGCTTCTTCGCTTGTTTGGCTCGGTGGAAATTTTGGCCTGGGCGCCAAGGATGCGAGTTTCAACATAAGCTTTTCGGATCAGGTGCCATCAGGGGTTGTTGATGGGTGCAGCTAACGGAGCACTACTGCGTCACAATGTATTCTAAGAATGATTCTCAGAGTATATGTCAAGAAGAATTTATTAATTGTCAATAATTAAATAGTAACGGGGTGTGTTTGTGGGAAAGGGAGCATTTTTTCAGATAGTTAGTGTGATGAGAGGTTCTAAATTTAATAAGACACGTTTAGAAAAGGGGCTCTCTTACTTAGGTTTGGCGGGATTTTTATTGCCCGTTTTCTCTGTACAGGCAGCTGTCACCACAATTGATAGCATGACAGTGATTAGTGATGGAGCTGCGCCATTTACGACAGGCACTACGAATGGAAATGACACCAGTGCCAATAATGGTGTTATTCGTAGCAATGATGAAGTTGTTTACGATATAAGCTATTCAACCAATAATACAGATGAAGTGTCTTTTACAGCCGTTCTGCCAGCAACCATGGTTTGGGACAGTAGTGCAATGGCTTCAACAGTCTGTAATGGCAGTGCAGGTGGCACATTAAGCGCTGATAGAGCTACATTAACTTGTTCACGTATACCCATTGGGGCGTCTGAAAGTTTTCAATTAAAAGCATGGGTAATTTCTGCTGCAAATGGAGACTCGGTTAGTGCTTCAATTAGCAGTGGCTCTGCTAGTAATAATTCTGCTAGTTTGACAGTTTCTGCCACACCAAAAACAGGGTTGCGTCTTTATGCAGATAGTTTTTCCCGTACTCAGCGAGGTGGTGTATGGGGATACCAATATCGACACGCTATTTCTGTCGGTGCAAAGTTACCTGCTGCACCCAATGATAACTTTAAGGGTTTTGAGGCAGTTCGTGATATAGCGTTTGATCTTGAAGTTCAACCAGGGGCAATCGTGATTAGTTCGGGTTCACATATCAGCTATACCCAGGCAAGCCCAGGGGATCCCATTGCTGTACAAATAGCAAACCCAAGCCACTACCATAATCTTTTTAATGCAGAACAGATAGCTGGACATGACTCACCCTGGCGGGGTATTCCTGTTTCATCGAGTTCAGTTAGATCAATAACCATTTGGGTGCCAGAGGAATACCCTTCAGGATCGGGATCGTATAATTTCCCACCATTGGCGACATCTTACTTAACTACGCAAATGACAGATTACAGCATTACTGGAATGTCAGGTGTGGTTAGTGATTATGATGAGCCAGCTTATACTGATCCAACATATAGCTGCCCTGCTAGTGGGACGATGATCATTTCACAAGTTGCTTGTGTGCGTTATCTGGTTGATCGAACAGATCCTGTTCGAGTTAGCCCTGCTTATGGATCAACGGTTTATAGCAGTGGCATCTATCTATATGGTGATAACCATGGCTACGCGCAAGGCTATGAGAAGGTGGTTCCCGGACAAACATTTCATGCAATGCTGGGGATGTATAACTCAGCTGTTGCTGAGGCAGCTGACCCGGAAGTTCGTAATTGTGTAACTTGGGATCCTGAGTTATTGGAGTTGGTGGATGTGGCTAATTTGAAGTATGCCACTGCGACTAATTTTTATCATCGAAATCATTTGGCTTGGCCTAACCTGCCAGCAACGCCTGGTCGGGTGGTGCTTGAGTATAGTGCTCAACCTTATGCTGATGATAATGCTCGTCGTAATGTTGACTGTGGTGTTGCAGGAGATGGTGACACTGATTGGACGAATGATTATGCTTCGCTAGATTCAACTCAGATTAGCTCTGTGCGTTATTTGTATAGAGGGGTCAGTAATGAGGGCTTGGAACCTGAGAGAACAGTGGGACTTGATTTGCCAATGAAGCGTACAACAACAGTAACCTCACTGGCTTTGGCAACAGAAGATCCACTACCGGTGTTTCGTCAGTATTATGCTGAGGGAGTAACGGTTAATTCAGGTTTTAACCCTGCAATACATACTTCTGCCCGCACAGGAACCTATGTCCAGGCAACGGCTAATTTGTCGCGTCACTCATTGACAACGCCCGCCAGTAGTGCGCCAGGTAGTAGTTTTGCCGTTAGTGTAACACCAATTGTCATAGGCGCAGCAGAAGCAGGTGTTAATAGTACAGCTGAAAATGTACAAATCACATTAGACTTTCCAAATACATACCTGCAACCCATAGAAAGCAGCATTGCAGCAGCATTGCCACCAGGTGCAACTTATGTGCTGACCCCGGCAGATCTGGGTGCAGATAATATTGCGGGTACAGCAGATGATGGTAACCCGGCACAGGTGATAATTAGTTTGGGTGATTTGGCGGCACCAGGTGGCGCAGTTGGACCAAGCCCTTATCAAGGACATGCTACTACTTATAGTGAAATTAGTTTTATGGTGCAGGCTGACTATAAAACAACGGTGGGTAATTATGAAGTTGTCAGTACCATTACATCGGATACAGACCCTACCATTACCACTACTAATACGAGTCCTAATAGTTATTCACCTGCAGGAGATAATCAGCAAACCAGTGTTGTTGCCATTACAGGTGTGGCAGCATTGGAAGTTAATAAATCTTTACTGTCAGGTGGTACCACTGACGCAACCACTTCAACAACCTACATCACTGCTGGTGAGCCATTTACATACCAAATTACTTTTGGGAACGGCTCTGCGGATACAAAGGGTGTGATTACCTTGGTTGATGTATTGCCATTTGATGGCGATAGTCGCGGTACAACAGGGCTTGGTGATCTCGAAATTGTTTCAGTAACAGCTGAAATGGCAAATTTGAGTCAAGGGACTGTCGCTATTCAATATACAACGGATGCCAGTAGTGCTGTTGAGGCTGCTGTGCAAACAGCAGGGAATGAAGACGGTGCAACAGGTATTAGCTGGACAACTTATAGCTCGGGGAGTTTCCCAAGTGATGTGACTGCACTGCGTTTTATAAGTTCTGAATTACTCAGTGGATTCAGTGGTAGTGCTGATATTACTTTACGCAGTATGACAGCATTAACCAATGCAACTGAGTTGTTCAATGATATATATGGCGAGACAGGCACACCTGATTTCTTAACCTTTGATGGAATTGGTTTGGTGTCTTTGTATGGGCAGCCAGCAGGTACGCTGAATGGGACTATTTTTGATGATACCAGTGCCGATAGTATTCAAGATCCAGGTGAAGCAGGTATTGCTGGAATCACCGTAACAGTGACTTGTACGCAAGGACCAAACTGTACGGTGGGGGATGCACATACAGCAGAAACGGATACCAATGGGGACTATAGTTTTGCTCCTGGTGCAACGGTTGATGGGCAGCCAAACTTTATTGGTTTAATGTCAGGCCAATGGGAAATTAGCATTCCAAGTGCTACGGGTTGGCTGGAAGTGAGTTCTGTTGTTGGTACGATAACAGATAGCTTTAGTAATACTGTTTCTACTGGGCTGGGTTCGGCAGCAGTTCGTAGTATAGCAGGTGTGACCTTGTCAAAAGGCGGGTCAGCAGTTGACTACAACTTTGCTAGAAGCTCAACAAAACTGACTGTGACTAAATCAGTTGATTTAAGTGCTACAACAGCAGTTAGCTCAGCTGATATTGATGCAGCAGCTTATGATTTCACCTTTGAAGCAAGTTGTACTGATAACGCTAGTGTGACAACGACACATTCAGCGGTATTGACAGCCTACTCAAGTACAAATACAGAGGTTGATATCATTGGCGTGCCGACTGACTCTACTTGTACGGTGAGTGAGACAGCTTTACCAGCTGCTCCAACAGATCATATTTGGGATACGCCAGTGGTTGCACCAGCAACGGTGTCTGTTTTGTCAACAGGTTTGTCAACGGCGACTGTTACCAATAAATTAATTAGAACAGGTTATATTAACTTCAATCCAAGTGTTAGTTTACCGGCAGGTGTTACTAATACCTTTGATTTTACATTTATAGCAACCTGTGATTTGCCTACTGCAGGAACAACGCATCAAGCAACATTCTCTTACCCTGGTCAGGTAGGTAGTTTAGTAACGGTTTCGGGTGTACATATTGATTCAAGCTGTACGATTGATGCCGCTCTTCCTGGTGCGCCTGCTGGCTTTGCTTGGGATGCGCCTGTTATTGGTACGCCTGTGGTATTGTTGTCAAATAGTGTGGTAACGGTTGATGTTAATATTGACCTGGTGTTGAGAAGTATGGCTTCACCCTCGTCTTCATCAGCATCTCCAATACCCAGTACAGGCCGGTTTGCTTTAGTGATATTAACTGTTGGAATAATATTACTTGCTGCTGTTTTTGTGCGTCTTAATCCACGGGTAACAGGCATGCCAGGCTGATTTTGGCCTGCAATGCCCTTCATTGAGGCATGCTTCTGCCTTCCGCTCGGGTATTGGATCTTTCGGAGCTGTTTTTGTAGAAGTGGCCCCGGGAATCTGAATAAAGTAATCGCAATCATCAGGTGCTGGTAAGTATCTGATGATTGCGAAATTCAGGACCAAACTAACGCATTTGCTGTAATTCAAAACGGGTGCCGTCCTGGCCGCCGACCTCAATCTGGCAGTTTTGCCAGCCGTCGGGCACAACCCAGGGTGAGCGCGTGGGGTAATTTAAGCGGCGTTCCTGCTCTGCGCAGACTAAAAAGATCCAGCTGATATCACCTTTTACATTTCTGATGCTAAAACGTTCCCGCCGGAGGCCGGATTTCCAGGTGCCGGGACCACCCCGATAGGGTGCGGTAATTTCTGCCTGGGTGACAGTTTCGTGTAATTGTTGCCAGCGGGTCCCGGCTTTTTGCTGGGCACTTTGGACCTTCTGACGAAGCTCATCGCTGACACCGTAACGCAGCAGTTTGCTGACGGTTTCTTCGGCATCAGCCAGCTGATTATTGTCAAGTTGAATAGCCTGCACGCGAGCCAGCATCAAAGCATAGTGTGCAGGTTCTACATAGGCGTGTTGAAAATTATTGCGATCAGCCAGTTCCTGCAAAGATCCAATTCGCATCAGGTGGCGCAGTTCTATGGATGGATCATTCTGCCGGTTGGCGATGGAGGCTGCCAGAATATGGTATTTAACCTCTTCGTAGGCATTGCGCCCGGGTCTGTTGCCAAGCTCGGCAGCGATATCTGCTGCTGCAGCATATTGTCCATCCTGAAATAATGACCAGGCTTCCTGGTAGCGGGTATCAAAGGTATCTGACATTTTACGGGGTATGTCCAGAATCCAGGTGTATACCACTGGCCCCATTGATACCTCCACTGACTTGCCGTCGCGGGTGGCCGGGTGGTATTGCAAGGCGCGAATTTGAGTGAGCATATCCTGGTCAACCATTGCGATACCGTTGGAGGCATGGATCACGGCATCTTTTACCTTGCCTTGCGAATCGACCTGATAGCTGTAAACCAGCCAGGCCTCATCGTCAAAGTCACCGTCGAGAGAAGGTGCCTGCAGGCTGATGCGTTCAGCGGGTGTAAATTCAGCCGATACCGGCAGAGCAGTTGTCAGAAGCAATATTGCAGCCAGACGACCTGTGTAGTGAATGGACTGTTGTAGCAGATCACTCATTGTCATGCTCTCCTGTTTATACGCTGAACCTGAATTGTTGGTGCCTGCCCAGTGTATCAATTGGTTTTCTTTTTGCGTTGTGTGGCCGTTTTTGCTTTTGCTGTCAGTAACTGTGCCAAAAAACGGCCGGTGTGGGAGGCTTTGTTGGCGGCGACATCTTCAGGTGTGCCTTCGGCAATGATCTGGCCGCCGCCGGAACCGCCTTCAGGGCCGAGATCGATCAGCCAATCGGCAGTTTTGATGACATCCAGATTGTGCTCGATGATGATTACTGTGTTGCCATGGTCGCGCAGGCGGTGTAGTACCTCCAGCAGTTGGCGGATATCCTCAAAGTGCAGACCGGTAGTAGGCTCATCAAGGATATACAGGGTCTGGCCAGTGTCGCGCTTGGATAGCTCGCGTGACAATTTGACCCGCTGGGCCTCGCCACCGGACAGTGTGGTTGCTGCTTGCCCCAGGCGAATATAGGACAGGCCCACATCCATCAGGGTTTGTAATTTACGGGCGATGGTGGGTACCGGTTCAAAAAAGGCAAGTGCATCTTCGACGGTCATTTCCAGTACTTCGTGGATATTTTTGCCCTTGTAACGGATTTCCAGAGTCTCACGATTGTAGCGTTTGCCCTTGCAGATATCGCAGGGTACATAGATATCGGGCAAAAAGTGCATTTCCACTTTGGTTACACCATCGCCCTGGCAGGCTTCACAGCGACCGCCCTTGACATTGAAGCTGAAGCGACCGGCCTTGTAGCCCCGTGAGCGGGCTTCCTGAGTACCTGCAAAGAGTTCGCGCACCGGTGTAAAGATGCCGGTATAGGTGGCCGGATTAGAGCGCGGAGTGCGGCCAATGGGGCTTTGGTCAATATCAATACACTTGTCTACCTGCTCCAGCCCTTCGATGCCTTTGTGTGCTGCCGGAACCAATGTGGTAGCGCCGTTGAGTGCAGTGGCTGCAATTGGATAGAGCGTATTGTTGATCAGGGTTGACTTGCCCGAGCCGGATACACCGGTGATGCAGGTCAGCAGACCCAGCGGTAGTTCCAGGTCGACATTTTGTAGATTGTTACCGCTGGCGCCAGACAGTCGCAGCAGGCGTTGGTCGTTGCGGGTCGTGCGGGTGGTGGGAACAGTAATGGCTTTTTTGCCCGATAAGTAGGCGCCGGTTAGTGAGTCTTTCTGTCTGACTATATCCTTGATGCTGCCCTGGGCGACAATTTGCCCACCGTGAATACCCGCGCCGGGACCAATGTCGATGATATGATCGGCACTGCGGATAGCATCTTCATCGTGCTCCACTACCAGCACGGTATTGCCAAGATCTCGCAGGTGGGTGAGAGTGTTTAACAGGCGTTCATTGTCGCGCTGATGCAGGCCAATGGAGGGTTCGTCCAGGATGTACATCACTCCGACCAGGCCGGCACCAATCTGGGAGGCCAGGCGGATACGTTGGGCCTCGCCGCCAGACAGGGTTTCGGCGCTGCGATTGAGGGTCAGATAATTCAGGCCGACATCCACCAGAAAGCGGTAACGTGCGCGCAACTCCTTGAGAATTTTACTGGCAATTTCGCCCTTGCGTCCCGGCAGTTGCAATTGTTCAAAATACAGTTCCGCTTCGCCCACCGGCATATTGGTAATGTCCGGCAGTGTGCGTTCATCCACATAAACATGGCGAGCATCCCGACGCAGGCGAGTGCCGCCACAATCAGGGCAGGGTTGAGTGGCCAGGTATTTAGCCAGTTCCTCGCGCACCGACTGGGACTCGGTGTCGCGGTAGCGGCGCTCCATATTCGGCAAAATACCTTCAAAAGGGTGAGTGCGCTTGAAGATATCACCGCGATCATTGACGTAAGAGAAGGCAACTTCCTCTTTGCCACTGCCATGCAGGATAAGTTGCTGATATTTTTTACGCAGCCTCAGGAAAGGGGTGTCGATATCAAAACCGTAGTGCTCGGCCAGGCTGGTTAGCATCTGGAAATAATAAACATTGCGCCGGTCCCAGCCGCGAATGGCGCCCTCAGCCAGGCTTGCTTCGGGGTGTAACAGGATGCGCTCGGCATCGAAATACTGCTTTACACCAAGACCATCGCAACCAGCGCATGCTCCGGCGGGGTTGTTGAAAGAAAACAGCCGGGGTTCCAGTTCGTCAATACTGTGCCCGCATTCGGGGCAGGCAAAGCGGGCGGAGAACATGATTTCCTCTGCCTCGCCCTCCATCGGGCTGACAGTGGCCAGGCCATCGGTCAACTCCAGCGCCGTTTCAAAGGATTCTGTCAGCCTCAATTTGAGATCCGGCCGCACTTTAAAGCGATCAACCACCACTTCAATGCGATGTTTGCGCTTTTTGTCGAGGGAGGGTACGTCATCGAGGTCGGTAACGATGCCGTCAATACGTGCGCGGACAAAGCCTGCCCCGCGCAATTCTTCAAAGATATGCAAATGTTCACCCTTGCGATCACGCACAATGGGTGCCAACAGCATCAGTTTACTACCTTCGGGTAGTGACAATACGGCATCGACCATTTGACTGACGGTCTGGGCCTGCAAGCTGACGTGGTGGTCGGGGCAACGCGGGTCACCAGCGCGGGCGAACAGCAGGCGCAGGTAGTCGTAAATTTCGGTGATGGTGCCTACAGTTGAGCGAGGATTGTGGGATGTGGATTTCTGTTCGATGGAAATGGCAGGTGACAAGCCTTCAATATGATCGATATCAGGCTTTTCCATCATCGACAAAAACTGCCGGGCATAAGTGGACAGGGATTCCACATAACGGCGTTGACCCTCGGCGTAGAGCGTGTCAAAGGCCAGTGAAGATTTGCCCGAGCCCGACAGCCCGGTAATGATCACCAGTTTATCACGGGGGATGTCCAGATCGATATTTTTGAGATTGTGGGTGCGCGCGCCGCGAACCTGAATACTGTCCATAGTTCACCTGAAAGAGGGCGGCTACCGCTGGCCACCGAAAATATCAAACCCGGCAGTATAAGTGGGCAGCCCGAGCTCTGGCAAAGCCAGAATATATTTTAAGGGCGAATAGTTTTGTCCGGATGTTCGTACAGGTGAAAGCTGATACCATGACGCCGCCTTTTTGACAGTGAACCCGCCCTGAGGCAGTGAAAACCGTGATTAGCAAGTACCCAATGAATTCGCAGGAGCGGCGTGCTGTCAGCTCGCTGGCGCTGTTGTACTGTTTTCGCATGCTCGGCCTGTTTATGGTGCTGCCCCTGCTGGCACTTTATGCAGCTGATCTGCGAGGTGCCAGCCCGTCCCTGATTGGCCTGGCTGTGGGTATTTATGGTTTGAGTCAGGCTTTGTTGCAGATTCCGTTTGGCTGGCTATCTGACCATATTGGTCGCAAACCGGTGATTGTGGGTGGTTTGTTGTTATTTGCCCTGGGTAGCCTGGTGGCCGGGATGGCTGAGTCTGTTCACGGTGTGATTTTCGGGCGTGCATTGCAGGGTGCCGGTGCCATTGCCGGTACATTGATGGCCATGGTGGCTGATCTCACCCGCGATGAGCAACGCAGCAAAGCGATGGCTATTATTGGCGGCAGTATTGGTGTGGCCTTTGCTGTTGCCATGGTGTTGGGGCCGGTTATGGCGGCCTGGGGCGGTTTGTCAGCTGTATTCTTTTTTACGGTATTGTTGGCGCTGGCTGGCATTGTGGTTGTGTTGGTGGCAACGCCTGCACCATCGGCGCGGGGTATCGAACACGATGAGGTTGGCGCTCGCAGCAATCTGGTGCCCCGCAGTCTTAAAGACGGAGCCTTGCTGCGGCTCAACAGTGGCGTATTTATACTGCACTTTATTTTAACAGCCAGCTTTATGGTGGTTCCGACTTTGCTGGAGAGCGTAGCTGGTTTGTCGCGTGAGCAGCACTGGCAGGTTTATCTGGCTGTTGTCACACTGTCACTGCTGCTGGTATTTCCACTGATGCGTCGGGCCGAGCAGGGCGGCAGATTGCGTCAGACCTTTGGTGTGGCTATCGCTTTGCTGGTACTGGCATTGATAATAATGATAGGCAGCGCACAGCCTGTGCTGATCTGGTTGAGTCTGTTTTTGTTTTTTCTCGCATTTAATTATCTGGAGGCAACATTGCCTTCGCTGGTCAGTAAAACGGTTTTTGCCGGTGGTCGGGGCACGGCGCTGGGTATTTACAGTACTTGCCAGTTTATGGGGGCTTTTGCCGGTGGCGCGCTTGGCGGCCTGATTGTGCAGGTGCAGGGGGCGACCTGCCTGTTGTTGCTGTGTACTGCGCTGGCCCTGCTCTGGCTTTGTTTCGGGTTGCCGCGTCAGCCGCTGGGTGCTTCTGTTGACCCGTCCTTGTGAGCCGGAACGCATTGGATGAATTTGCTTTGCCATGGGTAGTCGATTTTGCCCATGGCGGTTGTTATAGTCTGCGCTTGCAGTTTTTACTCCAATTCAGCCTGATCGAGGAATAATTATGGCGCGCGGCGTGAACAAAGTGATTCTTGTAGGCAATCTCGGCCAGGACCCGGAGATCCGCCATATGCCTTCTGGCGGTGCCGTGACGAATGTCAGTGTGGCGACCTCTGAAACCTGGAAAGACAAACAGACAGGTCAGCCCCAGGAGCGCACTGAGTGGCATCGGGTGGTTTTTTTCAATCGCCTGGCTGAAATTGCCGGTGAATATCTGCGCAAGGGCGCGAAAGTTTATGTGGAAGGTGCTCTGCGCACCCGTAAGTGGCAGGGGCAGGATGGCCAGGATCGTTACACCACTGAAATTGTGGCCAGTGAAATGCAAATGCTGGACAGTCGTAGTGCCGGTCAGGGCGGCTCCACGGGTGGTGGTTACGATGAATACAGTGGTGGCACGGTATCGGCCGGGCGTCCACAGGCAACGACCTCCCAGGCATCAGCTCCACAATCATCTGCGGCCCCTGTGGCCGATTTTAATAACGATTTCGACGACGATATTCCCTTCTGAGCGATTTGTGCCAATGATCGTGGTACCACTGATGAAGCGTTGGCCTTCGGTGACCGGTAGTCTTCCGTGAAGGTGCTTTTGGTTGGCGCAGATACTGCGCTGGGCATGGATCTGGAGGATTTTTTGGAGCAGGTCGGCCGTCATCAGGTGGAAGCTCTGACAATTACTACCGGCCGCTGGAAAAGTGAGCGTCGGGCGAAGAAGGCAGTACAGCGGGCGAGGGCGGATGTCATTATTGATACCCGGCTGCAAAGTGCTGTTGATGGTGCTGAAGGTCTTGCCGATATTGATGTGGCCCGTTGTGAGTGGCTGGCAAAAGCGGCCCGTCGGACTGATGCCATTTATATGCTGCTATCCAGTGCGCGCGTTTTTTCCGGGCGGCAGGAGCGTCCCTATAACGAGCAACTCAATGGTGATAGCGAGAATCGAACGGCCAAATTACTGCAAAAAGCTGAACACCTGATCAGAGAGCGTTGCCAGCGTCACCTGATTCTGCGTCTTGGCCCTGTTTTTGCCGCCCATGGTGATAATTTACTGATTACCACGCTGATGCAGTTGCAGGCAGGTGGTGTATTGTCATTTGCCGCCGATCAGCGGATCTGTCCGGTTTCGTCACTGGATGCAGCGCGAATTATTGCCGGTGTGCTGGATCAGCTTGATGCGGGTGCTGAGTCCTGGGGTAACTACCACTATTGCAGTAGTGATGCCTGTAATCTTTATGAGTTTGCCAGTGTTGTACTGACCTGTATGTCCCGGTTTCAGGATGTTGAAACAAGCGGACTGACGCTACAGGAAAAATACGCTGAACAGTCATTGGCTTTTCGCCTGGACTGTAGCTGCCTGCGCAATACATTTGGTATTAAGCAGGTGCCCTGGCGAGGTTTTGTCAGCGATACACTCAACCGTTACTACCGAAATAATGAAAGTCGGTCAGAACCGTATTCCTGAGCGCTGTCTGATACTTCTTCCTATAAATCAGAGCTACTGTCTGGTCGTTGTGTTGTCTATATTGTGACGGTCGCTCTAGCCATTGTATTTTTGAAAGACCAGTGAAGCATTGGTGCCACCAAAGCCAAAGCTGTTGGACATGATGCGTTGCAGGTCGACGTTATCATGGCGCGCAATGGCGATTGGTAGTCCTTTTGCTTCAGAATCAAGGTTTTCAATGTTGGCTGAGGCAGCAATAAAGCCTGCCTGCTGCATCAGCAGGGAGTAGATGGCCTCCTGTACGCCGGCTGCACCCAGAGAGTGGCCCGATAGTGACTTGGTGGAGCCGATTACCGGGATATGATCGCGGTCTTCATAGGCACTGCGCACGGCTTTCAGTTCCTGAATGTCACCGGCGGGAGTGGAGGTGCCGTGAGCATTGATATAGTCCACCGGACCTTCAACTGTAGTCAGAGCCTGTCGCATACAGCGCACAGCGCCTTCACCGGAAGGGGCAACCATGTCATAGCCATCAGAAGTGGCACCATAACCGACCAGCTCGGCATAAATTTTGGCGCCGCGCGCACGTGCATGCTCCAGCTCTTCCAGTACCACCATGCCGCCACCGCCGGCGATCACAAACCCGTCACGGTCAGCATCATAGGCGCGTGAGGCCCGTTCCGGGTTGTCGTTATACTTGGTGGATAGAGCGCCCATAGCGTCGAACAGGCAGCTCATTGACCAGTGCAGCTCCTCGCCGCCACCGGCAAAGACGATGTCCTGCTTGTTGAGCTGGATTTGCTCCATGGCGTTGCCAATACAGTGAGCACTGGTAGAGCAGGCAGAGGAAATAGAGTAATTGACCCCCTTGATTTTAAAAGGAGTGGCCAGACAGGCTGAAACAGTAGAACCCATTGTCTGGGTGACGCGGTAGGGGCCAACGCGGCGCAGACCGCGTTCACGCAGGGTGTCGGCTGCATCCACCTGACTGGCAGAAGAGGCGCCACCGGAACCGGCAATAATGCCGGTGCGAACATTGGAGACGTCACTGTCATCCAGTCCTGCATCGGCTATGGCCTGCTGCATGGAGATAAAGGCATAGGCCGCTGCATCGCCCATAAAGCGCAGCTGCTTGCGGTCGATATGCTCGGCGATATCGATCACTGGCACGCCACCTACATGAGAGCGCATGCCGGCATCGATCTGGTTCTGCTGCAGGGTGATGCCTGAGCGGCCCTCATAGAGCGATTTTGTCACTGAATCGGCATCATTGCCCAGGCAGGACACGATGCCCAGCCCGGTAACCACTACTCGTCTTGTCATGGCTTTAGAAAGACTCCGTAGAACTGAACAGGCCCACCCTGAGATCAGCGGCGGTATAGATCTCGCGGTCATCGACGGACACAGTACCGTCGGCGATACCCATAATCAGCTTGCGCTCAATCACCCGTTTCACATGAATGTGGTACACCACTTTTTTTGCAGTGGGCAGTATCTGGCCTGTGAATTTTACATCACCTGAGCCTAAAGCGCGCCCCCTGCCAGGATTGCCACGCCAGCCAAGAAAGAAGCCCAGTAACTGCCACATGGCGTCAAGTCCCAGGCAGCCAGGCATTACCGGATCGCCCGGAAAGTGACACTGGAAAAACCAGAGATCAGGGTTGATATCAAGCTCAGCGATAATTTCACCCTTACCATATTTGCCGCCTTCTGAGCTGATGTGTGCGATGCGATCAAGCATCAGCATCTGACCTGTTGGCAGCTGGGCATTGCCTGGGCCAAACAGCCTGGTGTGGCCACAGTCGATAAGGTCTTCTTTCGTAAATGAGCTTTTTGCGGTCATAGGGTATCCCGTTGAGCCCTGATCCAGGGTGCCTCTGTACACAGAATGCCTTTACCTGGTATTTGGACAAATTTGCTGATCCGGCAACACAATCTGCCGGGTTAAAAATACAAGCGTGCCCATTCTAATGGTTGCGGCTCACAAGTCCAGCCTATAAACCTGGCCGCAGGTGGCCTCCCAAGGGTGCGATCAGCTACACTGCGCGCTTTAATAAGGTGTCTGATCCCGTTTCGGGAAGATATCCAGTCGGGGGCAGCCAGTGATGTGCCAGGATGCGCGTCAACCTTGCCTCTGCCCGACCAGATCAGAAGCCGTACCACGGTTAATATTAAAGGACGATAGCATGGTGGTTCCCGTATTACTTTCAGGCGGCGTGGGCAGCCGCTTGTGGCCCATTTCCCGCGAGTTACATCCCAAGCAGTTATTGCCGCTGGCGGGCGATTATTCCATGTTGCAGGACACCTTGTTGCGCACCCGAGGGCTGGATTGCCGCGCGCCTGTTGTTGTGTGTAATGAAGAGCACCGTTTTATGGTTGCCCAGCAGTTGCATCAGATTGAAACTGAGGCGGCCGCTCTGATTCTGGAGCCGGTGGGACGCAATACGGCACCGGCAGTGGCACTGGCGGCCCTGCATTTGCAGCTCAGTGACCCGCAAGCTCTGATGTTGGTGTTGCCGGCAGACCACCTGGTGCGGCAGGTGGATGCCTTTGCCGATGCGGTTTTTCGTGCGCTGCCGCTGGCTGAAGCGGGCCGTTTGGTGACCTTCGGTATCGTGCCGACCCGACCTGAGACCGGGTATGGCTATATAGGCTGCGGAGCGCAGGAGGCCGATGGAGTTTTTGATCTCAGGCGTTTTGTTGAAAAACCCGATACCGATACAGCCCGCACATATGTGGATAGTGGTGACTACCTCTGGAACAGCGGTATGTTCCTGCTGCGTGCCGATAGCTATCTGGCTGAGCTTGAGCGCTATGCACCGGCTATTGTTGAAGCCTGTCGGCAGGCCATGTCTTCTGCCGTCAGTGATCTGGACTTTGTCCGTCCCGATGTGCAGGCTTTTGCTGCCTGCCCCGCTGACAGTATCGATTATGCCGTGATGGAACACACCCGCGCCGGTGGTGTCGTGGCGCTGGACTGTGGCTGGTCTGATATTGGCGCCTGGTCGGCGTTGTGGGAGGTGGCCGGGCAGGATGTCGATGGCAATGTGAGTGCAGGTGATGTGCTGCTCAATGATTGTAGGGGTAGCTATATTCGCAGTGAGTCCCGGCTGGTGGCTGCTACCGGAGTGAGGGATCTGGTCGTGGTTGAGACCAGTGATGCTGTGTTGGTGGCTGATCGCAATAAGGTGCAGGATGTCAAAAAACTCGTTGCGACCCTGAAAATACAGCAGCGTGACGAAACCGAGCATCATCCACGGGTTTATCGTCCATGGGGTTCCTATGAGTCGCTGGTAGTTGCCGAGGGTTTTCAGGTCAAGCGGATTATTGTCAGTCCGGGGCAGACACTGTCGCTGCAGATGCATCATCATCGCGCTGAACACTGGGTGGTGGTGCGTGGCACTGCCGAGGTGACCTGTGGTGATCGTGTATTCATGCTGTCCGAAGACCAGTCCACCTATATTCCCCTCGGGCACAAACACCGTCTGGCCAACCCTGGCCGTATTCCGCTGGAAGTGATTGAAGTTCAGTCTGGCGCCTACCTGGGAGAGGATGACATTGTTCGTTTTGAAGATGTCTATGGCCGCAGTGAGCCCTCAAAGAATAAAGATAAGGAGTCTGCACAATGATTAAAAAATGCCTGTTTCCTGTGGCGGGTTATGGCACACGCTTTTTACCTGCCACCAAGAGCATGCCCAAGGAAATGCTGCCAGTGGTCAACAAGCCATTGGTGCAATACGGCGTTGAGGAAGCGATTGAGGCGGAAATGACTACCTGTGCCATGGTGACAGGGCGGGGTAAGCGTGCCATTGCCGATCATTTTGATATCAGTTTTGAGCTGGAACACCAGATTTCCGGCACCGGCAAGGAAAAATATCTTGCCGGTATACGGGACATCCTCGACAAGGGTGTGTTTCCCATGGTGCGCCAACGTGAGATGCGTGGACTGGGGCACGCGATACTGACGGGTGAGGCGCTGGTGGGCAGCGAGCCTTTTGGTGTGATCCTGTCGGATGATTTGTGTCTGAATGAGGGCCCGGCTGTGCTGACCCAGATGGCGGAGCTGTACAAGCAGTTTCGTTGCTCCATTGTTGCTATTCAGGAGGTGCCAATGGAGGATGTCCACAAATACGGTGTGATTGGCGGTGAAAGCATCAAGGATGGTATTTATCGCGTTGATGAGATGGTCGAGAAACCCGATGCTGCTGATGCCCCCTCTAATCTGGCTATTATCGGCCGTTATATTCTGACGCCGGATATTTTTGACATCCTGCGTGAAACGCCGCCCGGTGCCAATGGCGAAGTCCAGCTGACTGATGCCCTGCAAACCCAGGCCCGGCGCGGTTGCGTAATTGCTTACCGTTTCAAGGGGCGCCGTTTTGATTGTGGCAGCGTGCCGGGCTTTGTCGAAGCGACCAACTACGTGTATGAAAATATTTACCAAAAGGATTGAGTGCCAGCCGTGGAAGAACTGACTTGTTTTAAAGCCTATGATGTGCGTGGCCGTATTCCCGATCAACTCAATGAAGATATTGCCCGCCGTATCGGGCGCGCCTATGCCGAGGTGGTCAAGCCGGGCAAAGTGGTTGTCGGTCAGGATATCCGGCTGACCAGCAAGGCAATCAAGGCAGCCTTGACTGAAGGTTTGCTGGAGCAGGGCGTGGATGTTTATGACATCGGTCAAAGCGGTACCGAGGAAATTTATTTCGCCACCTCTCATGCCGACATGGATGGTGGTATTGCAGTTACCGCCAGCCACAATCCCAAAGATTACAACGGCATGAAATTTGTGCGCGAACAATCCCGGCCTGTTTCCGGCGATACCGGGCTGTTCGATATCCGTGACCTGGCAATACGCAATACCTTCACCGCAGCAAAACAGCGTGGCCAGTTGCACAACCTCAATGTGGATGCAGCTTATGTCGAGCACCTGCTCGGTTATATTGATGTGGCGGCCCTTCGCCCAATGAAACTGGTGGTGGATGCCGGTAACGGCGGTGCCGGTCGCATTGTCGATCTGCTTGAGCCGCACCTGCCCTTTGATTTTGTCAAGCTACACCATGAGCCTGATGGCAACTTCCCAAACGGTGTGCCCAATCCGCTGTTGGAGGAAAACCGTGCAGCGACCATTGCCGCAGTGCGCGAACACGGCGCCGATCTCGGTATTGCCTGGGATGGTGACTTTGACCGCTGCTTTTTCTTTGATGAAAAAGGTGAGTTTATTGAGGGTTACTACCTGGTGGGTTTGCTGGCACAGGCCTTCCTTGAGCAAAGTCCCGGGGCGGGTATCGTACATGACCCCCGATTGGTCTGGAACACTATTGATATGGCCAGATCTCTTGGCGGGCAGGTTATCCAGAGCAAGACCGGACACGCCTTTATCAAGGAGCGTATGCGCAAGGAAAACGCCATCTATGGTGGTGAGATGAGCGCCCATCACTATTTTCGTGACTTCGCTTACTGTGATAGCGGCATGATTCCCTGGCTGCTGGTGACAGGTCTGATGTCCAGTCGTGGCCAGAGTTTGTCAGCCATGGTGGCCGAGCGCATGGCGGCCTATCCCTGTAGTGGCGAGATCAACCGCACCATTGCCGATCCGGCAGCGGTGCTGGCCAGTGTCGAAGCCCATTACCGCGAGATTGCTGAACAGGTGGAAAAGGTTGACGGCCTAAGCATGAGCTTTGACAGCTGGCGTTTTAACCTGCGTATGTCCAATACCGAGCCGGTGGTACGTCTGAATGTTGAAAGTCGCGGGGATGTGGCTCTGATGCAGGCGAAAACAGCAGAGGTGCTGGCCTTGATGGGGTGAGCCTTGTGCCTGCTTGCCTGTCGGATTTGGAAAGATTTTGCCTGGCTTGCAAAAAGACAGTGATTCACTGTCCCAGTCACAGCATCGTGGCAATCAATAGCAGGTAGCGCCCGCCTTTGGTCAGTGTCACGAACAGGAGAAAACGGCCTGGTGGTTCGTGCAAAATACCTGCAACCAGCGTGAGCGGGTCGCCAATGAGAATGCCGTTTTTTCAATTCGGTGACTGGCTCTTGCGCCACTGAATCAGCAGCTGTTCAGTGGCCGGATCCAGCTCGCCGGAGGTGCTTTCGTTCGCCTGTTGATCTTCCATTCGGCCAAGCAGGTCAGCGGCAATTTCCTTGCCCAGTTCAACACCCCATTGATCAAAGGAATTAACCCCCCATAGCTGGCCGCAGCAATAGGTTTTGTGTTCGTAGAGGGCCAGCAGTGCGCCCAGTGTCTGTGGCGTCAACGCCTGGAAGCTGATGATGTTGTGAGGGCGATTGCCGGGCATTACCAGGTGGGGCGCCAGTGTGTCTGCCTCGCTCTCGCTCAGGCCGCGTGCCCGCAAGCGTTGATGAGCCTGATCCAGTGACTGTCCGACCAGCAGGGCGCGGCTTTGGGCCAGACAGTTGGCTACCAGACGACGGTGCTGTTGTTTCATGGTCGTGTGGCTGGTCAGTGGCAGAATAAAATCCGCCGGGCACAGGCGGGTACCCTGGTGCAGTAATTCAAAGTAAGAGTGCTGGCCGATACTGCCTGCCGACCCCCACAGGATAGGAGCGCTGTCACAGTCCAGTTGGCTTCCGTTACAGCGCACGCCCTTGCCGTTACTTTCCATGCTCAGCTGCTGTAAAAAATCCGGCAGCCTGGCCAGACCATGATCATAGGGCAGTACCGCCTGGCTGGCGGCACCCAGTCCATTGCAGCACCAGATCTCCAGCAGGCTCGTCAGGACTGGCATATTGTCAGTCAGTGGTGCACAGGCAAAGTGTTCATCCATGGCGGCGGCGCCGGCCAGCAGAGCTTCAAAATGGGACCAGCCAAGGCCAATGGCACAAGACAGGCCCACCGCCGACCACAAAGAATAGCGCCCGCCGACCCAGTCCCATAAGGGCAGGCAGTGATCTGGTGAAATACCAAAGTCCGCTGCCGCAGCAAGATTGGTTGTCACCGCAAGGAAATGCCGGTTCAGGTCGGTCTCAGTGGCGCCGGTCTGTAGCAGCCACTGCCGGGCGCTCCGGCCATTGATTAGTGTTTCTTCGGTGCGAAAGGATTTGGAGCAGATAATAAACAGCGTTGAGGCCGGATTTAGTTTTTGCAAGGTACCTTGCAGGTCAGCGGGATCGAGATTGGCAGTATAGTGACAGGTGATACCGCCGACAAAGGCCTGCAGGGCCTCACTGACCAGGCGCGGTCCAAGGTCAGAGCCGCCGATGCCGATATTGACGATATCGCTAATGGCCTGCCCGGAAAAACCCTTGTGCTGGCCGGTATTGATTTTGTTGGCCCAGTTCTGCATTTGTGAGCGGCAGGCCTGAACTTCAGAAAATTTGTCGGCCAGCTTTGCAGGGGCACTGCTGGCACGCAGCAGGCTGTGCAGGGCGGGGCGATGTTCAGTATTGTTGACTTCAGCTCCCGATAGCAGTGCCTGAATTTGATCGGGCAATCGTGCCTGAGTGGCCAGCGCAAGCAGTTGCTTGCGGGCTTTGTTGTCGAGCAGTTGCCTGGAATAATCCAGCCGTAAGCCAGCTGCTTCTGTGCTGAACGTTCGGGCTCGGCCAGCTTCTGTTGTAAACAGAGAGCTGATATTGGCTGATAAAAGCCGTCTGGCACTGTGTTGCAGCTCGCCAAAAGCGGGCAGATCGGTCAGTTTTGGCTGAGAGGTCATTATTTTGCCCAGACTTGAACATACAGTGAAAAAACGCATGAGTATAAGAAGGCCTGTGGGCTGCTGTAAAGCGGCCCACTCAGGCTATCAAAGGTCATCAGTTTTTACTGCGAAGGCCAGCGAGCAGGCGGGTGGCGTTGTCAAGGAAGGCTCGTGGGATAAGTGCATTGCCAGCTACTGCCGCCAGTGCATCGGCACCCACAAGATAGCGCCGACGGGGACGTCGGCTTTCAACCGCTGATACAATCGTGCGTGCAACAATATCCGCAGGCGGTGCATATTTGATGAGGTTGGCGCTGCGTTCAATACGTTTGTAGACCTTTTGGTATGGTGAATCTTCATATGCTCTGGCAGCGGCTGTTTGCTGGGCTGCAACGTCGATATTGGTCTTGAAGGTACCCGGTTCGACAATGCAGACTTTAACTCCGAAACTGGCTACTTCCATACGCAGCACATCAGACAGGGCTTCCAGGCCAAATTTGGAGGCGTGGTACCAGCCGTTTAAAGGCAAAATAGCAACCCGGCCAGCAACTGATGACACCATAATAATGCGACCTTCGCCCCGTTCACGCATGGCGGGCAGAGCCAGCCTGGCAATAACAGCGGGTGCGATCAGGTTAACGTTCAGTTGATCTTTGGCTTGATCAGCGCTGATATCCTCAACTGCGCCCAGTTCAGAGTAGCCTGCATTGTTGATGACGGCGTAAAAGGGCGGCAGCCTGGGCCAGGCTTTGGTCAGCGCATCGTGATTGGATACATCCAGTACCAGCGGATGCACCCGCTCGCTGACTCCGGCTTCTTTGGCCGCAGCGGTCAGGATGTTGGCCTTGGCCCTAGAGCGAACGGTGCCCCAGGTATCCCAGCCGCGCCTGGCAAAACGCAAAGTGGCGGCCAGGCCAAAGCCGGAGTTTGCGCCGGTAACAAGCACCGGGCCGGGTTTTTGTCTGCTGCTCATCGTGATCGCTCCCTTGCTGTTGCTGGTTAAGCAGTGATTGTATGGTGTGCTGTTGTCAGGTGATGGTCCAAAGACGCCGTGCGGGCAAAAGCTGCACATATCGTATAGTAAAGTACAGTCAACGGAGTAAAGCAGACACGTCAGCGTTTACAGTTTTATGCGGTTTGCTGAATCAGTGATCGCGCCGCACAGACAGGGCAGTAATAGCCAGTAGAGCCTCTCTGGCCGGGCTGTCGGTCATATCTTCAAGGCAGGAGAGTGCTTTGTCGTGATACTGCTGTGCCCGCTCGCGGGTAATGTCGCAGCCGCCGCTGCGCTGGACAGCCTCGACAATAGCATTGAGCTGCTCAGCAGACTTACTGCTGATTGCCTCGCGCACCAGCAAGCGATCAGCATCGGGACCGGTGGCCATAACATGAATCAGAGGCAGGGTAACCTTGCCTTCAGTAAGGTCATCGCCCACATTTTTACCCATGGTGGCCGGGTCGCCCTCGTAGTCCAGTACATCGTCAATCATCTGGAAGGCAATGCCGAGATTCAGTCCAAAATCCGCCAGTTGCTGACGCTGCTTGCCATTCAGGCCGCTCAGGGTGGCTGCGCCGTGACAGGCCGCAGCAAACAATACGGCAGTCTTGCGGGTGATCACTTGCAGGTAATCGGCCTCGGAAGTGTCCGGGTTGCCGGCGCGCACGAGTTGCAGTACTTCGCCCTCGGCAATGGTATTAGTGGTGTCGGCCATATGTCGCAGTACGTCCATATCAGCCAGGTCCACCATCAGCTGAAAGGCGCGGGTATAGAGAAAGTCGCCCACTAATACGCTGGGCGCATTACCAAATTCAGCATTGGCGGTGGGGCGGCCGCGGCGCAAAGTGGAAATATCAACAACGTCATCGTGCAGTAAAGTGGCGGTGTGAATAAACTCGATTACTGCTGCAAAAGTAATATGGCGTTCAGTGCAGCCACCGGCAGCTGCACCGCAGAGCAGGGCGAGCAGGGGGCGCAGGCGCTTGCCCCCCGCATCGACGATGTAATGGCCAATGTTTTCGACAAGAGCGACATCGGATTCGAGCTGCCTGATGATCAGGCGGTTCACGGCCTCGAATTCGCTGGCAACGGTAGTGCGTATTTGCTGCATGAACGCGTTGGTAGTGGAAGCTAAATAAAAAGGTGGGGGAATGCTAGGTTGCCACTGGTTGAGTGTCAAGGTGGGCGCTTGACGATCATTGGTCGCTGGCCCGGTGTGCTTGCTGCGGGCGCGGCATTTTAGTAGAATCGCCGCCCTCTGCGCTGGCTCCGGGTATTTGTTTTGTGGTGTCAGTGTGTTGGAACTGTTTATGCCTGACTCTGCCCCCTTGATTTACAAGGGTTTTTTACTGCGAGCAGGCCAATTGAACGGAGCGCAAGAATGTACGCAGTTATTGAAAGCGGTGGTAAACAACACCGTGTTATCGAGGGTGAAACCCTCAAGTTGGAAAAGCTTGAAGTGGCCACGGGCGAATCTGTCGAATTTGACAAGGTGCTGATGGTCAGTGGTGACAGTGTCAGGATTGGCACCCCCGTTTTGGCTGGTGCCAAAGTCACTGCCGAGGTGGTTGGTCATGGCCGTCACGCCAAGGTAAAAATCGTCAAATTTAACCGCCGCAAACACTACCGGAAAGAAACTGGCCACCGCCAGTGGTATACCGAAGTGAAGATTACCGGCATTACGGCGTAAAGGAGATAATCGACTATGGCACACAAGAAAGCTGGTGGTAGTACTCGTAACGGTCGTGATTCGGAAAGCAAGCGCCTCGGCGTCAAGCGTTTCGGTGGTCAGGCCGTAAAAGCAGGCAATATCCTGGTGCGTCAGCGCGGTACCCGTTTTCACGCAGGTGATAATGTTCGCATCGGCAAGGATCACACCCTGTTCGCCATTGCTGATGGCAAGGTGGAATTTGTAGTCAAAGGTCCGAAGAGCCGCAAGTTTGTACAGGTGGTGAGTGCCTGAACAAACATTCATGGAACAAAAAAGCCTCGTCAGATGACGGGGCTTTTTTTTGCCTTACAGCCTGATAGTGTGGCCTGATTAACAGCTGCAGCGTAAAGTGAGCAGTGGCGAAGTGGTCGGCAGAGACCGGAATCATGAAATTTGTAGATGAAGCAAGCATTAAAATTTTCGCTGGCAAAGGTGGCAACGGCTGCCTGAGTTTTCGGCGGGAAAAATACATTGAAAAGGGTGGCCCCGACGGTGGTGATGGCGGCGATGGCGGCAGTGTGATCATACAGGCGGACGATAGCCTTAATACCATGGTTGACTATCGCTATGTGCGTTCTTATCGCGCCGACAGTGGCGAGCCGGGCCGCGGTCGTAATTGTACTGGCAAGAGCGGTCAGGACCTGCTGCTGAAAGTGCCAGTGGGTACCACCATTATCGACGAGGACAGCGGCGAAATACTGGGCGATCTGTCGGGCGTCGGGCAGCAACTGAAGGTGGCCCAGGGCGGTTTTCATGGCCTTGGCAATACCCGTTTCAAATCCAGTACCAACCGTGCGCCGCGGCAGACCACGCCGGGTAGCGAGGGCGAACAGCGCAATCTCAAGCTGGAGTTGAAGGTGCTGGCTGATGTCGGCCTGTTGGGCTTGCCCAATGCCGGTAAATCAACCTTTATCCGGGCGGTATCGGCGGCCACGCCGAAGGTGGCCAATTATCCCTTTACCACGCTGGTACCCAGTCTCGGCGTGGTCAAGGTTGATGCACACCGCTCCTTTGTCGTGGCTGATATCCCCGGGTTGATCGAAGGTGCTTCTGAGGGGGCCGGACTGGGTATTCGCTTTCTCAAACACCTGACCCGCAACCGTATTTTGCTGCACATTGTTGATATGGCGCCCTGGGATGAACTCACACCGGCCGAGGCGGCATTGTCTATTGTGCGCGAGCTGGAGCGTTTCAGCCCGACACTGGCTGCGCGGCCGCGTTGGCTGGTGCTGAACAAGACTGATTTGCTGAGCGCTGATGAGCTGGTTGAGCGGCGGGCGGCGCTGATTGAGACCCTCGGCTGGCAGGGGCCGGTCTATGAAATTTCGGCCATTAGTGCTACCGGTACAGAACAGCTCTGTCAGCAGATGATGTTGCAGCTGGAGGCCCAGCGAGAGCGTGAGCAGACGGACCCGGAGGTGGCTGCGACCGAACGCGAGCAGCAGACGCAGATGCAGTGCGAAGCCCGCGAGCGTATTGCCGAGCTACAGTTGCGGCGGCGGCAGGCAAGGGCTGAGGCGGCAGAAGATAATAACGATGACTTTGATGATGATGTTGACGTCGAATATGTGCAGTAGCCAACAGCAGCAGGCGGAGACCGGGGTGATACAACGCAAGGAGCTGGCCGAGGCCAGGCGCTGGGTTGTTAAAGTGGGCAGTGCCCTGTTAACCAACGATGGCAAAGGACTGGATCCGGCTATTATCGCTGATCTGGTGGCCCAGCTGGTGGCTCTGCGCGAGCGTGGTTGTGAAGTGGTGCTGGTATCCAGCGGTGCTGTGGCCGCGGGGGTCGTGCGTCTGCAATGGTCGGCTCGACCCACAGCGCTGCACGAGTTGCAGGCGGCGGCGGCTGTCGGCCAGTCAGTACTGGTGCAGAGCTATGAAAATACTTTCCGGGACTACGGCATCGCCACTGCTCAGGTACTGCTGGGTCACGATGACGTGCTGGCCCGTGATCGCTACCTGAACGCGCGGGGTACCCTCAACACCCTGTTGCGTTTTGGGGTGATGCCAGTGGTCAATGAAAATGACACCGTAGTCACCGATGAAATCCGTTTTGGCGATAACGATTCTCTGGCGGCATTGGTGGCCAATCTGATTGATGCTGATGCACTGCTGCTGCTGACCGACCAGCAGGGTCTGTTTGATGCCGATCCCCGACAAAAGCCGGATGCACGCCTTATCAGGCAGTGTGATGTCCATGCGCCGGAACTGGATGGTATGGCCGGTGACGGCGGTGTCCTTGGTCGTGGAGGAATGATTACCAAGCTGAGGGCAGCCCGGCTGGCGGCGCGTTCAGGTACAGAAACAGTGATCGCCTCAGGGCGCGAGCCAAAGGTCATGGTCAGTATCAGTACAGGTGCTGAACTGGGCACCTGGCTGCGCACGGGTAAACAACCCCAGAATGCGCGCAAGCAGTGGCTGGCGGGTATGATCCGGGTGCCGGGCAGTGTCGAGATTGATGATGGTGCAGTCAAAGTGCTGTGCGAATCTGGTCGCAGCCTGTTGCCAGTGGGGGTGACGGCGGTTGAAGGTAACTTCCAGCGCGGTGATATGGTTACCTGCCGCGATGTCCAGGGGCGTGAAATAGCCCGTGGGCTGATTAATTACAGTGCTGATGAGGTACGCCGCTTACTGGGCAAGCCTTCGACCATGATCACTGAAATACTTGGATATTGTGGTGATGATGAGCTGATCCACCGCGATAATCTGGTGCTGTTGTAGTTTTTGGTTACAGCGTTAATCCCAGCTGTGCATTGCAGCCGGGGAGGCATGAGGCAGGCGCATGGCCGTACCGGCCTGGTGCCTCAGCACATTCAGGATGTTCAGCTTGTCGGGCAGCCCGGGTAACTTTATGCCCCAGTGGCGGTAGAGTGTGAAAGCACTGGTAACGGCTCGTTCAGGAGAGCCCCAGTTGGCAAAAGGGCTATTGCCAAAACGGGCAGAGAGCAATAGCTGTCTGGCCGCATCCTGGGGGGCAATGCCCTGCTGGCAGCTCTGATAGAGGTTTTCCTGTAAAAACTCCCAATAGTCGATCTGTTGCTGCACTATTGCAGGTGTGGCCAATGGTCCATGTCCTGGCACCAGAATGTCCACTTTCAATGCAAGCAGGTGCCGCAGTGCCTGTACGATATTTTCGACAGGGCCAGCCCAGGCCACAGGTGTGGAGTCGGCAAAAACAATATCCCCGCTGTAAGCTGTGTTGCGTTCAGGTATGTAAATAATAGTGTCACCATCGGTATGAGCGGGGCCAACCTGAATCAGCTGTAACTCGATATTGCCAATGCGTAACTGTTTTTCCTGTACGAAAGTTTCGGTGGCGGCCTGTACATTGATACCGCTGAAGTCGTAGGGTTTGAGCATGGCGCCCATATAGTGGCCGAAGTCACGCATACTCCGCAATGGCAGGTGGCGGGCAATACCGGCAATATTTTTGATCGCATTCATTGCTGTCGGACTGGTGTGATGAATGTGTCTGGCACAAGCCTGTGAGCTGATAATGCGTGTGTTGCCAAAGAGCTGATTGCCCCAGCAGTGGTCGCCATCTGCATGGGTATTGATAATGTGAGTGATGGGCGCATGCGCCACTACCGGATGCATGAAATCCAGCATTTCTGTGGTGTAGTGTAAATCCCAACAGGTATCTATCAATACACTCTCGCGGCCACAGTCAATCAAACCAATGTTGGTTTCACCCCAGGCACCATTGGGCACAAGCCAGGCGTAGCAGTCGGCGCTAACCCGGTAGAGGCCTTCCCTGTACCTGGGTTTTTCAGCAAAGCGTGTCAGTGAACGTTCGGGACCGGCCAGCCAAGCGGTACTCATCATGTTGTTCTCTCTGTTCCTGGCTGAGGCCATTGGATTCGACTTTTTTATTTATATCGGCTCACGCTAACGAGAGTCTTTTGTTCTGTCAATTCAACGTGTGGCGATCAGTGTAAAGCAAATTTTATCTGCATGGCTCTTGACTTGCATTTAAGGCTGCGGGCAAGTGTGGAATAATCAGCGCCCACCTTGCACTTAGTGACCGGATTATCCCGCATGTCGGCATCGCCCGTTTTTTTACTCAGTTTTTATTGTGTCGCCATTGCCGTATTTTCCCTGATGGGTGGCTGGATTACCCAGCGTATACGGATGACCCACAACCGTACCCAGCTGATGATGAGTTTTGTATCAGGCCTGATGCTTGGGGTGGCCTTTTATCACCTGTTACCCCACAGTATGGCGCTCTTTGGCGGTGATCATGCCGCTGATGAAACGGTCTGGTGGCTGATGATCGGTTTGGTTGTCATGTTACTGCTGCTGCGATTGTTTCACTTTCACCAGCATGATTTTAGTCACGGTGAACCACAAAGCCACAATCATCACGATTACAGCCACCACAATCACCACAGCGGTAGCATACACAGCCTGAGCTGGGTTGGTATTGGTCTGGGTCTGGGCGTGCATACGCTGATTGACGGTATTGCGCTGGGTGCTGTTCTACAGGGTGAGAGTGGCGCTGATAGTATGGGCGGTTTGTTGGGTGTCGGTGTTTTTCTGGCAATTTTGCTGCATAAACCGCTGGATGCAATGTCAATTATTACAGTAATGGAGGCCGGTGGCTGGAGTTTGAAGGCGCGTTGGCTGGTTAATATCGGTTTTGCTCTGATGTGTCCGTTGGGAGCCTTGTTATTCTACTTCGGTGTTGATATGGCCGGTGATGATCGCAACCTGGGTGTGGCTATTGCACTGGCTTTTTCTGCCGGTGCATTTATTTGTATCGCACTGAGCGATCTGTTGCCTGAGGTGCAATTTCACAGTCACGATCGGGGCAAGCTGACTCTGGCTTTTATAGTTGGTATCGCATTGGCTTATGCGATGGGTTCTCTGGAACCGGCCGGCGCACATTTGGCCCATCATTGAGACAGGAGGCCCGTATGTACAAACGGATTATTTATCCACCCATCTGGCTCGTATTTGGTATTGTTGCCATTTTCAGTCTGAATGAATTTTTTCCGGGGCCGCGCTATACCGGTGGTCTCAGTCAGGCTATTGGTGGTGCTGTTTTGGTGTCCGGGCTGGCTATGCTGATCGTGGCCGGGGGACTGTTTCACCGGGCGGGTACGGATATGGTGCCTTTTAAAAAAGTGAGCGCATTGGTCACTAACGGTATTTACGCGCACACCCGCAACCCGATGTATCTGGGTATGACGCTGGTGTTGTTGGGCACGGCGATCACTGTGGGGGCAGCTGTCGCCCTGATTGTTCCGCCACTGTTTATGCTGATTATCCAGCAGCGTTTTATCCGCCAGGAAGAGACCATGCTGATGGCGCTTTTTCCCGAAGATTTCCCCGCCTATTGTCAGCGGGTGCGGCGCTGGCTTTAAGCATTTGTGGCTAGCCAGTCGCCAATATGGTCGCGGACAATATGGCTAAGCGCATCAATATGTTCGCCGGATGCGTTCAGGCAGGGAATATACTCAAAGCCCTGCCCTCCAGCACTGATAAAAACCCTGCGATTATCCAGCGCGATTTCCTCCAGTGTTTCCAGGCAGTCAGCGGCAAAGCCGGGACAGATAATTTGTACATGCTCGCAGCCGCTGGCAGGCAGATTTTTTAACAGAGTATCGGTATAGGGCTGCAACCAGGGTTCGCGGCCAAAGCGTGACTGAAAGCTGGTGGTGTAGTGTTTGTCTTCCAGCTCCAGTAATGCCGCCACCTGATGGCTGGTTTGCAGACAGTGGTGATAATAAGGATCACCGGCATCCATATAGCGCTGGGGTTCACCGTGATAGGAAAAAATTAACTGCTGAGCGCGACCATATTGTCGCCAGTGTTGGCGGATACTCTGTGCCAATGCAGCGATATAGCTGTGATGGTGGTGGTAGTGACTAACGAAGCGAAGTTCCGGCAGCCAGCGACGCTGGCGCAGATCAGCTGCAACAGCATCAAATACTGATGCAGTGGTAGAGCAGGAATATTGTGGGTAGAGAGGTAATATCAGTAATTTTCTTACACCCTGATCCCACAACAGCTGAATTTGCTCTGTAATGGAGGGATTGCCGTAGCGCATGGCAAAGTTGACGATGACATTATCGTTTATTCTTAGTGCTGCCTGTAGATCGCTGGCCTGCTGTCGGGTATGAACCAGTAACGGTGAGCCTGTGTCTGTCCAGATGGAGCGATAGGCGCGAGCCGAGCGGGCAGGGCGGGTGTTAAGTATGATGCCGTTCAATATCAGCCACCATGCGATTCGGGGTGCTTCCACCACCCGTGGGTCTGATAGAAATTCCTTTAGATAACGGCGTACGGCTCTGGGTGTAGGAGCATCGGGGGTGCCCAGGTTGCACAGTAAAATGCCGATTCTGGCGCTGTCATCGCCCTGTTGTTGTGTGCTGATGTATTTCATGCCGGGCATAGTACGGCCGGGGGGAGAACTTGCCAAGGCTGCTTGTACTGGTGGTAAGGTAGCCGTTCTAATAATTTTTACGGGAATCATCATGCAGCGCATATCGATTACGCTTCTGGGGCTCTGCCTGGGTTTGATAATCAGCCCGGTTCGGGCAGTGGATGAAGGTGTGTCCACACAGCTATATCTGGATCAACAGGCAGAGCACTATGCCCGGCTGGCACAGAGTATCTGGAGCAAGGCGGAGCTTGGCTATCTTGAAACAGAGAGTTCGACATTATTACAGCAGACGCTCAGTGATGCAGGTTTCACAGTGCGAAGCGGCGTGGCAGATATTCCAACAGCTTTTGTGGCCAGTTATGGAGAAGGCGGCCCGGTGATTGGCCTGCTTGCTGAATTTGATGCCCTGCCGGGTATTTCCCAGTCAGCAGCGCCTGAGCGTGAAGTCCTGGCTGGTAAAAATGCCGGTCATGCCTGTGGCCATCATTTATTGGGTGCCGGTTCAGTGGCAGCGGCCATTGCCGTTGCCCGGTGGTTGCGGGATAACAATGTCAAAGGAACGGTGCGGCTGTATGGCACACCAGCAGAAGAAGGTGGCAGTGGAAAGGTCTATATGGTGCGTGCGGGTCTGTTCAATGATGTTGATGCCGTACTGGTTTGGCATCCATCTGACGCCAATGCCGCTGATCCCTCAACCAGTCTGGCTAACAAGTCGGCCAAGTTTCGTTTTCGCGGTATTGCCTCTCATGCTGCTGTTGCTCCTGATCGCGGGCGTTCAGCGCTTGACGGTGTTGAGGCAATGAATTTTATGGTCAATATGCTGCGTGAACATGTACCCCAGCAGACCCGTATTCACTATGTCATCACTCAGGGTGGTTCAGCACCCAATGTCGTACCTGACTTTGCTGAGGTGTTTTACTATGTGCGCCATCCGCAAGCCGTTGAGCTGGAAAAAATCTGGGCGCGTGTCACGGCGGCAGCTGAAGGTGCGGCCCGGGGTACGGATACAACGGTGGATGTTGAGATTATTCACGGAAATCATTCCATGCTGCCCAACGAAACACTGGCAGAGTTGATGCATCGGCGTTTGGAGCAGGTGGGAGGCCTTAGCTATAATGCCAAAGAGCGGGCCTATGCAGATAAAATCAGTGCTACGCTCGGCCTGAAAAAAGACCTTGGTGCTCAGGAGCAGATCGTGCAACCGATGAAGTTTGTGCAGGGTATGGGCTCGACTGATGTTGGTGATGTCAGTTGGCAGGTGCCAACGGTTGAGATGCGCGCAGCTACCTGGGTGCCGGGTACCGCGCCTCACAGTTGGCAGGCCATTGCAGCTGGCGGCACTTCTATTGGTCACAAGGGCATGATGGTGGCGGCCAAAACGATGGCACTGACAGCGATTGACCTCTATCAAAATCCATCGTTGTTGCGCACAGCCCGGGAGGAATTTGAGCGGCGTCGCGGCAGTGATTTTGATTATAAACCGCTGTTGGGTGACCGCGCTCCACCACTGGATTTTCGCCGGTAGTTCGCAAGCGATTTTATCAGAGGTCGTGAGCACAATGGCCAGATTTGTCCGGCGATGGCCTGATGGCGATCCCGGTACCACCCATTTGCTGGCTTGGTCGTAGCCGCCGTCAGCGTGCTGGTGTACCCTGCCACACTTTATTGCCGGTTATAAACCGGGACATGATTGAGAAAGCAGGGGATATGGTAGGCAAAGGCTCAAAAATCAAACGCAGTGGCTTTGGTCGGGGACTGTCCGTGTCGATGGCCGGTTTGCGTGCTGGTGGTGCACTGGCACTGGATGGTGCATTGCAGCGTATTCGTGGTGGTGAGAGAGAGGAGTTCGATTCACCTTTTGCCCGCCGGGAGGCCCGGCGTTTTGTTGATGAACTGGGCCGTCTCAAAGGCACCTATGTCAAAATTGGTCAGATGCTCGCGCTGCTGGGAGAGCATTTTTTGCCAAAGCCATTGACTGAGGCGCTGCACGAGCTGGGTTCCTCCACTGAGCCTCTGCCCTGGTCAGAGATTGAACCGGTGCTCAGAGCCGAGTTGGGCTCACGTTATGAAGAGCTTGATATAGAGCGCGAGGCAATGGCCGCTGCCTCTCTGGCGCAGGTGCATCGGGCAAAAATTCGTACCAGCGGGCAGGAGATTGTACTTAAGGTTCAGTATCCCGGCCTGGCTGAAGTGATTGATGCCGATTTTGATACGGTTGTGCGCATGCTGCTGCTGGCGCGCTGGGTGCAGGCTGGTCGTGATCTGGATAGTTGGCTGGACAGTATGCGCCAGCAGCTCCATCACGAAATTGACTATGCCCGCGAAGGTCGTATGGTACTGGAAATGGGGCGCCTGGCGGACTTGTTCAATGAGCAGGCTGGTCACGGTGTTTACTACCATGTACCCATGCTTTACGGCGATTATTGCGGTGACAGTGTGCTGGCGATGGAATACGTCAGCGGTTATCTGGTTACGCGGGCAGAGGTGGCCGGACTCAATCAGGCACGGCGCAATGCCTTTGGCCAGGCCATGCTGGAGCTACTGTTTTGTGAACTGTTTGATTGGGGTGTAATGCAAACTGATCCCAACTTCGGTAACTATCTGCTGCGTTTGACTCCTGAGCGGGATGAGCTGGTACTGCTTGATTTTGGTTCTATGCTGGCGCCCGATGATAATTTCCTGCTGCACTTGGGCAATACCATCTCGGCGGGCATGGCGCAGGACAGGAAAACCATGGCTGAGTCGCTGATTGGCCTGGGTTGTTTATCAAGGGATTCCAGTGATGTGGCCCGGCAGACATTCTGTGATTTCTGTATGCGACTGCTGGAGCCTTTGCGACCACCGCAGGAGCTGCCTAAAGAGTACCTTAACAGTGAGGGTGACTATGCCTGGCGGCAGTCTCAATTGATGCGCAGAGCGGGCAGACAGGCGGCGGGTTATGCCACTACCCGGCATTTTACACCGCCAACCCGCGAATTTGCCCTGATAGCCCGTAAACTGACTGGCGTATTTACCTTCATTGCCGTGCTCAACGCCGAGTTCAATGCCCACGATATGGTGCAGCGCTATTTGCAGGATTGGCTGGTGCGGGATTGAGTAAGGCCGTTTTGTTTGCACTTCGTGGGCAGATAGCTATCAACCTGGCCATCAAATAGATGAATCCCTCACTATTTGATGGTCGCCCCTGAAAATGAGCTGAATATGTGAAATCCTTTGATTTTCAGTGGCTTGTGCAGGCTTGCAGCCTGTGGTGGCACGTTTATGTGCCGCTTATTAATTGGGCTAACCCGCATCGTTCACCGAGTTTGATCTGGCCGTGCTTTTCGAGTCATTTCAGTCGGTCTGTCTGCGATTTTCCCGGGGCTACCTTGTCGGTGTGGCGTCGGGGTGCTACAACAAGCCCGATTATTGGCAGTTCGGAGTCACCCGAGGCGTCTTGTGTGACTTCAAGGCAAAGAAATCCCCGGCCAGAGGGTATCTGACCGAAGTTTTTGAGCAGTGAGATCTATCCAGGTGGCGCCCAGGCCGGGTGTCGGCGCACATTGGCCAGGATCCGGGCAAAGTCACTGGCGTAAGGGTAGGTTACAGAGGCCTATTTCAATTCTAAGGTGAGATTTGCGGGCTAAAAGCTTGCCGATGAGATGGTCTCCTCCCAAACGGCGTTGCGATGCGCCAGGATAGAGATGAAGAATGTTCTATCGAAACGAGATGAGGAAAAACAAAACAGGAGAGTTTCCCCAGGGTTGCGAAGGCAGCGGACAATCGATGATATAACAGGTCAAGCCGGCCTGCAGAGAACCTGATTAACCCGGTGGCTCTTGAGGCCGATATGCTGATAAGGACTACAGGCGGCGAAACTTCATCGAGGCCAGAGGGCGAAGTGAGTCCCTCATAAACAGGCCGGATATACGACAGCAACCTGTCCCTGATATCGACTGTGCAAGCCTTGCAAACGGGGAGGAGACCATATTCAGGTTAATAAATAGCTATTTTCGCCAGGGGAATATAAATGACTGACCAACCTGTAAAATTTCAGCTTGACGATGCCGAGATGCCGACACATTGGTACAACGTCGTTGCCGATCTGCCCACACCGCCACCACCACCGTTGCATCCGGTTACGCGTCAACCCGTGGAAGCCGGTGACCTGTCGGCCCTGTTTGCGCCGGAGTTGATTGCGCAGGAGCTAGCAACGGAGCGCTTCATACCGATTCCGGAAGCGGTACGCGATGTCTATTTACAGTGGAGGCCCTCGCCCTTGTTTCGTGCGCGTCGGCTGGAGCGCAAGCTGGGAACACCGGCGCGCATCTATTATAAATACGAGGGCAGCTCGCCTGCAGGTTCACATAAAACCAACACATCAGTCCCGCAGGCCTACTACAATGCAATCGATGGTGTTACCCGGTTGACAACAGAGACGGGTGCCG
Source organism: Parahaliea sp. (assembly GCA_047974765.1). Taxonomy (GTDB): domain Bacteria; phylum Pseudomonadota; class Gammaproteobacteria; order Pseudomonadales; family Halieaceae; genus JBKECP01. The sequence continues at coordinate 90,885 of JBKECP010000046.1, read as the reverse complement.
GACAGTGGGGCACGGCGCTGGCATTTGCCTGTTCTTTGTTCGATATGAGCTGTGAGGTATGGCAGGTTGGCGCCTCGTTTGACAGCAAGCCTGCCCGCCGCACTCTGATGGAGACTTTTGGTGCCAAAGTGCATCGTTCGCCAACGGCGGACACCAACTCAGGCAGAGTATTTCCGGCGGGACATCCGGGCAGCCTTGGTATTGCGATCTCCGAAGCGGTTGAAGTGGCTGCTCAACGCAACGACATCAAATATGCCCTTGGGTCGGTGCTCAACCATGTCCTGCTGCACCAGACGATAATTGGTGAGGAAACTCTGTTACAGCTTATCAAGGCGGGCGAGCGTGGCGCAGATCTGGTGATTGCCTGTGCTGGTGGTGGTTCCAATCTGGCGGGCTTGATGTTTCCGTTTGTACGGGAAAAACTGGCGGGCAATCAAAATCCGCAGTTGATTGCTGTTGAGCCTATCGCCTGCCCAACGTTGACACGCGGGCAGTACCGCTATGATTTTGGTGATAATGCGGGTCTGACTCCTTTGATGAAAATGCACACGCTGGGCCATGATTTTGTGCCTTCTGCTATTCATGCTGGCGGCCTGCGCTATCACGGTATGGCACCGCTGGTGTCGCACCTGGTTGATACGAAGATTATCGAAGCGCGCGCCCTGCCCCAGATCGAATGCTTTGAAGCGGCGGTAGAATTTGCGCGTACCGAAGGTATTGTACCGGCGCCAGAGGCGTCACACGCCCTTGTACAGGCCCGTCGTGAGGCACTGGCCTGTGCGGACTCCGGTGAAGACAAGGTGATTGTCGTATGTCTTTCCGGTCATGGCCTGCTGGAGCTGGGTGCTTATGAAAATTATCTTGCGGGCAGTCTGACCGATGAAGCTCTGGCTGAAGAAGCACTTGCTGATGCGCTGGCAGCTCTTGCTGCGATAGATTAGGGTACTTGTTTGTCGGACACATTTCTGGAATTTATACAGGAATACCGTTTTTTTGCCGTTTGAAAGTGACTGTTGAACCGTTGGTCGATGGTTGTGTATTACGAAGATCAGAGCGATCTGATCAAGGCTTTGTATGTTGTCTGTGCTGCCCGGCCAGCCAGGTGTCAAATACCTGGAAATTAGTATCGAAGTGGACCAGATCGGCCTGAAAACCCTTGCGGATACGGCCCAGTTTTTGCTCCAGCCCTAAAAAGTTGGCGGGGTACAACGCGGCCATCCGCAAACACTCATCGAGGGAGACATGCAGATGCTGGTGGCAGTAGCGCACGGCATCCATTAGAGCGATAGCGCTACCGGCAAGAATGCCATCCTCCGTTTGCAGTTTATCTTCACTGAGTCGAACGGGCTTGCCGTACAGTTCGAAGTGGGTTTGCCGGCTGCCTATTGTTGACATACTGTCAGATACCAATAGCAAGCGCTGGTGCGGGATTGTACGCAGTGCTATTTTCAGGTTGGCTGGGTGAACATGATGGCCGTCGGCAATAATACCTACCCAGCAGTCACTCGTGAGCGCTGCACCAACGGTGCCGGGAGAGCGGGCCGTCAATGGGTTCATTGCATTGAAAAGATGCGTAAAGCCGCGCAAGCCATTATCAATAGCTGTGCAGATCTGCTCATAAGTGGCTTCGGTGTGACCGGCGCAGAGCAGGGCTCCTGCCTTGTTCAGCCTGGCAATGGCCTGGGTGGGCAATTGCTCAGGGGCGAGAGTAATAATGGTTGGTAACCGGCTACTGCACTGGCAGAGCCAGTCGATGTCAGATGCCTGTGGTGAGCGGATGGCCTGGGCACTGTGTACTCCCCTGCGAGCGGGTGCCAGAAAGGGGCCTTCCAGGTGAATCCCGAGGATGGCGGCATTACCTGCTGCCCGGCTGGCTATTGCCGCCGCCACTCCGGCGCGGTGAATATTTGCCTGATCGCTGATCAGGGTTGGTACCAGACTTGTCGTGCCAGCAGCACGATGAGCCTCGCTGATACACTGCAAGGCAGCGGGGTCGGGCTGGTCGTTAAACAGCAGGCCACCACCGCCGTTGACCTGTATATCAATCAAACCCGGTGCCAGCAAGCCATCTATAACAACCCTGTGGGTGTAATCTACAGGAATTTCGTGGTGGGGAATAAGCGCCTGTATTTTATCGTCAGCCAGCAAAACAGCCTGGTCTTCGAGGAAAACTTCGCCGTCAAATAGCCGGGAAGTAAGTAGCGCCTGCTTCATGTCAGCAATGGATACGCTGGCGATCTGTCAGAGCGATTCATACTAGTCCCCCTGAACCCAGATAGGTGTGTATCAGATAGCCCAGATAAAATACAAAGCCGCATAACAGCAGCCCGCCCTCAAAGCGGTTAATACGGCGAGAGCCAGGGCGCAGCTGAAAACCCAGCACAAACAGTGACAGTGTCAGCGCCGACATAACACCCATATCGCGGGTGATAATACTGCTATCCACACTAAAAGGCTGAATTGCACCGGCAATGCCGACCACCGCCAGTGTATTGAACAGGTTGGAGCCGATCACATTGCCCAGGGCCATGTCGTGCTCACCTTTGCGGGCAGCGATGACCGATGACATCAATTCAGGCAAAGATGTGCCAATAGCTACAATGGTAAGGCCGATAATCAGGTCACTGATACCAAAATTACGCGCCAGCTCAACGGCTCCCCAAACCAGCAGTCGTGAACTGGCAATCAATACAATCAGGCCTGCTATCAGCCATAACCAGGACGAGCGTACAGGAATGACACGCTCGGGCATATTCAGCTCCAACTCCTGTGAGAGCTTGTCTTCACCCGTTTGCATGCCTTCGTAAATTGTCCAGCCAAAGAGGGTAAAAAACACGCCGAGCAAAATCCAGGCATCCACCTGGGAAAGCTCGCCATCGAGCAACTGAAAGACGGCCAGACCGGTGATGGCCGCCAGCACCGGTAACTCTTTACGCAATACTTTGGATTGCACGGCAATCGGGCTGATCAGCGCGGTCAGGCCCAGTACCAGTGCAATATTGGCGATATTGGAGCCGTAGGCATTGCCCAGGGCAAGACCTGGATTGCCCTGCACCGCAGCCAGTGCAGACACCAGCATCTCCGGTGCCGAGGTACCAAAGCCGAGAATAACCATACCGATCAACAGTGGCGGCATTCCAAAATGGCTGGCCAGAGAGGCGGCGCCATCAACAAATTTATCTGCACTCCACAGCAGGAGGGCAAGCCCGACGAATACGGCAATGGTGGCATAAATCATGGGCGCGATTATATGTGCCCTGACCGGGCTATAGCCAACCATTTTCACAGTAGGTTTCCACAGAATAAGCGTTTATGCTTTGCTGACATGTATTGAAGACAGTTATGACAGAGGACGGATATGCAAGCACATCAGGCAGAAAATCTAAATACATTTATGGATGGGTTGCGGCGCCGTAATCCGGGTGAGCCGGAGTTTCAGCAGGCGGTACAGGAAGTGGCGATGGATATTATTCCTTATATCGCCGATAAACCCCTGTATCGGGAGATGAAAATACTTGAACGCATGACAGAGCCTGACCGCATTATCAGTTTTCGGGTGGTGTGGCAGGATGACAGTGGCAATGTGCGCGTCAACCGGGGTTATCGGGTGCAGCAGAACAATGCAATTGGACCTTATAAAGGTGGTATTCGCTTCCATCCGACGGTAACCCAGTCAGTGCTCAAATTTCTGGCCTTTGAACAGGTTTTTAAAAACAGCCTGACCGGCCTGCCAATGGGGGGTGGCAAAGGTGGTTCCGATTTCAATCCCAAGGGTAAGTCTGATATGGAGGTAATGCGTTTTTGTCAGGCATTTATAACCGAGCTTAGCCGTCATATTGGCCCCGATACTGATGTGCCTGCTGGCGATATTGGTGTGGGTGCCCGAGAGGTTGGCTATATGTTTGGTCAGTACAAGCGACTTGTTAACCGCTTTGAGGGTGTGCTGACCGGCAAGGCGCTGGAGTTTGGTGGCAGCCTCATCCGTACAGAGGCCACCGGTTATGGGGCAGTTTATATGATGGAGGATATGCTGGCTCATCACGGTGAAAGTATTGATGGGCGTGATTGCGTGGTTTCCGGCTCAGGTAATGTTGCCACCTATTGTGCAGAAAAACTGATTGAGATGGGTGGCAAGGTACTCACCCTGTCTGATTCTTCCGGCTTTATTTACGACAAAGAGGGTTTAACAGCAGAGAGACTGGCCTGGGTCATGGAGCTCAAGCAAAAGCGTCGCGGGCGTATCGAGGAGTATGCGCGGGAGTTTGGTGTGCAGTACTACGCCAACACCCAGCCCTGGCAGATACCCTGTGATCTCGCCTTTCCCTGCGCCACCCAGAATGAAATTGGTCATGATGAGGCCAGAGCCCTGATTGACAATGGCTGTCGCGCTATTTCAGAAGGCGCCAATATGCCGACTACTCCCGAGGCCATTCGTCTTATTCAAGGTAAGGCGCGCCTGCTGCATGCACCTGGCAAGGCGGCCAATGCCGGTGGCGTGGCCGTGTCGGGTCTGGAAATGAGTCAGAACAGCCTGCGCCTACCCTGGACGCGAGAACAGGTTGATCACCGTTTACGCGATATTATCCGGGGTATTCACGATCAATGCGCACAATACGGTACCAGCTCCGATGGTCACGTTGATTATTTCCGGGGCGCTAATATTGCAGGTTTCAACAAAGTGGCCTCGGCCATGCTGGCCTACGGTGTTATGTAGACCCTTTTGGCCGACCCCTTTCAGCCCATCATTTTTAAACAGGCAAAAAATCAGCAGGAGAGTACACGAGGGAATGCAGAAAAATGCAGTTTCAGAGCAGATGAATGTGGCGGGTGATGGGCGCATCGTCAGCAAATTTGGCGGTACCAGTGTGGCGGGAGTGACCCAGCTACGCAAGGTGCGGGCAATTATTGACGCAGATCCGAGGCGACGGATTATCGTGCCCTCGGCACCGGGCAAGCGTCATGCTGAAGATACCAAAATTACTGATTTACTGTATTTGTGCCACCATGCTGCCAACATCGGTGCTGATTTTGACGGGCCGCTGGCTAAAATACGTGAGCGTTTTTGTAAGCTTGAAACAGAGCTGGGGCTAAATGTGGGCATGCCGGGTTTGATTGATGACCTGGCAAGGCAGCTTAAGGTCGGTGCCACGGCAGACTATGTGGCTTCTCGTGGTGAGCACTTATGCGGACTCCTGCTGGCTGCCTGGCTGGGTGCCGACTTTATTGAGCCTGCCGAGTGCGTAATTATTGGAGGCAATGGTCTGGTTGATTCACAAACCTGGCCTTTGTTGCAGGCGCGTTTAACGGATCATTCAAAGCGCTATGTCATACCTGGATTCTATGGCCGTGATGTGGAAGGCCGTATACGCACGTTTACCCGGGGCGGTTCTGATGTGAGTGGTGCGGTGGCTGCCCGGGCTGCCAATGCCGCTTTGTATGAAAACTGGACCGATGTGCCCGGCCTGCTGATGGCGGATCCGCGCATTGTTGACAAGCCCCGGCCTATGGCCGAAGTAACTTATGCTGAAATTCGTGAGATGTCTTATATGGGGGCCAGCGTATTGCACGATGAGGCAATGGCTCCGGTGCGTGAAGTGGGTATTCCGGTCAATATCCGCAACACCAATGACCCGCAGCATCCCGGTACCCGGATTGTCACCAGCTTGTCACCGGAGACCATTTCCAGCACCCAGATTGCGGGCCTTGCGGGCAAAGATGGTTTTGCCATGATCAGCGTTGGCAAGCATTTGATGAACCGTGAGGTGGGTTTTGTCTACCGTCTGCTGGGTGTGTTTGAGCACAATGCCATCCCTTTTGAGCACTGCCCTTCAAGTATTGACAGCGTCAGTGTGTTGTTGGAATCCCGGTGGCTGGAAGGACGGGCAGATGAATTGATGGAAGAGATTCGCCGTACGCTGGAACCGGATGAAATTGACTACACACCAAATATCGCACTGATTGCTATTGTCGGTGAGGAAATGGCCCATACCCCGGGTATTGCCCACCGTGTTTTTCAAGCGCTGGCGCAAGCGGACATCAATGTACGTCTGATCAATCAGGGACCTTCTGAGCTCAATATTATTGTCGGTGTGGCGCCGTCTGAGTATGCTGCGGCACTGCGGGCAATTTATGCAGAATTTGTGGGAGCAGGGGCAGGTCGTTCATCCGATCCTTATTGATTGCCGAAGGAGCATTGATCTTCAGCCTCACGCCGACGGGCCCACAACATGCAGTACATGCTCGCCAGTGAGCATATGGCAATGGAGCCGGTCACGCTGCGCAGCGTTTCCGGCAACAAATTACTGGCGCCGCTGAGCAGTCCGCCAAGGCCAAACTGAACGGCACCCAAAACAGCTGCTGCTGAGGCCGCCGCATGGGGAAAGTATTGTAAATAACAGGCCTGAATATTGGGTGAGATAGCGCCAAGAGTACCCGCATACAGCATCATCGAAGGCAAAAAGAAGTAAACCGGCAGATTAAACAGTGCTGTACTTAATAGCAGAGCACCTGCGAGAACCTGCACACAGGTGGCATTGAACATTATCTGCCGGGGTGCAAAACGGTTGAGCAAAAAGCGATTGAGCAGATTGGCGCTGAAAATGGCGATAATATTACAGGCGAACAGAACAACAAACTGTGTGCGTGTTTGGGCGTAGTGGCCCTGGTAGACAAATGAAGCATAGGTGACAAACATCATCAGGCCACCGAAGGAGGCTGTTTGCCACCAGATATAGGGCATTGCCGGGCGCACCTGCAAAACACTTTGATAGCGACTCAGCACGCTGATGCTGTCTTTTTTCTCCGCTGTTTTACGTGGCCCCCGAAAGACTGTGGCAGCCAGTAGCGGCAATAAACACAGGGCATAGATACCCAGACTGATAAAGATCAGCTCCCAGGAGCCAATCGCCAATAGCAAAGACCCGATAGCTGGTGCAACGGCCGGTGCTGCCACTGACACCAGACCGATCATGGAAAAGAGCTTGGCCGCCTGTATTCCGTCGACCCTGTCGCGTACCAGAGCAGGCACGGAAACCCCGGTCCAGCCACCGCCAATGGCCTGTAAAAAACGTCCCAATAGCAACAGTTCAATACTGTCGATCTGTGACAGAAAAAAACTGGCTGCACTGAAAATACAAAGCCCTGCGATTAATACCCGGCGGCGGCCGTAGCGGTCCGAGAGAGCGCCACCGCTGAGCTGTCCGATAGCAAAGCCGACAAAATAAATGGAAATACTCAGCGATACCTGGTGAGTGGACACGCCCAGTGATTCGCTTATCAGTGGGAATGCCGGCAGGTAAGTGTCTATGGCAAAGGGCCCCAGCATCATGGTGAAACCAAGAGCCAGTACAACCGAAAGCGTAATTTGTGACTGTGTATTCATACTGGGATATGTGTCGTGCCAGGTCATGTGATCGTCGTTTGCGGCCATCATTTGTTGGCTTTGGAGGCGCTAGGCTGCGAGGTGTTACAGACTATGTATAGAGGTTCCAAAATGCAAACACCCATTGATGTGAATCGTGAACAGTTCCTGCTCACTGCTATAGAGCAGGTGAGTAAAACCGTTGATTCAATGCGCGACCTGCTGGAAGAGCTGGAGGTTGAGCTACAACTGACCCGTAGCCCTCTCTCTGTTGGCGCTGGTAAAGCCTGATTACAGATTGCTTTCTCTGTCGGAAGTGAAGCCAGTATTTTCTTTCGACAGCTCCCGCCAGGGGCTGGTTGCAGCCCCTGTCAGTCAGATACCTGTCTGGTGATAGCCTGCCAGCTTTTGTCGGTGTTTCCTTAATTACAGCGCACGCAATGGAACATCTTGTTGATGCAAGTGTAAATTATCACTATTTGGACGTCTGTTGATATCTTGCTGATATTAATCTTTTTTAGTTGCCACTTCGTTGAAAATGCGGCTGCGTGTGGTTTTGTCTGTCAGAGAAGGGTTTTTGATGTGAGCGCAGGCATATACTAATGATTACAGGGAGAATGGGATGAGGATCGTTTATCGCGGATCTTTTGCCACCGCGCTGATACTGTCGGCAGCCTTTGAGATTCAGGCTGAGAAGCCACAAGAGGCGGATCGCTCAACAATGGAAATAATTACGGTGTACGGCAAACAGAACCACATCGCATCGCAATCCATGCTGGCGACCAAATCAGATATGTCTTTGATGGAGACACCCGCACCCCTGATAGTCATTGATGAAATGCTGATTCGTGAGCAGGGCGCTCAGGAATTGCAAGATCTGGTATGTGATATGAGCGTTGTTGCCCAGGCCGGTCAAAATTTTGGTATTGGCGATAACCTGGTAATTCGCGGCCTGGGTGCAAATTATACCTATGACGGTATGCACGGTGGCGCCGGGTTGGGTAATACCTTTAATCCGACATGATCTCTCACCAATGTCGATACAGTTGAGGTGCTTAAAGGGCCGACTTCGGTGCTCTACGGTATAGGTGCTGCCGGTGGCATTATCAATCTGATTGAAAAAAAGCCGGAATTTAACCGCTTTAGTGATTTTGAGGTTATTGTTGGTGCCTGGGACACTTACGCACTGGAAGTGGACCACGGTGGAGTGATTGGTGATGATATGGCCTATGGTTTTGTGGCCAAGTTTGCGCACAGCGATGGTTATCGTGATATCGAAAATAACCGCGACGAAGCCTATGCTTCACTGCGTTTTGATATAACGCCCAATCAGAATCTGATTGCTTCACTGGCGTGGATTGATGATTCTGTTCAAGTGGACTCTACAGGCACCCCATTCGTTTGTATAACCAGGCATCCACCGGCATTGCGCCCGGTGGGGTGAGCGCTGCTGATCTGGCCAATGACCCGCTGGGCAATGGTGTGCAGTTAAGTGATGAGCAGCGGCAGCAGCTGGCCGATACTATTGACTCATCGACGGGGCTGTTACCTTACGATAATGGTGATACCTCACTGGTGTCATCTATTTCACGGCCCAATGAGGGCGATGAGGCTCATTTTAAAATTCATCATAAAATCAGTTTTAATACTGCTCTGTTACTGAGTCAGCAATTACAGTACCGCAATTATGAGTCGGAATTTATCCGTCAAACTGGTGCTTACAATTATATCTACTGGGATCGCAATGGTACGGTCAATGCTGATTCGCGTGCTCCGCTGGTGGAAGAAGGCATGCTGTATCCACGGGCGGCCCGCCGTTCGGAATATCGAAAGGTTATCGCAAAAGAAAAATCCAGGCAGTATTTTGCTGATATTCAATAGCGTATGGATCCATACAGCAACAGCTATGATGAGTGTATGAATGGTATTCCCGTCGTGATGGTCGGCAGCTGGTTGAGCTATTCCAGCAGTAGCCTGGCACTGCCCGGTACGATTAAGACCAGCTTCGGTGGTAACTATGTGGATATGCGCACAGTCGGTTCCAGCAGTTTCGGTGTGCCTGATGGTTATGTGAAATCTTATAGTGTGTGGAATGCAGCACTGGTCTATGAGCTTGGGCGCTGGCGTATGCAGCTGAACCTCAATAACCTGAGTGACAAGACCTATTACAGTTGGGCTGTATTTCTCGGCGGTTTTCACGGGCGGGAACGCAATTTTAAAATGACGCTTAATTACAGTCTTTGAGGGGTTGTTACTGTGGTGCTACCGGCTGCGTTATTGACGAAGTCGAGCACAAGGCCTGTAAATCAGGGATTTTGCAAATTTCGTCAATTTTACAGGACGATCATTAAGATGCTCAGGATAAGCATTTTAATGGTCAGGTTAATAGTGGGCGCTACTTTGCTTTTGAGAGGAGAATCTTTTCGGCGTACCAGCAGCTGGCTGTAATGGTCAGTCCTCTTTGACGGGCAAAATCGATACCGGCCAATACCAGCTTCTTGCCGTAATGTTTGCCGGCAAATTGTGTGTCCACCTGTGTGTGGTTGATGTTGATTCTGTTGCCGGTTTCCCAGAAGTAAGTCATTTCACCGGCCTTGAGACCATTTTCATACAAAGTGAATATGCCGTTGTTACTGTTTTGGCCAATGTTTTCTTCGTGTTTGATATTCAACATAAATCCTCTTTATTTTTGTCTTTTGCCTGCGGTGTGACCGAGGGCTGGCACAGGCATTAATCAGGGTGACTTATATGGGTGATCACCTTTCGCTAATGAGGTAGAGCCTGAAGGATCACGGAGTAAATTCCAATTAAAAAAAAAGAGCCACCAGCAGTGACTCTTTTTTTAATTGGTGGAGGCGGCGGGAATTGAACCCGCGTCCGCCAGCACTCTGCCTTCGGCTCTACATGCTTAGATTCCGTTTATTGATTTAACCGCACACAGCCCAACGGGCAGGACGCGCTTGGCGAGCTCTGTAAAAATTTGGCAGCGCGGCCCAGAGCGTGCTTTGCTGCGATCCAGTTCTGTATGACGGTCAGTAGCGCGGTACTGGCACCTTGCTAAAGACCGCTAGCGGGGTTTATGCCGCCAGAGCGTAGTTGTCGTCGTTGGCAACTAGTTAGGTTACAGCTTTGGATTAACGTGATTGGCTGTCATCACGGCATGCACCTCAGGGTTCGTTACCGTCGTCGAATCCAGATCGCCCCCATAAGTGAGATGTGATTATAACGTAAGTGGTGGTTTGTGTAATCAGGTCTGTTTTGAGCTTATTGCTTGACATTGTCACGAATAATGCGCTGCTTCTGCCGGTCCCAGTCGCGGGTTTTCTGGGTGTCACGTTTGTCATGGCTCTTTTTACCTTCAGCCAGGGCAATGCGGGCCTTGACCAGATGACCTTTCCAGTAAAGCTGTGTGCAGATACAGGTTTGGCCCTTTTGAGAGATGGCCGCTATCAATCGCGCCAGCTCTTTTTTGTTGAGTAGCAGTTTACGGGTGCGGGTCGGGTCTGCCACTACATGGGTGGAGGCCGTCTCCAGTGGTGTGATCTGTGAGCCCAGCAGCCAGGCTTCGCCATCCTTCATCAGCACATAGGTATCGGTCAGCTGCGCTTTGCCTGCGCGCAAACTCTTGACCTCCCAGCCGGTCAGTACCAGGCCTGCCTCGAAGGTATCGAGTAAGTGATAGTCAAAGCTGGCCCGTTTGTTGCGGGCGATCACGTTATCGGATTTTTTGGGTTTCTTGCTTGCCATGGCGCGCATTATACGGACCACTTGCCCGCTGTCGAAGTGAATTTGTGCTTTTCATGCCGATGAGTGTGGGGCACTCTAGCGGCATTGATGGATAATCGGATTATGTTCTGATGCTGGAAACAGGCACGCCTCCTGTAGAGCAGCCAGCACAATGGCACTCACGGATGACTTTTGTCCTGGCTTTAGCGGCGGCAGTCGTGGGGCTGGGGAATGTATGGCGATTCTCTTACCTCACCGCAGAACACGGTGGGGGCGCCTTTGTGATTCTCTATCTGCTGTGTCTGTTTTTGTTGGCTGTGCCGGTGATGATTGCCGAGGTAGTGCTGGGCAGCTATGGGCGCAACAGTCCCCAACGGGCGGTGCAAAGGGCGACTGATCGTTCGTTGCGCTCACGGGTGTGGGTGTGGATTATATTGCCTATGTGCCTTGCAGCAGGTGTTATGTTGAGCCTTTATGCTGTTGTGGCTGGCTGGGCAATGGATTTTGCTGACAGTCTGCAACGAGGTGAATTTGCCGCGGCCAGTGTACTCAATGTTGCCGATTACTATAGTGCTTTGCTGGCGGATGCGGGTCGACAGGTCTACTGGTTGTCGTTATTTTTTGTGATAGCTATCGCCATTGTATGGCTGGGTGTGCGCCGCGGCCTTGGTTTGCTGGCCTGGTTGTTGGTGCCTTTGATGTTGGCTCTGTTGGGTGCTCTAGTGATTTTTGCTCTGGATAACGGCAACCTGGCCGCAAGCCGGGATTATCTCTTTTCGACCCAGATGCTCGATTTTAATATGGCCTCCTTGCTAGCAGCTCTCAAACATGCTTTTTACACCTTGGGAGTCGGTGCGGCAGTGGGTATCTGCTACGGCGCTTATGCTCCGGGCCATATCCCGATTGGCAGAACAGTGGTGGCTGTGGCGATGTTTGACACCTTGTTCAGTATCGCTGCCGGGTTGGCTGTCTTTCCTGTTATTTTCGCGCATCATCTGTTACCGACCGCCGGGCCTGGATTATTGTTTATTGCCGTGCCTTATGCCTATGGCAATACTCTGGCAGGTGAGTTATTTGGTGTTTTACTGTTTGGCCTGGTCATTGTATCTGCGCTGGGAACGGCAGTGGCACTGCTGGAGGTGATGGTATCGACGTTGATGCAGTTGCTGGGCTGGCGGCGTTCAAGTGCTGTGTTGCTGGCCGGGGGGCTGTGTTGGCTGTTAGCTACGCTTGCCGTTGAGTCTCTGGCCAGTACGCCACCAGGACAGCCCAACCTGTTTGGTCTGCTGGACTGGTTGAGTGTTGAATTACTGCTGCCTCTGGGAGCATTTCTGGTAATGCTGTTCATAGCCTGGCGAATGCGTGTGGAACTGCTGAGAGCCCAGCTTTATCGGGAGACAGATGCTTTCTTTTCACTGTGGTATGCACTTATGCGTTATATTGCCCCGCTTATTGTAGCGGGGGTGCTGATGACAACACACTGGTTCAGCTATTAACCTGGCAATCAAATAGATGAATCCCTCACTATTTGATGGTCGCCCCTGAAAATCAGCGGAATGTGTGAAATTCCTTGATTTTCGCAGGGCTCGCGCAGGCTTGCAGCCAGCGGCGACATATCCATGTGCCGCTTATTCATTCGGCTAAAAGCTTGCCGAGTTAATAAATTCTCTGGGATAACCGGTCTCCGGGATTTTGACTGGCTGAGACAATTTTCGTTATCACACTACCCAGGTGTTTTTTTGGTGGGTGTCAGCGAAGTATTCAATAGACAGGAGGCGGGTTTGATGGGCCAGCAAAATATGATAACCGTGGAGGTGGCTTACGCTCTGCCACATCAACAGGCACTGATAACCGTGCAGGTGGCTGAGGGTTCCACGGCTATTGATGCCGTCCATTTATCGGGTATCGAAGGCCGCTTTGATAATCTGAGTGTGGATGAGGCCAGGCTGGGTGTTTTTGGCAAGGCTGTCAGTCCTCAAGCAGTGCTGCGAGCGGGTGACAGAGTTGAAATCTACCGGCCACTGATTGCCGATCCAAAGGAAGTGCGCAAAACCCGGGCCGCTCGTACCAAAGCTAAAGATTAGTTTTCGTTACTGCCAAAGGAGGAGTCATCATCCAGAATCTCCGGCCTGGCAATATCTTCCTGCTCCGCATCTTCAAAAGGATTGGCTGCTCCCCCGGTTGCCCAGGCAGGACGGTAATCACCGCTGACATCCATAAGCATATCCCCCTCAAACAGTACGGCCATTTGTGCTTCACGAATAATATTGTCACCGCGGCGAATGATGTAGGCGTAGTTCCAGCGGTCCTGGTTAAAGGTGTCCTCTACCAGCGGTGTGCCCAGCACAAATTGCACCTGGCGACGGGTCATACCACGCTGTAACTGATCAACCATTTCCTTATCGACCAGATTTCCCTGTTCAACATTGATTTTGTAAACGCCGGGAAAACCGATAAAACCACAGGCGCTCAGCAAAGTGGCGGTAAGTATAAAAATGGAAATACGCATCAGGTTAGAACTTCCACTTACGAAACAGGGGTGGCATCATACCCCTACTGTAACCCGACGAGAACCCCTTGCCCATGGCTGAAGAAAATCAGGAGCTGCGTAAAGCGGGTCTGAAAGTCACGCTTCCGCGTGTCAAAATTTTACAAATCCTGGAGTCGACCGGAGAGAGCTCCCGCCATCTGAGTGCCGAAGAAGTGTATCGTGCTCTGCGCGATGCCGGCGAGGATGTGGGGCTGGCTACGGTATACCGTGTGCTGACCCAATTTGAGGCGGCGGGGCTGGTAACACGGCATAATTTTGAAGCCGGTACTTCCTCTACGGGGCATTCGGTCTTTGAATTGGCCCGGGGCGAGCACCATGACCATATGGTCTGTGAAGAGACCGGCGAAGTGGTTGAGTTCACTGATTCGGTGATTGAAGCTCGTCAGCACGAAATTGCCCGTGAACATGGCTTTGAGCTGGTGGATCATTCACTGGTGCTGTACGTGCGTAAAAAAGACAAGAAGCGCTGAAGTAAAACTGCTTCAACGGCGCTGGTCATTGATAGCAGGCGCTGATAAATTTGATCGGGAACCCAGACACCTTGCGTGTCTGGGTTCTTTTGTTAATGGCCGTCCATAAATCAGCAGGTTTTGTGTGGTTTTTAGAACTGTAGTGCCAGTGAGGCAACAATTTCCCGCCCTCTTGAGGGATAGCCGACATAGCTGCCGCGAACCCAGGTGTAGGTGGCATGGTCATAGTAGAACTCATCAAAGAGGTTATTCGCAGCCAGCGACAGGGTTACATTCTCCGTGGCATGCCAGTTGGAATAGAGATTGGCGAGGAAGTAGTCGTTCTTGGCTGGAGCATCACTGGCGATTGGGTTATTTTCTTCTTCGACGTAGCGCAAATCTATGCCGATATCCGCGTTGAACCGGGCAATGTCCATACCGAAGCGGCCCACCCAGGTTCGGCCCATGTTGGTGCCCAATCCCAGGTTGCTATCTGCCAGAGGCTCGTTGTTGAGCTCATTATCTGCATCCCAAACGCCGATTTTCCAGTGATAGTTTGAGCTGTTTTGGCCAACTTCAACCTCATAACCATCGACTTCGGCCTTGCCGACATTGCGCCAGTAACCCCAGACGGGATCACCTATATACTCGGCATCGATAAAGTTTTCGATTTCCTGCCGGTAGATGGTACCGCGTGCGAAGTAACCGTTGTCGTTATCCCAGGCAATACCGAACTCAATATTGTCCGCTTCTTCAGCTTCAAGATTTTCATCCATGATGTAGAGGGCGCTAAAAAAAGCCTCGCGTATGGAAACACCCCTAAATGCTTCGGCGTAGGCAATGCGGGCTGAAAAGCCAGCAGGTAAATTCCACTGCAGGCTGATATTGGGACTGACATCAGATTCTGAAATATCCACACCTTTGCTGACCCCGCTGTCGCCTTCAAAGTCATAGTCGTCGTAGCGCAGGCCAAAACTCAAATCGATGTCGTCGGTCAAACTCCACAAATCCTGAATATAAACACCGGTAACATCCAGAGATTGCTCTGTATTGCCCCAGGCCGAGGGGGAGGTGGCATTTTGAGCGGATTCCACCTCGTCGTTGCGGTAGTCGACGCCGTAAGTCAGGGTGTGGCTGCTGATAACGGAGGTGTTGCGCAAGTCAAACCCTTTGGATTCATATTCACCGTCACCGTAGATAATGTCATCGATTTTACGCTGTACCGTAAAATCTGTTTTGTTGTAGTAAATGCTTGTATTCACATCGATAAAATTGCTGGTTGCCGGTGAGAACCTGTAATTCAATACTGCTGTATCGCGGCCCAATTCCTGGTCTGATACCTGGTAGCGCCCATTAAAGTTGACCATATTCGGACGCTCGAAGGAGGTCGCGTCATCCTGCAGGTTTTCATAGGTGAGCGCGTAACTGTGGGCGTCGACACTGCCACTGAATTTGACAAAGCCACGTTCGCGTTCATAGGAGGACGGGTCGATTTCATTGCCATCGCCATCTTCATAATTATTGCGATCATCGTAGGTGTAGCCAACAACCGCACCGAAGGCATCGCTGACCTTGCCATAGACAGCACCGCTGTATTTCTGACCGTCTTCGCCATTAAAACGGCCGGTTGCTTTGGCCATACCACCTATACTCTGGCCCGGTTTTAGCAGATCGAATGCATCTTTGAGCGTAACCTGCATGGCACCTGTCAGAGCGCCTGCACCATGGGTGGCCGCACCGGCGCCAGCGTGTACCTCAAGGCTTTTGATAAATTCCGGTTCCAGTTGTACCCGCGCCTGATGATGATAGAGGTCGGCTGGTGTCTGGGCGCCATCGATGGTGACATTGAGCATGACATCTTCAAAACCTCGCACATAGATCTTCTGGGCTGTAGCTGAGCCGCCGCCAACGGCAATTGAGGATTCGTTGGCGAATAAATCTTCCAGGGTATCTGCCTGCATACGATTGAAATCATCGGCCGTCAGATAAACATTACCGGGTTCGCGCTCACCATAAACAACCACGGTTTCAAGATTCTCCGGGTCGGCCTGAGCAATGGGTTCCTGAGCTGAGACGGTGGAAGCAGAAATGGTGAGTGTAATAGCAAGTGCCAGAGGGTGGCGGGGAAGGTGTGAGGTAGACATGAAAACTCCTTTTGCAAATGGCAATTCACAACATACAGAATAATTATAATGAGAATTGATTGTATTTGCGTCAGGATAAGACAAAGAGCTGACAAATTCACATTTTGCCCGCGCTGAGCTGCCATCTGATGACAGCTCAGCTCGCCAGAAATTGCTTGTCCTTTACAATCAGCAGAGGCAGGCAGTCGCTGTCTTTATTGATAACCCGTGATTGGTCAACGCGCACACCACTGCCGGCGTAGACGCCAGCTGTCATAAAGGTGGATATTTGCACATATAGATCATTAATCTGTGGCAGGGGGAAGAATTGCTGGTAGATCATATCCTGTTGCTCAAACTGGCCGCTGGTTTGTTCCACCACTTTATTGTTGTTGTCAAAAAGAGAGATATTGGCGCCGCAGCGCCCCACAATGGGTTTTTCAACATAGCCTTTGGCTTTGAGTGAGTCCTCCAACTCAAAAGAGGCCTCCAGCAGTAGAGGATGGTTGGGAAACAGGGACCACAGTACCGGCAAGATAGCCTTATTGCTGGGAATCAGTGTCCACAGGGGCTCAAAAACCATGACTTGCCGCCGAAAAAGCACATCTGATAGCTGCGGCTGGTTACCCTGCTGCCATTGGGGTTCGTAGTCTTCCTCACCTTGTACCTGCTGTTGTCCCTCAACCAGTTCGCGGATTTGGTCGAGAGCGGTTTCCCAGGCCCAGGTTTTCCATACCCAGCGTATATTTTCGCCATCTTCATCAACCACTTCACCATGTTTGTTCCAGTGCAGCTGATCAACGCCAATTAATACCTTACTGCGCAAACCGGCCTTATTGATGGCCTCCTGCATGAACAGGGCATGGTAGGTTTCCTCCGGGTCATCATCGCGCAGAATATGTACCAGTCCACTGGCCTTGCTGCGCTGCCAGGCTTTGACCAGCCCGGCAAACAGGTCGCGGCCACCGTTGTGGCCATCATCAATTTTGCGGTGATCAAACCATTTTCCCTGCACCCGGCCCGCCTCCATATAACAGGAGGCTGAATCACAGTTGTATTCGTAAACCTTCAGGCCTTCCGGTGTTATTGCAAAGTCGAAGCGGCTGGTAATTACTTCATTGAGGCGGTTATCCCAGGATTGTCGAATCCTGGGCAGTATTGACTCGGGCAGGTTGAACTTTGCGAGCAGCTCATCATTTGCCAGCACATAATCGGTGGCATGCATGAACAGTTCGTGGAGATCGTTGCTGGCCTGGGCCAGTTGTTCTTCAGCACTGCGCGACAGAATAAAGTAGTGATCCTGGCGGGATGGGTCACTACTTAAGCCGTGCCCGCCCATAGCGTCGACAAAGGCTGCTTCATCATGGTTGGCTACGTTCAGCCAGGATTTACGCGCAGGTTGATAGTTATTGTGCGCACTTTTGAGTTGCAGCAGGGCAGGATCTTCTCCGGGAGTAATCTCGGCGTATTGTGTGTCATCAGTCTGGATCATCCAGCCAAGAATTTCGGCATCACCGTAGGAGCAGGTAATCCAGTATTCACCGTCGGGCGTGCGCTTTGCGTGCAGCTCACGAGCGTAATCCCTGCCTTCCCCCCAGCGTTGATGGCCGACATTTTGCTCGGCGATACGAACATAGTCCGCACTTACTTCAGTAATTATAGCGACATGGCCAGTGCGCTCGAATTCTCCGCCTTCTTTCCAGATCAGCAGGCAGCCTGGCTCAGGTGAGCGCTGGCAGCCATTGGTAAAAGCCTGTAGTGGGAGCAGGCTGTTTTTCTGTACGTTGCGCACGCTGCGCAGATCAAAAATATCGTAGGCCATAGCTACATCATCAAAAATATAGCCATAATTGATATATAGCCAGCGTCGAGCAAACTCCACGCACTGCCATTTGTGGCCCATGTAAATACCGTCGTAGTAGCTGCGAAAGGCGCTGCGCTTCGGGTACTCTTGCTGTGAGACGCTATCGTAGTCAGAAGAATAGGCTTCTACGCCACCAGGCGCGGTGCCGAGCAGGGTGCCAAATATTTCGGAAGAGCAGGTAGTGTTTGCCATTGTTGTTATCAGTTGTTTGTTATCAGAGCCGCCGGGGCGGTGTCAGTTGTGATATTGAATCGTCAATCAATATGGATACGCTATATCCAGTTTCGGTCGTTTGCAGTCAATAGACTTTATTTACAGACGTCATAAATTCACAGTTTTTGGTGCACAGCGATCCACTTGTCATAAGCGCCCTGTTTCCGGGCTGCCGCAATCAGTCGTTTTCGGCCTGGATCAGCATTTCACGGGCATGCGCCAGCGTCTGTTTGGTCATTTTTACTCCGCCGAGCATGCGTGCAATCTCGCTGGTGCGTGCTTCACTGTCCAGCTGTAAAAGCTCTGTGCGGGCAGAGGTTTTGGTACTGACTTTGCTGACCTGTAAATGCTGGTGTCCCTGGGAGGCAACCTGGGGTAGATGGGTGACGCACAACACCTGTGTGCTGTCGGCCAGCTTGCGTAATAGACGACCAACAACCTCGGCAATGGCACCGCCAATGCCGACATCCACTTCATCAAAAATCATGCAGGGCAGTGTATTGGTGCTGGCTGTCACTACTTGAATGGCCAGGCTGATGCGTGACAGTTCTCCGCCGGATGCAATTCTGGACAGTGCCTGAGGCGATGAACCCGGGTTGGTGCTGATCAGCAGCTCGATTTCCTCGTGTCCCTGTGGGTGAGGCTGGTGATTGCTGCGTGGATTCAGTGCAACTTCAAAACGGCAGTGCTCCATAGCCAGCGTGGCCAGTATGGTCATGGTGTCTTTTTCCAGCTTGCGGGCGGCTTTGGTTCGCAGTCTGCTCAGCTTGCTGGCCTGTTCACTGTATTGTGCGGCCAGCTCATTCAGGGTTTGCTGCAAAGTCTCTATCTGCTGGGTACCACCGGCAATATTTTGTGCTTCTGTTTGTAGGTTGGCATGTACTTCGGGCAATGCTTCCGGTTTGATACGGTGTTTACGGGCAATGTCGTAGATTGCCTGCAGGCGTTCCTCAACCTGTTGCAGGCGTTGGGGGTTGAGCTCAATGCGATCTATATGCTGTTGAATTTCGTTGCGCGCCTCCTCCAGCTGGATGCTGGCTGAGTCGAGCAATTCACGGGCATTATTGGCGGGTCGGGTATTGTGCAGAGCCTGTTCCATTAGCTGTTGTGCGCGGTGACTGTCGCTTTGCAGGGATTCGCAGATTTCCAGCGCCTGATGGGCTGATTGTAAAATCTCACCGGCATTGGACAGTTGTTTGAACTCACTTTCCAGCTCCGCCAGTTCGCCTTCTGTCAATGCCAGCTGATCTAGTTCTTCCAGCTGGTAGTTCAGCAGCTGGGCGCGGGCGGTTTGCTGATCGCGGGTGCTGGTCAGATTATCCAGGTCCCGTTGTGAGCGCAGCCAGTCAGAGGCAGTTTTTTCTACTGCGCGGGCCAGTTCTCTCTGACCGGCAAAAGCATCGAGCAGGTGGCGTTGTACGTCTTTTCGCAGCAGAGACTGATGAGCGTGCTGGCTGTGGATGTCGATGAGCAAACCGGCCAGCTCAGCGCAGTCCTGAAGAGTGGAGGTGCTGCCGTTGATATAGGCGCGGCTGCGACCCTCGGCAGTGACGACCCGCCGCAACAGGCATTCGGTGTTGCTGTCTGTCTGCGTATCCGCACCTGTATTTGCGACGGCCAATTCCCGCACTGTCAGCCAGCGGCGGGCAGCCGGGTTGTCGCTGATATCGAAGTGGGCGATAACTTCTGCGCGTTCACTGCCCTGGCGAATGGTTCCCGGGGCTGCCCGGTCACCAAGACAAAGTCCAAGCGCATCGAGCATAATGGATTTACCGGCACCTGTTTCACCGGTAATAACCGTCATTCCGGGAGCAAAAACCATCTCCAGTGAATCGACGATGGTGTAATTTTTAATGCTGATTTCGGTAAGCATGGGGGCCGGTTCCAGAATTTGACCAACAATACCTCAGTCAATGCCAGTCTTGAACCACCATCGGTAATCTATGTGATGACATATGTCGCTTTTTTAGTGATATGGCGGAATAAGCGCAGCGGCAGGTTTATTGACTGGCTATTGATCTCAGGTGTTTTGAAAAGTATCAGGGCTGTGATAAAACGGGCCGAAGTGCTGTGTGTATTGGATGTCAGAAAATTTTGGGCGTAAACACATTATGAGTTGGTATGACGAAAACTGAGCTTTCCGGGCGTGCGCGCAGTGTTCTCAAGGCACTGGTGGAGCAACATATTCAGGATGGTCAACCGGTTGCTTCGCGCACGCTGGTTGAATCCTCGGCACTGCTGGTCAGTGCGGCTACCATCCGCAACGTGATGTCTGATCTGGAAGAGCGGGGTCTGCTGACCTCGCCACATACTTCAGCCGGACGTGTGCCCACGGCTATGGGTTATCGTCTGTTTGTCGATCAACTGCTACAGGTGCAGCCACTGGAGAGTGCGGCTATCGATACACTACGCAGTGAACTCAATCCGGACCGCCCGGCTGGTGAGCTGGTGCAGTCTGCATCGGTTTTATTGTCAGCCATCACCACACATGCCGGTGTCATTACTGTGCCCCGCCCTGAATCCAGTCAGCTGCGGCAGGTGGAGTTCTTACCTTTATCGGGTGACCGGGTGCTGGTAATTCTGGTAATTAATGAAAGGGAAGTGCAGAACCGTATCATCCATACCCAACGTGCTTTTTCTGAAGATGAGCTGAGGGAGGCGGCGCGTTTGCTTAATCAGCGCTTTGCCGGGCAACTCCTGCAACAGGTGCAGGCGTGTATTTTGACCGAAATGAAAGAGGCGCGCAGCCATATTGATGACTACCTGCAGGCGACCCTTGATTTGGCCAGTAAGGCACTGGATCAGGATGCAGGCGAGGAAGATTATCTGGTAACAGGGGAGTCGCGTCTGCTTGACGGTGCCTCTGCTGAGGAGTTGCAACGCCTGCGGGAACTGTTTGATGCCTTTGAGCAGAAAAAGGATGTGCTGCATCTGCTGGAGCGCTGCACTCGTGCCCAGGGTATACAGATTTTTATCGGTGAAGAGGCTGGTCACCAGGTTTTTGGTGATTACAGTGTCATCACCGCCCCCTATACCCAGGGTGCCCGAACTGTTGGCGTACTGGGTGTTATTGGACCTACGCGTATGGCTTACGACCGGGTGATTCCCATTGTGGATGTCACCGCCCGCATGCTCAGTAACGCCTTGTCTGCCTGATTTCTCCAGCTGTCAGTTGAATAGTATCCGGATGTTCTCCGGCGCCTTTTGACAAACTTGTATCCATCTGCCTTGAATTTCCGGTCGATGGCCCCACATTCGCATGCAGATGCGAACTTGTGGGGTCGGTTGTGCCTGTGTACGTCTGACCTGGTTTTAATTGTGAAGAAATGGAGTGAGATGGTGGCCGATCAGGACCCAAAAGAGCCGAAAGTGGATGTTGAATCACAGGTGACAGAGGATGACCGGGCAGCGCAGAATGATGCCTCGCCGCAGGCCGATACTGTCAGTAATAATGCCGCTGATGAGGCAGCTGATGCTGACTCTGTAGAGGGTGAAGATAATAGCCTTGCTCAGCTTGAAGAAGAGCTGGCGCTAATGAAGGATGCGGCTCTGCGGGCCCAGGCTGATGCACAAAATGTGAAACGCCGTGCTGAGATGGATGTGGAAAAAGCACGTAAGTTTGCGCTGGAAGGCTTTTCTAAAGATCTGTTGCCGGTGGTTGACAACCTGGAGCGCGCACTGGAAGCCGCTACCGGTGATCACGAGCAGGCAATGGCCGAGGGTGTCGAATTGACACTTAAAAATCTGCTGGATGTGCTGAGTAAATACCATATTGAACAGATTGATCCCCAGGGTGAACCTTTTGATCCACAGCTGCATCAGGCCATGAGTATGGTCGAAAACCCGGAGGTGGAGCCCAATACTGTGATTGCGGTCATGCAAAAGGGCTATTCCCTGAATGGACGCTTGTTACGCCCGGCTATGGTAATGGTGAGCAAGGCCGCAGAACCGGCCTGATTTACCGCCGTCCGGCCTTGAAATTGCTTTCACAGCGCCAATATAGACAGCAAGATATTTGATTCGTGGCCGCCTGGTTCGGTCATACAAGGAGAAAAGCAAATGGGCAAGATTATCGGTATTGACCTGGGGACGACCAACTCCTGCGTGGCAGTTCTGGATGGAACCCAGTCAAAAGTGATTGAAAATTCAGAGGGTGATCGCACGACTCCCTCTATTGTGGCTTATACGGAAGATGGTGAAATTCTGGTTGGCCAGAGCGCCAAACGTCAGGCAGTGACCAACCCACAAAACACACTGTTTGCTGTTAAGCGTTTGATTGGTCGCAAGTTCAAAGATGATGTTGTTCAAAAAGATATCTCCATGGTTCCCTACAAGATCATGGAAGCTGACAATGGCGATGCCTGGGTTCAGGTTAAAGACAATAAAATGGCGCCGCCGCAAGTGTCAGCTGAAGTGCTGCGCAAAATGAAAAAAACTGCGGAAGAGTACTTGGGTGAAAAGGTTGATGCCGCAGTGATTACGGTACCAGCCTACTTCAATGACTCCCAGCGCCAGGCCACCAAGGATGCCGGCAGAATTGCTGGTCTGGAAGTGAAGCGCATCATCAACGAACCGACAGCGGCAGCGCTGGCCTATGGCATGGATAAAGCCAAGGGTGATCGCACAGTAGCTGTCTATGATCTGGGTGGTGGTACTTTTGATATCTCCATTATCGAGATTGCCGAGGTGGACGGTGAGCACCAATTCGAAGTGCTGTCTACCAACGGTGATACCTTCCTTGGTGGTGAAGATTTTGATCTGCGTCTTATCGAGTATTTGGCAGCAGAGTTCAAAAAGGAAAGTGGTATTGATCTTCACAATGATCCACTGGCTTTGCAGCGCCTGAAAGAGGCCGCTGAGAAAGCCAAGATTGAGTTGTCCTCTTCCCAGCAGACAGAAGTCAATCTGCCTTATATTACGGCAGACCAGACCGGGCCCAAGCACCTGGTGGTTAAGTTGAGCCGCTCCAAACTGGAGTCACTGGTGGAAGAGCTGGTCAAACGCTCTATGGAGCCGGTCAAGGTTGCACTCAAAGATGCTGACCTCAGCCCCAGTGAAATTGATGAAGTGATACTGGTTGGTGGCCAGACCCGTATGCCGATGGTGCAGAAGGTGGTTGCAGACTTCTTTGGCAAGGAGCCGCGCAAAGATGTAAACCCTGATGAAGCCGTAGCCATGGGTGCTGCCATTCAGGGTGCGGTCCTGTCTGGTGAGGTAAAAGATGTATTGCTGCTGGATGTGACGCCGCTGACGCTGGGTATTGAAACTATGGGCGGTGTGGCTACGCCATTGATTGAGAAAAATACCACAATTCCGACCAAGAAGTCGCAGATCTTCTCAACGGCGGATGATAATCAGACGGCGGTTACTATTCATGTTGTACAGGGTGAGCGCAAGCAGGCGACAGGTAACAAGTCGCTGGGCCGCTTCGATCTGGCAGATATTCCGCCGGCACCGCGTGGCATGCCGCAAATTGAGGTGACCTTTGATCTGGATGCCAACGGTATTTTGAATGTGTCTGCCAAAGACAAGGCAACGGGCAAGGAACAGTCTATTCGTATTACTGCCTCTGGTGGTTTGTCGGATGACGAGATCGAAAAAATGGTCGCTGATGCAGAAGCCAATGCCGAGACAGACAAGCAGTTTGAAGAGTTGATTAGTGCGCGCAATACCTGTGATGGTTTGATTCACGCGGCCAGAAAAACGGTTGAAGAAGCGGGTGAGCATGCCAGTGCTGAAGAAAAAGCAGCTATCGAAGCAGCCATAACTGAAGCTGAAGAGGCAGTTAAGGGCAATGATAAGGGTGCCATTGATGCCGCAGCTGCCAAGTTGACTGAGGCAACTGGCCCTGTTGCCCAGAAGATGTATCAGGCACAGGCAGCAGCTGGTGAGGGTGCTGCTGAGGCAGATGCTGCTGCTGCATCTTCATCTCAGGCCGGTGATGATGTTGTTGATGCCGAGTTTGAAGAAGTAAGTGATGACAAAAAGTAAGTCATAGGGCAGCCCCGCAAAACGGGGCCGCCCGGGTCATTAATGACCTGTGCACCTTCGAGGTGTGCCGGTATAAATAACGCGGGTTTCAAGCCCGCGTAGTCATATCTAAACAGGGTGTAAAACGAGGCACCTGCCACCTATGTCAAAACGCGATTATTACGAAATACTGGGCGTTGAGCGCAGTGCTGATGAAAAAGAGATCAAGAAGGCTTATCGCCGGGTGGCGATGAAGTACCATCCAGATCGCAATCCGGATGATCCTGAAGCTGATCACAAATTCAAGGAAGCCACAGAAGCCTATGAAGTATTGACCGACCGTGAAAAACGTTCGGCTTATGACCAGTTTGGTCATGCCGGAGTCGATCCGAATATGGGGGGCGGCAGTGGCTTTGGTGGCGGCAGCTTCAGTGATATTTTCGGCGATGTCTTTGGTGATATTTTCGGTGGTGGTGGTCGTAGCCGGGGCGGTCCCCAGCGCGGTTCAGATTTGCGCTATACCCTTGATGTTTCGCTGGAAGATGCTGTACGTGGCACAACAGTGGAAATTCGTGTGCCAACTCTGACAACTTGTGATGAATGCGATGGTTCGGGTTCACGCAAAGGCAGTTCGCCTGTGACCTGTAGTACCTGCGGCGGTATGGGGCAGGTACGCATGCAGCAAGGACTGTTTGCCGTACAGCAGACCTGCCCAACGTGCCGGGGCCGAGGTAAAACGATCAGTGATCCCTGTCGTAAATGTCATGGCCAGGGGCGGGTGGAGCGAAGCAAAACCTTATCGGTCAAAGTTCCGCCAGGAGTGGATACGGGAGACCGTATCCGTTTATCTGGCGAAGGTGAAGCCGGTCCGGAAGGTGGGCCGCCCGGAGACTTGTTTGTGCAAATTTCGGTACGCCAACACCCGATCTTTGAACGCGATGGCAAGAATCTCTATTGTGAAGTTCCAATTACATTTGTTGATGCTGCACTGGGCGGTGAACTGGAAGTGCCGACCCTGGATGGCCGGGTGAAGCTAAAAATTCCGGCGGAAACCCAGACGGGTAAACTTTTCCGCTTGCGCGGCAAAGGTGTGAAGCCGGTGCGCGGTGGCTCTGTTGGGGATTTACTGTGCCGCGCTGTAGTGGAAACACCGGTCAATCTGAATAAAACACAAAAAGAACTGCTGAAAGAATTTCAGGAAAGTCTGGGGCAGGGAGGTAATGCACAGTCTCCCCGACAAAATAGCTGGTTTGAAGGTGTTAAAAATTTTTTTGAAGATATGAAGCCATGAAAGTAGTGCGTGTAGGTATTACCGGCGCTGCCGGTCGTATGGGCAGAACCCTGATTGAAGCGCTGGCTTCGCCGGGAAAATTTGAATTGGCGGCAGCACTTGAGCAGCCCGCCAGTACACTTTTGGGTGCAGATGCCGGTGAACTGGCCGGTATAGGTAATAACGGCGTGGTTGTCGGTGGAGACCTGACTGCAGTTATTGCTGATATTGATGTGCTGATTGATTTTAGTGTACCGGCAGCCACACTGAGTAATATTGCACAGTGTGTCCAGCATGACGTTGCCATTGTTATTGGCACTACCGGTTTCAGTACCCAGGAGCAGGCACGTATTGATGCTGCTGGCGACAAGATTCCCGTCTGTAAGGCGTCCAATTTCAGTACAGGGGTAAACCTCTGTTTTAAGCTGCTTGATATGGCGGCCCGGGTTCTGGGTGATGATGTTGATATTGAAATTATTGAAGCCCACCATCGTCACAAAATCGACGCTCCCTCTGGTACTGCGCTGAGTATGGGAGGTGTAGTGGCCAATGCACTTGGGCGTGATCTGGCAGAAGTGGCAGTGTATGGCCGTGAAGGGCAAACAGGTGTCCGCGAACGTGACACTATTGGCTTTGCCACTGTTCGTGCCGGTGATGTCGTTGGTGATCATACGGTGTTGTTTGCCGCTGAGGGAGAGCGTATAGAAATTACCCACAAAGCCTCCAGCCGTATGTCTTTTGCATGCGGTGCTGTGCGTGCAGCAGTCTGGCTCTCAAGCCAAAAACCGGGCCGGTATGACATGCAGGATGTATTGGGTTTTCGAGAGGAGCGCAAGTAATGAATGCTGCCGCTGACTACATCGTAAATATTGACGAGGGCAACGCAGCCCAGTTGTTGATTGATGAGTCGCACCAACGGCCTGTAGTGATTGATTTCTGGGCCGACTGGTGTGAACCCTGCAAAGTATTGATGCCTTTGCTGGAAAAAATCGCCCACGAATACCAGGGTGCCTTTTTATTGGCCAAAGTTAATGCTGATGAGCAGCAAATGATCACTCAGCAGTTTGGTGTGCGCAGTTTGCCGACAGTTATGGTGATGCGTGATGGTCAGCCTGTGGATGGATTTGCTGGTGCCCAGTCAGAAGCGCAGGTTCGTGAAGTGCTGCAAAAATATCTGCCAAAACCCTGGGATGCGTTGGTAGCTACGGCTCAGCAGTTAATGGCGGCAGGCGATTTTGGTTCAGCTATCGCCCCTCTTCGCCAGGCGTGGGAAGATGCGGGGCAGGAACAGGGTATTACCTTGTTATATGCACAGGCATTAATTGAAAGTCGTCGCCTGGATGAGGCTGAACAGATTCTCGATAGTGTGCGCATGGTCGACCAGGGCGCTCATTGGGAACAACTTAAGGCCCAGATCAGTCTTGTGCGTGAGGCCGCCAAATCACCTGAAATCGAATCTTTAGAGCAGCAGTTGGTACAAAAACCTGATGATATGGAGTTGCGAGCCCAGTTGGCCGTAGCTTACGCGGGTTCTGGCTACAATCAGGAAGCATTGAACATGCTGTTTTTAATTCTGAGTAGTGACCTTGATTATGCGGGTGGTGCCAGTAAAAAATCCTATCTCGATATCATTGCCAGTCTTGGTAAAGGCGATCCTTTGGCAGCACAGTATCAACGTAAACTTTATAGTCTGCTTTACTGACTAAAATAGCGCTCTGTAGATTCAAAACCAAAGTAGATGAGTGATGAACGTGAGGCGATAAGCCTCCCGTTTTTGTACATCTTCAATAGTTGCCAAAAAGTTGGCAACAGCTACTTGTAAGATCAGCCCGTATCTACCCTGTACTGCGGCAATCATAATATGCCCGAATATGCCTGTTATTCCTGCTTGCCAAAAAACATACTGTAAGGTCAAATGAGTGAGCTGATGCAGTAGATAGTGACAGAAGATGCCACTTGGTGCTCATGGCAGCGAGATGCGTGACATAATTGCAAGGGAACTTTTGTAATGAATATTCGTGATAAAATAGTGGTCGTGACTGGAGGTGCTAATGGTATTGGCAAGGCACTGTGCGAGCGTTTCCACAGCGAGGGCGCAGCGCATATAGTAGTGGTAGATCGTGAGCTTGATAATGCCAAAGAGGTTGCTGATACATTTTCAGGTTCTGCTTTTGGTGTGGATGTTCGCTATGAACAGCAAATAGCAGAGCTTGTGGCTACCGTCGAGAAAACACACGATAGAATTGATCTGTTTTGCAGTAATGCCGGTATTATTGCTGGGGATGGCGAGCCTTGGTGGGCGACCTCTGCTGCCAATGAAACATGGCAAGCCATGTGGGATATACATGTAATGGCTCATGTTTATGCAGCTCGAGCGTGTCTGCCAGGTATGATCAAACGTGGTGAAGGCTATTTTTTGAATACTGCCTCGGCAGCAGGCTTACTCAATCAAATAGGTGATGCAGCCTACTCGACAACTAAACACGCTGCTATTGGGTTTGCAGAGGCCTTGGCCATTACACACGGCGATGATGGTATTAAAGTGTCTGTGCTTTGTCCGCAGGCTGTTAGCACTCGAATGATAGCTGATAATAAAGATGGAAGTACGGCGGGAGTTGATGGTGTTATTACTCCTGAAAAGGTGGCAGAGGCTGTTGTTATTGCTTTAAATAAAGATCAGTTTTTGATACTTCCTCACCCGGAAGTATCTACCTATTGCACACGCAAAACAGAAGATTATGATCGCTGGTTGAGCGGTATGCGAAAATTAAAAAGTCGCTATGGAACACCTCAGCTATAGTCTTTATATCAATAAAAGGAACTGAATATTGGAGAAACGAGAGCGCTTTGCCCGTTGTATCCTCAACGGTTTTGAATCCTACTTTGCCGAATTTCAAAATATTACACTGGCAGCCAGGACGCGTTTTGAAAATGCGGATTGGTATGGAATGCAAAAAGCATCGATTGAGCGTATTGATCTATATAAAGAGAAGACAAAAGCAGTTTTTGGTATCGTGGAGCTGATAGCTGGTGATCAACTCCATGACTTCCAGTTTTGGGGCGCTACCAAAAAAATTTATGCTGATTTGATTAAAGGCCATAATAATTTTGAAATGGCTGAAACCTTTTTTAATTCAGTGTATTGCGCAGTATTTAGGCATCGTAAAATTCGTGAGGAACATACATTTATTTTTTCATCGGTTGGCGATATGCCACCTGCGGATGTTGATCGTGTCATCCGGCGTTATCCGGTAACAAATATTGACCGCTCAATAATGCTTGAAAAATTATTTTCAGACTATGCTTTCAGGTTGCCTTACGAAAATTTGAGCCGGGATATTGGGTTTATCGAAGAGGCAATGGATAGATATATCAGCCATCGCTTTGATCTTGCTCGTGCAGGTGTGGAATTCCAGATACTGGAACATCATTTTTTCCGCAATAAAGGCGCTTATATCGTTGGTCGGCTTGTTGCTGGTTCAGATTCAATACCGATTGTATTTCCTGTCCAGCAAAATGAAAACAGAGAGGTTTATATAGATACAGTGCTCTTTGGGGCGGATCGCTGTTCAGTCCTGTTTAGCTTTACTCGTTCTTATTTTATGGTCGATGCAACTATTCCTTCGCAATACGTCTTGTTTTTACAGCAGCTAATGCCAGCAAAACCGATTTCCGAATTATACAGCTCGATGGGTTATAACAAGCACGGAAAAACGTATTATTATCGTTGTGCTTATCGGCATATGCAGCGGACGACAGATAAATTTATTATTGCTCCAGGTATTAAAGGTATGGTGATGAGTGTTTTCACACTGCCTTCCTATGATTTTGTATTTAAGATAATCAAAGATCGTTTTACCCCGCCGAAGGAAATGACGCGTGAGCAGGTAAAGGCCAAGTACCGTCTAGTTAAGCGTTCAGACAGGGCTGGTCGTATGGCTGATACCCAGGAGTTTAATAACCTGGCCTTTGCTCGTGATCGCTTTTCTGATGAGTTGATGGAAGAATTGCACCAGGTGGCGCCATCTCTTCTTGAAGAAAATGGCCGCGTACTTGTTGTCAAGCATGTTTATGTAGAACGTCGAATGACACCACTCAATCTTTATTTGCAGAGTGCCAGCGAAGAGCAAGTGGCAGCTGTCATGGATGAGTATGGCAATGCTATAAAACAACTTGCTGCGGCTAATATATTTCCTGGTGATATGCTACTGAAAAACTTTGGTGTTACTCGTCATGGGCGGGTTGTTTTTTATGATTATGATGAAATTCAGCCATTAATGGATTGTAATTTTCGCAAGATACCAGAACCCAGAAACGAACAGGAAGAAATGGCAAGTACACCATGGTATAACGTGGGTCCAAACGATATTTTTCCTGAAGAATTCAGGCTGTTTTTTTCAGGTAACCAGCGAGCTCGAAAGGTTTTTGATGCCATACACAGTGATATATACGAAGTCAATTTTTGGCATGATTTGCAGGATAGAATTCGTCAAGGCCATATTGAGGACTTTTTTCCTTACCGAAGGAAATTAAGGTTTCCTCGGGATAATAAGTGAATATGGAGAGGATTTGGTGGCAACGCTTTACTTGATTCGTCATGGTCAGGCTTCATTTGGCAGTGATGATTATGACAAGCTCTCGGCCTTGGGCTGCCGTCAGGCTGAGTTCGTTGGGGAGTATTTTAGCGGTCAGGATATTCATTTTGATGCCGTCTATAGTGGCGATCTTCTGCGTCAGCGTGAAACGACGGAGTACGTTCTTAAAAAACAACCAGGGGCTGTACCTCATCATATTGATGTGCGTTTTAATGAAATCGATAATGATGCCCAGCTAAAACATATACTGCCAATAGTTGCTGAACATGATGAAAGATTAAGGGCAGTTGTAGATCGTGGTCTATCGAGTAGCAAGGATTATCAGAAAGCGATTGAGGCCATATTCAATTATTGGGTTTCTCCAGAATGTAATATTCCTCAATTGCAGAGTTGGAATGAATATAGTTGTTCCGTGCATGATGCACTGATTGAGCTTGTGAACAGGTATTCCTCGGGTAAAACAATTGCTATTTTTACATCTGGTGGCACCATTGCCACAATAGTGTCCTTGGTTTTGGGTATAGACAGTCAGTACGTTTATCGTTTTTATGAACCAATATTCAACTGCTCTATCAGTCAATTTTTTTATAATGAGAATAAAATATCTTTATCCAGTTTTAATGATTGTTCTTTTTTGCGATTACTGGAGAAGCAAAAGAACGAAAAACTGGTGACATACCGTTGATATTATTCTTTAAGGCGTAGTGACGATTCCTGAATCGTCAAAGTAACAAGTTCGCCGTTTTTGCTATAAAAACTATCATAAGAAAACCCTGGCTACTAATGGTATAGGGATGTGAAGAAAGAGCTGTTCCAGGTAAGCCAAAATCAGAAATGTAGATTGGTAAAATCTGATGACATAAAGGTTTGTCTATAATTCTTTTGGAAATAAGAAGTCAGCAATTTGCTTTGCTTCACCAGATAAAACTGGTTTTTAATTCGGATTTGTTACTGGCCACTACGTGGCAATAGGCCATTAAAAAATATATCAAAATAATCATAGGCTGCGTTGTCAAGATTATCTGTTTTTCTCCACAAGCCTATTTCCATGGAGGCATTGGTTGCGCCCGATAATAACTTTTGTGCAATCAGAGTGTCAATTTTTCGGATGCTGCCGTCCTTTATGCCTCGTTTAATCAAAGATCGAATTCGGAGTTCAGACTCGCCGCTGAACTTGAGAACCTGCTGCCTGCGCTCAATTGGGAAAGCAGTAATAGAGCTATAACGGATCAGTGGTCCTTCGTCTGAGTTTTGTACCCGGAAAATACTTCGACAAATCATTACAAGACGGTTGAATGCGTCGGTATCAAGATTGTCAGCCTGTTGGTAAATACTATCGATAATGCTTTGAGAATAGGTATAGCAGTGGTAAAGCAGATCTTCCTTGTTCTTTATATAGTAATAAAAAGCTCCTTTAGATACATTCAGATGCTTGGCAATATCCACCAGAGATGTTCCAGAAAACCCTCTTTTATTAAAAAAAAGAGTACCGGCTTTGTAAAAAGCCTCTTGCTTCAGTCGATTTTGCTCCTCCCGGTTAAAACCCTGTACAAAAGGCGTCACCAACTGTGGCTGTGTATAAGCTTTATTAGTATATTCAGTTGGGTTGGCATACAGTCCTTTGGCAAGAATATCAAAGGCCTGTTCGGCCTTATGTTTAACTTCTTCATGAGGAACAGTATGCAGCCACGAAAAAACCCAATCAACTGACCCCAGTATTGCCCTGGTTGCTGAAGTGGTTTCTATTGCTCGAAATTCACCATTATTAACACCATCGCGCAGATACTGCCGCAAACGTTTAAACATTTGTATGTAATCGGATTCTATTTCCTTGCGGTGCCCGCCTTTAAGCGAGGCTATTTCAAGCAAGGCAGCTAAATATGGTCCGTGCTCTTCTCGTGCTGCCAGCCAGTTTTCAAAGAAGCTAACAAAAAATGCCTTTAACTTCATTAGAAAGTCTGTATTCTGCTTATCAATTTCATCCAGTTGCCGTAAGTGGTGTTGCAGTGTTGTTTTGTAGCACTGAAATATCAGCTCTTCCTTGGTTTTTACATAGTAATAAAGGCTTGTTTTAGTTAAGCCCAGTGCATCAGAGATATCCTGGAGGGTTGTTGCTCTGGAGCCCTTGGAGTTGAACAATCGTGCGGCCTGAGAAAGGATGGCTGCACGTTTTGCATCATGTTGTGCTGTGCGGTTAAAAGGGGAGGTGACAATTTTCTTTTCATCCATTGGTTGATTCAATCCAATAACAAAAGGCATGATACTTTGTTGTATAAATTTCAACTTTAAGTATTATTTTTAGCTTTGTCTATATGATTGATCAATGGATCAGATATCTAATGATTTTTCGAACACTGTCGATGCCGAAAGCAGTCTGTGGTGTGATCATTGACCATACCAATGGCCTGCATATAAGCATACATAATTGTTGAACCAACAAAGGTAAATCCACGTCTTTTTAAATCTTTACTAAGTTGATCGGAAAGATCGCTTGTTGCAGGAACATCGTTAATAGACGCCCAATGATTCTGTATCGGTTCTTCATTAATATAGCGCCATAAGAAATGGCTAAAAGAACCAAATTCCTTTTGAAGTAAAAGAAAGGCTCTGGCATTAGTCCGTATTCCAAATATTTTTAAACGATTCCTGATAATTTCTGGATTTTTTAATCGTGCTTCCAGTTGGCGATCAGTAAATTTGGCCACTATCGCGGGGTCAAAATCTGAGAAAAGCTCACGATAACCATCCCTCTTTCGCAAAACAGTAATCCATGACAGCCCAGCCTGTGCGCCTTCAAGAATTAAAAATTCAAAAAGGGTTTTATCATCATAAACAGGAACTCCCCATTCGATATCGTGGTAATCAATATATAATGGATCATCAGTACACCAGGAACAGCGCATCACCATTGGTTATCTCTCTGAAAAGGAAGCGATAGTATGAATTGGCTATACGTGTTTGTACAATATCTTTTGCGCAATATGCGCGCTATGAAAGAATTCCTTCTATTTATGAAAGCAGGTACAAGTCAAGCAATGACAGATACTATAGTTTATTCCCGCAAGGGAGATATTGCACAGTTACTGTTAAATATCCCAAAGCGTCATAATGCTTTGGGAGAAGAGCAATTGCTGAGTATTCAAGCCATTTTGGAAATGCTGTTGTCAGCATCTGATAAAGCCAAAGTGCTTGTGGTTCGTGGTACTGGTGAGCAGACATTCTGTGCGGGAGCAGCTTTAAATGAACTTAATAACGGCCGTATCAGCGGTGAGATGTTTCAATCCACAACCGATAAGCTAGCATCAATTGATATACCTACAATTGCTGCGGTTAACGGGAATGCATTTGGAGGTGGTGTCGAGCTGGCGTTGGCCTGTGATTTTCGTATTGGTATAGAGGAAGCAAAAATACGAGTGCCTCCCGCTATATTGGGACTTTGTTACCCGGCAAATGGCATCAAGCGTTTTGTTCAGCGATTGGGGGTTAGTGTTACCAAGCGTCTACTGCTGAGCGCTGAAGTAATAGAAGGAAGAATGATGAAAGAAGTTGGATTTCTTGATATGCAGGTTCCCCGTGAGAACTTTGATCAAAGTGTGAATAACTTTGCTATTCATTTATCTTCTTTGGCTCCACTATCGTTAAAAGCAATGAAAGTTTTAATTGATCAGGCGGCAACGGGCACTATTGATAATGATTTGGCAGAAAAGCTAATAGCTACCTGCCTAAGTTCAGAGGATATAAGGGAAGGTTTTTCCGCTATAAAAGAAAGACGTTCTCCACTTTTTCAAGGAAAGTAATCTGCACGTTTTATGGGGAATACTATTTCAATACCAGAATTAGAACTAAAGTTATAATTTATTTTCCCGTTAATACCCCTGACTATAGTTTTAATCAGCTGATCAATGAGAGAAAAATTATAAGCCTCATCAGTAAATATATTGAAAGGATCATTGCTTGCTATAGTTAAATAACAATCGATGATAGGGGGAGCTTTTACAAGAAATTTTAGCTCTACCTTTATATAGAGTGGTGAAAATCCACTAGAGCAAGCATTTTTATAAATTTGATCTACACAGATAGCAATCAAAAAACCAATATCAAGACCAGGTGATGTACTTATCAATTTTTCTTCTGTAGTATTAATAAGAGTCACAGTATATTTTTTTTCTGTTAGTGATTCGTTTAATAAATGATCAGAAAGGCAATTGGTAAAGTGATTGATGTCTACTAAAAGTTCGCCGTGTCGAAAATATAAGGATTTTTCAATATCCTCAATTATATTAAGGTATCTTTCCTGTGATTCACAAAATTTTTTTTCAGTTGTTTCTTTTATAGATAGAGCTTGAATACTGCGCTTGCTAAGATCTATTTTTTTTAAGTTAAATTGATGAAGCTGTTCCAGTAATTGATTTTGTTCAAAGATATGGGCTTGTGCATCATCCATTGCCCGGTCAGCATATAATTGTGTTTCAAAGGCGATTTTCAGTGCGTTTTTTCGAGAGATATGATTGTCGTAGCTTCGTTTTACATGCCATAAAATTAAGATTAAACCCATAAAATAGAGGCTGTAAGCCCACCAGGTACGCCATGGGGGAGGTAAAACACTAATATGAATTTTAATACCTTCCCTGTTCCATATACCCGAAGATCCTGCACCCTGAACCCAAAATGTATAGTCACCCTCCGGTAAATTGGAGTAACTTGCTATATTATAGTTCCCACTATCAATCCATGAACTGTCAAAGCCTTCAAGTTTATAACGATAATGGTTTCCTCCCTGATCAACATAATCGAGAATGCTGAATTCCAGATTAAGATAATAATCATCGTAGTTAAGTACCAGCTTGCTGAGCTGTTGAAGGGGTGTATTTAATTTTGCTTGTTTTCCAGCAATTTTAATATCGGTGAGGATGAGTTGTGGTGGTGTTGCTTCAAGGTCCATTTCTTCTGGCTGAAAAATATTGTAACCGTCTACACCGCCAAAATAGATACGTCCGTCTTCATCTTTATAAGAAGCCCCAAAATTAAAATCAAGGGATTGAATCCCGCTTCCTTCACCAAATCGCTTAATAAAAGCGCCATCTTTATCAAGAACATAAATTCCATCCGATGTGGCCAACCAGAGATTATTTTTTGAATCTGTTTCGATAGCATAGATAGACAAATTTTGCATGCGTACTTCATTGTTGGCTGGTTTGAATTCAAGATTTGAAAAATCGTTGTCTTTTATCTCTGCAACATGCAGGCCACTATTTAGTGTGCCAAGCCAGAGGCGATTGTCACAAAAATCATTAACGTTCAGTATAATATAGTGGAGCTTTCCTTTAGATAATTGGACGGCCTTCTTTTTATCTTGGCTATAACTATAAATATTATTATCCGATCCATAAAATAGAATATCCCTATTGCAGCTTTCACTTATAAATAAGGAACTTTTTGAAAGAATATCTACCTCTTCTTGTTTGGATACTTTAGGTCTATAGAGCTCGCCGTCAATATATTCTAAAATACCATAGTTGTTTGTTGCGACAAAAAATTTATTATTTTTTGACCTAAAAATTTTCGCAATCTCAGCATCATGGAATTTTTCTAATTTAGAATTTTTTATATCAAGTGAGTATAAGTCAATTATTTTTAGACCTTCATCTCTTGTTCCAATAAGAATTTTATCGTCATTTTTTATAAGAGATGTGATTTTTGTATTTAATATAAGTTCCTTTGAGTTATTTATAGATAAAGAGGATGTGTTTTTTTGTTCTTTGGTAAGGTTGTTGCTCTGATAAAATAATCCATGATAAGTTCCTAGCCATATTCTATTCTTATGATCTTTTGCTATGGCATCAATATCATAAATATGACGTTTTATATTTCTGTCAATGATTAGTAGTTCGTGCCTATTGAGTAGACCTAAACCCAAGCTTCCATTAATAAATATATGGTTATCATCAATCTTTTCTAAGCTGGCAATATGAGAGTTATATGGATATTTGTTTTTATAAAGTCGGATCGGCTTTTTTTGAAGATCTTTTGGTATAACAAATAGTCCATCATATGTTCCAATGATTATTAAATTTATAAACTCTTCAATCGATGAAACTAGTGTAGGCGAGTGCATTAATTTTACATATGAAGTTTTATTATTTTTTTTATCTATTTTGAATATTTCTCCTTGCTTTGTGCCTATATAGATTACTTCTTTTTCATTTTTTGATATAAAAAATGTCGTAATATTTTTTATATTTATACCAAGATTTGTAATTTGTATCTTACTTTGATTTTTTTCAGCATAAAAAAATCCATTTTCACTGTAAAAATAAATACTATTTTCAGTGTTATATCTTATAGAAAAAACTTCCCCTATTTCTTCTCCTGAATTTGTTGTTATTGTTGTATTTAATAGATTGTTTTTATAGTCTTCATAGTAAGTTATACCATGTGTTGTTCCAACCCATAGACCATTTTTTTTGGTGCTCGATATATATGTTGGAATTTCCTTTTCCGGTGTTTTAAAGGCAGCGTCTATAAGTTTAAATTTAGATTCTTCTGGTTTAAATTTTATAATTTTTCCTTCGATTCCTAGAGCATAAACAACTCCTTTGTCATTAGATGTTAAATTTATAAATCTTCCTATTGGAATGTTGAGTTTTCCATTTGAATTTGTTGTAAATTTTATTGCTGTCTGACCCTTTATTTTAAATATTCCTGATAATGTACCTATCCATAAAAAATTATTTTTATCTAAATGAATTGATGTTATGGCTTCATTTTGCATTTTGTATTTGTTTAAAAAAGGTAAGGGAGGCTGGATTGCTGATAAAGAGTATTGTAAATAGTCTTCATCGAAAGCAATTGCTGCTTTCGATATAAGCAATATCGCTAGAATAAAAATTCTATACTTCATGGTTTCCCTTTGAGTTTTTTTCAATAAATTCCCTTAAAAAAAATAAAGTATCTTTATATGTTTCATCAAGTTTTTTCATCAAAAAATCATATGTAATTTCATTTTTGGAGTTTTGTTCTATTTTTTGACACAAATTTGAAACCTTTTTTGCTCCTATATTGAGGCTCATGGATTTCATCGTGTGAGCAATAAATTTAGTTTCCATTGAATTTTTATTAAGAATAGAATTTTTTATTTTTTTGATATTTAATGACATTTGATTTTCATATTCTTTTATAAGCATTGGCCATAGGGGTTTGCCATTTTCCTTTTCAATATCCATTATCTGTTTTATTGTTTTTTTATCTAAAATGGACTCATTTGTTGTTTTTAATTCCTTTGTACTTTTTGACTTATAAAAATTGATTTTTCCATAATTTGGGAATATTTCATTAAAAATAATAGATTTTATCTTATCTATGGAGAATGGTTTTGTTGCAATATAAGTATTTTTGATATTTTTCCATTTTATATCCTGCTCTTCACTTGTTTCTGCTGATATAGAGATGATGGGAGTGTTGGATTTATTCTTATTGAGTTCTATTGACCGTATATTTTTCGCAGCTTCCAGTCCGTCCAGCAATGGCATATGCCTATCAAGGAAAATGATATCGAAGTGATTGTCCGATAAGAAATAATCAACTGCTTCTTGGCCGTTTTTAACAGTTGTTACATCTCCACCCAATAAATTAAGCATTTGTGTGATAATTATTCTATTAACTTCAATATCTTCTGCAACTAGAGCTGAAAAAAACTTTCTGTTATTAATTTCTGGTCTTGAAAATTGGTGTTTTTCTGGCAGAGCATTTTCTTTTTTTTGCTTTAGTATTTCTTTTAGAGATGAGACGCTGACAGGTAGTTCTAGAAAAGAAATATTCTTATTGCTACTCATAGTATTTTTTATTGATGAGGATAGATAAATTATATTTTCACCCGTTTCCTGCATTATCCTATGAGTATATTCTTTATTTATACTTTCAGAATCAACGAATAAAAGATTGGTATTTATTGATTTTAATAGATTTGGAAATTCTTTTATATATTCTATATCTTTTATATTTAAGTATCTTAATCTACTTGATAGCATACGAGTTGTGCGTTGATTTTTCGAATAAATAACCGCTTTTGAAAAGGTGTGATTAGTTTTTTGTAAGTTATCAATAATGCTTGGGTCTTTGGCTAATGGAATGACCGCTTTAAATGTGGATCCCTTTCCAATTGTTGAGCGAACGCGAATACTTCCACCCATTAGATTTATGTTTTCCCTGACAATAGCGAGCCCAAGGCCTGTTCCGCCATGGCGTCGGGTTGTTCCTGTATCTGCTTGTATAAAGGCATCAAAAATACTTTTTTGTGCCTCTTTGTTTATACCTATACCGGAATCATGAACATTAAAAGTAATTTCAATAGTATCATTTTCTATGATGGAGACTTTCGATCTTACAGATAGACAAACATATCCTTTGTCAGTGAATTTAATTGCATTGGAAATAAGATTTAGTAGAATTTGCCTGATTTTTGCAGAGTCACCAATTAGTACACTGGGAATGGTTGGGTCAATAGAGCTTGTCAATTCAATACCTTTTCCTTCAGAGGCTCCTTTTTGAAGATAAGTAGATTCATCAATAAGATCAATAAGAGAAAATGCTCTATTCTCAAGATAAGCTTTATTGACTTCGAGCTTTGAAAAATCCAGTAGAGAATTAATTAACTCAAGAAGAGACATTCCTGATTGCTGTGCGGCTTTCACATAACGTTGCTGAACCTTGTCCAGGTTGGTGTGACTCAGGAGTTCAGCCATCCCTATAATGCCGTGCATGGGGGTTCTGATTTCATGGCTGATAGTCGCCAAAAATTGTGACTTTGTCTGGTTGGCTTTTTCAGCAATGTCTCTGGCCTGTTCAAGGTCTGCTGTTCGTTCAAGTTCTTTTTCTCGTTCAAAAGCAGCTTGTGCTATGCGTTTTGTGCGTAAGATAATACTAGCAAGTATTCCGATGAGTGAGCAGAAGTACAGAGCAAAGGCATAGGGGCTGAGCCATGGAGGGGGGGCCACATTGATTTTTATTTCTGGTCCGTTCCAGTTCCATATCCCTTTGGAGGATGCAGCGGCGAGTTTTAAGGTATATGACCCAGCTGGCAGCGTAGTAAATGTGGCCACTCTTGAATTATTGGATATAACCCAATCATCATTAAGACCTTCGAGCTTGTAAGCGTATTGTGTCAACTCAGGATTGGCATAGCTGGCTGCGAAAAATTCTACTGACAACATTTTGTCGGTATGACTAAGAGAGATAGCGTCTAGCCGACTATATGGTGTATCGGCAAGTAACCTTTTATTCATAATGCGTATATCAGATATACCTATCTGAGGTGCTACTTGTTCTTCGGCGATGGATTTTGGAGAGATCCGATTATAGCCATTGTTTCCACCGAAGTAGATGGAGCCGTCCCTGGATTTAAACGATGCGCCCTGATTGAATTCGCTGTCCTGGATTCCATCAGTAATGCCGTAGTGTGTTGTTTCTTCTGATACAGGATCAAATCTTGAAATTCCTCTGTTATGGGATAGCCATAATTTTCCAAAATTATCTTCTTGAATCCCGTATATGTCTGACGAAGGGAGTGATATATTATCTGCATAATGAAAAAATATAGGTCTGTCGTTTTCTCTATCATCCTTGGTCCAACGGTTTAGTCCTCCTCCTCTTGTTCCGATCCAAAGATCTCCATTTTTACTTTCGTGAAATGACCAAACGATTTTATTAAAAATGGTGTTTGATATATTTGTATTTTGTGTATATCGCTGAAATTTTTTTTCATCTTCAATAAATTGATTGAGACCGTTCTCTGTTCCAATCCATATGGAGTTTTGTGAATCTTGAAATAGAGCCACTATATTATTGCTACTTATAGTTGTTGTGTCTTTTGGATCATTTTTATAGTTTGTAAAAGATTTATTTTTTTCATCTAATATACTTAGTCCACCTCCAAAGGTTCCTATAAGTAATTGACCACTTTTTATACGTAGGATAGAAGTTATACCGTTTTCAGCAATACTGTTCTGGTCTTCGCTATGTTGAAATATTTCTACGCTATTGGTTTCAAGATTAATTTTATTTAATCCTGATGCAAGTGTTCCTGCCCATAATATAGGCCAGTTATCACTATACAGACTCATAACTGGAGGGGTGGATATAGATGGCCAGGTAAACTCACCTATCCATTCAAAAGTTTGATGATTTTTTCGTAGTCTATTTAGGCCACGCTCTGTGCCAACCCAGAAACTTCCATCATCAGTTTCTTCAAATGAGTTAATAGAGTTGTCGGATAATTGCCCGTTAATTTTGTCATAAGATTGAAAGGGTGATTTTGTTCCAATAATTAATCCCTCAAAAGTCCCCACCCAAAATAGAGAATCATTTGATTGAAAAATATTATTTATAATTCTACTTTTAAATTGTTGATCTGAAAAATTATACCTTATGAATTTTTTTTCACCCTCTTTGTAAATGTTTATCCCATGATCGGTGCCTATCCATACGATCCCTTCTGAATCAACGAAAAGATCAAGGACAGTATTTGAACTTAGTGAGTTTGAATCTCCACCAATATTCATTAAATGTGTGATTGTTAATTTTTGTGGATCTGTGATTATGTAAATCCCTTCGCTTTCAGATGAGATCCAAATTTGGTTTCTATTGTCAACAATGATGTCGGTTATATTTTTGATTATTTTTTTGTTTAAAAAATCACTATTTATTTTTACTGTTTTGAATGTTTTGTTTTGAATATCAATTCTTACTAATCCGCTATTTTCAGTTGAGGCCCATATTGACCCATCTCTTGTTTCAACAAATTGATTTATTTTCCCAGGATCTCCTTCTTCCGTATTTACTTTATAAGTTTCGAATATATCTTTACTTTTTTTTAATATGGAAATGTTATTTTTATGTCCAATCCATATATTTTGTTTTGAGTCTATAAATATGGTATGAATTTTATTGGAAAAAATCCCTGATAATTTTTTACTTTTTGTTGAATGTCTAGTAATTTTTTTTGTTATTGGTGAGTATATGTTTAGGCCATGTTCGTAAGTTCCTATCCATATATTATTTTTTTTATCTTCAATAATTCCGCTGATAGAATTGGAAGATAGTGAATTTTCATCTGATGATGAATGTTGGAATAGTTCTATTTCGAAACCGTTATATTTGTTTAGGCCTTCTTGTGTTACGAACCACAGCTCACCATTTGATGATTGAAATATTTTTTGAATTTCTCTTTGGGGTAATAAATTTGAGAAAGGTGCTGGCGTAAAAATTATGCTAGTTTTCTTTAGCTCTTCAGATGCAGTGGTTTCTACATTAAAAATTATAAGTATACAAACCATTAAAAAACATTTGAGCAAAACTTACCCAGCCATGATTAACTTAATAAGTTTTTAATTTTAGATGAATTTTTTTTTCTAATCTATAACTCTTTAAATTGCCATCCTTGGCTCAAGTTTGTTTTAGAGATTTGATTGGTTCCTGTATATTAGAAAAATCCAATTGTTTTAGAAAAGAAAGGGTCTATTATCTGTTAAATCTCCATCTGGTCCCTGCTTGTTTCATCCCGGAGTCTATTCTCCACTCCATTCCTGATGTGTTGTTACTGGTGTTTGTAGCCCTGGTAGAGGTATTTTTGAGAATGCCGGGCCACTTGTAACTTTTTGTTTTATTTGAGTTTTTTTTAATTTTTATATGTCTTTTCGATTTGAAATGTTTAGTTGTGCCCTGTTTTGTAGTGGTGTAAACCGGGATGTTTACCCGTGCGCTAATAATCTGGTTTGTGTTTTTTACTTGACTATTGACAATCATGGCACTATTTGAAGATGAGCTGCCAGTTGAGGATGTGATCATTGCGAATACGCCGAAAGTGATGCTTGCATATACTTTGCTGTTCATAGTTTTGTCACCATATTTTGCAGTTTTGATTGAATATTTTTGCGTTGCTGTTTTCATTTTCGTGTTGCAGGTTGTGCCTTTGGTTTCAGACACTGACGCTGATTTTACATGTGCTGGTCATTGGAGCCGGTCAGTAAATTTTGCCCCATTTGGGGTAGCTGTTCGGGGTATGGCAGTTATTAATTACGGGCCGATAGGGTCAGGATGGGCTTAGAGAGCCTTAGGCGGGAGAAGTTGACAGGTTTTCAAGGGGCATTATCGGCAAGTCGGGAGAATTTGCACGTAGTTGTTCTATGTGCCCCCTGTGTCAGGATAGTTGTCGCGTCCATCGATTTTGAAATGCAATCAATCAGGGAGCGGCAAGATCGCGTTACAGTGAGGAATTCAAAGAACAAGCCGTACAGAAGATGACGCCGCCCCATGCGATGTCGGTGGTCCAGGTAAGCCGGGATACAGGTGTCTCGGAACAAACGTTATAAAATTGGCGCAATTGATATCGTCAACAAGGAAAAGCGGTGCCTGCAGACTCCCTAAACCCCGGGCGCTGGAGCGGTGCCAATAAATTAGCCGTGGTGATTGAGACGGTAGTGCTGAACTAAGAATTTTCATGGTGGTATTTATTTTTCGTCTGAATTTTATCCCATAAGATAATTGAAGCTGCGTATAACTTCATCGCGCATTACGTCCGGAGATTTTGGGTAGGACAGGTAATAACCCTGGAGTAGATCGCAATTTCTTGCCAGCAGATAATTAAGTTGGCTGGCGCTTTCTATACCCTCAGCAACAACACGTAATCTCATACTGTCAGCAAGAGCAAGAATGGCGTCAACAATCGCTGCGCCATCAGTGCTTTCAATATCTTTGACAAAACCCTGGTCGATTTTCAGCGTATCAATCGGGAAGCGTTTCAGATAAGCAAGAGAAGAATAACCGGTACCAAAATCATCAACGGCCAGAGACAATCCGATATCCTTGAGTGCCCGCAGCTTTGAAATATTGGATTCAGCACCTGTCATAATGGCGCTCTCAGTCAATTCAAGCTCAATGCGGTTGGGTGCCAGCCCGGATGGTATCAAAATATCGGCAAGTCGCTCGGCCAGATTATCCTGTTTAAACTGAATGGGAGAGATATTGACGCTAATATGAAAATTGTTGACACCGAGGGCGTCCATATATTGAAGCTGTTTGATAACTTCAGTAAATACCCACTCTCCCAGTTCAATGATTAAACCAGTATGCTCGGCTACTGGAATAAACTCCAACGGAGAAATACACCCCCTGATTGGGTGCTCCCAGCGTGCCAGTGCTTCAAAGCCAACGACCCGTCCTTCGTGTGATGATATTTGTGGCTGATAGTGCAAATACAGTGTGCCTTTGCGTAATGCGTGGCGAAGTTCTTCCTCCATTTTTAGTTGATCGACTGCACGGGCATTCATCTCTTCGCTATAGAAGCGATAACAAGCGCGCCCCCCGGCTTTGGCGACATACATTGCTGTGTCGGCGTTTCGAACCAGGCTGTCTGCATCGTGGCCATCTTGCGGGTAGAGGGCTATACCAATGCTGGGGGTTACAATAGGGTTATGAGACTGCAAAGCAATAGGCTGAGACAAGCTTTTCAGTACTCGCTGTGCAATCTGTTCAACATGGGCAACATCGGGTATGTCAGACAGAACTACCGTAAATTCATCGCCCCCCAGGCGTGCAATTTCAGTATCTGTATCGCCATCTTCTCTATTGTCATCTGAATAAAAATAGCCAATAGCATCGTCTGCTCGCAGTTCGAGGTTGAGGCGTTTGGCAATTTCAACCAATAACCGGTCGCCACGGCCATGACCGATGGAGTCGTTGATGCGCTTGAAATGATCCAGGTCAATAAACAACAGAGCTGCGTGGGAATTACGTCGTTGGCTGCGTTTGAGAATTCGGGTCAATTGCTCATTGAAGCTGCGGCGATTGGGCAGGCTGGTCAGTGGGTCAAAATAAGCAAGATAGCGCAGTCGGTCTTCCTGTCGTTTAAGAGCATTAAAGGCATTACTGGCGCGCAGCATGTAATGAACATCCCGACTTAAAAGCGCCCAGTTGACGGGTTTGACTTTATATTGGGTGGCGCCTGCTTCAAAACCTTTGTCGATTGTCAAACAATCATCGGAGCCTGTAACGATCATAATCGGAACGGAAGCACCCTGTGGCATCTGTCGGATACGCTGGCATACTTCCAGCCCGCTCATGCCGGGCATTTCTACGTCGAGAAATATAAGATCAGGGCGCTCACGTACAAACATGTCGAGAGTTTCGAGCCCGTTACTGGCTTCTACTACAGAAATATCCTCAGCCTCGAGGCACTGTCGTGTCAGCATGCGAACATTGTTATCATCATCGCTGACGAGAACCTTGGCCCGCAATCTTGGCTGAATCTTGGTTGACATAGTTAGTTAGTGTTCGCCCCGGGATTCACCTAGGCTAGCATTGGCTTCAGCCAAGACCCAATAAGTAAGCGTGCTAAATATGGGGTAGTTCACGAAACACACCATCCAGATCGGTCAGATCAGTAGTTTTTATTCATTGTGCTCTTTGGTTTGCCATATGCTTAAAAGATCTAATTTAATAGATTTTTATAGCTGCGCATCCTTGTGTGTATTTTGTTTGTGAAAGGCTCAATAAATAATGCCGTTGGATAATATGCTGTGTATATGGGTGATATTGTCACACATGTTGTTATTCAAATAAGCCTGTGTGTTCGCCCTTGATGGCAGTGTTTTTGGCAGTAATAATGATAACCTGTAAGTTTGTTATAATTCATGTTTATACGCAGGTCGCTATAAAAAATCCAGCGCTACTTTTCTTGTTAAAGCGCTGATTTGTGTGATCAATAGATTGGGTCTGTTCTAAACTGTGGTAGTATCCGCACCT
Source organism: Parahaliea sp. (assembly GCA_047974765.1). Classification (GTDB taxonomy): domain Bacteria; phylum Pseudomonadota; class Gammaproteobacteria; order Pseudomonadales; family Halieaceae; genus JBKECP01. The sequence continues at coordinate 45,968 of JBKECP010000046.1, read as the reverse complement.
CATATTTTATAACGCCATGCTTGCCGCCTACTTCTTCTCATGAGCCTAGCTTCTGACAAACTGGAAACCATCCGCCAGCAGGTACAGTTTCACCTGGATAATGCCGAGCGTGATCAGCTCTCTCCTGAGCAGGAACAGGTACTTAAAGCACAGATCAAGGCCCGGCTTGAGCAGGAAGGTGCTGTGTTGGTGGCCCACTATTACACAGCACCTGTTATTCAGGCATTGGCTGAAGAAACAGGTGGTTGTGTTTCGGATTCACTGGAAATGGCCCGTTTTGGGCATGATCACTGCGCTAAAACCCTGGTGGTGGCAGGTGTCCGTTTTATGGGTGAGACGGCCAAAATCCTGACGCCGGACAAGCGTGTGCTAATGCCAACACTGGAAGCTACCTGTTCATTGGATCTGGGTTGTCCTGAGGAGGAGTTCAGTGCCTTCTGTGACGCTCATCCAGACAGAACTGTAGTGGTTTATGCCAATACCTCTGCTGCTGTAAAGGCGCGTGCAGACTGGGTAGTGACATCCAGTATCGCACTTGATGTCGCTGAATATCTGGCTGCACAAGGCAAGAAGATTATCTGGGCTCCAGATCGTCATCTGGGAGATTATGTACGCAAAAAATCGGGTGCCGATATCTTGATGTGGGATGGTGCCTGTATTGTGCATGAAGAGTTTAAGGCAAGGGGCATTGCTGATCTTAAGCGGGTTTATCCGGGTGCGGCTGTGCTGGTACACCCCGAGTCCCCGGCTTCGGTGCTTGAGTTGGCAGATCATGTGGGCTCTACCAGCCAGATCATTCGCGCCGCCCAGGAGATGGACAACACACACTTTATCGTGGCAACAGATCAGGGCATTTTTTATAAGTTACAGCAACAGACTCCGGATAAAACATTCATTATTGCGCCAACAGCAGGTAATGGTGCCACCTGCCGAAGCTGCGCCAATTGTCCCTGGATGGCAATGAATGAACTGGAATCCCTGGCGACAGTGTTTGATCGTAATAACAATGAGATTTTTGTTGATCGGGCGCTGGGTCGGCAGGCCATGATTCCCTTGCAGCGGATGCTTGAGTTTGCTGCCAATCAGAAATTGGCTGTGAAGGGTAAGGCCTGACTATCTACAGCTGCATCGTTTCACGCAGGGCTTGTACATCACGCAAGCGCTGATTGATACGCGCTGTCATGGGATAGTCTTTGCTGCTTAACTTGAGTGCATAGTTGAGCTGTGTCTCGGCAGAGTCCAGCAGGCCGTTGAGAATAAAATACTCTGCCCGTGACTGATGCAGGCCAATGATATTGCCCGACAGACCCTGAACCTCTGCCAGTAGATACCACAAGGCTGGATCATTGGCTTTATGTTTGCTTTGTGCAAGCAGTACCTCCTCGGCGACATGAGCCTGTTGATTGCGCATCAGGGCTTTGGCATAGGTCATTGTCAGCGGATGATTACCCGGTGAGCGTTTCAGGCGTTGTGCAAGTTTTGATACGGCCTTATCCGGCTGGTTCCGGCTTATATCAATTTCGGCATCAGCAATTATGTATTCAAGTCGCTCAGGGTTTTTTGACCAAATGCCATCCAGCTCAAGGCTGGCCTCGTTGATTCTGCCTGCGTGAGTCAGAGCCAGTACCAGTCCATAATGACTTGCTTCTTCTGAACGCGGGTTGCCCTCAAGCTCGCCGCGAAAGCGCTGTATGGCCTCTTCCGGCGATTTTGCCAGCTGATTGGCGGCACGCGCCCGCATCAGCTGATAGTCAAGGCTCATGTGAGGAGTTTGTTTGGGGTATTGTCGGGCGCGGTTGCGTGTGTCGGCAATGCGGCTTTCTGACAAGGGGTGGCTGCGCAAAAACTCCGGTATGCGATCAGCACCGGTATAGCGGGTGGCTTGCAGCATGCGTTCAAACATGGCCGGTGCAGCATGAGGATCCATGTCGGCATCAATCAATGTTTGCATACCGATACGATCTGCCTCTGCTTCATTACTGCGGCTGTAGCGCAGTGAGGCATCATAGGCAGCCGCCTGCGCGGCCGATAGAGCTGCCATACCGGCTTCACCACCGGTTGTTGCCAGCAGAACGAAGCCAGTCAGCATGGCAGCCAGATTGAGTGGGCGCTGGGATTTTTGAAATTCCACTCGTCTGGAAAAGTGTCGCTGGCTCAGATGAGCGATTTCATGGGCTAGTACTGTAGCCAGTTCATCCTCGGTTTGAGCATAGATCAGCAAGCCATTGTGTACACCAATAACACCACCTGGAACAGCAAAAGCATTAATATTGGGGTTGTCGACGATGACCAGTTCTACCCGTCGATCCTGTAATTGACTGTGTGTGACCAGGCGATAAATCAGACTTTCAAGATAGTCGAACAGTAGTGGGTCGTCTATGGTGGGTGCCTGAGCGCGAAACATTCGCAACCAGGTACGGCCAAGCTGGTGCTCGTATTCGGCGGAGAACATGCTGGTACTGGCTTCGCCAAGATTGGGTAGCTTTAATTCCTCGGTTGCCGGAATAGCTGCCAGTGGCCAGCCTAGCGCCAGTGCGCATATGGCTTGCCGGAGGCGGGTGGGAATTGAAGTTGCTGGGAACACTGACTGAAACCGCCTTTGTACATTCCTGAATGTAGAACACTATTGTACGCTATTAGTCCGGCGGCTTTGATGTTGGCTGATACCGCACAATACGGTATTGTTTTCAGTTTGAGACTTGCTTTAACTCTTTGAAAAACAAAAATTTTAATTCCCATGTTGATGTTTTGAAAATGGTGGCTTACGCATGTCAGCTATTGGCTGGACCGCCGGATTAACAGTCTGCTCTGAAGTGAGATGTGTGCTTGTTCAAAAAGTTCAGTTCTATTTGGGCAGCTTTTAGTCGTGTGGATATACTGACATCTTCACATGGCAGGTTTGGTATTCATGGCAAAGAATGAGATACAGGAAGTTGATGCGAGGGGGATGCAGTGCCCCATGCCGTTATTGCTGGCCAAGCGTGCGCTTAATACCCTCTCCAGTGGTCAGCAGTTGCGTGTGCTGGCTACAGATCGGGGTTCGGTAAGGGATTTTGCTGCATTTGCCGAGCAGTCTGGCCACCTTCTGCTGGTCAGCGAGGAGCGTGATGATGGTTATATTTATTTGCTGCAAAAGGTCTAGCGTGAATGTTTGAAATTTTTAGCAAGTGGTCCCGGCGCTACCTCTTTGAAGAAGAGTCTGTGTTGTTGCTGGTATTAATAGCTGTCAGTGTTGTATTGCTGATGACGCTGGGTGATGTGTTGGCACCGGTACTGGCTGCAATTGTGCTGGCCTATCTTATGCAGGGGATTGCTTACCAACTGCAAAAACGGGGTATGCCACACTGGCTGGGTGTGTCTGTGGCCTTCCTGGTTTTTATGGGGGCATTTTTTGGTTTTATCTTTGGCCTGTTGCCTCTGGTATGGAAGCAGATGATGGCACTGGCGGGGGAAATGCCCCGCATGTTGGAGCAGGGACGTGAGCTGTTGAGTGTGTTGCCGGAACGTTACCCTGAAATCATTAGCCAAAAACAATTAAACCAGTTTATGACGGTGGCTCAGGGCGAGTTGGCCCAGTTCGGTCAGACGTTGGTCAGTCGCTCACTATCGACTATCACCAGCATGGTAACAGTACTGGTTTATCTGATTCTGATTCCGATACTGGTATTTTTCTTTCTTAAGGATCAGCGGCAGATTATTAACTGGTGCACCAGCTTTTTACCGCAAAAACGACCTTTATTGCAGCGTATCTGGCTGGAGATGGATATTCAGGTATCCAACTATGCTCGCGGCAAGGTGCTTGAGATCCTGATTGTTGGTGCAGCCAGCTTTGTCAGCTTTGTGTTATTGGGCCTGAACTACGCGGCATTGTTGGGGTTGCTGGTGGGCTTGTCTGTCATTATTCCCTATATTGGCGCTGCTTTGGTGACTTTGCCGGTGGTGTTGGTGGCTTATTTCCAATGGGGTTTTGGCAGTGAATTTTATACCCTGGTTGTGGTCTATTTCATCATCCAGGCACTCGATGGCAACCTGTTGGTTCCCATGCTGTTTTCTGAAGCCGTTAATTTGCATCCGGTAGCCATTATCCTGGCAGTGCTTTTCTTTGGCGGTATCTGGGGTTTGTGGGGTGTATTTTTTGCCATCCCGCTGGCTACTTTGATCAAGGCAATTATCAATGCCTGGCCAACCCGGAATCTGGAGCTTTCACCCAATACTGAAATAACGGAGTAATTCATGCTCGTAAATCCGAGCCTGTTCAGGGGCGACAGAGTCCTTGTGGCCACACTGTTGCTGCTGCTGGCAGCCTGCGTCTCTCAGCCTTCAGGGCCAGTACAGCCGCTACAGAGCCCGAATGATAACAAGGCCTATCGTCTGTTGATGCTGGATAATCAGATGCAGGTGCTGCTGATATCAGATCCGGACACACCCAAGGCCGCGGCTGCGCTGGATGTGAAAGTGGGTAGTGCCGACAATCCGCCAGAGCGGGGTGGGTTGGCGCATTTTCTTGAGCACATGCTTTTTTTGGGTACAGATAAATACCCTGATCCTGCTGAGTATGAAGCATTTATTACCGAGCATGGTGGTACACGCAATGCCTATACCAGCTTTGATAATACCAACTACTTCTTTGATGTCAGCTCAGACCACCTGGCGGGTGCGCTGGATCGCTTTGCGCAGTTCTTTATCGCGCCACGTTTTGATGCCGAGTATGTCGATCGTGAAAAAAATGCGGTGCAGGCCGAGTATCAAATGGGGCTCAAAAGTGATCCGCGCCGCGGTCTTGATGTGCTCCAGGAGGTGATGAATCCGCAGCATCCTTATAGCCAGTTCACGGTTGGCAGCCTTGAAACACTGGCTGATCGTTCCGGTTCAAGCGTTCGTGATGAATTGCTTGCCTTTTATCAAAAGCACTATTCAGCGAATGTGATGCGACTGGTGGTATTGGGCAAGGAGTCGCTGGATGAGCTTGAAATAATGGCTGCTCCCCTGTTTTCACAGGTGCCCAACCGCAATTATCACTTGCCTGAAATCAGTGCTTCGATGTTTGCCTCTCAGGATCTGCCTATGCTGGTCAAGATCAGGCCGCAAGCGAGTTTGCGCCAGCTGGAAGTATCATTTCAGGTGCCGGATTATCGCAGTCGCTATCGCGCCAAGCCGCAGGCCTATCTGGGTAATCTGGTCGGACACGAAGGGCCTGGCAGTCTGCTGTCCCGGCTTAAAGTTGAAGGTCTGGCGGAAAGCCTTGGTGCCGGTGCCGGGTTGGCCTGGCGCGGAGGCGATCTGTTCAGTGTGAGCATTGTGTTGACACAGCATGGTGCTGCTGAATACGAGCGTGTTTTGCAATTGCTGTTTGCCTATCTCGATATGTTGCGCAAGGAAGGTCCGCAAAAGGCGCTTTATCAGGAACAGTCTGACATAGCAGCGCTGCAATTTCGCTTCCGTGAAGATCGGGAGCCGATTCACTATGTTTCCGGCCTGGCCAGTGGTATGCAGGACTATGCGCCTGTAGATGTATTGCGTGGCCCTTACCTGATGGATGATTACGATCCGGTACTGTTACAGGCGCTGCTGAATGAGCTGACACCGGACAGGGCGCTGGTGACCTTAAGTGCCAATGAAGTCAACACTGATCAAATAAGTCGCTACTACGATGTGCCTTACAGTCGTCAAAGGATTGATCACAGGCAGTTGCAGGCATGGCTGGTCAAAGATGGTGAGCCAGCAATACACTTGCCGGCCTCCAATCAATTTATTGCTGAAGATGTCTCATTAGTGGAGGTAAAAGAAAAACAGAAACATCCACTGAAAGTTCTCGACAAAGAACGCTTAAGTATCTGGTTTATGCAGGATAGTGAGTTTCGGGTGCCGCGCGGGGCAACTTATGTCAATTTCCGTTCAACACAGGTGGGGCAGACACCACAACAGACAGCGGCGGCCATACTCTATACCGCACTACTGAAGGATTCCGTCAATGAGTTTACCTATCCAGCGCTGCTGGCCGGGTTGAATTTCAATCTCTACAAGCATGCCCGGGGCATTAGTCTGCGCATCAGCGGTTACAACGACAAACAGGCTGTTTTACTGGAACATCTATTGTCTGCTATTGCCAGGCCGGGTTTTAGCCAGGAACGTTTTGACAATATTCGCGCAGATATGGTGCGGCAGTTACAAAATACTATCGCCCAACGACCATCCAGCCAGGTGATTGATGATCTGCGTGAAGCTGTGCTCTATGACGAATGGGGCGAGGATGCATTGATCACTGTACTGCAGGATATGACTCTGGCTGATGTGAATACCTATGCACACCGCTTTTGGGCGCAAGCCAGTGCTGAAGCTATGATTTACGGTAATTACCCATTGTCTGCCGTTGATAATATTGCTGGTCAGCTTGAAAATTTGCTGCACGCTGGTCCTGCGCCAGCATCACCGCCATTAAAGGTGTTGAAGCTGGCGGCCGATGAGCGTTTGCAGTTGGCTGTTGACATCCTCCATGATGATTCTGTCGTAGCCTGGTATCTGCAGGGTGATGGCGATAGCTGGCATGATCGTGCGGCGACAGCGTTGAGTGTTCAGGCTATAAAGTCTGGTTTTTTTCAGCAGCTTAGAACCGAGCAGCAGTTGGGTTATGTAGTGGGGGCTATCTCCTGGCCGCAGATGGATGTACCGGGGATGGTATTGCTGATCCAGTCGCCCAATACTCCTGCACCGGAGGTGCTCAAGCATATGGATGCCTTTATGGCAGCGGCGCCAGCCAGTATCGATGACGGACAATTTGAGCGGCATCGGGCAGCGCTGCTGGCGGAAATTACCCGCCCGGACAAGAATCTGATAGAGCGGGCTGAATTTTTCTGGCAGTCGCTGGGGCGCTCCCAGTATGATTTTGACAGTCGGGAGCATTTGGCCGAGGCGGTGCGAAAGCTGAGTTTGAATGATTGGCGCAGCTATTTCGAACGTGTATTTCTGGCCGAACCTCATTCTTTGCAGGTTGTTGCGCCGGGGCGGTGGCAGACTTTGCCTGAACAGGAGGGTTCTTCATTTAATTCTGCCCGGGATGTCAAGGCAGGACATGCGACTTATAGTATTCGCTGAGTTTAGTGCAGTCCTGTAAATTTATTACAAGGCGCTCTGAATAGAGCGCTTCCCTTTGTTGTCAGGTTATTTGCAGGCTTAAATAATGACTGTTCAATGCCGAAACAGCACCCTTCGCACTGGTTTTTTTGATGTATGCGTAGTATTTTTACAGTCGTGATCAGGACGGCCTCCTTCCTTCGGCAAACATGGATCAGCTGTCCTATACTGCCACTGCCAGCAGATAAAATAATAACAAACACTTCTTAATTGGAATTGGCAATATCTGTGTACCCCACTCAGGAGCAATATTGGCATGACGGAAGATAAGGATCCTCTCGAAACCCGGGAATGGTTTGAGGCGCTTGATTCGGTGCTGAAATACAGTGGCCCAGAGCGTGCCAGCTGGTTGCTGATGGCGCTGGCCAAGCATGCAACTGAAACAGGTGTAAGGCTGCCGACAGCTATTACTACACCTTTTTGCAATACCATTTCCCCCTCTGATGAAAAGCCCATGCCGGGTGATCTGTTTATGGAGCGGCGAATTCGCTCGCTGGTGCGCTGGAATGCGTTGGCAATGGTAATGCGTGCCAACGAAAATGATGAAGGCCTGGGCGGGCATATCTCCAGCTTTTCCTCCAGTGCCACGCTCTATGATGTTGGTTATAACCATTTCTTTCGCGGCCCTGATGGCGATCACCCGGGTGATCTTGTGTTTTATCAGGGTCACAGTGCCCCAGGTATGTATGCCCGCTCTTATCTTGAGGGGCGTCTTGATGAGGCGCAGCTTGATAACTTCCGCCGTGAAGTTGATGGCAATGGCCTGTCCTCCTACCCGCATCCCTGGCTAATGCCCGACTATTGGCAATTTCCCACTGTCTCCATGGGGCTGGGGCCAATACAGGCTATTTATCAGGCTCACGTCATCAAATACCAGCAAAGCCGCGGACTGGTAGAGCGCAGTGATCGCAATGTCTGGTGTTTTATGGGCGATGGTGAGTGTGACGAGCCGGAGTCGCTGGGTGCGATCTCAATGGCTGGCCGGGAAAAGCTAGGCAACCTGATCTTTGTAATCAATTGCAATTTGCAGCGCCTCGATGGCCCGGTGCGCGGCAATGGCAAGATTATCCAGGAGCTGGAGGGAGTCTTTCGAGGTGCGGGCTGGGATGTGCTCAAGGTGATCTGGGGGCGCAAATGGGATCCTTTGTTGGAGCGGGATGAATCCGGCCTGCTGCAAAAGCGCATGGACGAAGTCTGCGATGGCGAATTGCAAAACTACAAATACAACGGTGGTGCCTATACCCGAGAGCATTTTTTCGGCAAATATCCAGAAACTCTTGAGCTGGTCAAGGATCTTTCAGATGAAGAGATTATGTATCTCAACCGTGGAGGCCATGATCCCTATAAAGTTTATGCAGCCTATGCCGCAGCAGTAGCGCAGCATGAGCGGCCTACTGTTATTCTGGCGATGACGGTCAAGGGTTATGGTACCGGTGAAGCCGGTGAAGCCAACAATGAGACCCACTCTCTCAAAAAACTCGATATGAAAAGCCTGAAGGCTTTCCGCGATCGCTTTGCTATTCCTATTTCTGATGCCGAGCTGGTTAATGTGCCTTTTTATCGGCCGGCACCGGACAGTCCGGAGATGCGCTATATGCATCAGCGACGGGAGCAGCTGGGAGGTTTTATTCCCCAGCGTCGCAACCAGCCTGAATTAATGACCGTGCCGGCGCTTGCCGCCTTTGACAATCAGCTCAAGGGCAGTGGCAAGCGTGAGATCTCCACGACGATGGCTTTTGTGCGTATATTGTCGGTGCTGCTCAAAGACAAGGTGTTAGGGCAGCGAGTAGTACCTATTGTGCCCGATGAGGCACGCACCTTTGGTATGGAGGGTATGTTCCGTCAGTTGGGTATCTATTCCTCGGTAGGTCAGCGCTATACCCCCCACGATGCCGGGCAGATCATGTTCTATAAAGAGGATAAGAACGGTCAGATTCTGGAAGAAGGTATTAATGAGGCCGGTGCCTTTGCCGCCTGGCTGGCGGCCGCTACGTCCTACAGCACCAGCAACTATCCGATGGTGCCTTTCTATATTTACTACTCCATGTTTGGTTTTCAACGGGTGGGTGATCTGGCCTGGGCAGCCGGCGACAGCCAGGCACGGGGCTTTTTAATTGGTGCTACCGCCGGACGTACAACGCTCAATGGTGAAGGTTTGCAGCACCAGGACGGGCACAGTCACCTCCTGGCCAGCACCATTCCCAATTGTGTGACGTACGATCCGGCCTACGCCTATGAGCTGGCAGTTATCATTCAGGACGGTATGCGGAGGATGTATCAGGAAGGTGAAAACCGTTTCTACTACATCACTACCATGAATGAAAACTATGTACAGCCAGAGATGCCGCAGGGTGTAGAAGAGGGCATTATCAAAGGCATGTATTTGCTGCATCGCTCCGGTCGGGCTGAAGGGCCGGACGTCCAGCTGATGGGGGCAGGTTCTATTTTGCGCGAGGTAGAGGCTGCGGCCGAAATACTCGAGACCAACTATCAGCTGTCTTGCAATATCTGGAGTTTGACCAGCATTAACCAGCTACAGCGCGAGGGTAAAGCCGTTGAGCGCTGGAACAGGCTGCATCCGCAGGAAACGCCACGCCAATCCTATATCAGCCAGCAACTGGCGGCTTATGACGGGCCTTGCGTGGTGGCAACTGACTATCTTAAATCTTACGCTGACCAATTGCGGGAATTTGTTCCTGGCCGTTATGTGACGCTGGGTACAGATGGTTTTGGTCGCAGCGATACCCGTAAGAAATTGCGGAGTTTCTTTGAGGTCAGTCGGGAGTTTATTGTGCTGGCTGCGCTTAAGGCGTTGGCGGATGAAGGGCAGATTGAAGTTTCGGTGGTATCTGATGCGATGCAGGTGCTGGGTATTTCACCCGATAAGGCCAATCCCTTGTCCGTCTGATCTTTCAGGCCCGGACAACAGGCAGAAAAAGGATATCGCACGTGACAAAACAAATAGTGAAAGTTCCGGACATTGGCGGTGCAGAAAGTGCAGAAGTTATTGAACTGCTGGTGACCGCTGGTGATGAACTGGCGGTTGATCAAAGTATTATCGTGCTTGAGTCAGATAAAGCGTCGATGGAAATTCCGTCTTCGCATGCCGGCAGGGTTGTTGAGGTTCTGGTGTCGGTGGGGGAGGAGTTGTCAGAAGGACACGACGTACTTGTACTGGAGACGACCACTGCTGAAGCGGCGGCTGAAAATGTTGAAATCACAGCAGGTATGCCGGTTGTTGAGACAGTGGCAGAACCCGGGCCAGTGCATGAGCCAACTGTGGTTGCTGCGCCACAGGTAGCGATGGAAATTATAGTGCCGGTACCGGATATTGGTACGAGTGATGGTGTTGATCTGATTGAAATCAGTGTCAAGGTGGGTGATACCGTTGCTGAAGGTGACTCACTGCTTGTACTTGAGTCTGACAAGGCGTCGATGGAAGTGCCGTCTCCCAATGCGGGTGAGATACTTGAAATTCTGGTCAGTGAGGATAGTACAGTCAGGCAGGGAGATGCTCTGCTGCGTCTGAAAACTGTTGATGCTGTGTTTGTGCCGTCAGTGCCGATAACACCTGTGCCTGCAACTGCGGCATCACCGTCACCGGCAGAAAAAACCGTTGCACCAGCTGTGTCATCGCCGTCGCCGGGGAACATGTCAGTGGTGCCTGCCTCTATCTCAAAATCTTCAGGTGATGTTTATGCCGGTCCGGCGGTTCGGCTGTTGGCCCGGGATCTGGGTGTGGCACTTGAGGATGTGATGGCAAGCGGTCCCCGTGGGCGTATTCTCAAAGAAGATGTTCATAATTATGTCAAAGAAGCCCTGACAAGTGGTCCCAAAGGGGGCGGCGGCATTATACCCGTTCCCGAGGTGGACTATGCATCCTTTGGTGAAGTGGATGTGGTGGCTCGAACCCGAATGGATAAGGTTACGGCTGACAATATGCAGCGTAACTGGCTCAATCTGCCACATGTGACCCAGTTTGATGAAGCCGATATCACTGAGCTTGAGGATTTTCGCAAGGGTTTGAAAGCTGAATCAGAACGGCGGGGTATTCGTCTGACCCCCCTGCCTTTTTTGCTCAAAGCCTGTGCGGTGGCATTGCGGGATAATCCAAAATTCAATGCCTCGCTGTCAGCTGATGGTGAATCACTGGTTTACAAGCGTTATAGCCATATTGGTATGGCCGTCGATACACCGGTAGGGCTGTTGGTGCCGGTATTGCGTGACGTAGACAGGAAAACCCTTTGGGAGTTGGCGGCGGAAATTGTCGAGCTGGCAGAGAGGGCGCGAAATCGCAAGCTAAAACCCCAGGATATGCAGGGTGCCTGCTTTACTATCTCCAGCCTGGGAGCCATTGGCGGTACAGGCTTTACGCCCATTATCAATGCGCCAGAGGTAGGTATTCTTGGCGTATCGCGTGCTGAAATAAAGCCAAAATGGGATGGCAGCAGTTTTCAGCCGCGTATGATGCTGCCTCTTGCATTGTCTTATGATCACCGGGTTATTAATGGGGGGGATGCCGGTCGCTTTTGTACCCAGCTGGTGGGTTTACTCAGCGATATCCGCAAGCTGCTGATGTAGTTTTGATACTGTTGCCGCCTGTTTTTGCAAGACCCTGCCTCTTCGTTGCCGATTGTCGGCCAGTATTGTTGAGGCAGTAAAATATGCCGGATTCTTTGGTGCCTGCTGCTGTTTTATGGCAAGAGGCCTTTTTGCAGCGGCACCAGTTATCCTCTGACTATCTGCTGGCGGCACATGATGTCTTTGCACCGTTGGCAATGCGGCTTTGTCAGCAGCGGCAACAGGTGAAAGATATGCCTTTGGTGGTGGGTATCAATGGTTGCCAGGGCTCGGGGAAAAGTACGCTGGTGGACTATCTGGCCTGCGTTTTGCGTGAGCGCCACCAATTGAACAGTGTCTGTTTGTCGCTCGATGATTTCTACCTGGGTTACGAAGCTCGCCAGCAACTGGCCCAGACGGTTCATCCGTTATTGGCAACACGCGGCGTTCCTGGTACACACGATATACCTTTGATGAATGATGTGCTCAATTGTCTGCGTCAGGGGCGGGCACTTGGTTTGCCGCGTTTTGATAAGGCCAGCGATGACCGTCTTCCGTTGTCGCATTGGCCGCAGGTTTCGGGGGCGGTGGATGTGGTGTTGTTTGAGGGCTGGTGTCTGGGTTTGAAAGCACAGACCGCTACGCAGCTGGACAGGCCGGTGAATACTCTGGAGGCAGAAGAGGACGGTGATGGCTGCTGGCGACATTGGGTTAATGATGTGTTGCGCCGGGATTTTCCAGCTGTTCATGCCCTTGTCGATTACTGGCTGATGCTGTGTTCGCCTGCTTTTTCCTGTGTTCAGCGCTGGCGTCAGGAGCAGGAAGATAAGCTGCGTCAACGCCTGGGGCCAATGGCCTTGGCCCGGACAATGGATGCTGCCGCTTTGTCGCGGTTTTTACAGCACTATCAACGCCTGACGGAATGGTCCCTTGTGAGCCTTCCCGATGAAGTTGATGAATGCTTTATGCTGGATGAAAATCGACGTGTCTGCTGTTTGAGACTGCGCTGACAGCCTGTTTGGCAGACGGCGTTGGCCTGTCGGCCTGCTGTGCTACACTGCCTGTCGCGTAGCACCGGTGTGACTGGTGTATGAATTTGCTCTGGTATCAGGTAACAATAAATGGTTATCAAACCTCGTGTCCGTGGTTTTCTGTGTACAACAACACATCCTGTTGGCTGTGATGCCAATGTCCTTTCGCAGATTAATTATGTCAAAGCACACGGCCCGGTTGCTGATGGTCCCCGGCGGGTGTTGGTAATAGGCGCCTCTACCGGCTATGGCCTGGCTTCACGTATTGTCTCAGCCTTCGGCTCGGGGGCGGCCACGCTGGGAATATTTTTTGAGAAAGAAGGTACAGAAAAAAAACCGGGTACGGCAGGCTGGTATAACTCGGCGGCTTTTCATAAATATGCCGAAGCCGAGGGCTTGTATGCCAAAAGTATCAATGGTGATGCCTTTAGCGATGATATCAAACAAAAAACCATTAATACGATCAAGGCCGATTTGGGCCAGGTGGATCTGGTTATTTACAGTTTGGCCGCACCGCGTCGACAACACCCGGTTACAGGTGTTGTGCATAGCTCCACTCTTAAGCCCATAGGTCAGGACACCGTGCAGCGGGGAATTAATACCGACAAAGGGGAAATTCAGGATTTTCATCTGCAAGCGGCGACTCAGGAAGAAATCGACAATACCGTTGCCGTGATGGGCGGAGAAGACTGGCAGATGTGGATTGATGCCCTTGACGAAGCCGGTGTGCTGGCTGAGGGTGCCAAAAGCACAGCCTATACCTATATTGGTGAAAAGTTGACTTGGGATATTTATTGGCATGGCACCATCGGTGCAGCCAAAAAAGATCTTGATAAAAGGGTCATTGCCATCCGCCAGCGTCTGGCTCAAAAAGGGGGGGATGCCCGCGTGTCTGTGCTGAAAGCTGTCGTCACACAAGCCAGTGCAGCCATTCCCGCCATGCCGATTTATTTGGCGATATTATTTAAAGTCATGAAGGCGCAGGGGATTCACGAGGGATGTATCGAACAGATTGACAGCCTGTTTCGTGAGTCACTGTATGCAGCTTCCCCTGAGCTGGATGACGATGGCCGTTTGCGGACAGATGCTAAAGAGCTGACGCCTGCGGTGCAAAATGCTGTTGCTGAAATCTGGGAGCGTATTGATACAAATAATCTGTATGACTTATCAGATTTTAAAGGTTATCAGCAGGAGTTTTTACAGCTCTTTGGTTTTGCCGTCGACGGTGTTGATTATGATGCGGATGTTAATCCGCTGGTGCCCATCAATAATCTGGTTTAAGTATTGTGTTTGATTACGGTGTGGCCTTTGAACTGAGTGACCGGGTGCGTCGTATTGTTGCACCCAATCCTGGGGCAATGACTGGCCCTGGCACCAATACCTATCTGGTTGGTCGGGAGCAGCTCGCAGTTATTGATCCGGGGCCGGCAATTTCTTCTCATATTGATGCCATACTGGCCGCTGGAGCTGGCCGTATACGCTGGATTTTTTGCACACATACCCACTCCGATCATTCCCCGGCCTGGCAGATGCTGGCGCAGGCAACCGGGGCTGAGGTGCTGGGGGCGTCACCTGCGGATGATTGCTTTCAGGATAGCAGCTTCGTGCCAACGTGCGAGTTGCAGCACAATTATCTTTTATCTGCGACAGGCTTTACATTACGTGCTCTGCACACTCCGGGCCATGTCAGTAATCATTACTGCTTTTTACTGGAAGAAGAAGGTATATTGTTTGCCGGTGATCATTTGATGAATGGTTCCACTGTGGTGATTATCCCGCCCGGTGGTGACATGAAAGCCTATATTGAATCATTGCAGAGGCTATTGGATTATCCTTTGCAACGAGTTGCCCCCGGGCACGGTGAGATGATGGACAATCCGGTAAAGGAGATTGCCCGACTGATTGAGCATCGGCTTAAGCGGGAGCAAAAAGTGCTTGCCAGCCTGGCCCGACTGGGAAGGGTTGATAGTAATGTACTGGTCAAGATGGTATACGATGACGTCGATCCCGGTCTTTATGAGTGGGCCAAATTATCGATGGCGGCACATTTGATCAAACTGGTCCGGGAGCAGCGCGCACAGGAACATGCCGATGGCAGCTGGGAGTTGCTGACAGCTCCCTGATATGTCTTGCCTTTGCTATAAAGTGTCGGGCAGCACACGCTAACAATTAGACAGACTTAGACAGATAATGGAGACGCTCTAATGAATGGCCTGATGATGAACCAACCCCTTGTTCTGACCAGTGTTTTGCGACACGCGGAACGGGTAAACGGCGATACGGAAATCGTATCTGTTACCCGTGACAATCCTCGTCATCGCTACAGCTATAAAGATGCTTTCAAGCGTGTGCGGCAGCTGGCAAATTTGATTGATAACTGGGGGCTGTCGCGCGGTGACCGAATAGCCACACTGGCCTGGAACGATTATCGCCATTTTGAGATTTACTATGCCAGTGCCTGTAGCGGTTATGTCTGTCATACCATTAACCCGCGCCTGTTCCCTGAGCAGCTGGTTTATATTGTCAACCACGCTGAAGACAAGTATGTCTTTCTCGATCCGGATTTTGTGCCGCTGGTGGAGGCTATGGCTGGCAAGTGCCCCGGTGTGCGTGGCTGGATCGTATTAACAGATGAAGCTCACATGCCTGAGTCCAGTCTTGATAATCTGCTTTGTTATGAGACCTTGTTGGCGGGTGCCAGTGATGAGTTTGAGTGGCCCGAGCTGGATGAGGAGGAAGCCTGTGCACTGTGTTACACCTCTGGTACTACCGGCAACCCCAAGGGGGTGCTCTATTCGCACCGGTCAACCCTGTTACACGCCATTATGACCATGATCCCCGATGCGATGAGTATGTCGCGTAACGATGTTGTGCTGCCTATTGTGCCGATGTTCCATGTCAACGCCTGGGGGATTCCCTATTCAGCCCCCATGGCGGGTTGCAAAATTGTTTTCCCTGGCTCGAAGATGGGCGATGGCCAGACACTGTGTGACTTGATCAATGATGAGCAGGTCACCCAGTCTGCCGGTGTGCCAACTGTATGGCTGGCTCTGTTGGCTTATCTGAAGGCCTCCGGTCGCACGGTTGAGAGCTTGCAGCATGTCATTGTGGGAGGCGCCGCCTGCCCACTGTCTGTTCAGGAGGACTTTGACCGCTACGGTGTTGACTCCCGTGTGGGTTGGGGTATGACTGAAATGAGCCCACTGGGTTCAATCAATGCCAGTGGCACCTGCCGTGAACAGTATGATGATGAAACATTTGCCAAACAGCGCCTGAAGGCGGGTCGCCCGATTTTTGGCGTCGATATGAAGATCGTCAATGAAAACGGAGAGGATCTGCCCTGGGATGGCGTTGCCTACGGCTCACTCAAGGTGCGTGGTCCCTGGATCTGCTCAGGCTACTTCAATGTCGATGACGGCTCCTCCCATGAAGAGGATGGCTGGTTTGAAACCGGTGATGTGGCAACCATTGATTCCGATGCCTATATGGCCATTACCGACCGGACCAAGGACGTCATTAAATCTGGTGGCGAATGGATTTCTTCCATCGAGGTGGAAAATGTGGCGACTGACCATCCAAAAGTGGCCGAAGCGGCGGTGATTGGTCACTATCATCCAAAATGGAGTGAGCGCCCTTTGCTGGTGGTTGTGCGTGGCCCGGAGGGCGGTGATCTGACCGAGGAGGGTATGCTGGCCTGGTTTGATGGCAAAATTGCCAAATGGTGGACACCCGATGCGGTTATCTTCGTTGATCAGTTACCTCACGGAGCAACCGGCAAGATTCAAAAGGTTGAGCTGCGGGAACAGTTCAAGGATTATAAATTTCCCAATACCTGATGCACTGGGGTGATCCTTCTCTGGCAACGCCACCTGCATGGGTGGCGTTGCTGGTTTTACTGGTTGTTTGCTGTCTCGCAACTGCTGTTTTTTCTTCTTCTGCCAGCAATTTTGGAACCTTTTTGGTGCTGGCTTGATCGAATGTCTGCTGTGCTACAATGGCGCCGTCATTTTTCCGGCATCCGCCCCGGAAACCACATAACAGGCAACGATGGTTTGTAATGAAAAAAATCGGCGAGCTGCTGGTAGAGCAGGGTAAGATCTCAGAGCGTGATGTTGAGCGTACCCTGTTGGCTCAAAAGGAAATGGGTGGTCTGTTTGGGCAGGTGCTGGTCCGGTTGGGGCTGGTGTCTGATCAGGATATTGCGCTGGTTTTAAGTGGTCAGCTGGATATCCCCCTGATGGTCGGCAGTGATTTCCCGGATGAAACCGTTCGGCTGGAAGGGGTGTCACAGGAGTTTTTATTCAGTAACTCTGTCGTGCCAATTGCCAATGATGACGGCGGTGAAGCAGTTGTTTTTGCTGCGGCTGTTCCCCAGGATCCCTTTGTCAGCAAGGGCCTGGCTATGGCGCTGGGCAGGCCGGTGCGTCTGTTGCTGGCAACCGAACCGGATATCAGCAAGGCTTTGCAACTTTATTTAAAGCAGGAAGATGGCGCTGATGATGAGGCGCTGACAGACCAGTTTGAGGGTCAGAGCGACGATGAATTTATTGAGCATCTGCGCGATCTGGCCAGTGAGGCGCCTGTCATCCGGCTGGTTAACCAGATTATCCATCGGGCAGTGGATATGGGCGCTTCAGATATTCACGTTGAGCCCTTTGAAGATGGCCTGCACCTGCGTTATCGGGTAGATGGTGTGTTGCAGGATTCCCGTGATGCGCCATCGCCAAGTTTGGGGCCTGCTATTGCCTCGCGTATTAAACTGCTTTCTCACATGAATATTGCCGAGCGGCGTCTGCCCCAGGATGGGCGCATTATGACGCGGGTAAAAGGCCATGAGCTTGATCTGCGGGTGTCTACCATTCCCACCGTACACGGTGAAAGCATCGTAATGCGGGTGCTGGATCGGGGCAGTATCCGTTTGAGTCTGTCGGATATGGGTTTTTCCAGCGATACTCTTGAACGCTATCGCACACTGCTGGCTCGTCCTCATGGTGTGCTATTGCTGACGGGGCCAACCGGCTCGGGTAAAACCACTACACTTTACGCCTCACTGGCTTCTCTGGACTCCGGGCAGCTGAAAATTATTACCGTGGAAGATCCGGTTGAATACCAGCTTGAGGGGGTCAACCAGATTCAGGTGCAGTCACAGATTGAGTTGAGTTTTGCCCGTGCTTTGCGGGCTATTCTGCGCCAGGACCCGGATATCATCATGATCGGTGAAATGCGTGATACAGAAACGGCCCAGATTGGTGTGCAGTCGGCGCTGACCGGTCACCTGGTATTGTCCACTTTGCACACCAATACCGCCGCTGGTGCTATTACCCGGCTTGAGGATATGGGTGTTGAGCGTTTTCTGATTACATCTTCAGTTAACGGTGTGCTGGCACAACGCCTTGTGCGTACCTTGTGCAGGCACTGTAAAACAGAAGTGGAATTGCCCGCTGAATCCATCAGGCGTTATGGGTTCAAACCCTTTCTGGCCAAGGGGCAGACACGGGTTTATCAGGCTAAAGGCTGTGAACACTGTCTTGGTTCAGGCTACGCCGGACGGACGTCTATCCATGAATTATTTGTGCTGGATGAGGATATGCATCGGGTTATTATGTCTGGCGCTGATGCCACATTGTTGCATGCAGCTGCACGCAAGCAGGGCATGATTACGCTCTATGAAGACGGGTTGCGCAAGGTGGTCGCTGGTGCAACGTCACTGGAAGAGGTGCTGCGGGTTACTCAGGATCAGACTGAATCTGAAGAAGAGATGGCTGAAATAGAGGCTCAGCTTGCTGGTATGCAGCTCCCCGTTATCTGAGCAGGTTGAGTATGCGTCGGTTAATGTTTAATTCGTGTGCAACAAATCTGATATGAGCAGACTCTGATATGGCGCAGTTTAGTTACCGTGCAATTGGTCGGGATGGCAAGCCCGTTAATGGCACCGTCGATGCCGAAGGTCTGGAGTTGGCCTCACGACAGCTGCGTGTTCAGGGACTGACACTGCTGGGTATTGAGCCAGGTTCAGGTGAAGTGGTGGATGTTGTGGCCAGCGGCAAGGGGCCGGGGCGACAGGAAGTGTTATCAGTCACCAGCGAACTGGCTGTTCTGCTGCGGGCTGGTTTGCCGCTGGATCGGGCTTTGAAAGTACTTATTGATATGTCCTCTGACCCCGCTATGACAGCGGTGCTTAATGATCTGTTGAAGGCGGTTAAAGGCGGCAGGGCTTTGAGTCAGGCACTGCAATCTCACGAGCGGATTTTTGGCAGTTTTTATATCAGCATGGTGCGTGCGGGTGAGGCCAGTGGCCAGCTGTCGGCAGTGCTGGATCGACTGGTATCTTATCTGGAAAATGCCAAGGCCAATCGGGACAGTGTGATTTCTGCCCTGATTTACCCGGTTATTCTACTGGTGGTGGCAGTTCTATCGGTTATTTTCATGCTGGGCCTGGTGGTGCCACAGTTTGAAAGCCTGTTTGAGGATATGGGCGATGCCTTGCCAGCGCTGACCCGCGGCGTGATTGCCGGGGCAGATTTCATTAAAAACTGGTGGTGGCTGTTGCTGTTGTTGATTGTCGGTGGAGGCACCTATTTGGTCAAATGGCTGCGCAGTACCGAAGGTCGGCAATCTTTGCACCGTTTTATGTTAAAACTGCCGGTAGTGGGTGAGATCGTTTTTGAATTTGAAATGTCCAAGTTTGCAAGAACGGTGGGCACCTTGCTGAGCAATGGGGTGTCGTTGCTGAAGGCAATCTCGATTGCCATTGATACGGTTGGCAACAGTGTGGTCAAACAGTCACTGCAGGTCTTGCCGCCTGCTGTCAAAGCGGGTCGCAGAATGTCGGTGGCACTGGATGAAGCGGGTCAGTTTACGCCGATGGTGATTCAGATGACGCGTGTGGGCGAAGAGTCTGGCAGCCTGGATCAGATGATGCTGGAGTTGGCCAAGGTGTTTGATGATCATGTTCAGTCAGGTGTTAAACGGGGGTTGACCCTGCTTGAACCAATATTGATCCTGGGCATGGGAGCGCTTATCGGGCTGATTATTATCGCTATTTTGATGGGTATTTTGTCGGTGAATGATCTGGCGGCGTAAACATCAATAGTATGGTAACAACACCGCCAGGCAGGCATAACGAAATAATATTGCCGTTTTAAACGTCAATCCATTCAATTACTTAAAAACGGAAATCAATCAATGAAGCAATATCGCTCTCTCTTACAGCACAAAAGCAGCAGGGGTTTCACCCTGATGGAGCTGCTGGTAGTGCTGGCCATTCTCGGTTTGTTGATGGGCCTGGTTGGCCCGAAAGTGTTGAACCAGCTGGGCGGTGCCAAGACAAAAACAGCGGGTATGCAGATCCGTGACCTGGAACAGTCACTGGAAATGTACAAGCTCGATGTTGGTCGTTTTCCCTCATCCGAGCAGGGGCTGAATGCGTTGGTCAACAAACCTTCCGATGCCGCTGGCTGGAATGGTCCTTATTTGAAGTCCTCCAGGGTGCCGGTCGATCCATGGGGGCGTGAGTATCACTACAAGTATCCGGGTGAGCAGGGCGAAATTGATATATTCACCTATGGTCAAAACGGCGCCCCCGGTGGTGAGGGCGAAGACAGTGACGTGGGTAACTGGCGCTGATATGCCGGGTGGCCGCCGCGCTGGTGGTTTTACCCTGCTGGAGCTGATGGCTGCATTGGTGATTGCCGGTTTGGTGCTGGCGGTGGCTGTACCGGCTGCGGGTAAAATGTACGAGAGTATGCGCTATCGGCAGGCGGTTCGGGATGTTATCAATCTGCTGGCCTCTGCCCGTTATCAGGCGGTTACCAGCGGTCAGGCGCAGGATCTTGAAGTGATTCCCCAGGAGCGCAGGCTGAAATTTGCAGATGGCGTTCACGAATTACCCAGTGGTTTCAAGCTGGCCGTGCACTCGGCTAAATCACTCAATCGTGGCAGCACAGGTATTATTCGTTTTTATCCTGAAGGCGGCACGTCAGGCGGCGGTGTCGATATTGAGTCGCCCACTGGCAAGGGACTCAGTATTCGTATTGATTGGCTGATGGGTGGCGTTACACAGGAACCTTATGCGGTGCAATAAATGGCTGTCTGTTTGGCAACAGATTCGTTATAAACCGCGGTCTGCCAGACAACAGCGCGGTTTTTCTCTGCTGGAGATGCTGGTGGCCATCTCCATTCTTGGGCTTTCGTTGGGTGTGCTTTACCAGGCCGTTGGCGGTGCCACGCGCAATGTACGCACGGATGAACGCTATGCCTATGCTGTTGAGTTGGCGCGCTCACTGATAGCTGACTCCGTTCAGGTGCCCGTGGGCGGCCGCAGTCTCAGTGGTGAGACCGAAGGCGGTTTTCGCTGGCAGGCCCAGACCAGGCCGCTGGAATTGAGTGACTCCCTGTTGCAGAAAGGGCAGTTGCAGGCTATTGAAGTTGTTGTCAGTTGGCGTGATGGCAATCGTGACCGGCAGGTGGTATTGAATTCGGTTGTGGAAGGGCGGCAATCTGAATGAGCAGGTTTCACGGTCGTCAGTTTGTACAGCCATGTCGTGGTTTTACCCTTGTTGAGGTGATGGTTGCGCTAACGGTATTGTCGTTGATTCTGGTGGCTACAGTGGCTGCCCTGCGGACTTTTGGCAATACTCAGGTCAGCCTCGAACGCGCAACGCAACGGGTCGACGAGCTGCGTACAGTCAGCAGTTTTTTGCGGACACAGTTTGAGTCTGCTGCTTTGGGTTACAGCTCCCAGGGTGGCCTGAGTCTGGGCGGTGCGTCCGAAGAGTCTGCCTATTTCAGTGGGACTGCAAACGCTATGGTGTGGCGGGCGACGATCAAATTTGGCGAATCCTATGGCGGTAAACACCTGCTGCGAGTCATTCAGCAGGGAAGTGATCTTGTTTTGCAGTGGCAGGATGGCGCCACAACCACCTTTGATCTGAGCTGGGATGGTAAGCCCTCGCGGCGACTGGTGGCCAATATTGAGGAATTCTCGCTGGCTTATAAGATCTCATTTGCCAGCAATTGGACGACAACTATCGATCAGGGCGTCATTCCTGCGCTGGTGCGGGTGCGCATTAAAACCCGCGATCGCTATTGGCCGGACCTCATTATGGAAGTGCTGCGCTGATGGAATATTTATTATCGCTGCAACGTCTGCCTGACAGGCAGCGTGGTGTGGCACTTGCTGTGGTTATGTGGTTTTTGGCAGCCATGTCGTTATTGGTGGCGGGGATTGTTGCCCATAGCCGGGTTGATACCCAGCTGGCACAGATTCATGTTGCGCGGGCGAAAGTAGCCGCTGCGGGTGATGGCGCCATCCAGCTGATGATGGATCGCTTTCTGTCGGCTGGTGTCAAACGGGCAGATAGAGACAGCGCCCTGCCCAACAGTGGTCGCTTCCAGTTGGGTGATATGGCGGTTCAGGTCAGTATTCGACCCGCTTCCTTATTGATCGATGTTTTTTCTGCACCACCGCGTTTATTGGCTGCGCTGTTTGTTCATCGTGGTGGTCTGTCAGATGCGCGGGCGCAGGCTTTGGCCGAGACTATGGTAAAGTTGCGCTCATCCCGCCGATCGACAGCACAGCAATCCACTTCGGTGGTGCTGGCTACGCAGGAAGATTTATTGCAGCTGCCTGGTTTTAGCCGGGTGCTGCTGGATGCCATTACGGATGATATTGTTCCGGTACCTGGCAGTTCAGTAGGCCGGGTTGGTGGCGTGTCGCCTGCGGCGGTGATTGACGCACTGCAAGTGGGGGGAGAGTTACAGCTCGGAACAGATGACGGTGCGGATGCAGAGGGTGGTACCGGTTCACGAAATTTACAGGATTCCACCCTGCTGCGAGTGGATGCCGTGATAGAGTACAACGGTCAGCGCTGGTTGCGTCGGCGCTGGTTAAAAATTTCTCCGGGCTCGGATTCCGGTCTGCCCTGGCACAGTATTAGAATTGAAGCGCCGCGTGTTGTTGCCAGCACCGGACGTCGATCAAACCCTTAAATTGAGGCCTGATTTTGAGTCAGACGAACAATGTCAGCCAATGGCAGCTATTCGGCTTTGATGTCAGGCACATTGGCCACTATTGGAAGCAAGCCTGGGCTCAGTTTCTGCTGGGTGATCGTTCGCCTGTGCGCGAGCGCCTGGATGAAGTGGTCAGGCTTTGTGACGAGCAGGGCAGCCAGTATTACCATGCAGGCCATACTGTACCTGCCGGTTATGCTGAATGTCAGGCTGTTGCGCTGCCTCAGGAGCTGGTGCTGTTCAAGCACCTGCGTATTCCCCGGGCGGCAGAGGCTGAACTCGATGCGGTGATGTCACTGGAGGTCAGCAGTAACAGCCCTTTTCCGACAGCTGATACGGCATTTGGCTGGGCGTTGGCCCAGCGCGATGAACAGGGTGTTGACGTGCTGCTGGCCATCGCCTCTCTCAGTGCAACAATGCGTTATCTTGATCAGCAATGGCAAATTACTGATATCAATGCACGTGAAGTCTGGGCGGTGCAGGATGAGGTGCCGGTAGTGTTGCGTGGCTTTGGCGAACAAAAACGCCTGCAACGCTATAAACGGCGCTTGCAGCGCATGGGACTGTTATTGGTATCGGTGCTGGGTATTGTAGTGTTGTCGGCGCTGATTGCTGCGGGGACTAAATACCTGCAAATGAAGCAGTATCAACATCTGGCCAATACGGTTATGGCTGATACGCGGGTAGTCTCAACAGACCGCGAACTGGTTTCTGGTGCCAACCAGACCATTGCCGCTGTGCGGGCCGTTTCGCAGCGATATCCCAATCCTCATATAGAACTTGCCCGGCTGACTCAGCTCCTGGGTGACGACACCTATATAGCCCAGTTTTCCATGCGGGCAGATGAAGTGCGCCTGCGTGGGCGCGCGCGCGATGCTGCCGCAGTAATGGAAAAGCTGACTTCGGTACCGGCTTTTGCCGAAGTGTCGGCCGATGAGGGTGGTATTACCCGTATTGGCAGAGAGGGCTTGGAGCAGTTCTTTGTTAACATCCGCGTACAGACAGGTGATGCCTTGTGAGCTGGTTTCGGGACCACCCTCGTGCCGCTCTGTTGATCGGTCTGACACTGGCACTGCCATTGTTGCTGGTACTGATGTTGCTGTTGAATTTATTGGCTATGCGCAGTAATTATCAGGGTGAGATTGATCGTCTTGAGCCGCGTGTGGCTCGCCTGATGGGCCTGCGTGAACAGGCGGAACTGCTGGCTGCTCAGGCCGGACGTGTGGATGCCCAGGTGCTGGCTCTGGTCTATCCTCAGGCAGAAGATCGCGCCTCTGTTGCAACATCCCTGCAAAAAGGGGTGCGTGACATTTTTACTGAAGCGGGGATGAATATCAGCAGCAGTCAGATTCTGTCTTCATCCACTGAAAATGGTCTGGAGCATTTGCCGGTTAAAGTAACGGCGACCGGCTCACTGACGGCACTGGATCTGGCACTGTCAGCCCTGCATGGCTATCGGCCTCTGTTGATGGTTGAAGCAATGGACATCCATCCGAGTCGCCGGGGAGCTTCGCGCAATCGTGAACCACAGCAGATCACCGTGTCTCTTCAGATACTTGCGTTGAGACAGGCCGAATGAACCTTATTGTTTCCCTGAAGGAGCGCTATGGCATACAGGTAGAGCCATTGCGCAGTCAGCGCAGGCTGGAACTGCTGGTGGTATGCCTGTTGCTGCTGCTGTTGACTCAGTTGTTCGTTAGCGCTGCGCAGCTAATGTTTGTGCCTGATCCGGAGCCGGTAATGCCCGCCCCGGAGTCTTTGCGCCTGTCGGCACTTGATGCAAGAACGTCCGTGAATGAAGGCCAGAGCGAGGCGCTGCGTGAGCGCCCCCTGTTTTTTGAAGGTCGCAAGCCTGAGCAGGCACAGGAAGTCGCGGCCAATCAGCCTGAAAAAGAGGATAAAGCCAAAACCAGCAAGCCCAAGTTGAAGCTGGTTGGCGTGTTTGGTGTAGGCGCTCAGCAAGGCATCATTGCCCTGAAATCAGGCAAGCAAAGCAAACAGTTAAGGCTTTATGTCGGTGATGAACTCGATGGCTGGACTTTGCAGAAAGTGGGTGAAAATGAAGCCATTATGAACAATGGTAAAAACGACTGGTCTTTGACATTGCAGCGCTCAGCTATTGGTATCAGCAAACCGTCGGCATCTTCTACAGTGGAAAATGCAGCAAGACCGGACATAAAAGATGCTGCTGATGATAAGGGGCGCAGTAATACAGAAGCTCCTGCCAGACCAGAGTCTGAAAAAAAGCAGAAAGAAGCGCCGCGTGGGCTGGTATTGGGAGCTCTTTAATAAGTGAAACAAGGAATGGATGGGATGTGGCAACGAGTGCGGCTCAGCAGTCCGCTGCTGGCGATGGTTTTACTGGGCGGCTGTGCGCTGTTTGAAAACCAGTACAAAGGTTCTCCGGCAGAGTTGTCTGAGGCCGAGGAAGCCGCTTCGGCTGATACGGGGGTGTCCCGCTCTGCCAGTGAGCTGGCACAAAAGCA
Organism: Parahaliea sp.; assembly: GCA_047974765.1. Classification (GTDB taxonomy): domain Bacteria; phylum Pseudomonadota; class Gammaproteobacteria; order Pseudomonadales; family Halieaceae; genus JBKECP01. The sequence goes on along the minus strand of JBKECP010000046.1, from coordinate 20,749 downwards.
GATGCAGGAACGCGACCGTGTCGAGCCCGTGTTCTATCGTGGCAGCGACCGCCAGTTCAAGCCACTGCGAGCACCTGAGCCTGTCAAATTGATAGGCGATGCCGTTTCACTCAATTTTGAAGAGGCACCTTTAGGTGAGGTGCTGCACGCCATTATGGGCGATATTCTCGCGCTGGATTATATCGTCGATCATCCCGTGCAGGGAAAAATCACCCTGCGTTCGCGCACACCCATTCCCCGGGACCAGCTGTTGCAAGTCCTTGAGTCTCTGTTAAAGGCCAATAATGTACTGATGGTGCGCGATGAGCAGGGTCGCTATCTGATCACTGGCTCCCAGCAGGGATTAACCCTGTCACCTGAGCTGAGTGGCGGTACGACACCCGGTGGTGGCTATAGTACGATTATTGTGCCGCTGCAGCATGTCAGTGCATCCAATATGGCGGAGATTCTAAAGCCTGTCGCTGATCCGGCCGCCTTTGTTCGCATCGACAACATGCGCAACCTGCTGATGCTGGCGGGCACCCAGACGCAACTGGCCGGCTGGATAGATATGATTAATACCTTTGATGTGGACTTGCTCAAGGGGATGTCTGTCGGTGTTTTTCCGCTTGAAAATGGCGGTGTGGAAGAGACCGCTCAGGTACTCAACAGCATGCTCAGCCCGGGTGGTGAGGGCGGCAATATCTCCCAGATGGTCAATATCATTCCGATTAAACGGCTCAACAGCCTGCTGGTAATTACACCGCGGGCGCATTATCTGGATACGGTTGATCAGTGGATACAGCGGCTCGATGCCGCACCGGATTCCAATTTTGCCAAACGTCTTTATGTCTATCCGGTCCAAAATACCACGGCTGCCCGTCTGGCGCAGTTGTTGCAAAGCATCTATTCATCCTCTGGTGGCAGTTCCAGCAGTTCCTCCAGTTTTGGTCAGGGCGGTGTGGCGCCGGGCCTGGATACTGAGTCGCTGGGTGATACCAGCGGTAGTAGCGCCTTTTCATCTTCAGAAAGCGCCTTTGGTGGCTCTGGTTCCGGTAGTACAGGCAGCAGCAATCTGGCCAGCAGTATTGCCACAGTGATGAACTCCGAGGATGCACAGATCGAGGATGTGCGGGTGGTGGCGGATGACGAAAACAATGCACTGATGGTCTACGCGACCGGCAAGCAATACGACATTATTGTCGATGCCCTGGAGCAGCTGGATGTGGTTGCCACCCAGGTCCATATTGAAGCCAGTATTTTGGAAGTGCAGTTGACGGAAGAGCTAAGATACGGCCTGGAATGGACCTTCAAGGGTGGTTTTGGCAATGATTATTCCGGTATTGGCCAGTTGGCCAACAGTGCTTCCGGGCCTTCCATTGGTTCTGGTTTTTCCTATGCCATCAGTAATTCGGTGGGTGATATCAGTGCTGTGCTCAATGCCTTGTCGCAGGATTCGCTGGTCAATGTGATCTCCACTCCTTCAATTATGGTTTTGGATAATAACGAGGCCTATATCCATGTGGGTGATCAAATCCCGATTGAAAGCACCACCTACAGTGAAAACTATCAAAGTCAAAATGTCACATACCGTGATACCGGTGTAAAACTGACCGTAAAGCCTTCAGTAAATGCTGGCGGTCTGGTGACTATGGATGTTGAGCAGTCTGTCACGGATATTGGTATTCCCGATGAAACAACCGGTCAAAATACATTTTTGGAACGTGAGATCAAGACACGCGTAGCCGTGCGTTCAGGGCAGGCCGTAGTGCTGGGTGGTCTGATCCGTGAAAATGCTTCGGCGACGGATTCAGGTATTCCTGTTTTGCATCGAATTCCGCTGGTTGGTGGTCTTTTTGGCAGTACCAATAATGAGAATCGCCGCACAGAACTGATTGTTATTATTACACCCCGAGCCATCGCCAATGATTCAGACTTGCATGAAATCAGTAAAGAGCTGCGTGCCCGGGTGCGCAAGATGGAATTGATAGAGGGTGGCTTGTCCGCTGCTGAAGTGACTGAAAAAGAGAAAGATGAGGTGCAAAAAACGCCTCAAAACCCGGATTAAACACGCAAAATGCTGGCAATTTTTCACACTTCACTCTGGTTGGTATTTTTCACAATCAGCACCTGTAAGGGTTTTGTATGGCTTTGCAGGGAAGACTTGCCGGGCGGGTGTGAGCATTTTTGGGGGCTTCAGGAACAAATAACGGCCATATCGAAAAAGTCTTTTTTCAAAAAATATTCATCCGCTCCCAAGGCTTGTCTGAATCTTAAACAGGGGCTGCCTGGCACTGGCGCCACTTATCTTAAACTTAAGTAAATGGGTTTTAAATCAGTATGTTACAAAAAAATGACTGGGCAAAATGGGTGTTTTTGAGCATATCGCTAGCTTTGCTGACGGCTTGCAGCCTAAGCCCCAGAGCCCCCAAAACCATGACACCTGAATTCTCGCAGACGCTTGAGCAGCGGGTGCAGGCGCGCTGGCAGGCACGCATAGGCAGGGATTATGAAAAGCTCTATGAATTTTCTACACCTAACTTCAGAAGAGTTTTTCCCATGCAATTGTATGTTAAGGGTTTTTCCTATGGGCTCGACTGGGAGTTGACAGAGGTTGAAATACTTAACTATGATGGCGGCGCAGCTGTGGCGAGTGTGGCGGTTAGGGTCATGTCCAAACCTGCCAAACAGACCTCTCAAGCGGCGTTTCGAGGTGGTGCTGTCCCCATGACGATCATTGAACAGTGGTTATATGTTGATGGTCAGTGGTGGTACAGCGCTACAAGATAGTGTTTGATTGGTTGACAGCTGGCTGCGGTTAGCAATAATAGCGCTAGCAATCTGTACTAAAATTTTGGTTGTGACGTAAAACATTAGGAGTCTCCTTAATATGAAAACGAACTTCAAACCTTTGGGTCTGGTTGCCGCCGTTGCCGCTGCAACTGCTGGCTACTCGGGTGTAACTACGGCTGCTGCTTCCGGCGCCATGAACAGCCTGGGCGACCTGGTACTGGTTCCTTACTACACTGTTCGTGAAGGTTTCGGTACTGGTATCCACCTGATCAATACTTCTGATCGCACACAAGTTGTTAAAGTGCGTTTCCGTCGTGGCGCCGACTCTATGGACGCCCTCGACTTTAACATTGTTATGTCTCCGAAGGACGCCTGGACAGGCTTCCTGAACAACGAAGGCGATGACATCTATCTGGCCAGCCAGGACAAATCCTGTACAGCGCCTGCCATGACCAATGGCCGTTTCAAAATGCCCAGTATCTACCGCGTAGGTGCGGAAGAGGGTTACATCGAAATGATCGCCATGGGTACGCCCGTTGATGAAGAGCAGCCTATCGCTATTGCGGCTCTGCACGATGCAGATGGTGTTCCTGCTGACTGTACAGCTGTTCGCTCCAACTTCTTCTCTGGTGGTACTGCTACCAAAAAAGGTGTTATCAGCAGTGAGCAAACCAATGGTTTCATAGCTGGTACTCAAACGCTGGCACTCACTGACTACGAAGATTCCGGCAACGTGCTGAAAATTTCCTACTTCGTTCGTGATGCCGATGCCGGTCTGGAATTCGGTAACGATGGTGTTCACGTAGCTGACTTCCTGGACGCTCCATCCATCACTAACCAGGAGCGTGGTATTAACTCGGGTGATTTACAGGGCTTTGACTTCCCTGACCTGGACGGTGGTGCGCCAACTGTTACTGCTGATCGTGGCAAGTATGAAGAGTTGCGTTCTGTACTGGGTGGCGTATCGGTGATCAACGACTGGTCTGCCAATGGTGACCTGAACGTAGGTACCGACTGGGTGGTAACGGTTCCTGGTCAGTACACCATGATCGACCTGTTGGCCTACTATGCCGCATTGGAAGATGTTGACAGCGCCAGCTACACCACTACGGATGCATGGCCTGATGACGGTGATGACGTAACGGATCACTGTGGAACGACTCCGGCCGCAAGAGCTTGTGATAACCGCGATATTCCGCTGACAGCAACATTTGATGTCTATGATCGTGAAGAGCAAACACTGGCGACGCCTGATGGCGAGCTGGTAGTTTCTCCTCAGCTGCCAGGTGAAACTGTACGTACCGTACTGCCCGCTGAGGTTAACGTTGTAACATGGGGCACCCAGCCTGTTCTGGATAGTGCTGAAGCCATTACTGTAACGGTACCCGATGGCGCTATTTACGGTTGGGCAGAGCTGAAGGTTGAAGCTACAAGCACCAAGGACCAGGCTGTTTGTAACCCGGCAACGACTAATGCTGAAGCAGCTGATATCCCTGCCTCATTTGTTGCTAACGGCGGCGACACGCCTCTCGCCTGTACTCCACTTGTCAACACCGGCGTACCGATGATTGGCTTTGTAGCTTGGGAGCGTAGCTTTGACGCCAACCCCGATGCTAACTACGGCCGTGTAGTAGAACACAGCTACGGTTCTGCTTCCTAAGCAGACTGTCGCTCGCTCTAACGGGCAACACCAAAGCCGACACCTTCGGGTGTCGGCTTTTTTATAGCTGATTTAATAGCTGAACTGTTTTGATAGCGGGCTGTCTTAGCCTGTCAGGTATGGCAGCCATGCAAGATGGCTGTTTTCAAATAACTCATTCAAATGACTCCGGTTCTTATCTATGCTTATGTCTCTGCTTAAAACCTTCTCCCGCTTGCAATGGCTCCCTGTTTTAATGATTTTACCTGCATTGGGTTTTGCCGCTGATGCGGTGCGCGATGGAGGTATTACTATCTCGGAACCTGAGCTACAGCGTATTATTGACCGCTGGCCATCGGATCTGCGTGAAATGGCGGCGAGCGATCTCGGGGTGCGCATGGAGCTGATCAATGCCGCTTTAATGGGGCGCAAAATGGCGGCTGAACTGGATGGGATGACACCGGAAAAGGACGGTAAGGCTTACTGGATTTACCGGGACAAATTGCTGACTTTCAAGCGCCAACAACGTATCAGCCGTTTTCAGGCAGAGCTGCAATATCCCGATATGGAAGCCCTGGCTCGTGAGCGTTATGAGACAGAAAAGGACAAGTATGCGAAGGTACCTGAAAAACGTTTGACTTCTCATATTCTGTTCAGATGCTTCCCTGGCCAGTGTGAACGTCAGCCTGTACGTGATAAAGCGGCTGAACTGGTGGCAGAACTGCGCAATGGGGCTGATTTTGAAGCGATGGTGAGTGAGTATTCAGACGATGCCGGCAGCAAAGCCAAAGGCGGCCTTTTTGATCGTTGGATGCAAATCGGTGAGAAGGGGGTTGTGCCTACCTATAGTGGTGGCGCTTTTGAAATTGCTGAAATAGGTGACTATTCCGACCCGGTAGACAGTGAGTTTGGCATTCATATCATTCGCCTGGATGATATTCGGCCACAGCATTACAAGCCTTATGAAGAGGTGCGTGAGGCCATTGTTGATGATCTGCAAAAAGAGTATCGCAAGCTGGCGCTTAAGGATTTTCAAGCCAGTTACAATATGACCGATGACGGCTACATTAATGGCGATATTCTCGACAAACTGCTGGCGCCTTATAAAAAGTAATCAGCCTGTTTATTGGCGGGCTATAACAGCTTATTGGGGGCGGTCTTTGTGAGGAATATTCTTGTCCTTGGCATGCACCGCTCCGGCACATCGATGGTTGCCGGGGCACTGGGGCGCGCCGGCGTCTATATTGGCCAGCATGAAGAACTGCTGGTGGATCAGGAGGATAATCCCCAGGGGTTTTGGGAGCGCCGCGATGTTGTTGATCTCGACGATGCTATTCTCCAGTCACGGGGCGGGCAGTGGTTTAACCCGCCACTTCAACATGCAACTGATGCACAGCACTTTTCTTCTTCAATAGCTGAAATACTGGCGCGTTTGCCGACAGATAAAAGCGGGTTGCTGAAAGATCCGCGTATGGTGCTGACGTTGGATGCCTGGCTGCCGCTAATGGCACAACCTGTTTTGCTGTATGTTTACCGCGATCCACGCCAGGTGGCTGTTTCTCTGCATCGACGCAATCATTTTCCACTTCAGCTTGGGCTCGCACTTTGGGAGCACTACAACCGTTGTGCAATTGCCGCCCTTGGCGGGAGTGATTTTATTGCGGTGGATTTTGCTGCGATTCAGTCAAATCCCGACGCTGAACTGCTTCATTTGCGCCAGCGACTTGTACAGTTTGGTGTTGTGTTTAATACACAGGCCACAGTTGACGTCGGTTATGATCCAGGCCTTAACCGCTCTTCGCGCCACGATGATTTACTGACGCAGGCGAGCCGTTTGATGACAATAAGTCAGCAGGCACTGGAAACAACAGCGCTGGTACTGTGTGCTTCGGGCGAACTGACGGCTTTGCCCGAGCTTGATGCCGGTTGTGCCGCCCGCCTTGGTGATCTGGCTGCCGCTGCGGCACCTCTGGCGGATGCCTACGAAACCCGGATTTCACTGCGGGAAATGACAGAACTGTGTGAAGCGCGCACCAAAGAGCGTGATGCCTCACTGGATCAGCTGAAAAGGGTTGAACAGACTCAGGGGCAACTGGCCCTCGCCCATGAAAAAGAAGTGGCGCAGCATAAAAGCCTGTACCAGAAATATCTGCAACAGGTGGCTGATTATGATGCACTGGTGATAGCCCATGAAGCCCTGGAGGATAAAGCAGAACACCTGTTTGAGGTGCTCACCCGTGTTTATCACAAGCTGTTGGATTTTGAGACGTCTCATCTGGCATGGATAAACCGGCGTGTGGCTTCACTTTATAAGGTGCTGGTCAAGCGTCGGAGTGTGCAATCCAGCTACGAAAATGCCGTTACTGATGCGCGTCAGCATTTTATTGATTTTGATATGGAAATACCGGCCAGGCCGCCGGGGAAAATACAACACCTGAAATCTGTCCTGGCTTACATCCGGGCTAATCCGGCCGCCTCTGCGCGCAGCTTCAGTTTTGCACGACTCAAGCGGGGTCTGTCGGTGTTGTTGCGCTCATCATCTGAAGATTTTGAGACCTGGGTGGGCAGCCGCTTTCCAGGTAGTCAGCCTCAGCAGCTGGATTTTGATCCCGATAAACTTGATCCGCAGCTGGATACAAGAACACTGGTCTTCCCGTATTCTGAATCGCCGCGCGTATCTATCGTAGTGCCTGTCTATAACGACTATCGTGTCACCATGAATTGCCTGGTGTCCGTACTGGAAAATACACCTGATATTTCCTATGAGGTGATTCTGGGTGATGACTGTTCCACCGACCTGACCGCCAGCATCGGTGAGCGGGTGCAGAACCTGATCATCTCACGCACGCCCGAAAACCAGCGGTTTTTACTCAATTGCAATACAGCGGCAGAAAAGGCGCGGGGTGAATTTATTCTCTTTTTGAATAACGATACTGCCGTCTGTCCCGGTTGGCTGGATGCGCTGGTTGAGGTCATGGATAAGCACAAGCAGGCGGGTATTGTCGGTCCCAGGCTGTTGTTTGCCAACGGCCGCTTACAGGAGGCTGGCGGTATTATCTGGCGCGATGCTTCCGGCTGGAACTTTGGGCGCATGGATGATGCAGCCAAACCGGATTATAACTACCTCAAACCGGTAGATTATATTTCCGGTGCCTGTTTGATGATTCGCGCCAGCATCTGGCGGCAACTGGGTGGCTTCGACAAGCGCTTCTGCCCGGCCTATTACGAGGATTCCGATATCGCCTTTGCTGTGCGCAAGCTCGGCTATGAAGTGCTTTATCAGCCAGCTTCCCAGGTATTTCACTTTGAAGGGGTCAGCAATGGCACAGACCTGAACAGCGGTGTAAAGCAGCATCAGGTCACTAATCAGGTGACCTTCCGGGAAAAGTGGGCTGATGAACTGGATCGTTTCCACTTTCCCAATGCCGAACACGTTGTTTGGGCCAGGGATCGCTCCCGTGAGCGCCGCAGCATACTGGTGATCGATCATTATGTGCCGCATTACGACAGGGACGCCGGTTCGCGCTCAACTTACATGTACTTGCAGTTAATGTGTGAACTGGGCTATCGGGTCATGTTTCTGGGGGCCAATTTTTTCCCCCATCAGCCCTATACACAGGCTTTGCAGCAGATGGGTGTGGAGGTGCTGGTGGGTGAGTCGATAGCACGCAATTTGCCGCGTTGGTTACAGGATAATGCGCCCTACATTGATGCGGTCTATTTACATCGTCCCCATGTGGCCGAACAGTTTCTCGACCACCTGTGGCGGATGCAGCCGCGCCCGCCGATTATCTTCTTTGGCCACGATCTTCACTACCTGCGTGTTCAGCGTGAGTATGAATTAACCGGCAAGGCGGAGTTGCAGCGCAGTGCCGCTGACTGGAAAAAACGGGAATATGCGGTTTTTGAGCGGGTAGACAAGGTGTATTATCCCTCGCCTTTTGAGGTTGCAACCATCAAGGCGGAGCGCCCGGATATCCATGCACGGGCCATTCCTTTGTATGTACTGGAAGACCGTCCACTTGAGTCCTATAGCGCCGATAATGTCAGCGACATACTGTTTGTGGGCGGCTTCAACCATCCGCCCAATGTAGATGCGGTTACCTGGCTGGTGTCGGATATTCTGCCGTTGGTCCACAAACAACACCCGGGATTGTGCCTGCATATTGTTGGCTCCAATCCAACGGCGGCAGTGAATGCACTGGCTGGCGATCAGGTGATAGTGCACGGTTACTTGAGTGATGAGGCGCTTGATGCGCTTTACCGGCGTGTTCATCTGGCTGTGGTACCGTTGCGTTATGGCGCCGGCGTGAAGGGCAAGGTACTGGAGGCTGTTCAGAAGGGGGTGCCGCTGGTGGTGACTTCTGTTGGTGCTGAAGGTATTCCCGAGGCGGAGCAGGTGATGAATGTAGCCGATTCAGTTACTGATATTGCCAGCGCTATCTGCGATATTGTTGAAACAGACAGTGACCGGCTGGCCAAGCTGGCACATTACAAACCCTGGTTGCGTACACATTTCAGTCGGCAACGGGCCGCTGATATTCTGGCAGAGGATTTTGGCAAGCCCTTGAAGCCGCTGGCGGTGTCCATCAATACCGAAGCTGGCAGTGACAAGAGCGATATGCGTGTGCCATGAGGCATATTCTGCTGCACGGCCATATTTTTAAAAACGCTGGAACGTCTATCGACTGGGCACTTGCGCGTTGTCTGGGTGAGGGTTTTAGCGAAAATAAAGACGAGGTGGGTTTGCGAGAGCAAGGTGCGCCACAGTTGGCACGACTATTGGCGCAAAAGCCCGCGTTGCGGGCCTTTTCAAGTCATCACCTGCCTGCGCCGCTGCCTGTTGTTGATGCCTGCACTTTGCACCCGTTGTACCTTTTGCGTCACCCTCTGCAACGCTGTCGTTCGGTTTATACCTTTGAGCGTCGGCAGCAGGCTGATACACGCGGCGCCCGTGCCGCTAAAGAGCTGGATTTTCAGGCTTATCTGGCCTGGCGGATGCAGGCAGATGTACCCAATGTCATTCGCAGTTATCAAAGCGCCTATCTGGCCGGTGATCACCGGCCTTTCATTTCAGATAAAGAGATGGCTGACTGCTTTGCCAGGGCGCAGCGAGCGCTGTGTGAACTTGAGCTGCTTGGGCTGGTTGAGCGTTTTGATGAAAGTATGGTGCTTTTTGAATACCTGCTTCGTCCCCACTTCCCTGACATTGACCTATCCTGCAAGCCTCAAAATCAAAGCGCCGTTACTTCTGTGGCCACGGCTGTTACCGGTTCTGAAGCCCTCATTGAAGAGATGGGCCGGATAGCCGGGTCTGTTATTGATAGTAATGGCTATGATCTTGCCCTGTACCGTTTGGCACAATACAAGCTGGATACCGCGCTGGCGGGTATACCTGATTTTTCCCGGCGCTTGTCCGAATTTCAAAATCGCTGTAACGTAATCCCTGAAAGCCACTGATTTTTAACGGGAAGATTGTTTTGACGGCTACTACAGGCGACTTGCCCTGTCTTGACCGCCTTACAGAGCGCATTGAGTCGCTTAATCACTTTGTTGCCAAGCGCGCATTGCGGCGCTATCAACTGGATATACTCAGCTCGGGCACATTAAGTCTGCCTTCACCGTGGACGGGCAGGGAGGTTCAGGTTGATGGCTGTTTCTTTGTCAATATCAGCCCCCTTGGTTTTGGCCATATTGTCATTGCCTATCACCTGCCCTGCGAGCAAAGTTTGTGGTTGCTGTCGGGTATTGTGCGTGAGGGCTTTCCCCTGCATGCCCTTTACTGTTCACAAAAAGATGAAACGCTGTGGGATATTCACCCCGAAGAACAGGCTGCCTATGCGCCGGTCAGGGCAGCTTTGCAGCGCTTTGATGAAGCGGGTGTCCCCGCGAGCCATACAGCCTCGTCACAGGCGCCGGTACTGGTTGTGGGGCACCCCAATTTTGCCCATAACCTGTGGAATGAGCTGGCTGGTTTGTCGGCCTTGTCCGGGCTCGCACCGAAGGTGCTGGAACGTTCCGAACTGCTGCTTCTGTGTGAGCCATTGACGGCACTGGACAGTATTTTGGCTGACAGCAAACCGATAATTTCACGACTGGAGCAGCTGGATCAACTGTTGGGCTGGCATCAGCGGCTGTTGACACGGGTTGGTTCAACCCGGATCAGCCGTGCTTTGCTGGCTCGCCTGCATCATTCTTTGTGCCGACATGCAGACCCACAGGTGCTCAGGCCGCTGACCCGCCATCTGGCGGGACACTGGCCTGTCATTTGGCTGACAGTACGCACGGATGCGCGTACAGCGAGTAATCAGGATATGTTTATTCTGGCACTGCTGACGCAGATAAGTGAACGTTATCCCAATGTGGGCTTTGTTATTGACGGCTTCAGCTATCCGGATGATTTTGATAATCCCCTCTATCAGGATTCCGATCCGTCAACGCCTGCGGCAGGAAGCGGTGAGTTCGTAGTGAATAGCAGCTTGCAGGCCAGCCTGAAAAGCCGGGAGCACATCATCAGCCGCTACATTGCCAGATTGCAAAAGAAGCTCAAGGCGCGAGGTATCAAGCCTGTTATCAGTGCTTCCGGCCTGCGAATGGTGGATACGGTCGCACTGGCGGCCAGGGCGGATTACTACGTTTGTCATGCCGGTACATTGCAGCACAAAATTGCCTGGCTCTACGATACGCCAGGTATTGTGCACTCCAATAAAGAAGGCTTGTGCCCCGCCGCCGGGCAGTGGATGGCAAATCAGGTTGAAAAAGGCCGTGAACCCGTTTTGGTCAACGCCGATCTGGTTGAAGATCTGGCCTCCATTCGGACCCTTGCCCAGGCTGAACGCAACCGTGATTATCGCTTTATTGACGTCGATGCGGTGGTTGAGCAGGTGCTCGATGCCATGTCGCAGCGCCTGTCTGCGGGTAAAGTGAGCGATACAGTGCTACATTGGACCGCTGATTAACCGATTAACCGATTAACCGATTAACTACGGCCAAACCTGTTTTTAGCCATGATTATAGATTTATCGACCGATATTTGTGTTGTACTGCCACCGATTGACTGTGATGTCTGTATTGTTGGTGCCGGGCCTGCGGGTATTTCACTGGCATTAACTCTGGCCCGGATACGTCCGGACTGGCTGGTTGTTCTGCTTGAAGCCGGTGGTATCGACAGTGCCAGTGAACGCGAGCGCGATATCTACAAAGTGACACAAACAGGTCGCCGTTATCCGGTTATGGATATTTCCCGTCGGCGCATGCTCGGTGGTTCTTCTGCTCATTGGGGGGGGTGGAGCAGGCCGCTGGATATTACTGATTTTGAGGAAAACCCCGCCTGGGATCAGCCAGGGTGGCCGCTAAGTGCAGCTGATCTTGCACCTTACTATGTGCAGGCGTCTGGCTGGTGCGAACTGGATGACAGTAATTTTGATCCAGATGCTGTGGCAGTGCGGCACCCCAAAGCCATGTTTGACACCGTTGCGTTTGAAAACATTGACAATCGATTGTTTCGTTTTTCAACACCGACCCGTTTTGGGACACGTTATCGGCAGGCGCTGGAGGAGCAAAAAAACCTGCACTGTTATCTGCATGCCAATCTGTTGCCTGTTGAAAGTGATAACGAGCGCATAGAAAAAGTCGAGTTCTGCTCACTCGGCGGTGGCCGTTATAGCCTGATGACAAAACAGCTTGTACTGGCCATGGGGGGAATGGAATGCACCCGCTACCTTTTGAATATGCGCAGGCACGATGACGATTCAGGCAGTGGCATTTATTCCTATCATCTTGGGCGTTACTTTGGCGATCATTTTGGCTTGATTCCCGCTCAGGTGCTTGCGCCCGCCGAACTGCAATACCATCTCTTTTCTGATGATGGCAGTAAGGTGATGCCGGTACTTTGCTGGAACGACAAAAGTATTCGGCGCGATCATCACAATAATTCAGCCGTCCGGCTTTATGCGACTGCCGCTGATCCGATGCCTGGTACTACTTATACACAACTGCCTGGCCTGGGATTCACCAGTGGGGATTTCTGGCAGTACGATGCAAAAATGACAATTGAACCCCGACCCAATCCCGACAGTTATTTACAACTGCTCGATGAGCGTTGTGAACTGGGTTTGCGCAGGCTTGCACTGCACTGGGTACTTGATAGGGGTGATTTTCGGTCGGCTTTTGGCTTGCTTGAACAGCTGGCGCAGGAACTTGGCGGCAGTGGTCTGGGGCGTGTTCGTTTGACACAAACTGTCGATGAGGCACAGGAGAGTGAGGTCAGTGCCGGTTGCCATCATATGGGAACGATCCGGATGGCGGCAGATCCCCGCGATGGCGTCAGTGACCCCAATCTGCGGGTCTATGGTTTTGATAATCTGTATATCGCCAGTTCAGCCGTATTTCCAAAGTTTGGTTTTTCCAATCCGACCCTGACTATCGTTGCGCTGGCATTGAGGCTGGCGGATCATTTGGGTGGTGGCCGGATATGATCAGGCGGCGGCAGTTCTTATTTGCTTCAACAACATTGCTGGGTACAGGTGCTCTGGTTTATTACGCCATCAAACCGGATGATCCTGTCACACCAGCTGTGGCTTCTGGCAAACTGCAACTGAACAGTACGCTGGGTGAAGGTATGGATGCCTTGCTGCTCTCACTGACAGGCACTGATGCTCTGGGTGCCGTCTGGATGAGCCAGCCATGGCTGCCTGATCGCAGTGCCCTGATCAGCCACTTCAACTTTGCCCGCGGACAACCTTTTGCCCAGCTGGTGCCCTTGATGCACCAGCGGATTCAGCGGGATTATCGCGGGTCGAAATTGTGTCAGCTCGATGGTTGGACCTTCAGTGAAAGTGAATGTTATCTGATCGGGCTGAGATACCAGTTGCTCAGAGAGGTGCAGGGACAGGTTGCTTTGCTGGCATCGCAGGAGCAGGTGCTTAAGCCGCAAGCCCCTGCTGATTATACCGAGGGCCATATCGCCGAACTTGAAGACTGGGGGCCCAGGTACACCCTGTTGGGTGAGCGCGTTAATGTACAGCTCGATGGCCATAGTGGCCTGTGGTTCAAAATGGCCGCTGTGCCCGCTCATGCCAAAATCATGATTGATGGTGAAATTGCCAAAACCAGTGTAAGCGACAAGGTGGTGACTTCCGGACTCTTTGCTGAACAGCAGAATCGAATCCTTGCTACAGCGGGCAGGTATGAAATTGCGTTGATTGACCCGGTGCGTGGTTTGCGTCAACACCTGGCGTATTTTGAAGTAAGAGATCCGGCACAACCGGTGGCTGCTGATGTCTCTTGCGAAATAGAAAACTGGGGGCCACGGCGGAGCCCTCTGGGTACGCTGGCCAACCAGCAGCCCGATGGTTCTCTGGGGGTGTGGGTCAAAGCGGACTGCCTGCCGCCGGATACCCGGCTGATGGTGGGTGATGACCTGGTGCCTTCAGGGGTGAGAAAGCCCGGCCTTACCGGCGCTATTCCATCGGCACTGCTTGCCCAGCCGGGCATATTGCAGCTCTACCTGTTCAGTGCCGACACACAGTGGCGCATCCCGCTTGGTGAGCTTGTGCTTGCGGAGTGAGCCGGTTTATGCCGGTGGCTGAATGTGGATCTGTGCCGCCAGGCAGCGGTCTGCAAATACTTTTCGCGCCAGTTTGTACAGCTTGCTGTCAACGCTTGTACGCCGTGTGATTTCAGTCAATATCTCTTCACTGAGCGCGTAATTTTTTGGTTTGTTACGGGACAGGTTTGTCTGGGGGGCTGTCAGCGGGCAGGGTGCGGCCATAGTGTATTCAAGCAGGCGCAGTGAGTCTGACATGTATTCGGTAATGCCAAAATAAGGCAGATTCAGCAGCAGTTTCTGGGCGATAGGCAGCTGTGCGATATCATCGAGTCCATCGTATTCGTCACTGAGGCCGCGTACCAGGTAGCGGGTCTGGAAGTTGTCGAACATATCCACGAGGTCGTGTTTGAAAAATGCCTCGATGCTGCTGTGCTCAATGGATTGATGGAATTCCCTGGCCAGATCCATATCGGGCAGCAAACGCACATCGTGGATAAAGGTGGGGTCAATTTTCAGGTGGAAAAACATCGAGATATAGTGAGCGACCGGATCCCGTAAAAAAGTCAGGATAAAGTCCGGTTGTTTGGGCAGTCGGTAGGCGTAAACATCGTAAGTGAAATGCCCGTGGAAGAACTTTGCTGACAGAAAAATCGAGGGATCATGAAAACGCACAGCGTTCATTTGTTTATGCGTCAGTGTTTTGTCTTTGGCAAATAAGGGCTGCAGGGCATTTGCAACTGAGGTGCCGGCTGTTTTTGGAATATGCAGAAAAAATACAAAGTCCTCTTCAGCGTGTCGCTGGGGATAGCTTTTTCCTGTGTAAGTGGACTTGACTCGCTTGTTCATAAAGTTCCTTTTTCGCGGTATCAGTTGGCAGCGGCATAATGTTCTGCCGGATTTTTTGATGCCGGGCAGGCTTATTGTTGAAGCGTCGAATGATATACCAGGTTTCTGAAGAATGCTGGTCGGATCAAAATACTGGATTTTGGGCTGTGAATGATAAAGGCCTGGTTCAGCTAATCTGCCGCTTGATGATAGAGTGGGCCGCCTGCTGTCACTTTGGTTACAGCAGTAATCCTGGATTCCGCAGTCGAGCGCGCTACGCACCCACTGGTACTGCACTCGGCGCGTCAGGCAGCGTTCGCCTTGCGGGCAATCAGCCCGCGATGTTGTCGCGCCTTGCCTGATACACCGATTACAGCATCATTGGACACGTCCAACTGCGAATTCCAGGATAATGCTATCCATGGCTTCAGAGGTGCTTTCGCAAATGGTAATAAATAAGGCTGAAACCTGGCAGCAGGCGCTATTTAACCGGCGCATGCTGACCTGTGTCTTTATCGGCTTCAGTTCCGGTATGCCTTTGTATGTGCTCTACCAGTTGGTACCTGCCTGGCTCAAGGACGGTGGTGTTTCGCTGACAGAAATTGGCTTGTTTGCACTGGTTGGCGTGCCCTATACCTGGAAGTTTCTGTGGGCACCTTTTATGGATCGTTGGCCCGTGCCCCTGCTGGGCCGATTGGGATTGCGCCGCAGCTGGATGCTGTTTACCCAGCTGGCTCTGTTGCTATCGATTACTGTGCTGGGTTTGTTTAAACCCGGTCCGTCGACAGGAACCATCGCTGTTTTTGCTTTTGTGGTGGCACTGTTCAGTGCCAGTCAGGATGTTGTGCTCGATGCCTTTCGACGGGAGATTTTGCCCGATGTCGAACTGGGCCTGGGCAATGCCATCCATGTGCAGGCCTACCGGATTTCCAGCCTGATACCCGGTTCGCTGTCACTGGTGTTGGCCGACCAGCTGCCCTGGGCCAGTGTCTTCTGGATTACCGGTCTGTTTATGCTGGTGGGTGTGATGTTGACTGTACTGGTGCAGGAACCGGCAGCCGTAGCGTCTCGCAGCCATGGTTTGCGGGAGACCGTAGTGGCACCTTTTCGGGAGTATCTCGATCGGCGCAGCTGGCAGGGTGTGTTGCTGGTGCTCGCTTTTATGTTTTTGTACAAA
This sequence comes from Parahaliea sp., assembly GCA_047974765.1. GTDB lineage: Bacteria > Pseudomonadota > Gammaproteobacteria > Pseudomonadales > Halieaceae > JBKECP01. The sequence goes on along the minus strand of JBKECP010000046.1, from coordinate 4,786 downwards.
CTGGGCGACAATATGGCCACGGCGCTGGCTACACCTTTTTACATGGATATTGGTTTTAGCAAAACCCAGATTGGTCTGGTGGCCAAGCATGCAGCTCTGTGGCCAGCAATTGTCGGTGGTTTGCTCGGTGGTCTGGTGATGGTGCGGCTGGGTATTAATCGCAGTTTGTGGATTTTTGGTCTGGTCCAGCTGATCAGTATTTTTGGCTTTGCTGTACTGGCTTTGCAGGGCCCCAGCCTGTGGTTGCTGGCAGCGGTGATAGCCTTTGAGTATCTGGGAGTGGGTCTGGGCACGGCTGCCTTTACTGCCTTTATCGCCCGCGAAACCAGCCGTGTTTATGCCGCTACACAGTTTGCCCTGTTTACTGCGCTGGCGGCTTTGCCGCGCACCTTTGCCAATGCCGGTACGGGCGCCATTGTCGAGCGAACCGGTTGGTTTGAATTCTTTGTGCTATGTGCTGTTTTGGCGATACCGGGTTTGGTGATGTTGATTTGGGTAGCGCCCTGGCGCGAGGACAAGTGTGAGCCGTGTGCCTGAGTTTTTAAGGTTTTATTCCTGTGACTTGTTTTCCCAGTTGGGTGGTTGCAGCCGCACTTTGATTTGTGAGTGCTTATTGCCGGGGTATTCTTTCCACTGGCCGCTTGTCGGCAGGTAGTAGGCAATATAGGAGCGGCGCACGTCCCGGCCGGAAAATTGTTTGAGTGCCAGTGTGGACAGCTGTGATGAGAGATCAACCTCCGGACAAGTGGCGGAATCGTGCACCAGCAGGATATAGGCGGCAAGCTGCTCATCTGCTGGCGGTATTTGTAAGGTTTTCAGGCTGTTGTCATCGACAGCGGTGCAGCCATCGAGCCGGTCTATCAGTTCGGCTTCACCGTTCACGCTCAGGGCAAGCAGATTCAGTCCCCGCTCAAGCTGTAATTTGCCATTACTGGCCAGCAGATAGGAATCACCGCTGGTCCAGTTGGCAGAGTGGAGTTCAACCGGTTTGTTGAGCTGTTTGAGTGTGTCGTTGTGAATGGTGATGTCAGGTGTGCCGTGTTGTTCATAGTTATTCAATCGGGTGATTCGCCACTGACCCACCTGTGTATCCCGGTTGGCGGAGAGGGTTGTGCCGATACGCAGGGGTAAAATCTTCTGTATGGATGCAGGTATCGTGACGGTCAGTGGCGCTTGGCTGTCAAGATAGCCAAGGTAGGCGCATTGGCCCTCTTTGGGTAAGTCTGGTGCCAGTGCCCGCAGGCGTACGCATTGATCGAGCCAGCCAAAGGGCATGTTTTCTTCTTGCAATATCAGCAGGTACTCAACCAGAGAGACCTCTGAATCACGCTCAAAAATAAAACGCTGTATGTCCCCGCGTGCATTGAACTGCATCAGTAGCGGCAGCGGGAAATTGCGGCCTTCGATGTTGACTTCCTGTTTGTTGCCGTCGATGCTGAGACCACTGATGACAGAAGGGAATTGCCAGAAGGCATCAAACAGGGCGCGCCAGGCTCTGATTTGTTCGGAGGGCTGCCTGATTGCCCGGCGATAGTTGTTACTGGCACCGGCACCTAACAGATCACGACCAAGCCCGAGTTGTACATCCGGCCAGCCCAGCAGATGAAGTAAAGTGGGGCCGGTATCAAAGGTTGAGCCGACAATATCCATGCGTTCACTGCGGGCCTGTTCACCATCTATCATCATCAGCAAGTTGCGGCGCTGTCCCTGCTTGAGCAGATCTTCAGCCGCGTTGGGCAGGGCGATATGATCTGAGGCCAGTACCAGCAGGGTATTGTCAAAACCTTCACTGCGACGCAGCCTGTTGACCAGATCGGCTATCAGTGCATCGGCACAGTGTACGGCGTTAAGCATGGCATTGCTGCCATCACCGTAGACTTGTGTGCAGTGGCGTGAAAGGTGGCCATTGGGATGGTGTGTGTCCAGAGTCAGGGCGAGGAGGGCAAAGGGCTGGTTTTTGTTCTTGCTGTTTGCCTGTAACTGTTGGTATTTGCTTTCGATGAGACCGGCCAGTGTGTCGTCGTAGAGTCCCCACCAGGAGAGGTAGTCCGGTTCATCGAGGGATGGTTTCAGTTCTTCCAGCCCCTGTACCTGAGCGAAGCCGTGAGAGCGGAAAAACGCACCTTTACCGGCAAATTCCAGGGATGCACCGCCCATAAAAACATTGTGGTAGCCGCGTTCTGCCAGAAGATCGCCAAGACAGGTCAGGCCGGGCAGAAACTGATCCATACCGCCCATTGAATTAGGGGCGAAGCTGATCAGCGGAGCGCCGCACTGACTGGCGAGAATGCCACCAATGGTATAGCCGCTTGCCTCGAAGTTCTCGATATCGGTGAAGTGTAGACTGTTGGCCTCCAGAGCTTTCAGGTTGGGTGTCAGGCCTGGAAAGAGTGCTTCATTGAAATAAGTCCGTTCAAAGCTCTCCAGATAAATTATCACCAGATTCTTGTTGGCGGCTCCTTTGAGATTCTCGGGATGACGGAAAAGCTGGCGAAACAATGCCTGATTTTTGGCGGCTTTCGCTTTGGCTGAATCCGATAAACCCAGGAAGTCGGGATAATAAATATCGGTCAGCTGGCCAATAAGTGGATGTGCCAGCAGGGCCAAAGGCAGCAGTAAAAAACAGAGCCTGGCCAGTACGGAGCGAACGGGTGGATGCTGTGTGATATTAGTGCAGATATACAGCGGCAACAGTAAAGCTGCCAGTATGAATAGCGCTGCACCAGTAATGGCCGATAAGTGCTCCTGCCAACCGGCACCACTGAAACCGGTTTGCAGATGGTAAATAACGGAGAGGTCCAGCCCCTGACCGGTAAAGTGGTCGGCAGTAAAGTAGGTGCCGCTCAGCAGCAAAAAGATGCTAATACTAACAAAAATAACGGTGCTTTCAGTGATCCCGCAATAGCGCCGCAGGCGCCATATCAATACCCCCAGCAGTATTGGGAACCAAACAAAGTACATGTGGTGGATTGTAGATATATTTCAGAAATATGTCAGTAATGTGTCAGGGCTGCCAGCGATGGTGCGCCAGTGAGAGGCGGCCGCGAACAAAGGTTATGCCTTCTGCTTCCAGACGCTCACGCTGGTTACTGGCCGATTCAGCATTGGGCAGATCGGCAAGCCGACCCTGGGCATTGACTACCCGATACCAGGGAATGCGTGTGTTGGCAGGCAGCTGGCGCAGCGCATAACCCACCCGACGGGCACCGCCGGGCAGACCGGCGTAACGGGCCACATCGCCATAGGTGGCAACACTGCCAACGGGAATCAGCGATACCACCTGCCAGATACGCTGATTCAGTGCTGCCCTTTGATCTACTGCATTGTTGTTATTGTTTTTTTCCTTCTTCTTCAAAAGGTCATACTCCTGTTGGCAAGCTTGTATTCTACGCCAGAAGCCCCACTTATTGAGGCAGAGGAAACAAAAGGTGAATGTGGCATGCGATTTCTGATGATGCTTCTGCCCTGGCTGGAACTGGCAACGCTGATTCAGCTGGGCATCAAAAGTGGTGTCCTGGTAGCACTACTGTATGTGTTGGCCACTTTTTTGCTGGGATTGGCTATTTTACAGCGTCAGGGCTGGGGAATGTTTCAGCATTTGCGTCAGGCTCAGGAGGGGCGTGTGCTGACTGCCCGTCTGCTGGTGGATGATATGGCGGTGGGACTGGCCGGTCTGTTGTTGATGGTGCCGGGTATGATTACAGATGTAGCGGCTCTCATTGTGTTAATTGGCCCTTTAAGGCGCAAAATTGTTCGTTTTTTGGGTGGGCCGCAGGTCGAACCCTACGCTCCGGAGCTGGATCGGGAGGGGCAGGAGGTTATTGACGGTACTTGTCGCCGGGTTGATGACTAACAGCTAATCTATTATATCTAATTGATTTATATGAAATTTAAACTCTTTTCCTTGTCTGGTTTGCTTTGGATGTCAGCACGGGCAACGTCTGGCCATAAAAAAATTGGCACTCTCATACGAAGACTGCCAAAAAAAACCTTGAAATGTCTTTTGTTGCCCCAATAGACCAAGCTAGCCCCTTTGGGGACTGTATAACACTGTCACTAGGAGAAATTCGCACATGAAAATCCGTCCGCTGCACGACCGCGTGGTCGTTCGTCGCAAGGAAGAAGAAGAGACCACCGCTGGCGGTATTGTTCTGCCCGGTTCTGCCAAGGAAAAACCCAATCAGGGTGAGATTATTGCCGTGGGCAGCGGCAAAGTACTGGATAACGGTGATGTTCGTCCGCTGGCTGTAAAAGTGGGTGATAACGTTGTGTTTGGCCAGTACACAGGCAGTAACACCATCAAGATGAATGGTGAAGAGCTGATCATCATGGCTGAACACGAAATTTTCGCGGTTGTTGAGTAATTCAGCTGGCTAAACCGGCATTTCCACAACCCAGGTAAAGCGAACAGAATTTAAGGAACAAGATAATGGCAGCAAAAGACGTACTTTTTGGTGATGACGCCCGTCAGCGTATGCTGAGCGGCGTGAACATCCTGGCTGACGCAGTCAAAGCCACTCTCGGCCCGAAAGGCCGTAATGTAATTCTGGATAAATCCTTCGGCGCGCCCACTGTAACTAAAGACGGTGTATCGGTTGCCAAGGAAATCGAACTGAAGGACAAGTTTGAGAACATGGGCGCACAGATGGTCAAGGAAGTGGCTTCCCAGGCCTCTGATCAGGCTGGTGACGGTACCACCACTGCCACTGTGCTGGCTCAGTCCATTGTCAACGAAGGTCTCAAATCCGTTGCTGCGGGCATGAACCCGATGGATCTGAAGCGCGGC
>JBKECP010000045.1:0-71876 GCA_047974765.1 Parahaliea sp. | reverse complement strand
GCCATCAAAGGGCGCCATCTCCAGATCGTCCCGTTCGATATGGCAGGAGCTGGCGATATGGTCGCGGATCAGGTGTAGCCAGGTCATTTGCTGTTCGTTGAATTTGTCCGAGCCGCCGGCGTGGTAGTCGAGAATCCAGCGCTGGAAGTTCTTTCTTACGGTGCTGGCAAAGGGGGTGATTTTACTGTCCATGCCACAGACCCGGCGCAGCAGGGCCATCAGCGCGGTCAGTTCGCTGATGGGGTTTTCGCCCTGGTGCTTATCCAGGTGAGCGTAAGCCTGCCAGACCCGCAGTGGCGCCAGTTTGGGGCGCTGTTGTTTGAGGGTGTCCAGCAGGGCCCTGAGTTGCGGGTAGGTGACTTCTGCGCGGCGGGCGGGGATGTTGAAGTAGATGCTCAGGGCTTCGATGCTGTCCGCCTGCTCTTGCAGATAGTCGGCAAATTCCTGGGTCAGGGCTTTGGCGTTGTCGCTGCTTTCGCCGGCCCATTCGGCCTTGAGCAGCTCGTCCAGATCTTCGTGGACGATGGTTTGCTCCTTGTCCCGGCGAATGCTGTCGATCAACTCGATCAGCTCGCCGTTGAATACGCTGGCCACGTCACCCACCAGCATCTGCTGGGCCTGATCGCGGGCGCTGTCGCCGGGGTCTGAGCCGGCGGGCAGGCCGGTGAGCTCCAGGGCCTTCTGCTCCACCCGGTCACCGTCGATGGCGTTGAACAGTTCACCGACGATCAGCAGCAGCGGTTTGCCGTCGGCCTTGTCGGCGATGCGGGCGCGCTCCTTGTCGTCCAGTTGTTTGTCGAGCCGGGCCAGCCGAGCGGCCAGTGAGGACACGGTGTCGCTGTCGCTGGCGCCCATCATCACGCCCATGGCCAGGTCCTTCAGTGGTACCGAGGGTTTAGTAATCAGCGGCTGGCTGGCGGTTTTCAGCGAGCGGGTAACGCCGATGGCATCGACGATCACATAGTGGGTTTTGGCGCTGGGGGCCGAGGGGCTGACCTTTTGCAGGCCGTCCTTGTCCAGGGTGCGGGTGCCGCGGCCCTTCATCTGCTCGAAGTAGTTTTTGCTCTTTACGTCGCGCATAAACAGCAGGCATTCCAGCGGTCGCACGTCGGTGCCGGTGGCGATCATATCCACGGTCACGGCAATGCGCGGGTAGTAGTCGTTGCGAAACTGGGCCAGCACGGATTTGGGGTCTTCGCCTTGCTCGACAAGCTTGCCGTCGCTGTCCAGTTTGTCTTTGGCGGCGCGGTAGGTGACCTTTTTGCAGAAGCGGTTGCTCTCGCCAAATTCCTCGCGCACGGTCTGGATAATGTCGTCGGCGTGGCTGTCGGTTTTGGCAAAAATCAGGGTTTTGGGCACTTCGTATTGGCTGTCGCCCTGGCTCCCGCCTTTGCGCTCGCGGCCGGGGAAGATGGTTGGCAGTGAATCCCTGAAGGCGCGAATAACGGTGCGAATCTGGTCCGGGTTGACGATATCCCGGTCCAGTTGTCTGGCGCTGTAGTGTTCGTCCTCGTCCTGTTGTTCCCAGCGTTTTTTGCGTGTGGTGCGCTCGCGCCGCTCCACCTGCTGCCGGGCGCTGATGGTGCCGCCCTGCCGGCTTTTTTCGGTTTCGATCAGGAAGATTTCATTGCCCACGTTGACGCCGTCGGCAACGGCTTTTTCGTGGCTGTATTCGCTGACCACGTTCTTGCGGAAAAAGCCGTAGGTGCGCCCGTCGGGGGTGGCGGTCAGGCCCACCAGGTAGGCGTCGAAGTATTCCAGCACCTGCCGCCACAGGTTGTAGATGGAGCGGTGGCATTCGTCGATGATGATCACGTCGAAAAACTCCGGCGGAATTTTCTCGTTGTAGACCACCGGCAGAGGCGTTTTGGGCCGGGTTATTTGCTCGGCGGGGTTGCCTTCTTCGGCTGCCTCATCCAGCGGTTCGTCCTTGAGTATGGAGTACATGCGCTGAATGGTGCTGATGGTGATTTGCGCATCGCTGGCGATGTACTGGCTTTTCAGGCGCTGCACGGTGTAGAGCTCGGTGAACTTGCGGTTGTCGTCGCGGGGCACGAAGCTCATGAATTCCTGCTCGGCCTGTTCGCCAAGGTTTTTGGTGTCCACCAGAAACAGGATGCGGCTGACGCCAACGGGTTCCTTGAGCAGGCGATAGCTGGCGCTGATGGCGGTAAAGGTTTTGCCGGCGCCGGTGGCCATCTGGATCAGGGCGCGGGGTTTGTCCTGCTTGAAGGAGGCTTCCAGATTGCTGATGGCGTTGACCTGGCAGGCGCGCAGGCCGTCTGGGTCCAGCGCTGGCAGTTGTTGCAGGCGGCCGCGCAGGCTGGTGCTGTCTGCCAGGCACTTTTTGAGTGTGTCCGGGCGGGGGAAGTTGAATATTTCGCGGGAACGCGGGTTGGGGTCTGCCGCATCGGTAAAGCGGGTGATAACGCCGGTGCTCTCGCAGACGAAGCGCAGCGGCTGGCGGTTGTTGACCCATTTCAGGGTGGCGTTGGCGTAGCCCTGGGACTGATCTTCCGCTGTGGTCAGTTTTTCGCCCCAGCTCTCGGGCTTGGCTTCGATCACGCCCACGGCCTGCTTGTCGACGAACAATACATAGTCCGCCGGCCCGACGTCGGTCTGGTATTCGCGCACAGCCACACCCGGACCGGCGGCGAAGTCGATTTTTTTGTTGCCCTGCACCACCCAGCCGGCCTGGGCTAGTTGGGCGTCGATCGCATCGCGGGCTTTTTGTTCGGGGTGCTGGTTGACCATATTTCCATCCCTGATTGCTACAGCTCAGTTACCGGAGCCCGATTGCCAGGGGTAGTGTACTAAAGAAGCCGGAACCGGGCTGGAACCCGGCTCACAAACATTGGCATTCGCCCGGCAGGCATTAGCAGCAGGGCACAATCAATCCAGCAGGGATATATCCCTTACTGCGCCCCGGTCGGCGCTGGTGGCCATTTTGGCGTAGACCTTGAGGGCGGCGCTGACTTTGCGCGGGCGCGCTTTGGCTGGCTGCCAGGCCTGCTCGCCTTTGGCGTCCATGGCGGTGCGGCGGTGGGTGAGTTCCTCGTCGCTGATGCGCACGTTGATGCTGCGGCCGGGGATGTCGATGTCGATCATGTCGCCGTGCTCAACCAGGCCGATGGCGCCACCGGCGGCGGCTTCGGGTGAGGCGTGGCCGATGGACAGGCCGGAGGTGCCGCCGGAGAAGCGGCCGTCGGTGAGCAGGGCGCAGGCCTTGCCCAGGCCTTTGGATTTCAGGTAGCTGGTGGGGTAGAGCATTTCCTGCATGCCGGGGCCGCCGCGGGGGCCTTCGTAGCGGATGATGACTACATCACCGGCTTTTACCTTGCCGTCGAGGATGTCGGCCACGGCGTCTTCCTGGCTTTCGCAGATATAGGCGGGGCCGGAGAATTTGAGGATGCTCTCATCGACACCGGAGGTTTTGACCACGCAGCCGTTGACGGCAATGTTGCCAAATAGCACCGCAAGGCCGCCCTCGCGGGAGAAGGCGTTGGCCAGCTGGCGGATGCAGCCGTTTGCGCGGTCGAGGTCGAGGCTGGGCCAGCGGGTGTCCTGGCTGAAGGCGGTCTGGGTGGGGATGCCGGCGGGGCCGGCGCTGAAGAAGGTATGTACTGCGGCATCATCGGTGAGGGTGATGTCCCACTGTTTGATGGCCGCTGACAGGCTGTCGCTGTGGACGGTGGGCACATCGCCGCGCAGCAGACCGGCCCGCTCCAGCTCGCCCAGAATGCTCATGATGCCGCCGGCGCGGTGGACGTCTTCGATGTGGTATTTGGGGGTATTGGGCGCCACCTTGCACAGCTGCGGCACCTTGCGCGAGAGCTGGTCGATATCGGCCATGCTGAAGTCCAGCTCCGCCTCCTGGGCGGCCGCCAGCAGGTGCAGAATGGTGTTGGTGGAGCCGCCCATGGCGATATCCAGGCTCATCGCATTCTCAAAGGCGGCGCGGCTGCCGATATTGCGCGGCAGCACGGAGGCGTCGCCCTTGCCGTAGTAGCGCTGGCAGAGTTCCACGATCAGGTGGCCGGAGCGCTTGAATAGCTGCTCGCGGTCGGCGTGGGTGGCCAGGGTGGTGCCGTTGCCCGGCAGCGACAGGCCCAGCGCCTCGGTCAGGCAGTTCATCGAGTTGGCGGTGAACATGCCGGAACAGGAACCGCAGGTGGGGCAGGCGGAGCGCTCGAATTCAGTGACTTTTTCGTCGGAGGCATCGTTGTCGGCGGCGATCACCATGGCGTCGATCAGGTCCAGCTTGTGCTCCGACAGCCTGGTTTTGCCCGCTTCCATCGGCCCGCCGGATACGAACACCACCGGAATGTTCAGGCGCATGGCGGCGTTGAGCATGCCGGGGGTGATTTTGTCGCAGTTGGAGATGCAGACCATGGCGTCGGCACAGTGGGCGTTAACCATATATTCGACGGAGTCAGCGATCAGGTCGCGGCTGGGCAGGCTGTAGAGCATGCCGTCGTGGCCCATGGCGATGCCGTCGTCGACGGCGATGGTGTTGAATTCCTTGGCCACGCCGTCGGCGGCCTCGATTTCACGCGCTACCAGCTGGCCCATGTCTTTCAGATGAACGTGGCCGGGAACGAACTGGGTAAAGGAATTGACCACAGCGATAATCGGTTTTTTGAAATCCTCATCTTTCATGCCGGTGGCGCGCCAAAGGGCGCGGGCACCGGCCATATTGCGACCAGCAGTGGAGGTTTTCGAGCGATAGTCGGGCATGGGCTTTACCTTTGGCCGCGTGGTGGGCCTTCGTGGTTATTAAAAAAGGCTCGAAGGATACCAAAAAGGTCGTCCCCTGCTGAAGGGCAAGATGCTGTTATTGTGTGGGCAGTTACCGCACCCCTACCCCTGTTATTTTGTACGCACAGAATGTCCGGCGGTGCCAACAGCGACGGGCCGCACTCAGCCAGTATGTGATAGGTCACACCCCGGCGTAGGGGCTGCGATTCGAACAGGGAGGTGGCAGGTCCCTGCTCAACAGCAAAAATACGCGTAAGAAAATTCAGACCTGAGGCATGTATTGAGGTAACAAGGCTATTGTCCGGTTCCGGTGGGTTCAAGCAAGCTCTGGATTTTTCCTTTTAGTGCCAGCGATCCTGCCTGCATTTATTTATGTGATTTTTTGCTGTGCATCCTGTTGGCATAAATAGTTGTAACGTATTCAATGGTGATGCCTTCAATAATCTTGTCGCAACATGTGCACTGAAATTTCACAGTCTTCGATTATGCTCTGTATAAGGTTTGAGCTTGCTGTTGCTAATTCAGGCGACTATGGCTCGTAGGCAATTATGATTCGCTGTCAGGTTCGGCAATAATTTCTTCATTTTTAATCAGCGGCCATACATCTTTGTGGTGAATAATGTAATAAACAAAAAATATCGCAGATAGCAGAATGATAAAAATATAAATAAATTCGTTGGATAATTTCCAATATGAATGAGTAAATCCGAAAATTCCACTAAAAATGATAAAAAATAAAATCCATTTTGAAGATAACCCTTTTTTTGGGAAAATCAGCTTCTGTTGCTTATAGGGTTTACCATTTTTAATCAGGGTGCAAACAAAGGGACCTTTTAACAGGCTTGTTGTATTAAGATTTGTTGTATATTTGCTGGGACCAACGCAAAAGCTGTTGCTTGAGTCAGTAGAGTAGCTTCTCTGGCGGCAGACCAGATTTCCGTTCACGTATACTTTTTCAAGGCCTGAAAATGCACTAAACCAAGCCTCAATGGTATTTCCTTCTTCCTCAAATAAAAAGGAATAACCTTTACTAAAGCTAAATGTTTTTTTCTCGCTCATATTGTTAATTGTCAATTTATGAAAAAACAAAAGTTGTGTTGATATAGGCAGACTTTATCTAAGGGTTGATAGAAAAGAAAGTTCCAGTCATAAATTGTATTTTGGGGAGTTTGGCTTTTCAACATGCAGCTGCTTTTTCAGACCAGCACAATTTAATGGGTTTAAGAGTGAGTGTAACTCTCGTCCCCATCCGCCTCAATCTGAGTCTGTCTTCAGTCCGCAGCAACTTGTGAGCACTGATACAGCGGACAATAGTACCCTGTATCAGTACGATGCCTGGATCATCTGATCAAGGTGATTCAAAATACGAGCCGTATTTGAGAGTCGTGTTCAGGATCCCTGTGGCCAGACGAAGTCCGGGCGAAGACCTTCGTATACCGGGAGGCCATCATTTGGTTTTGGTTCGCCGGTGTCCGGGTCGTAAAAGGCGTGGTAGGTGGCCAGCGGTAAATTATTTGCCTCATAGCCCATAAGGTTTGGCACAACAACCCGAATACGTTTTTGTTTGTCATCCAGCATGATGGGGCTGCCGCAGTCTTCACAGACACACAATTCCAGCGGCCCATCAGGATTTTGATCATTAAAAGGTATGCGTTTCAGACTGTCGGCATTGCTGACGTTTAGATCCGCATGCTTGAAAAATACGACATGACTGGCGGGTTGATTGGTAACGCGCTTGCATACTGAACAATGGCAGGTGTGGTTATCGATAGGTGAGTGGTCGGAATAGCTTTGGTGGTGGGCGCAGCCACCTTTATGTTTGTGTGTCATGATTATTCCTCGGGCCTGGCTGATTGTTATGTGTGTTGCTTTTGCTGAATCAAGCGTAGACCTGATTATGCTTGGCGTCCAATATTTTATAAAAATGCCATATTGTTTTTATTTGAGAACAATAAAAAGAGATAAAGCCATTAATTTGGCTGTTTGTTGAGTACCCGCATAGTGTGGCCATAGTGTGAACGTGGCAATGGTGTGGCACAGAACATGGATGCTACTACCCATTTGCATACAGGTTATTCCTTTGATGCCTGCCTTTTCATGAACCGTTCGGTGGGTCTGAAAATGGCTTATCGCTATATGGGGGGGTTACCGCTGATCTATTCCTTTTTGAAAATTACGGTTTTTCGATTGATTGCCGCCCTGAGATGAATCCAGCGCCCTGGCAGAAAAGCCAGCACTGACTCGCGTATTCAGAGCGAGCCTGTACATCGCCCATCTGATATTGGCCCAATAAAAATAAAGGCTGATAGTCTTTTTATCCGTGCTAAAGTGAAATCTTATAGCTGTTTTTTATCACATCTTTTATCAGGTAGCGGGAGCGACGAATGACATCAAAAAAATACTTTGCAGGTTGGCTGGCTGTATTGGGCTTATCGGCAATAACGACAACGGCCAGTGCCCAGTGGGATCTCGACAGTACACATTCTGAACTGAATTATGTTTCCGTCAAAAACAATGCTGTGGCGGAAATGAATGGCTTCCAGTCTCTGGTGGGGTATATCAGTAAAGAGGGACAGATTGATTTGACGGTTGATCTGGCCAGTGTGACTACCAATATTGATTTGCGCGATGAACGTATGCGCAGCCTGTTTTTTGAAACAGATAGTTTTCCGGCAGCCACTATTACCGGCAAGGTAGCTCCTGAATTACTGGCGGCACTGGAACCTGGCGCAGTAATTAGCACTGAAATTCAACTCGTGCTGTCTTTGCATGGCCAACAGGCGGATATTACTGCGCCAGTAATGGTGGCTACTGACAGCAGTGGCCATTTGCGGGTGGTTAGTTCGCGGGCCGTCCTGCTTAATGTCAGTGACTTTGGTTTGCTGGCAGGAGTTGCCAAATTGCAGGAGGTGGCTGGCCTGAAGAGTATTGATACAGTTGTACCAATTACCTTCCACCTGTTGTTTAAAGTTGCCTCACCCGATTGATTCGGTCTAAGTAATTCAGCCAACCGAAAAACCGGGTTTGAGGTGAGGCTATTTATTCAGCCGCAGTGGCCCTATGGGCCTCTGTTGGCTGGTGGCAGCTTGTAAACGCTGCTGCAAGGGGCGCAGGTTTGGATTTTTTGGCTGTAGTTTCATGAGTGTATCCAGGTGAGCAAGCGCTTTGTGGTAATTGCCTGTTTCTTCATAGTAGTTAATCAGCGCCATCAATATCTCCGGATTATGCGGTAGCTGTCGGCGCAATGCGTCCAGCTGCTGCAGAGCTTCCTGTGGCTGGCCCAGATCGTGCAGTGCGATAGCATAGACATAACGGTGACGACTGCCCGCCTGTTCCAGCTGTGCCGCTTGTTGCAGATAATCGAGAGCTTTTGTTCGGTCGCCACCGCGCATTTCCAGTAATCCAAGTGCGTGCAACACATTGCCGTTATCGGGTGCAATGGCCAGTGCTGTTTGTAGCAATTGTCGCGCTTCATCATCGCGCTGCTGGGCACGCAGCAGGTCAGCCAGATTCAGGTGGGCAGCGATGAGCTGCGAGTTGAGCGTCAGTGCCTCCCGGTAGGCCCGCTCAGCGCCGGGCAAATCGCCGCGAGCACTTAAAAATACCCCCAGCTGCATCTGTGAACCGGGCATATCGGCGTGTTCACGGGCGATATTCTGGTATTCGTGGAAGAGCCCCACCAGATTGTCAGTGGCAGCCTGTGGCAACTGCTCCAGTGGCATTTCTGCCAGCGATTCGGCTACAGCCATGCGCACGGAGGTATTGTCGTCATTAATAAAGGGCCGTAGCATCAGGTAACGGCGGGCTATTGGCAGCCAGTCGAGGGAACCAATAGCGCTGATGCGCAGCAGGGGTTCGTCGCTTTGTAACAGCTTGGCGGCAAGCTGGAGTGCATCCTGACTGGCCTGCTGGCCCAGTGCGTTCATTGCTGTGGCACGCCAGATGGGAGCTGCTGTGCCATCGGCGGCCAGTTCTGCCAGACGGGGAAGAGCGCGGTTGTCGCCATTCGCTGCGGCAGTAAAAGCGCGCGCGGGATGGCTGGCGCTATCACTGAAGTGTACGCCCCAGTTGTTCAGTGCGGCCAGCGCCCATTCGCTGTTTTGATCTGTATGGCAGCCAGTGCAGGCGTTGGGGCTACCTGTGGTCAGGCTCAGGTCGGGCCGTGGAATACGCATGCTGTGGTCACGGCGTGGGTCAACTACCATGTAGGTGGTTTCGGGCATATGGCAGTTGGCGCACCGGGCGCCGCTGCTGTTGGCGTTGTGATGATGGTGTTTGGGGCTGTCGTAGGTGGCGGGTTGATGACACTGGGCACAGACGCCGTTACCTTCGGCCCGCAATTGCAGACTGTGAGGTTCGTGGCAGTTGCTACAGACCACGCCTGCCTGATGCATCTTGCTTTGAATGAATGAACCGTAAACGTAGACTTCATCGCGGATCTGTCCATCGGGATAGTAGAGCGGTTCCTGTGGCAGGGCGAGGCGATGGGTGTCGGTTAGTGGGCGGCCTGGATGGTAGCTGCCGAGAGTGCCGCGGCGAGCGTGACAGCGACCACAGGTGTCAATCTGGCTATTGTTGTCAAGCGGTGACATTCGCCGGGCGATACTGGCACCTTCTGAAAAATGCCATTGCCCACGCTGGGCCAGCAGAACATCAAAGCCGCCATTGCTAACGCTTTTGAGCTTGTCGGTGAGTGCCAGTTGCCGGTGCTTTTCACCGGGACCGTGGCAGGCTTCGCAGCTCACATTAACTTCGCTGAAAACCGTTGAAAAACTACGTTTGGTGGCGTGATAGTTCTTTTGTAAATCCGTACTGTGACACTCGGCGCAACGGGTGTTCCAGTTTTGGTAGGGGCCGGTCCAGTGCAGTGGGTCTTTGTAGTCAATCACATCATCCGGGTAGAGGTGAAACCAGCGCTGGCCACCTTCTGCCTGCGGACGGCTGTCCCAGGCAATACTCAATGCCTGTAATCGTCCTCTGTCGAGAGGCAGTAGATACTGTTGTAAGGGATAAACTCCAAAAACATAGCTGACGGGAAAATCCTGCAATGTGCCGTCTTCACCGTCGGTGTGTACAAAATAGCGTCCATCACGCTGGAAAAAAGTGGTGGTGATACCGTTGTATTGAAACTTCGCCTTGTTGAAATCGCCAAGCACGGTATCTGCCGTGGGCAGCTGCATGGCCAGATCGTGGTGGGAGCCCTGCCAGGCCTTGAACTCGGCCTGATGGCAGCTGCGACAGCTTTCACCGCCGATAAAGGCGCCGCGGGTTGTGGAATGCGTCATCGTATTTGTGGCGGCCATGGCCGCACTGGCCTGCATCAATAGCAGGAGAATAAAAAACCGGTAGAACACAGGGCAGCCTTGATTGTTTTCAGACTGCATAGGCTAGCGCAGCTGGCGATGAATCCCAAATGTTGATGAGTTGACAGTCTGGTTGGCAATGCCTGGATACGACCTCGCTTTAGCCGTGCATACCGGTATTGAGGTGCTAAAGTGGCTGGCATTCCACAATTGTTGTTGCAGATGTTTCAGGTTGCGGTGACAGCCTTCAGCCAGCCATTGCGCCAGCGCAGCTGCTACATCGGCAAAATGCAGCTGCGGAGCGGGTTTTGGTGTATGCAGCCACTGTGCCAAAGAGGTCTTGCATAAGCGATCGATGGTGTGGGCATAGCCCAGCTGCGCCAGCGCCAGCGCATTGGAAAGCTGCTCCATCTGGCCTGTCAGCGGTTTGGTTAGCACCGGCTTGTGCCATTGCAGGCATTCGCTGATCAGTTCAAAACCACTGTTGCAGATAACGCCCCGACAACGGGCCAGATCCTGTTTGAAAAGGCGAATGCTGGGTGGGTGTTGCCAGATATTGCCCACTCTTGTGGTGCTCAACCCGGGTGCATACTGGTGGAAGTGATAGTCCGGAAAAGCCCGCAGCCAGTGGCTGACTGCCTGCTGATCCTCAAATGGCAGATAAACCAGAATATGGTGGCCTGTGGATTGTGTGCGTTGCGGCAAATCCAGAATAGGCGGCAGAACATTGTCGGCATAGGGATGCCAGTGCAGACCCAGCGCCGTTGATACCGGTGCAAAATGACGAATAATCTGACGGGACAGGACGTTGCCGCCAGCAATAGGCGTCGTTTTGCCAAAGGCGTACTGATGGCCGATACCAATAGTGGGAATATCGCTTAGTTGACCGGCCCAGGCACTGACCGGCTCAAAGTCACTGACGATCAAGTCGTACTGATCCAGCTTTAAGCGGTAAATATCTTTCAGAAAATGAAAGATATTATTGCCCAGGGCCGTGCCGGTATAGGAAACCCTGCCCGCTTTGGTTGTAAAAGTCAGCCCCCGCCGGTATTGAAATTGTCCAAAGGCCTGCATATCAAAAAACTGATCTGGTCGGCGGCCACTGAACAGCCAGTCAACCTGTACATCCTGTTGAGCCAGTGCGCGGGCCATTGCGCGTGCGCGACTGATATGCCCCTGGCCGGTGCCCTGAACGCCGTAGAGAATGCGCATTACAAGCCCAGTAGAGAAGCTGCCATCAGTGCGCAGCCGCAGCCCATTAATGCCCCGGCCAGAGTGTCACCTGGAAAGTGGACGCCCAGCACTACACGGCTTAGCGCGACACCGCAGGCCCAAAGATACATAGCGGCCGGTGCTGCCCCGAATATTAATGCGAGACTGGTAGCCAGCAAAAAAGCAGCTGAGCTGTGACCTGAGGGAAAACTGAACTGGTCAGAGGCGCTGATAATCGAGTGAAAACCCGGTATTGCATCCTGGGGGCGACGCCGTTTGAGACAATTTTTCAAGGGCCAGTAGAGGCAGCGCTCCATGGCCAGCGCCAGCACGAGCAGCGCGATAAAGTCCCGGTGATCCGGCACATTCAAGAGAGCCAGTAATAAGGGAATGAGGCCGTGAAGGTAGCCGTCACCAGAGCGTGATAATGCTTTGGCCAGAGGGCGAATGAGGCGGCGCTCGCCCTGCCGGAAAACACCAGCGAGCAAACGCAGATCGAGTTCCTGAAGTAGGTTCATGCCGCTTATCCTGCATTTTGAATATGGCAGAACAATGACGGCCGGATGGCGGTTTTATGACGCAAGCATCAGTCAAAGGCACCGGTTACAGCCGTTTTTCGCAGTTGGTGGCTGCTTTGGTGTCTATAACCTGGACGATGGATGATTTGTTCATTGCCTGTAACCGTTTTGTCTTTGGGTGAGAAATCGGCATTGAGGTCATCAAAGTCAACAATCCAGGCGGCATCGCCCCGGTATCCCGTGCGCCCTTTCGTGCCACAAAAACCGGCAAAAATATTGTTATTGACGGATATTTTGGCAAAGGGATGGGTGCTACTGCCTTCATCAGACTGATAGGGTGTAAAGAGAGGATAGATCAGGTGTGAACCATCATAGGTTTTGGCGTAGGCGATAAACGTGTTGTGCTCGATCACCAGTGATTGTGCCCGTCCTGTGGGGGCTCCTTCGACGGCGTAAGTGAGCAGTGCGCCGTTGGAGCCATCGCCTGATGCCTTTTTAATCAGTAGATTATTGCGCAGTAAGGCACGGCCGCCTTCGGGCAGGTCAATGAGATAGGCTTCGGCCTGTTGTTCATTGCCGACTCCACCCTGGAAATAGTTGCCTTCAAGTAAATTAACCTGGGCCCGCGATTTGAAGGTGTGACCATAATACGCATCGTGAGAGTATGATCCTGTCATCCAGATTGTAAAGTTGGGGTCTGTTGTACTGGCATTGATCAAACTCTGTCCCAGTGTGTTATAGAATGCACCACTGGCTGACAAACGCAGTAATGGTCTTTGGCCATCGACGGTTATACCGCGCAAGGTGATATTTTCGGGAATGGTGGGTGTGCGCATGTCGTATTCAAAATGCGTGGTATAAGCCGGCCCTATCCAGGGCTGTTGATCTTCACCCTCGTAAATGGCGGGATAGATTTCAAAGAGGTCACCTTCCTGCCAGTTGCGGCCAAAACCGCGTGAAAATACACCACAGCCCGGATCCGGTGTGACATCGTTGTTTTCGGGCTGATAACAGCCTGACTTGCCCAGGCTGTTATAAGTGGCAATCACTTGTCCGTTTCGGATTTGCCGGATTAACGGTGTGCCCGAACGGGCTGGCTGTGCCGGTGTGTACTGTTCGTTGAGTAGCCAGTCCTGTTGTTCGGGATAGTTCTCAACGGTGCAATAATGGCTGGTGGCCGCCAGTGCTGAAATTGTTTCTGTGGTGGGCGAGGTTGCGCGTGCTGCCATGGCGGTATCGCTGTCAAAGTCACTGTCAATGGCAATGTGGGTGGGTGTTGGTTCTGGTATCGGCAAGACCGGCTGCGGTGCGGGTGAAGATGCCTCATCCTGTGCACCACTTTGTTGTTACTGCCACCACCGCCACAGGCTGTCAGCAGTGCAATGATTGCCAGAATAGCGGTGATACCGTTTGTGGGCTTTGGTTTGTGTCATTGTGCCTTCCCTGAGTGACTGGATCTTTCCCTGACAGTGTGCAAGAGAAGCTTACAATATTGTTCCACCGGGAGGGCATAATAGTTGATATCTGCTGCGATCTGCTATTGGTGATTGAGGGTGTAATTATACGAATATGAAACTGGGCATTTTGAAAACGGATGCAGTTCGCCCTGAATGGGTACCTCGCTTTGGTGAATACCCTGACATGTTTATGGCGCTGTTGGCAGAGGTCGAGCCTGACTTCAACTTTAACACTTACGATGTGGAACAGGGTGAGTATCCAGTCGATATTGATGAGGTGGATGCCTACCTGATCACTGGCAGTAAAAGCAGTGTTTATGAACGCAAGGAGTGGGTCTGTCGCCTGATGGATTTTGTCCGCGAACTGGATCGGCGGCACAAGAAGCTGGTTGGTATCTGCTTTGGCCATCAACTGGTGGCCGTGGCGCTTGGCGGGCAGGTGGAGCGATCACAAAAGGGCTGGGGTGTGGGTTTGCATCGCTACCGTTTTACCCGGATGCCACCCTGGCATGATCAGGGTGAAGCCGAAGTTGATATGCTGGTCAGCCACCAGGATCAGGTTGTGCTCAAGGCCTCTGGTGCCGAGGTGCTGGCCGGTTCAGATTTTTGTGAAAATGCCGTTTGCCAGATTGGTGATCATATTCTGACTTTGCAGGGACACCCGGAATTTTCGGTGGCTTATAGTCGTGAAATTATGAACTACCGGCAGGCGCAGATAGGTGAGCTGGTTTATCGGCGGGGGATGGCGTCGTTGACTGGTGTACCACAGCGTACACGCATGGCCCATTGGCTGGTAAATTTTCTCGGCCCGGGTTAGCCGAATTGTTCAGCGATTGCGCTCCTGCATCAGGGTGAGATAGTCATCCAGCTCCTGATCATTGGCAAAAACCGCCATGTCCGGCAGAGCCTTGAGAATTTCAAATACTTTTTCAATATGGGGTTTGCGATGACTGGCAGCCAGATGCTGGCCGCGGCTGGTAGCAGTTTTGGCGGCTTTGAAAATCACTCTCAAGCCAGCTGAACTGATGTAGTCCAGGTTGCGCATATCCAGTACGTTAAGTTTCATCCGCTGATTGATGGCGTCCTCCAGAACAGGTTCAAACTCCATGGCTGTATCGGAATTGAGTGCACCGGAAATATAAATTTTAACCAGTGACTGTTCACGATCAGATTCTATGCGAGTGTTCAGTTTCATAGCTTGTTCTCACTGTGAAAGGCTTTGAATAACGTTTCACCTGCCACGCGGACTGGCGGCGGCACTGCGCCTGCGCCCAAGTTCAAGATAATTCCAGCCGTCCTTGCGATAATAGTGCTGCCAATCGGTCAGGCTGATAATCAAGTGTAACCCAAGATCGCCAATTTCCGTATTTGGACTCTCGTCAAGGACGCTGATGCCTTCACCTTCTGTCAGCGGATCAAAGGCTGCACCGCAGTCACGAATATTAAGAACGATAGTTTCTTCAGTGAGGTTGAGGTCGACCTCAATCGTGGCGTTTTCATCCTGCCCGCTGTGCCTGTATATGTTGGTGATAACTTCTTCCAACACCAGCATCAGTTCGTTGAGGCTTTCGACATCCAATTCGTCAAGCAGTTCCCGCTTAAGCCACTCTATGCTTTTTGAACCCAGATTCGGGCGCAGGCGAAATTGTGCGCGAATGGTAATGCCAAGCGGTTCTCCGTTAATATCGATCATCATGAGAGTGAGATCGTCAGATTGAGGAACATCGCCGGTGAACTGGTCTATCTGCTGTAAAATTTCTCCGCCTGCCCAGGCCAGGGGCTGATTGGCTGTTGTTCCCAGTAAGGCAGTGAGACGCTCGTTGCCAAACATTTCCCCTTCGGCGTTGAAGGCTTCGTCAAAGCCATCGGTGTAAATAACCAGCCTGTCACCACGCTGAACGGGAAAGTGCTGGTCAATATAGCGGGCTTCGGGGGTTAGGCCCGCAGCGGGCCCGCCTGTCATGGGCAGTGTTCTGGTGAGCCCGTTGCGCACCAGCATGGGTGGTACATGGCCCGCACCGGCATAGCTGAGGACGCCGCGCTTAAGGTCGAGCACGCCAACCAGCAGTGTGACAAACATATAATCTTCATTGTGTTGTGTGAGCGATGCGTTCACTCTTGCCAGTGTTGCCGATGGTGTCTTGATTTTACGAATTTGCAGGCCGCTTAGCGTGCGGGCGGCAAACAGCG
Source organism: Parahaliea sp. (assembly GCA_047974765.1). Taxonomy (GTDB): domain Bacteria; phylum Pseudomonadota; class Gammaproteobacteria; order Pseudomonadales; family Halieaceae; genus JBKECP01. Next base: position 56,438 of record JBKECP010000045.1, on the reverse strand, counting down.
CTGCCGGCACACCCTTGTCAGATACATCGCCAACGGCAAAAAGCAACTGATTTTCAGAAATTTCATAAGTGAACAGATCACCACCCACGATCCGTGCCGGTCGGACAGTTGCCCACAGTTTGAAGCCTGGCCCTGACTCCAGCGCCCGCCCGCGCTGGGGCAGCATTGACATCTGAATGGCGCGGGCGGCAGATAGTTCGCCTTCCAGGCGACTGCGGCTGGCAGTGGCCTGCTCCAGATCAAAAACATAGTTTTTGATCTCTCCCTGCATATGTTCAAAGGAGCGGATCAGGCGGGAGACCTCATCAGTGCCATGTGGTCTGGGTAGTTCAACATCAAAATTGCCGTGGCCAAAAGAATCGGTGCTGTTGGCCAGCGCCGTCAGATAGCGCGTGGTGCGGCGTGTGACAAAGGTGACCACCAGCGCGATAGCCATCAGGCTGATCACGCTGACATAGAGGATTTTGTAGCTGTACTGACGCAACGGTGCCAGTGCTTCGCGCTCGGAATACACCATGCCCAAGACCCAGTGGGTATGTTCCAGCCGCGAAACGTGAATCATGCAGTGACCGCCTGCCAGATGGCAACGCACATGGGCCATGCCTTCCTCGCCGACAACCGCCTCGTCAATAACCTGGCGCCAGTCTGGAATATTTTCTGGATGCGGGAGCATTTCCTCAAAACTCATAATCAGCGGGTCTGTATCGCGGGAGGACAGTATTTTGCCGCTATCACTGATCAGTACACCGGTGCCGTGCTGGCCAAGGTGCAGACGTGTCAGGTCGTTACGCAGATGACTGAGACTGACATCAGCAGTAACAACTGCGTAGAGTATCAGGCTGCCATTGTCGAGCTTGTGATAAACCGGTGCCGAATAGGTGATAACAGCTTCCCTGGCGGCTGAGCTGAAATAGGGCTCCGTCCAGATGGGTTGTCCGGCAGCTTTGGCGTTCACAAACCAGGGTGCCTGCCAGTAAGGCTGTGTTCTGATGGTGATCAGATCAACATACTGGAGTGTGTCGATATTGTCGTGAAAATAGGGGGCAAAACCCTGGGGTTTGGGTGCCAGGTGGTATTCGGGATTCAATGCAATGGCGCCGCCAATGATGTCCTCATTTTTGCTGACCGTATCGGCAAGGATATTTTTCAGGCTGTTCAGTTGATAATCCTGCTCTTCCAGGATATCCCGAAACAGTCGAGTGCTGCGTTCGACACGATCCAGGTGTTCGCTGATATCAGCAAAGACACCACTGGAGGCCTTGCGGGTATTCTCCATTAATTCATGCAGAATTTCGTCTCGTGACAGCTGATACTCTACCAGCAAACCAAGACCGATAACGGCCCCTGCCGCCAGAGTGACGAACAGAATCAGACGGGAGCTAATACTGTTTTTCACAGGGCTATCCTGCCAGTTGGCCTACCAGCTGCCCGTATTGTCCATCGATGCCCAGGGTTCGCGTGGCGGCAGGCTGTCACCGGCCTGTAGCAGTTCGATAGAGATACCGTCAGGTGAGCGAATAAAGGCCATGTGCCCATCGCGTGGTGGACGATTAATAGTAACGCCACTATCAAGCAGGCGTTGGCAGGTGTCATAAATATTATCAACCTGGTAGGCAAGATGACCAAAATTGCGACCACCCTCATAGTGTTCACTATCCCAGTTCCAGGTAATTTCTATCACTGGCGCCTGGTCGCGGTGGGCTCGTTCTTCATCGCCGGGTGCGGCCAGAAAGACCAGTGTAAAGCGACCCTGTTCGCTGTCGTAACGTCTGGTTTCGATCAGGCCAAGTTTATTGCAGTAAAAATCGAGTGTCTCGTTAAGGTCTCTGGCGCGGACCATCGTGTGCAGAAAGTTCATCGTATTCACCATGGGTGTGGAATATTCGGGCATGGTAGAAGTGTGGTCTGATACAGGCAAGTGCCCGGAGCGCCTACTTCATGTCGTATTTCCAGGAGGCGGTCCTGAAAGAGGCAGGTACAGGAAGGCAAGTGCCGGTCATTGAGGTACAATCGCTGCCCTTTTTTCCTGACTTCCCTGACGAGATTGCTATGTGGTTTAAAAATCTTCGGGCTTACCGCCTGACCAGCCCCTTTGACCTGTCTGCTGATCAGCTGGAGAGTCAGCTGGCGCAACGTGAGTTCAAGCCCTGCTCTCCGGCACAGCCGCTGGCCCTGGGCTGGGTGCCTGCACTGGGCGATAGCACTGTTGCGCTGGTACATGCGGCCCAGGGGCGTTTGTTGCTGCGCCTCAAACGCGAGGAAAAAATTCTGCCCTCATCGGTGGTGCGCGAACAGCTCGAAGAAAAAATCGAGCTGATTGAAACGGAGCAGGCCCGCAAGGTTTACCGCAAGGAACGCCTTAATTTAAAAGATGAAATCATACAGGATTGCCTGCCGCGGGCCTTTAGCCGCAGCACCGCCCTGTTTGCCTATATTGATACTCGCACGGGTTGGGTGTTTGTCGATTCGGCCAGTGCCAGCAAGGCTGAGGAGTTACTCAATTTGCTGCGCGAGTGTATTGGCACTTTTCCGGTAGTGCTGCCTCAGGTTAATCATGCGCCGGCAGCAACCATGACGGCCTGGCTGGCTCATCAGAGCCTGCCGGATGATTTTGTGCTCGGTGAAGAATGCGAATTGCGTGAGCCGGGTGAAGAGGGTGGTGTAGTGCGTTGTCGTGGTGTTGATCTGCTCGGCGATGAGCTTGAAGCCCATCTCAACGCGGGTCGTCAGGTAGTGCGACTGGCATTGAGTTGGCAGGAGCGGGTCTCACTGGTAATAGCCGAAGACCTTTGTCTGCGCCGCCTGCGTTTTAGTGAGGAGTTGATGAAAGAAAACGACGATCTGCCCGAAGCCGATCAGGCGGCGCGAATGGATGCAGACTTTGCCTTGTTCTCAGATGCTATCGATGGTTTGCAGGAGCGGGTGATGGCACTGTTTGGCGGTGAGGCAGACTAGGAGCCTGTCGGACTCAGGCTGATTCTGCGGCGGCGGTGGGAAGTCGGCCCGATTTTCAGCCCTTTTTCGTTGCGTAGCATCACTACGCCCTAAAAAAGGCTAAAAATTGTACTCATCTTCCCACTCGTCTTGCTACGAACTCCTAAGTCCGACAGTCTCCTAGACTTCAGTCTTTGGCAAAGTGCATCAGTGCGTCACCGCTCAGGCGGTAGCCCGTCCATTCACTTAAGGGCTGTGCGCCAACGGACTGGTAGAACGCAATAGCGGGTGTATTCCAGTCCAGTACATTCCATTCAAAGCGAGCGCAGTTTCGTTCTACGGCAATTTGTGCCAGCCGTTGCAGCAGTGCCTTGCCGATGCCGTAACCGCGGTATTGCGGTGATACATAGAGATCTTCCAGATACAGGCCATGGCGGCCTGTCCAGGTTGAAAAATTCAGAAAATACAGGGCGAAACCACTGACTTCGCCGTTGAATTCAGCCAGTATTGCCCATACTGACGGATGTTCGCCAAAGAGTGCCTGCTGCAATTGTGCCGGTGTGGCCACCGCTTCTTCAACGGCGTGCTCATAGTCAGCCAGCTCGCGTACAAAATGCAGTATCTGTGGAATATCATCGGTACTGGCCTGGTATATATGGATGGCTTCGGCGGTGTTATTTGCAATGGTCATATCAGGTTTGCTCACTGTCCCAGTATTTTTGCATTTCAATATAGAGAAAAGAGGCGGTCCAGGTAATCAGCACCAGGCCGGTCAGTGCTTCAAGGCCGGTCAGATAGCGCAGGTCGCCCTGTGGAGTAATATCGCCAAAGCCCAGTGTGGTAAAAACGGTGAAGGAATAGTAGGCGCAGTCCATTAACCGGGTAACCTCTCCGCCCGCCAGTGTACCCCAGCTGAATTGATGAGCCGCCAGATAATAAGCTGCGGCGAACATCCAGATTTCAATTGCGTGGGCAATCAGTGCGCCGCCAATGCCGACAACTATTTTATAGCGTGGCCTGATCGGGATGTGAGGTAGTAACCGCGACAGAATATGAAGGCATTCATAGTGAAACTCCACCGCAATTATAACCATGGTGGCATTAAATATAACAACCATCAGCAGGATGGCTAAGCTCCCGTATTCCGTAGCCCCACACCTTAGCGCTACCGACAAAATATTGCAGTAAGTACCTTTGGCTGCTTTGTTTTAGGACAAGGTTTTTTGCAGGGGGGCTGCCTGCTTCAGCAAAGCGGCAGCTTCACTGGGGTTTATAAACCAGCGCAGACTCTCGGCTTCAGTATCCAGCACAGGATCGACAGGTTGTCCCGGCTGTGCCTGGCACAGGCTATTATATGCCTGTGCCAGATTGTCATGTAGCGAATTCTGTAATGGTGTGTGCGCCACAGAAGATTGTCCTGGATTGTTGTCAGCAAAATGCCAGTTTTCAAGATCACCACCATTGCTGATGGGCTCGTTGCAGCACCAGATACCGCGCTGGCGGTCGTAGTGGTAGGCACTGAGCAGCCGCCAGCCGTGCCCGGCAATCAGCTCGATGGCTCCCAGCAGATAGTCAAACTCTGCCTCGTCGATAAAGTAATTGAAATTCAGTCGCACCCAGCCAGGCCTTAACAGAGCGTTGCCACACTGTATTTGTTGATCCAGGCGCGCACTGTAGTGGCGGTCCATAGCCAATAAATGATGGGCGTAGGGGCCAGCACAGGAGCAACCTGAGCGCGCCTGTATACCAAATAGATCGTTCAGCAGGGAGACGACAAAACCGTGGTGCAGTTGTCGACCGGCGTGGCTGAAGCGCAGCGACAGAATGGCCAGACGGCGGGCCTGGGTGCCGCCGACAATATCCACATCGGGATTGGTTTGCAGACGCTGCATGGCGCGTTTGATATAGCGGTTTTCCCGTGTGTGAATAACATCGACACCGACTTCTTCGCGCAACTTGAATACCAGGCCAGCGCGGATGGCCTCGATGATACCGGGGGTGCCGCCCTCTTCGCGGCGTTGGCGATCCTCTACATAACGGTGTCCCCAGGGTGAGACCCACGACACTGTACCGCCACCGCTGAGTGCCGGTGTGCTGTATTTGAACAGATGCGACTTGGCAATCAGCAAACCGGGAGTTCCGGGGCCACCAATGAACTTGTGGGGCGACACATAAACTGCATCGACGGATGTGTCTGCATTCATGTCGATGCAGGTATAAGGACCGGCGGCGGCGTAGTCCCAGCAGCTGAGGGCGCCATGTTCGTGTAACAGGCGGCTGATGGCGGCGACATCGCTGAGGATGCCGGTAACGTTGGAGGCAGCGGAAAAACTGCCGATACGCAGAGACCGCTGCTGGTAGCGTGTTAATTCCTGTGCCAGTACCTGTTGATCAATCCGGCCATTTCTGTCCAGGGGAATGGCTACCACCTGGGCCAGACTCTCACGCCAGGGCAGCTCGTTGGAATGATGTTCATAGGGGCCGATAAAAACTACCGGACGGGTATCTTCAGGCGTGTTGGTCAGCAGTTGCCCGCGCAGGCAAGCATCGGTGGGCAGGCGCAGTCCGAGGGTGTCGATCAGGCGGTTGACGGCGGCGGTGGCACCACTGCCGCAAAAGATAACACGGTCATCATCACCGGCATTGACAGCCCGTCGGATAATGCAGCGGGCCTGTTCGCGCAGGTGTGTGGTGGCGGCACCGGTAGCGGAGGTTTCGCTGTGGGTATTGGCATACAGGGGCAGAACCTGCTGCCGGATATAGTCCTCGATAAAATCCAGGGATCGGCCCGAGGCAGTGTAGTCGGCATAGATCAGTGGCTTGCGGCCAAAGGGTGTTTGAATGCTGTGGTTGGCACCGATAATGCCGTTGCGTATTTTGTCGATCAGTGATGGCATACCTGTTTACCATTTTTCCATGCTGAGATGGATATTATGTGTCAGTTCTACTGAAACAATGTGCCTTTGTTATCAATGAAGCCAATAAAATAGAGACGTTTATTTTATTTTTTGTCTTAAAATGGACCTTTTGTGTTGATTTGGCTCTGTAATGAAAAAACAGATAGATAAAATTGGCAGCCGCCTGCTTGGCCACATGCAGCGCGATGCCGGCCTGTCGATAGCCGCGTTAGCGGATAAGGTGGGTATTTCAAAGTCAGCCTGCTGGCGCCGGGTGCAGGCACTGGAGGACAGTGGCGTGGTGCAGGGGCGGGTTACTCTGCTGGATGCGGCTCAGGTGGGTTTGCCTCTGACCGTATTTATTTCGATCAGGACCAACCAGCACAACGAGGACTGGGATCGCCGCTTCAGTCAGGTGATCGAAGGTATTCCCGGAGTGCTGGAAGCCTACCGTACCGGTGGAGAGCTGGATTACCTGCTTAAAGCGGTAGTGAAAGATATGCCTGATTATGACCGCCTTTACCATCAGCTGATCAAGGCGGACCTGTTTGATGTTACGGCCAGCTTTGTTATGGAGCAGCTAAAACATACGACGGAACTGCCGCTGGCATAAATTACCGGGGCGAGTCTGCCCCGGCATGCAGGCGTTTAAAGGTCTTTCATCTGTTGTCTGGCAATAATGGCCCGGTCGGCAGGGGGTGCCAGTACCAGTTGTTTAATCAGTTCATAGGTTTCCATCGGGAAGATAATCTCGTCATCGCCACGCTCAAGTCCATCGACAATTATTCTGGCGGCTTCATCGACACTGAGAATGGACTCGATTTGAAAGGCATTGCCGTCAACCATATCTGTGGCCACAAAACCGGGATAGATACCGGTAACATTCACAGCTGTCTCCAGCAACTCGGCGCGCAAGCCGTCTACCAGCATGCGGGCGCCAGCCTTGCTGGCACTGTAGGCGTGTTCATAGGGGCAGGCAGCAAAGGAGGCCAGGCTGGAGTTGACGACAAAGCGGCCCGAACCGCGTTTGAGCATCTGAGGGATGAGGTGTGCGGCAAAAATATAGTTTGAAGTCAGGTTGGTGTCGATCTGGGCTTTAGCGATGCGCCAGTCAAAATGCTCAATCTTTTGGGGGGTATCCAGGCCTGCGTTGAGTATGGCGACGTCGATATCCGGGTGTTCGCTGCAAATCTGTTTGACGGTTACTTCAACAGCCTCCAGATCAGTCAGATCGATATAGTAAGGTGTGATTTTTGTATTGCCGCCAATTTCGGCTATCAGTTTTTCCAGTGGTTCACGGGAGCGGTTCAGTGCAACCAGCTCAATGGATTGTGCTGCCAGTACGCGAGCAACCTGCGCGCCGATGCCCCGGCCACAGCCGGTGATCAATACTTTGTTAAAATCTGACATAAGGATACTCTCTCGTTGGACCTGTTATTCGATGTTATTACCCGTCTACTGTTACGCGCATACCAGAAACAACATGGTGTCGGCACAGCGAGCGACAACTGTCGGGCCGCGTGCCCAAAAGCCATATTGCTGTGTTGTTTCAGGATAAGCGCGTAAAGAAATCATAGCGGATTGGCCGGAGTGGCAACAGGCACCACTCTAATGATCAAGCCACCCGATAGTGAGCAGCTGTTTCATCCAGCGCCTGACCCAGTTGTTCAATTAAAAAATCAATCTCGGTTATGGAGCAGATCAGCGGTGGTGCCATAATCATGGCATCACCCGTCTGGCGCACCATCAGGCCGTGCTCAATGGCACGATTGCGGCAGTAAATTGCGGCGGCACTATCCGGTGCCAGCCGGGTGCGACTGACTTTGTCTGCCACCAGTTCAACGGCAGCAAACATGCCCAGGCCGCGCACCTGGCCAACAATGGGGTGATCTTCAAACGCCCGCAGGCGGCGCTGAAAGTGAGGGGCAATCTGATTGGCGGCCTGCTCAATAATGTTGTCTTTGCGCAGGAGGCTAATTGTGGCAAGACCGGCGGCACAGGCGGCCGGGTGGCCGGAATAGGTTAAACCGTGGGTGAATTCACCGCCACCACTGAGCAATACCCCGGCAATCTGATCCGAGACCAGTACGCCACCCAATGGCAGATAACCATTGGTCACTGCTTTTGCAAATGTCATTAAATGAGGGCGAATAGCGAAAGTTTCGCTGCCAAACCAGTTGCCGGTACGACCAAAGCCACAGATGACTTCGTCAGCAATCAACAAAATATCCCGTTCATCACAAATACGCTGGATTTCCGGCCAGTAAGTGGAGGGGGGAATGATAACGCCACCGGCACCCTGCACCGGTTCGGCAATAAAAGCGGCAACTTTGTTCTCGCCCAATTCGTCAATTTTTTGCTCCAGCTCCCGTGCTGCACGCAAGCCGTACTCTTGCTGGCTCAGCTCAAAACCGTCGCCATACCAGTGCGGTTGTGCGATATGGTGGACATAATTGAGCCCGATGGCCTGACTGTGCATTGGTGCCATGCCGCCCAGTGAGGCAGCGGCGATAGTTGAGCCGTGATAGGCATTGCGGCGGCTGATAAAGAGTTTTTTATCCGGCTTGCCGAGCAGATCAAAATAGCGGTGTACGATACGAATATTGGTATCGTTGGCTTCTGAGCCTGAATTGGTAAAAAATACGCGATTAAAATGTTCGGGTGTAATTTGTGCCAGTGCGCCGGCAAGTTCGGCAGCTGGCTGATTGGAGCAACGGAAAAAGTTGTTGTAGTAAGGCAAACACTGTAGTTGCTCATGGATGGCATCAACAATGGCCTGTTGGCTGTAGCCCAGATTACAGCACCACAGTCCGGACATGCCGTCCATCAATTGCCTGCCGTTACTGTCGTAGATGTAGATATGTTCCGCCCGGCTGATAATGCGTCCACCATGTTGGGCGTAGTCGCCCAGGTCAGTAAAAGGGTGAAGATGATGTGCCCGGTCCAGAGCATGAAGATCGCGGGTATCTGGCTTGCCTGTCATAAACTGCTCCTTTGACGGGTAAGGGCTCAACAGGGTTTTTGTTGAGGGCTTTTATGGTCTGTAACCGTTTTGTCAGGGAGCTTCCCGAAACGGCTGTCGCAGCCACCTGAAAGTCGGTATATGCTGATGGTTATAGTCTGTCACAGTGTTGTAAAATCGCCAGTTCTATTAACAGTTTCACTGATTTGTTTGGCCGTTGTTTTGTAAGTCATGGCAGATGATGCTGACAATGATTACAGGGATACCGCGCAATGGTTGACACTGCCCAACGCCTGCAAACCTTTCTCGATAATAATCAGGATATCGAGATATTTGAGATTATTTTGCCGGATATCGCCGGAGGCCTGCGTGGAAAATGGGTGACTCGGGACAAAATTGCAAAAGTGGTGGCCGGCGAACTCAAGCTGCCCGCCAGCTCCCTTGCCTTTGATGTATTTGGTCGTGATGTTGAAGCCTGGGTATTTGATTCCGGCGATGGTGATGGCTACTGTGAGGCTGCTCTTGATACGCTGGTGCGTGTGCCGTGGGCATCACGGCCTACAGGTCAGCTGCTGGTTTCGCTACGTCTTGCAGATGGTAAGCCAAGTCCGCTGGACAGTCGTTATCTGCTGCAAGCGCTGCTTGATCGTCTGGCTGTTCATGGTGTCAGGGCTGTGATGGCTACTGAAATGGAATTTTATCTGCTGGAGGAAGGCCGGGATGATCTGGGGCGGCCTCTGCATACACAGACCGACCGGGTTGGTGGTGTTACTGCAGCGGGCCAGACCTACAGCTTGGATGCCATGGCTGAGATGAGTGAGTTAATGCATGCCATTCGGGATGCCTGTGAACAACAGGGTTTGCCGGTGGATACTTTGATTAAAGAAAGCGCACCCTCCCAATATGAAATCAATCTTTATCACTGTGATAATGCACTGCGGGCAGCCGATCATGCGGTGATGTTACAGCGGGCGATTAAAGGTGTCAGTCCGGAGCATAATCTGCGCGCCACTTTTATGGCCAAGCCTTTTGGCGAGCTGGCTGGTAACGGCATGCATGTGCATTGCTCACTGGTGGATGAGCAGGGTAAAAACCTCTTTGATGATGGCAGTGGTCAGGGTACGTCTTTACTGCGACATGCTGTGGCCGGTTGTCTGGATCATCTGGCTGACAGCATGCTGTTACTGGCGCCGAATCTGAATTCCTATCGCCGTTTTCAGCGGGGTTCTCACGCTCCTTTGGCGCCCTGCTGGGGATATGAAAATCGCACAGTATCTCTGCGTATTCCAGCTGATGTGGCGGCTGCTACACGCATTGAGCACAGGGTAGCCGGTGCAGATGCCCAGCCTCATCTGGTGCTGGCGGTGATTTTGGCCGCTATTGTGGATGGTATCGAACAACAGAGGCAGGCACCTGAACCGTTGACCGGAAATGCCTATGAGCAGCTCGATGCAAGTTTGCCGTGTTATTGGCCAGATGCACTGGGGCGCTTTGCTCGTTCAGCTTTTATTAAAGACAGTTTTGGCGAAGACTTTCAGCGCGTGTTTACCTTGCTCAAAGAGCAGGAACTGGATGCTTTTGATCATCAGGTGACACCACTGGAGTACGATGCCTGCCTGTAATTTTTTATTACAGTTTTTGTTGATAGACAAAACATCGTATTGTAATCATTCAACGGTGTGTGAGGATGGCGTGAATACCCTTAATGACAAATGCTGATGGCTTAAAGCCCACTTGAAATCAGGCGGATGATAATGGAATGACTAATAAAAAAAACGGGCAGGGATTCAATTGGCAGGATCCTTTTTTACTGGATGCGCAGCTCAATGAAGAGCAGCGCATGATGCGCGACAGTGCTGCCCGGTATGCGCAGGAAAAATTGCAGGTCCGGGTGAAAAGTGCATTTCGGACTGAGCGGACCGACCGCGATATTTTTAATGAAATGGGTGCGCTCGGCTTGCTCGGGTCAACTATTTCCGGTTACGGCTGCTCCGGCGTGGACTATATCTCCTATGGTCTGATTGCGCGGGAAATTGAACGTGTCGATTCCGGTTATCGCTCGATGATGAGTGTGCAGTCTTCGCTGGTGATGTATCCCATCTATGCCTATGGCAGTCAGGCCCAACGGGAAAAATATCTACCCCGCCTGGCCAGTGGGCAGTGGGTTGGCTGCTTTGGTTTAACAGAACCCGATCACGGTTCTGATCCGGGTGCGATGGTGACGCGGGCACGCACGGTTGAGGGTGGCTATTGTCTGAGCGGTGTCAAAATGTGGATCACCAACAGTCCGATAGCCGATGTGTTTGTGGTCTGGGCCAAAAACGATGACGGCAAAATCTGTGGTTTTATTCTTGAGCGGGATATGGCGGGTTTAAGCACCCCAAAAATTGAGGGCAAACTGGCACTGCGAACCTCTATCACCGGTGAAATTGTGATGGATGAAGTATTTGTGAGTGAGGACAATCTGTTGCCAGGTGTCGAAGGGCTAAAAGGCCCCTTTGGCTGTCTCAATAATGCGCGCTACGGTATTGCATGGGGGGCGCTGGGAGCGGCTGAGGCTTGCTGGCACGCTGCCCGCAACTACACCATGGAGCGCAGACAGTTTAAGCGCCCACTGGCGGCCAATCAGTTAATTCAGCTCAAACTGGCTGACATGCAGACGGAAATTGCCCTTGGTCTACAAGCCTGTTTCAGGGCCGGGCAGTTGATGGATGGTGCGGCTATTGCGCCACAGCTGATTTCCCTGATTAAACGCAATTCCTGCGGCAAGTCTCTGGAGATTGCCCGCAAAGCACGCGATATGCTTGGCGGTAATGGCATTTCTGATGAATATCCGGTGATGCGGCATATGGTAAATCTGGAAGTAGTGAATACTTATGAGGGTACCCACGATGTACACGCTTTGATTCTGGGGCGTTCGCAAACAAATATCCCTGCTTTTTAAGCGGGACAATTCATTAAAAAATAATAAACAATCAGGACACTAAAATGAAAACGCTGTTTCGGCTGTCACTCTTTATCCTGTTTATGGTTGCCGGTATGTGGCTGATGTTAAGCCTGGCCTGGCAACCGGAAAAATTTGAACCCGGCAGTATCAGTTCGGCCCGCTTGCAGATGGGACCGTTGGCTGTGACTGTCACCGAGCGTGTGTTTATTGATACCTCGCGGCCAACACAGGCCAACGGTGATTATGAGGGTGCGGACAGTCGCACGCTACCGGGCGGTATCTGGTCACCCACAGATACCGGCAGCGGACCTTATCCGCTGTTGATTTACAGCCATGGTTTTGCCTCTTCACGCGAAGGCGGAGCGTATCTGGCACGCCACATGGCCAGCCTTGGTTATGTGGTAGTAGCGGTCGACTATCCACTGACGAATATGAAAGCGCCGGGAGGGCCACTGGTAAAAGACGTGGTCAATCAGGCACAGGATGCCAGTTTTCTGATTGATGAAATGTTGGCGTTGTCACAGGACAGCCATTCCGCTTTTTACGGCATGATTGATGAGCAACGCATTGGTGCTTTTGGCCTGTCTCTGGGTGGTTTTACTACCGAGCTGCTCACTTTTCATCCCGAGTGGGGTGATCCTCGTTTGAATGCCGCACTGTCCATTGCCGGTCCCACATATATGCTGGCTCCTGCCTTTTTTGCCCACCGTCCGAATATCCCTTTTATGATGCTGGCCGGTGATATTGATGCAATTGTGCCCTGGGCCGCCAACGCGCAACCGGTGCCGGATAAAATGCCCGGCGCCGAACTGGTCACTTTGCGCGATGCTTCCCATGTGGGTTTTGCCGGTCCGGCTGCCTATATGCGCTGGATGAACAATCCCGATTCTCTGGGCTGCAAGATTGTGCTTGCCAATATTGCCGATGACATGGATAAACCCTGGTTTGACCTTATCGGCAGTCCTGGGCAGGGTGTGTTGAATTATGCACAGGTTGAAATCTGTCAACAGGCAGAGCTGCCGCCTGCGATGAATGTGTTGCGCCAGCATATGATCACCAAGGTTGTTGTGAGCAGTTTTTTTGAGCGGGCTTTTTCATCGTCTGTAGTGGAGAAGAAGGCGGCCGATCACTATTTGCGTCAGCAGATGACTGAGGAATTGCCGGATGTGAGTTATGAGGTGAATATGGGCGGCCACTATCAACCTGATAATCAAATAGATGAATCCTTCACCATTTAATTGCCGCCCGCTCAAATCGACGGAATTTGCGAAATTCCTTGATGTTAGCGTGTGCACGCTGATCAGGAGCCAGCGGCAGTGCGTCCATGCACCGTGAATTAACCCGGCTAAATGTTTGCCAGGTTAATCAAAAAGCCGCCCATAAGAAATGAGGTGGCAAGCCTGTCAGCGAACGATGGTCACCGGGTGAACCGCTGCCTTTTTGCCAGTGGGGTTGAGTTTGCGCATTTCAGCAACCATCTCTGATAGCGCCGCCTGCCGGTTTTCCGGAGAGGGGTGAGTGCTCATAAACTCTGCTGGTCGCTCACCGCTTAGCGAGCCCATTTTTTGCCACAGTGTAACGGCTGCGTCGGGATCATAACCGGCCTGGGTGGCCAGCTGCATGCCGATATGATCCGCCTCTGATTCAGCCGTTCGGCTGTTGGGCAGTTCCAGTGCCATCTTTGCCGCCATAGCGGCACCGCTAGTAGCCAGGGTATCACTGTCAGAAGCAATACCCACGGCCAGAATGCCGATATTAGTGGCCATTGCCCGCGACATACGCTCAGCAGTGTGGTTAGCCAGAGCGTGGGAGATTTCATGGCCCATAATCTGGGCAAATTCATCGTCCGTCAGCTTGAGTTGTTCAAACAGACCGGTATAAACCGCCATTCGTCCACCAGCCATACACCAGGCGTTGACGGTTTCCGGGTCATCAATAATGGCTACACTCCACTGCCAGTCACTGCTATTGGGAAAGCGTGCTACGGCCTCGGTAACCAGTCGTCCGGTGATGGTGGCTACGCGACTGGCCATTTTTGGGTTGTCAATCAGTTTGTTTTGACCATCCAGTTCGGCAACGGTGCTCAGATAGGCTTTTTCTGATTCCACAATGGCAGAATCAGGAGATACCAGCATCAGCTGGCTGCGCCCGGTAGGGCTGGTAGTGCATGCGGCCAGCATCGTAGCTGCCAGCAGGGGAAGTAACAGACCTTTCATCTCAATAAGACCTCTTATTAGGGGGTGGCTATTTTAAGGTGCGTTATTAAGTCGGCAAGCATTTATTGCCAACCCGATAACGGTAACTCTTGACCCTGGAAGAGTCTTTAGCCAGGTTCATGCTCGGCTCCTGCATCAACCCGCAGCAAGCCCTTGAAAGCGCGCAGGGCGGTTGAGTCACCGGAAATGACACGATAGACATCGACAGCAATGGGCATCTCCACCTGGTATTGTTCAGATAATGCGATTACCGCCGGTGCGCTCTTGGCACCTTCTGCAACCATAAACATCTCATTGGCGATGTCCTGCATGCTGCGACCCTTGCCCAGTTCCATGCCCACATGGCGGTTGCGGCTGTGGGTACTGGTGCAGGTGGCGATCATGTCACCCATGCCGGCCAGGCCGGCAAAGGTTTCGGGGCGGCCACCCATGGCTACGCCCAAACGTGTCACTTCCGCCAGCCCGCGGGTAATCAGTGCGGCCCGTGTATTATCACCTGCACCCTGACCGTCCCCCATGCCGACAGCAATGGCAATGATATTTTTCAGTACGCCACCCAGTTCACAGCCCAATACATCATCGTTGGTATAAACGCGAAACAAGCCGCCCTTAAACAGTTTTTGCAATTCGCACAAAATTACTTTGTCCGTCATTGCCAGGACGCTGGCCGCCGCCTGTCCGGCCATGATTTCACGGGCCAGGTTGGGACCGGTCAGTACACCTACCGGGTGCCCTGGCAGCACCTCGTTGATGATTTGTGTCATTCGCAGGCTGGTATCGAGTTCCAGGCCTTTGGTCAGGCTGATGACCGGTACCCAGGGGCGGATGTGCTGTTTTACTTCTTCCAGTACGGTGCGAAAACTCTGGGAAGGTATGCCCATAACCACCACATCGGCATCGGCAACGGTGGCCTCGATAGAGGTGCTTGCCTGGAGGTTTGGCGGCAGTACGGCATCGCCCAGATAGCGGCTGTTGTGATGATTGTTGTTGATGTCATCGACGGTCGCCTGATTGCGGGCCCACAGGGTGATAGGCGCATTGCGTGCAACCAGTGCGCCCACGGTTGTACCCCAGGAGCCGCCGCCCAGCAGGCCGACTTTGAGATTGATAGAGGTGGTGTCTCTGGCCATATCTGTACCTGTAAAATTTTGTTATTACTGTCTGTGCGTCATCTATACTGTGTGCTATAAAAAAGTGCCAGTATCTGCCTGTACATTATGCCTGGCATCAATATGCTATGGCGGTATATATTCTGTGTTGCTGGCTTCGTAGTCTACCGTTGCGCGGTTGGCCATGGATATCACCCGTACAGCTTCCAGCCGTCGCAGCACATCACGCAGTTCGCGCGCCAGGGCCTTGCGATCCTCGCTGATACCGGTGTGGCCACCCTCGGTCAGCTTGCGTGATTGCAGCAGTTTATAACCGTTGCCAAACAACAGCTTGCCAATGGAGGCTTCAGTGCTGATACGGCGTTGCATCCAGGCCTGACGGCCGAGCTTGAGAGCCTGGCTGACACACTCTTCCTGAACTACTGAATCTTCTGGTTGCAGGCGGGCGGCCAGGTCAGCCACCACGCTGTAGGCTTCGGCATAGGTTAGTAAAGACATATGCGCAACCAGTGGCCGCATCTGGATCAACATCCGTGTCAGTTCCTGGCGGCCACCTTGCAGAGTTTGTTCCCAGTGGCTGTCATAGCGGGCCAGTTCCTGCCGGATCTGGTCGTGAAATTCTGCTGTGGGTGAATAAAAGAACTCAAATTTGAACAGATCCCGCAGATTGTCGATTTCAGCCCAGAAGGCTTCCAGTGGCTCTTTGAGTGCATCCTCACTGACTTTCAGTACGGCCAGTTCGATAATTGATTTATTGATAAAAAAGTGAACGATAGTATTGCGATAATAGCTGGCAATGGCCTGTTGTTCGGGGGCTATACCGTAGATAGTGTCCGGGCCTTCATCGAAGCGGGTGACGATGCCTTCATCAATCATAATGCCCAGCAGGCCATCCATCTGTTCGGCGTAAGAACGATTAAAGTCGGGTGAAATACGCAGGTTGCGTGCCTCTGCCCAGGTCAGCAGAATATTGAGATCTTCAACCACTTCCTCTTCTGTCAGTGCGCGTGGCGCAGCTCCCAACAGACTCATGGCTACTAGTGCCGGAAAAGTAATGGGTGTGACGCGGTTGGCTTCAACTGCTACCTCAAAAGCGATTTTTGACAGTGCCAGACTATCGTCCGGGGCCGGTGCACTTTTGAGCACCACCGGTTTGCCGATATCCATATAAATCTTGCCCATGGGGCGTGCCAGGCTGCGTACATAGCCAATAAACCAGCGCAGGGATTCGGCGCCCTTGCTGCGCCCTGTTTGTTCAGTGGCGTACTCTTCAACATCACGGATCAGGTCGTAGCTGATACTGACCGGTACGATATGAATATTCTCCAGACCGTTGGCATGGCAGGCCTCCAGTACATATTTAAGTAAGCCATAACGCGGTGGCATCAGCTTGCCCAGGCGGGAGCGGGTACCCTCAAAGGACCAGTTCATCGGAAAACGCTTTTCCATCAAATAACCGATGTAGTGGCGCAAGGTGACTTTGTACAGTGGGTTGTCCTGAAAACTGCGCTTGATAAAAATTCCGCCGGAGCGGTGTACCAGATAACCAATGCCGGCAAAGTTGATATTGGTGCCGCCAAACATATGCGGCATGGGGAAATCATTGTCGTAGAGCACTTTGGGTACGACCATGCCGTCGAGATAGGTTTTGTGGGTCCACAGCAGCAGTGAGGGATGGTCGCGCACGATATTGCGCAAGTCCTCAACAGCCTGTTCATCGTAAACAATATGGTTTTCATAGCCCAGGCCAAGGCAAAAACTGTTAAAGCGGGCATAGACATCCAGCCAAAAGGTGCTTGGTGTGGAAATCATCTCGCGCATGTAAATGGCGGCCTCTTTCATCAGTGCCGCTTTGCTTTTGCCACTTTCACGGGCAATTTCATCAACAGCCAGATTATAGGAGCGGTTGGCGCGGATGCTGTCGGCAACGTAGCGGGGTACTTTGTAACGGCTGCCCTGAAGCCGTCGCTCGGCAATATCCAGCACAATGGCTGCCTGTCTGGCGACAAAGTTGGCAAAGATTTTGCGATGTTCTGTTGCGCGGCTGTCATTGCCGTATTTGTGCTGGAAGCGGCGGCGCAGATTACCAATGGTATCCGGTGTGCCGCGTATCATGTGCATGCGCTCCGGCTCCGCGCGCAGGATATGTCTGGCCCGGCGTGTATTGGGCTGGCGTGGATCACGCAGCAACAGATCACGCAGGCGAGGGCCGGACTCGATCTCCTGCTGGCTGAGTGTCCAGGTGACGCGCAGGGGGGCGATAACGGTATCGTCGCTCCAGTCCAGATAATGAGGCAGCTCACGAAGGTGAATGCCGCGCCTGTCATCCTGCAATGCGATAGTGACCTGGGCACTGTTGGTTCCGTTGCCCGGATTCTGTGCAATCCACTGTTGCAGCAGGTCGCGCTCGATACGATTGCGGGTGTCGAGCACAAAAACGACGGGTGCCTGAGCGCTATCTGGCCAGGGGCTGTTGGATAAGTGCTGTCCCTGCATGGGCGGCTGCCTCAATTATCAGATGATTTGCCTGCCGACTTGGGGCGGGCTGCTGATTTTGGCCGGGCCGCCTTGTTTTGCTTGTCGGCAGTGCTGCCTTTTTGGGGGCGCGCTCCGGCTTTTGTCCCGGTGGTTCTGGTTTTTGTTTTAGCGACAACACCTGTGTTCCCAGATGTTGCCGTTGGTTTTTTTCTCTTGTTGCCAGCTTGTGCTTTGGAGGACACTTTTTTAATGGTTTTTGCAGGTGCTTTCTTCGGTTTTGTTGTTGATGTTACTGGCGGGGCTTTGTCAGAGGTTTTAAGTGTGCCAGCTTCCGCCGATACCACTTCCAGTGGTTGCTCAAGCACTCGCAGGAACATATTGCGCACTTCGCTCACATGCTGGTTGATTGTCCGAACGTGCCAGTTGCTGGTGTTAACGGCAGGCAGCACTTCTACATCAACGGTTGCCGGGCGAAACACAAAGTCACCCTTGGGTGCCACATCACCTGCGTTGCGAATCACAACCGGTACTATGGGTACTTTGGCCTGCATGGCCAGGTGGAAAGCCCCTTTTTTAAAGGGTAGCAGTTTGGGGGAAATGCTGCGTGTGCCCTCGGGTGCAAGTGCGACGGACTTGCCCTCGGTTTTAATGGCGTCTATCAGCGGTGTCATGGCTTCAATGGCACTGGCGGCATTGGCCCGGTCAATCATGATTACGCCACCGAGTTCGAGCACTTTGCCGATAACCGGCATCTTCTTGATTTCCTTCTTGCCCACGCCTGCCAGATCACGCCGCAGCAAGCTGGCCATAATGACCACGTCTGCTTTGCTCTGGTGATTGAAGATAAAAACCGCAGGCCGACTGTTCCAGAGATTTTCCTCGCCACTCACGTTCAGTCGCAAGCCGATCAGCGCACTGGCGGTATCAGCAAAAAGTGACAGTGAAAAGTTGATGGAATCGCGGCGAGAGCGGGTCAGGGCATAAACCGGCAGGCCGGCGGCAAAGCTCGGTACCAGACTGATGGTGGCCGCCAGTGAGCGCACCCACTGCGACAGAGTGGGCCGACCCCGGCTGCCAAAGCGGGCCACTGGCCAGCCGTGATCCTGGGCGATACCAGCCAAACGGGTGGAAGGGTTGAGCGCCCGCGGATTACCGATGTGCTCCAATAATAGTAAGTCGTCAGTGCTGTCACTATAAAAAAAACTCTGTGCCAAACTGGCGCCGGTATGCCTGGCCAGATCTTCAGCGGCGTCTACTTTGCCCTGACCAAAGCAGGTCGGGTGCATAACCTGGCCGGTGAAGTGGCCGTCTTTAACTTCCAGGCGTGTACACAGCACATGCTCAATACCAAGATCGCGTGCCGCCGGTTGTACCTGGTACTGCGTTGCCGAAGAGATAATAGCGACGGTATGGCCACAGGCCAGATGTGCCTCGATCAGCGCCCGCGATTCAGGGTAGATCATGCGGGCAATCTGTCGCACATAAAGCTCTTCGCCAATTTCGTGGTAGCGTTGCTCCTCGATACCGCGCATAAACTGTGCATTGACGGTCATCATTGCCGAAAAGCCCATACTGCCCATGCCAAAAGCGGTCATGGCCGACATCAGGTCAATCAGCTGGCGCGGAGAAAGATCGCCACGGCGAATCTGCTCACGAAGAAAAACAGTGGCCGAATAGCCCGCAATAACTGTGCCGTCAAAATCAAAAATCGCTGCGGTTTGCGGTCCTTCGGGGGCAGCCTGGATATCTCGAAGCAGTTGTTTGAGAGTCGCCATTTGGTATCAGCTCACAGTCTGGTTTTATTGGGGTGGAGTTGTCCGGCACATGATAAAAAGCATACAGCATTATTTACAGGCTGACACAAATTGTCATCGCCGTCTGCAATGCCCGGCGTTGCGGTTAACGGTGTGATCAATGCCCTTTTGTCAGCACTCAGGCTGGGTGATACTGGCGCACCTGTTTCTATACCTGTCTGGAGTTACTTTTGGGGCCCGAATCTTCGCCGCATCGTTTTGGCGGTAAATTGACGATTGTTCTGTGTCTTGCCCTGATTTTTTCAGCAGGCCTGTTGCCTCGACTCTACAGCGCGTGGACGCTGGGCTGGAACTGGGATGGCCCGGATAGCTTTACGCTGGTAAATTTTGATGAGGGTGGCTCCTGCCGTGCGGCTTTGCAGGGCTTTGATTACAGCCCCTTTATTGGTTATCAGACGATTGCCATTGCCAGCGTTTTGGGATATCCGCCACCAGCGGGTATTACGGGCGATATGGCGCAGGTAAAACGCTACTGCCACAGTTCCGGTCACTTGCGTGTTGCCCGTGTGTATTCTGCTGTCAGTGGTGCGCTCACCCCCATTTTACTGGCACTGATCAGCCTGTGCCTCTGGCCATCCCGGCCCAGGGTCGCATTGACTGCTGCTGCATTGCTGGCTTTGTCGGGATTTCATATCAGTCAGTCTCACAGCGGAACGGTGGATGCGCCTTCCACCTTCTTTATTTACCTCTTCCTGACGGCGGCTATTGTCGCTGCCAGTGGCTATTTCGGGCGCTGGTTCCGATACGGGTGCTGGCTGTTGCTGCCGCTGTTATTGATCTTTGCCGTCTGGACCAAGTATTGGGTCTTTGCTCTACTGGCCGTTACGGCATTATTGCCTTTGGCTTGCTGGCAGTGGTTTGCACGAGGCTGGTTATTAAGCAAATTGTTACTGGCCTGCTTTGTGCTGGTACTGGCCTTCACCTGCGTGACCAATTTTGATTTCCCTGCTACAGCCTATCTGTTACTGGTGCTGGTCTGGTTGCTGGTACCCTGGCGGCAACTGGACTGGTGGGCGCGCATACTCTGGTTGCTGTTGCCGGTGGTATTGCTGGTGCTGGCAGTGCAGGGGCCGGTAATTGATTATGTCAGTGGCACCCTGGAAGGGCGCTTTGGCAGTGGTTACGGGGCAATTGGCTGGCACAAGTGGCTGCGCAACCTGCTCAACGTGCCGCTGTTGCTGATGCTTGGCCTGGGTCTGCCGGCCCTGTTGATGCTGCCACTTGGCATACGCGCATTGTGGCGCGCACCACCGGCACCCCGAATATTGTGCTGTGGCCTGCCCCTGCTGGCTTTTGCGCTGTTCATGCTGTTTCCTGTGGCTGTCACCTACTACCGTCATTACCTGCCGTTATTGCCGTTGGCAGCCTTGCTGGCAGCAGTGGGCTACTGGTCATTGCCTGGGCGCAGGCCGTGGCGGTGGTGGCCACTGTTTTTGCTCTGGCCTGCCCTGCTGGCCTTTGATCTGGAAATGGATTACCACCGCGACCCGCGTATTGAGCTGCGGCAGTGGTATGCACAGGCACAGCCCAATGATGTGCTGATGACCTATTATGTCAATCCACCCACTGTGCCGGGGCTGCGGCAGGGCTTGTTCAAAGCGTCCTATGCGCGCAATGATGGCCGTGTACTGCGTCAGGCCCGCTATCTGATTTTGAGCGAGAACTGGTATGACACCGCCTTTGCCAATGAACTCAATGGCCCGCTGGTGGGTGATCTTAATAAACTGATCAAAACCCGACCCGAGGATGCAGCTTTTTATCGTGCGGCACTGGCGGGTGAGCTTAATTATCTGCACAGCGAAAAGGTAATAGAAGTCGATAACTTTATGCCTGAGTTGAGCCTGCACAAGCGCCTCTATGGTACTTTCCAGCTTTTTGTGGGTGATATTCATATTTTGCGTATCGATACCGACAGACAGGGGTTATAGCGGACAAATATCAGCGGGCATTACAAATAGGTACTGCATGTAGGCACTACAGGCTGTCCCGGCGATTGTGAATGGATCTGTATGGATAATGACAACAGTGATGATGGCAGTAGAGAAACGGAATAAATTCCTGCTTTTGAGCCTGTGGTACCTGGCCGGAGCACTGTGGTTTCTGTCTTATGGTTACACCGAGATGGCAGGTTCGGATCTGTGGTGGCATCTGGCCAGCGGTCGTGAAATTATCGAGCAGGGCACACTCTGGCTGCGTGATGACTGGTCCTTTAGTGCCAATGGTGAGCGCTGGCGCAACCATGAGTGGCTGGCGGATCTGATCTACTGGGGCTGGTATCGCTTGTTCGGCCTGCAGGCACTGGTTTACTGGAAATGGCTGATACTAGTGGCCAGTTACAGTGGCTTGCAGCTGTTACTGTATCGGTTGACCCGGAACCATCCGGCTTCTTTGCTGCTGGCAGTTGTAGCGATGGCTGTTGGCGCGCCCTTTCTGGATGTTCGCCCTCATCTGTACAGTCTGCTATGCACGGTCATCATGCTGCACCTGGTAGTGTCGCGGGCGGGTTTCTGGTCCTTTGCGTTACTTTTTCTGGTGTGGGTGAATCTGCACGGCGGCTTTATTTACGGTTTGTTGACACTGCCTTTGCTGCTTTTCCCCTACAGGCATTTTTCCTGGTTGGCACTGCGGCAGGTGGCATGGCTGTATCTGGGCTGTGTGGCTGTTTGCCTGCTTAACCCCGATGGTGTCAAGGTGGTATTGATGCCCCTGGTCTATGCCTTGCAGGCGGATTCACCCTTTCGACAGATCGCCGAGTGGCTGCCGATCTGGAGGCCCGGTGGTATTCGTGCACCATTGTTTTACGGGTCAATTTCGCTGCTGCCGTTGAGTCTGGCAGGCTATCTTCTGCTGGCCCGGTACCGGTGTGGCAGTGTGCCCTGGCCTTGGTTATTACTGGTTCTGTTTACACTGGCGATGGCATTGACCAGCCGCCGTTTTATTCCCTTGTTTGCGCTTACGTTGGCGGTCTTTTGTGCACCGCTGGCCGCTTATGGTTTGCGGTGGCTGAATGGGCGGACACGGTGGAATGTATTGCTTGGAGGAGTATTGTTACTTGTCGGACTGCTGCGTCTGGCACCTTATCCGATAGCGGCGGCACCGGCCTTTCATTATCTGACGGCTCAGTACAGTTACCCCGAGTACATGGTGGATGTGATCCAGGCCAATAATCTGAAAGGAAACGTATTTGCCTACTATAACTGGGGGGGCTATCTGCACTGGCGAACCGATGGCGCACTCAGGGTTTTTATCGATGGTCGTGCCAATACGCTTTATAGCGATCAAACTTATCTTGATTATGTGAATGTGCTGGCCCGGCGACCACATTGGCAGGAGGTGCTGGCTAATTCTGGTGCTCGCTACCTGCTTTGGCCCAGACATCGGGCGGGCGGTATGATCCGTGCCAATATACTGGAACAAAGCGGTAAATGGCGGATGCTGTTGCAGACAGAGACGGCAATATTCATGGAGCGTAACGATGGTCTGCCAGTTATCCATATGCAATTGCCAACGGCCAATGTACTGGCTATACAGCTGGAGCTTGCCGCACGCGCACTGGCTATGGGTGTTTATCCAATGGCGGTACAGAAGGCTCAGGCCGTGCTTGATGTTCAGCCCTGGCAGTATCGTGCCTGCCATATTCGTTTTCGTGCCTTGCTGCAGATGAAGGCAGAGTCTGATGCCCGGGAGGCGCAGGCAGCATGCCAAAGGCAGTTTCCTTCAGATTATCTGCGCTGACGGAAAGGGAGATTTAATTCCCGCTTTTATTTTCCCCGGCGCAGGCACTATTATTCTCTTGTAACTGGCGTTTTTACATTAATAAAAATTAGTTCTCGCTAGTCTTGCGGGTTGGGGGAGTGCTGGATGGGTGAGTCAGCACCAACAGTGACTTTGCGTGCAGATGATATAGCCGCTGCCCGCGATATACAGATGAGTATTTTGCCGCCTCATATGCCGCTTGTGCAGGGCTATGATATGTATGGCTGCCTGCGTCCGGCTGAGGATACAGGGGGCGATATGTTCGATCTGGTTGCTCTGGAGCAGGGTGTTTTTATCCTGTTGGGTGATGCCACCGGCCACGGCTTTGGTCCGGCCCTTTGTGCGACCCAGATGCAGGCCATGTTTCGCGTTGCTTTCCGGGTGGGTGCAGACCTCGACGAAGCCTATATTCACGTTAATAACCAACTGGATGAGGATTTGCCCGACGATCGCTTTGTAACCGCTTTTGCCGGTTTTCTTGATCCTTTATCGCATCGCATCCGTTATTTCTCTGCTGGCCAGGGGCCGATCCTTCACTATCAGGCAGCCACCACCACATGCCAGTGGTACGGCCCGACCATCTTCCCGCTGGGTACGATGACGGTTGATTGTGCAGGGCCTGCGCGTGAGCTGGTATTGGCACCGGGCGACATTCTGGCGGTGCTGTCTGATGGTGTCTATGAGTACGAAGGTTCAGGGGAAATTTTTGGCCGTGAGCGGGTTGCGGCCCTGTTCCGGCGGTGGTCCGGTGGTCCGATGGCAGATCTGTCTGACTATCTGCTGGCGCAGTTGACGCAATTTGGTGGTAATGCAGACCAGCAGGATGATCTGACTATCGTGCTGGTCAGGCGGGTGTCGACAGGTGAAAAGTAAATACAGTTTTGAGTATCAAAAATGGCATTTTATGAGTTTGTGCAGACGCAGTGAATAAGTATGAAGCTGATACTGGACAGAGAGCTGGCAGAGCTTGAGCGCATTGTTGCAAGCCGTGAAGCCTGGTTTGCCAGGCACGGGTTGTCGACAGCGCTGGCCTACAAAGTTGATCTTGCCACTGAAGAATTATTTGTGAATATGCTGTGCCACAGCAATAGCACGATACAGCAAATCTCACTGGAAATGACCTTGAGTGAAGGTGTTATCCAGGTGAGCCTGACAGATCACGGTGTCGATACACCTTTTGATCCGGCAACAGTCGCGCCGGTGGATACATCCCGGCCGCTGAGTGAGCGTGAGGTAGGGGGGCTTGGTTTGCATTTGGTGCGCAGCCTGGTTGGTCCGCTACATTATCAATATCACAACTGGAACAGCACCTTCAGTTTCAGTGTAACCACGGAGTCAATACACCATGTTTGAGGTTTACCCGCTCGATAGCGGAATTCGTCTTGTTGGCCGTTTTGATGCTGCTGCTACAGCACATGCCGAGCCCTATTTTGAGGAGCTTGTCGGGCATGTGGATATCGACATGCTGGCGCTGGATTATATCTCCAGTGCTGGTCTTGGGGTGATGTTGAAATCACATAAGCGCCTGGTTGGCTGTGGTGGTGGTCTCCGGTTGATTCAGGTAAATCCGCATATCCTTGAGATTCTTCATTATTCCGGTTTTGACATGTTGTTTGAGGTGCTTCCCGCAGATGAATGGGGGCCAATATGACAGGTATCTGTTTCAGTGGGTTTCCCCGTGAAGAAAAAATTATTTTTTTTCCAACTTTTTTGCTCTGGCAGCGTACTTGTGAATAGGGAGTGGGAACGGGCCAGGGATGGCCGATTGGTTAAACGGGGGCAGCAGGGGGATGCAGAGGCGTTGGGGGAGCTTGTGGAGCTTTATCACGGCGTTATCTACAGAATGGCATTTCGTATGCTTGGCGATGTAGACGATGCGGCAGATGTCACGCAGATAACTTTTGTCAGAGCGTTTGAAAAGCTGCACAGTTTTCGGTCAGAGCATGTTTTTTTCAGCTGGTTGTATCGTATCGGAATCAATCAGGCTGCGGACTGGAAACGGCGACCCCATGACGTACATGGTACGGATGACTGTCTAATGGCTCAGGGGGGGGATCCACAGAGCGCGTTACATCAGGCACAAATTCAGGATCAGGTACAAAACACAGTGATGCAGCTGAGTGATGAGCACCGGGCAGTCATCGTATTGCGACATTTTTCAGAATGTTCATACGATGAAATATCTGAAATTTTGTCAATACCGGAAAAAACAGTGAAGTCGCGTCTGTTTGAAGCACGGTGCAGGCTGCGCGATCTGTTTGAAGGAGGTATGGGCCGTGTTGAGTGATGCTGACAAACTCCGTTTGCAGGCAGGTTTTGATGGTGTGTTGTCGCCACATGAATGGCAGCAGTTGCAGGATGAATTTGCCGATTCATCTGAGGCTGGTATTTTGCTGGCTGAACTTGGTGATCTTAAATCCCGCCTGGATGACTTGCCGTTGATAGATGTGCCACCGCAGTTGGCTGCAAATATTAAATCCGAACTTGGCTGTTTCAGCATATTGTCCTGTGAGAGTGGACGCGTTGATAAACAGGGGTATGTACAGGAGCGTCGCCGTATACCGGAGATGCCACGTCCGGCGGTAAACTGGGTGGTGGGCATGGCACTGGCTGCGAGTCTGATTATGGCGGTGAGCCTGAGTATGCATCTGCTTGAGGATCACACAGTAGAAGCTGGTATGCAGGCATGGATGTCGGGTTCACTACTGGATACAGACAAGCTGATTGAACGTCGGCGCTGGCATTGGGCTGAACTGGATGGCAGCGCGACACTGATACGCGATAACGATCAGCTTGTCCTGGATCTGGAGTTGGACGCCTCCATACCACTGAGTAATCTGGTACTGGAAATCGCTGGCAGTGGCTGGCAATGGAAGATAAATCACACTGATGCTGCTGTAACGATTGGTCGGAGCGCTGCAGGTGAGCAGTTGCGGATGGCAGTTGATGGGAGTTGGCGCAAACGGTTCATGCTTGAGCCGGTCACTACGGATGGTGAATATGCACAAGACCTGATACTTGCTCCCCAAATTCGCATTGCCCTGCAGCGCGACGGCCAGCCTGTTAATGAGTTGATAATCGGCCCGGGTTGATCCTGACGGCAGTTCTCGCATAGGCGGCCTTTGGGCTGCCCTTTTTGGGAACAAAAGCATGCCGATAAATCGGGCAAATGGCGTATCAGCAACACCCATGCAGTGAGCGCAAGGCTATGGCCAGTAGTAGTATCAGTTTCTTGCTGGGCACTATCCCGGTACTTTTTTTCCTCATCATGCTGCGGTGGATGGACGGTTTTCGTCTGGTTCCTTTGCGGCTGGTTTGTGAGGTGACGGTTATGGGCGGTGTTGTTGGCCTGCTTTGTGTTATCGCCGGTATACATATGCTGCATTTGGAGCAGCTCAGTGTATTTTCTTCCTACTGGCTGATTCCTCTGCTGGAAGAAAGTGTGAAGGCGGCTATTGTGCTGTGGCTTTTTCGGCAGCATCGAATTGGCTTTTTAGTGGATGCAGCCATTCTTGGTTTTGCTGTTGGTGCGGGCTTTGCGATTGTTGAAAATCTCTACTATGTGATGACGCTAAAGTCGATGCCCCAGGTTGTTTGGCTGGTCCGAGGATTTGGTACCGCCATCATGCACGGCGGTGTAACAGCGGTTTTTGCTATTGCCACCCAACTGTTCAGTGAACGCAATCGTCGAAAAAATATTATTTATTGCCTGCCAGGACTGTTGATGGCACTCAGTCTGCATTGGCTCTTTAACCGCTTTTATCTGTCACCAATTACTCTTACCCTGCTGGTGGTTAGTTGTTTGCCTGCTTTTTTGGTACTGGTTTTTTTGCAAAGTGCCCACGCTATGCGAAGCTGGCTGCAACAGGGACTCGATGGTGACCTTGCCCTGATTGAACTGTTGCGCTCAGGTGAAGTCAGTGGCTCCCGGATGGGTGAATTTCTGACAGGTTTGCGTGAGCGCTTTGACGGCTCGGTACTGGCTGACATGCTGTGCTATCTGCGCCTGTATACAGAGCTGGGTATGCGCACTAAAGGTGTACTGATGATGCGCCAGCAGGGCTTTGCTGTCGGTGGTGGCGAAGGTATTGAAGAGCGCCTGACAGAGATGGATTATCTGGAGAAAAATATTGGTTGCGTTGGCATGCTCGCCCTCAAGCCTCTGCTTGCCCGGGACTGGCGCAGCCGTTGGCAAATGCACCTGGTCAGCCAGCTTGACTGAAAGCTACAGCCTGAAAATCCTGGTTGAGGAAATTCTGGTGTCTGCTTATAATGCGCCACCTCTTCAGGACCATAGCTCAGTTGGTTAGAGCGCTACCTTGACATGGTAGAGGTCGGCGGTTCGAATCCGCCTGGTCCTACCAGATACCAAAACGGCCCGCATCGCGGGCCGTTATCGCGGGCCGTTTTGGTATCTGGCTGGTCTGGGCTGGATGAGAATCGCCAGCCTGGTTCGACAAATTGCGCAGCAATTTGAAACAAGCCGCAATGCGGCGCAGCCCCGCAGGGGTGACGGCGGCCCATAGGCAGCCATCATTCATCCGCCTGCTTAAATTCACTATCAATAGGCTTGTGAAAGCAGACGCATCGCGGGCCGTTTTGGCCCTCAGCGGGTGGTAAAGCCACCGTTGGCAAAAATAGTCTGACCAGTTACCCAGCCGCCTTCGGTCACCAGAAATTTTACCAGCGGAGCAATATCTTCAATATTGGTCAAGCGGTTGTGCATGGCCTGTGACTTGAGATATTCCACCCGTTCCGGCGTTTCTTCAGCATAGAAGAAAGGGGTATCCATCGGGCCTGGCGCAACCGCACTCACTGAAATACCGCGTTCACCAAATTCTTTGGCTGCCGCACGGGTAAAATGCTCTACCGGTGCTTTGGCACCGGCGTAGGTGGCGTAACCACCGGTAAAGGCAGCCAACAATGAGGTCAGAATGGTAACAATACTGCCATTGTCATTGAGGCGTTGGCCGGCTTCCTTGATGAAGAAAAAAGCAGATTTGGCGTTGATGTCCATCATCGAATCAAATTCAGCTTCACTGGTATCAGTAATAGGTTTACGCAGTACCTTGCCAACGGTATTGATGGCGATATCAATACTGCCAAATTTTTCTGTGGTCTGATCGAACAGTGCGGCCATATTGGACGGGAGGGTCAGATCACTTTGCACCAGCAAAGTTTCACGACCCATGGCAGCGATAATAGCAGCGTTTTTTTCGGCTTCTGTTCTGGCGGCATCGCTGTTGAAATGGATGACGACATTGGCGCCGAGACTGGCCAGATCCCGGCTGATCAAACCGCCCAGATTTTTGGCGCCGCCAGTAACGATGGCAACTTTGCCGTTGAGTCGGGATGTTGATGACATGCAGAGTTTTCCGTTAATGAAGCGTTGTTATAAGCTGCTATAAAGGTTGGTATATTTTTAGTGTTGCAGCACGTCTGGCTTACTCTGACTGTTGGGTGAGCCCAGCGTGCGCAATAAAAAGTAGCCCCCCAGTCCGGCTATCAGTGAAGCCAGTAAAATACCGGTTTTAGCCATCAGCAGATCATCAGGGTAATCAATAAAGCCGAGGTCGGCGATAAAGATTGACATGGTAAAACCAATGCCTGCGAGCAGTCCTACGCCAGCAATATGACCCATGTTCAGATCGGGGGGCAGTCTGGCCCAGCCCAATTTGAGAGCCAGCCAGGTAAAACAGAGAATGCCCAGTGGTTTGCCCAGCAGCAAGCCGCAAATAATACCCAGACTGACACTGTTGCTGAGGTAGTTGCCAAAGTTGGCAAAATCGATAGGAATACCAGCGTTGGCCAGGGCAAAGACAGGAATGATGAGATAAGCTACTGGCAGGTGGAGGGCAATTTCCGCTCGCTGTGCAGGTGCCTGTACCAGATTGACCCCGTTTTCCAGTGAGGTAACCAGTGCCCGGAAACGGTTGTTGCGAATAATATCGGGGTTGTCCCAGACAACTTTACGCATCTGTTTGGAGGTTTTTTCCACTTTATCAATAAAGGTTTTTGGCTCAAATTTGGGGTGAATCGGTATGCAAAAAGCGATAATAACCCCGGCGATGGTGGCGTGAATGCCGCTGGCCAGCATAGCCAGCCATAATAAAGTGCCAACAATGGCGTAGGGCAGAGTGCGGCGCACTCCGATAGCGTTCAGGCAGACCAGTAAACCGGTGCAGACAGCAACGTACAACAGCGCGGTAAAACTCAGATTGCTGGAGTAGAACAGGGCGATAACGGCAACGGCGCCGAGGTCGTCGACAATTGCCAGGGCAATCAGAAATGTCAGTAGAGATTTGGGCACCCGCGCCCCAAGCAGGCTGAGGGCGCCAACGGCAAAGGCAATATCGGTGGCCATTGGTATGCCCCAGCCAGCAGCCGTATGGCCGCTGCTGTTAAGTGCATAGTATGCCAGTGCGGGCAGTACCATGCCGCCAATAGCTGCGACAATGGGCAGCATGGCCTGGCTGGGAGAGGCAAGCTCTCCCACCAGCAGTTCGCGTTTCAGTTCCAGGCCCATTACCAGGAAAAAAAAGGCCATCAGCAGTTCATTGATCCAGTGATGGATGGAAAGTGAAAAGCTGTGTTCACCAAAACTCAGGCTGATGGGGGTGTGTAAAAAGTGCTGATAGCTGTCCGCCAGCGGACTGTTGGCGATAATCAGAGCAATCACTGCGCAGACCATTAACAGTACGCCTGATGTGGTTTGGCGGTGAATAAACTCTTCCAGTGGGGTCAGCAGACGATCAAATGCTTTTTCCCAGGGTGCGTTGTAGATACCTTGACTCATTGGGTCCGTTTGCCTTGTCGAATGACGTGAAAGTCGAATGACCATAAAAATTCCGGTTGCATTGTGTAAATACAACCTCTGTTTGTTAAGTCGGCAGATATTTAATGCCGCTTACAGAGACAGGATAGCTTGCCAGGGCGGGCGGGTCAGCCCCCCATCTCACTTGCCAGAAAAGGACCATCGACACAGAGACGGCGGCCATCAGGGGTGGCACAGGCACCACAGATACCCACTCCACACTTAGTCAGGTAATCAATAGAGCTGAAAATCTGTTCGCTTTTGCAAAAGCTGCGCTGAACTTGTTCGGCAGCGTGCACCATGGGGGCGGGACCACAATTGTAGAACATCAGTTTGCTGCGCTCGTCGGCACTCATGGCCTGGAGTTGCTCGCGCAGCAGTTCAGTGACGACTCCGTGGTAGCCAGCACTGCCGTCATCGGTGGCGATATGAACCTCGGCTACCTGCGTGCATTCATCGACAAAGTAGAGCCGGTCGGCGCTGCGGGCACCTGCAAAGACGGTTGCATTGCCAAAGTCGCGGGCAATCTGGTAGACCGCCGCCAGGCCGGTACCACCGGCCACCGCCATAATACGGGCATCCTCTGGCGGTGCAACCGGGATGCCGTGGGGACCACGAACAAAAGCCTGGCTGCCAACAGGTAGATCCATTAAAGCGTGGGTGAATTCACCGACATCGATGACGGCCAGTGAAAAAGGGGTGTCATTTAATGCCGAGAAGGGTTTTTCGCCCAGGCCGGGGATCCACAGAAAGATGAATTCACCAGCCTGGATATTAATTTTGCGATCGAAGGTGAGCAGGCAGATATCTTCACAGATGCGCTCGTTACTTACGAGGGTGACAGGCTGGAAGCTCATATCCACATCGTAGTGGATACAATTCCCGGCGCGATTGCTGCCGGTATCAAAATCTGTGGCAAGATAGCGAAAGTAAGTGGCAATTTCATCAGTACCAAGCCCGATCAATGCTGAACCTACGCCAACGACAGTTGCACCTGCATTAATATAGGCGCGTACATCATCGCCGCTGGATACGCCACCGCAGCCAATAATTGGCAAGCCCGTGGCGGCGGCTATTTCACGGACACATTTCAGGCCGATGGGCAATACACCTTTGCCAGACATACCGCCAGCGCCGTTACTCAATACCGGGTGGCCGTGGGCAGAGGTATAGCCGGGGCCCACGGTGTTGATAGCGCAGATGCCGTCGGCACCACCGGCAGCGGCGGCCCGGGCAATTTCAGCAATATCAGGGGCGTTGGGGGTCAGTTTGGGGATGACAGGGATATCCACGACAGCTTTCACTGCGGCCACAATTTGACGCACCATTTCGGGATCCTGACCCATAGCCATGCCATAGCCTTTGGCGTGGGGGCAGGACAGGTTTAATTCAAGACCGTCGGAAACGGGAGCCAGAATTTTGGCGACTTCAACAAATTCCTCCACGCTGCCGCCAAAAATGGAGGTCAGCAGAAAGCGGTCTGGCGGTATCTTCAGCCCGGCCATCAGTTCGGCAGATTTATGGGCGCCAGGGTTGGTCAGACCAACGGCATTGACGAAGCAGCCAGGCGCATACTGACTCAGCACGGGTTCACGGTAGCCGGGGCGGGGCGCCAGGCCGATGCTCTTGGTTGTGACTATACCCACTTCGGGCATGTGATCAAAAACATGCTGAATAATGGATACTGCCGTGGTCACAATACCTGAGGGGATTGTGAAGGGCCCCGAGAGAGTCTTGCCAAAGAATATTGTTGTCAATGTGCTACCCGGATTCTGCCTGTCTCAATGACAGTGTTAAAAACAATTGCTTTGCGGCGGCAGCATTATACTGCCTTGCCCCGTGGCCGTCTAAAAGAAGGCTTGAGATACGGATCAATAAAGTATCAGGTGCCACAAAAAGTCCTGTCTACCCGTTCAGCGGTTGTTGCCGGCCTGGCGTAATGCTCATCAGTGGGGTCATAGTCGAAAGGTTGCAAGAGACGTTCGGTCAATTTGTGGAAGGGTTGAAAGTTACCTTCGTTCTGGGCGGCGGCAATGGCTTCTTCGACCAGGTGATTGCGGGGTATAAACACCGGGTTGGCACGGTACATACTACGCTGGCGCTCACTGGCATTCAGGTTGTCCTGTGTGCAGCGCGCCTGCCAGCGTTGCAACCAGGGCAAAAAGCGGGCGGGCATAATTTGCAGAGCTTCCACCGTGGTGCTGTTATTGGGGGCGGCAAAATCGGCCAGGCGGCGAAAAAAGAGGGTGAAATCGGTCGGTTCATCAGCCAGTAGTGTAAACAGTTCCTGCACCATGGCTTCGTCATCCGGGTGGCTGCCGTGCCAGCCCAGTTTGGTTCGCAAGCCTTCATGGTAGCTGCTAAGAAAGTGGTCGTTGAAGCTGTCTATAGCTGCTTGCGCCAACTCAACAGCGTGCTCCTGTTGTGGATGTAACAGGGGCAGCAGACATTGGGCCAGTACGGCCAGATTCCACTGACCAATGCCTGGTTGATTGCGGTAAGCGTAACGGCCATTGCTATCGATAGAACTGAATACGGTGCCCGGATCAAAGTACTCCATAAAGGCGCAGGGACCGTAGTCAATAGTCTCGCCGCAAATCAGCATATTGTCGGTATTCATTACACCATGGATAAAACCCAGCAACTGCCAGCGGGCGATCAGGGCGGCCTGGCGAATAACTACGCTTTGTAATAGTGCTCGTACCGGGTTGTCAGTTGTGGCAGCTTCGGGGTAGTGGCGTTCTATTACATAGCGGGTTAACGCTTGCAGGGAGTTTGTATCCTTGCGGGCAGAAAAATACTCGAAGCTGCCAATACGGATATGACTGCTGGCCACACGGGTCAGCACGGCGCCTGGCAGAGGGCGCTCACGGTAGACGCGCTCACCGGTACTGACAGCCGCCAGTGCCCGACTGGTTGGTACACCAAGATTTGCCATTGCTTCGCTGACAAGATATTCCCTCAGTACCGGACCCAGTGGTGAGCGACCGTCACCATTGCGGGAATAGGGCGTTGGCCCGGAACCCTTGAGCTGAATATCGAAACGGTGTTTATTTCGGGTGAGCACTTCGCCCAGCAATATAGCCCGGCCATCGCCGAGTCTGGGGTTGAAGCTGCCAAACTGGTGACCGGCATAGGCTGCTGCCAATGGTTCGGCACCCTTTGGCAGAGCGTTGCCTGCCAGTATGGCAGTGCCGTCAGTGCCGACCAGCCAGTTGGCATCAAGCTCCAATTGTTCAGCCAGCACCTGATTGATACGAATAGTCTGTGGATCAGCTACCGGAGTGGGAAGCAGACGACTGTAAAACTGTTTTGGCAGGCGGGCAAAACTGTTATCAAAGGGCCAGGCCGTGAAGGTGCTCATGTTGTGTCTCTGAGGTGGAAACCATGACTGTAGCATTCACCATAGCCAGTGACACCCGAGTGACAAGTGTCACCCGGGTAGTGCTGTATTTATTAATCCGGCTAAATATTTGCCAGGTTAATAATAAGCCTGGTGTGAAGATCTGAGACGGGAAAGCGCAGTGATTAAGGTCAGCAAGGTCAGCGCCCACAGTGCAGGCAGCGAAAGAGCGGGAACCGGGTAGCTTTGGCCTGAGCTTGGTGAGCTTGCCGCATGCAAAGTGGCCGAGGCTGAGATCAGGGGGCACTGGTTCTGCGGGCAGTCCAGCAGTGCGCGAAACTGGTAGCCAACCATGGTTGCGCTGTTATTGCTTACTGTTAACGTGTTGGTATTTGCGCCACTCATATTGGCTGCTGTGGCATTGCTCCAGCTAACGCCACCGTCATCGCTATACTGCCACTGAATGGTTGGAGCGCCTTGTGAGATGCCGACACTATAGTCCGGTGCATGATTCGCATCGTATACCGTTGTCTGCCAGACTTCAGCGGCAATACTAAAAACAGCGCTGCTACCCAGCGTGATGCTTTGATCCTGTGGTTGTGTGCTGATCAGTGGGCCAACAGCCAGCTGGGAATCACCAATACTTTGGCCGCCACTGGCCACTGAAGGCATGCCGGAGGCATCAACAGCTGTACCGAGATTCAAATTTTGTGATGCGCTGGAACCTGTGCCATTAGCGATGGTGATATCGGGGCCGGAGGGGATGGTGCTCAGGTCTGCCAGTGAAAAAGTGGCAGAGCCTTCAACCGCATCGGCACAGCCATCGTTATCTGAGTCCAGGTCGAGACGGTTTGGAATACCGTCGCCATCGTTGTCGGTGTAGGCACATGAGAGGCCATGTACATAGACAAAACTGTGCATAACCAGCGGGGGTACCCTTGGATTGCTGTTGTTGACCGACAGGATGATCCGACGGATCTTGTTCTGTGGCGTTACACTGGCTGGAACGATGTAAGCCGCATCCGCCCAGGACTGGCGATTGATATTGGCAGAGGTCGCTGATTGCACAAAGTAATCAGTGGAACCAAAAGGGCTGCCCTGTTGCTTTACGGCATGCAGGGCATAGTTGTTGGCGCTGGATGTGTAATCTGCGATGTTGCCCCAGTGGGCATGGCCATCATCAACGGCGGCGGAATTTGAGCCGTTGACATCGCTGAAATACAACTCAAAATCCAGATTGGAAATAATAGTGCTGTCTTCCAGCTCAACCCCCACTGAGATTGCGGTTAGGCCTCTTGGTGACAGGGAAGCGTAGCGAATTTCAAAGGCGGTGAAGCTCTCACCGGGGATGCTGAATGACATTGTGTAGCTGTCTTCATTCATAGCCAGCATACCAGTGCCGCCGGCACCGGCTTCGACAAGGGAGTCTGTTAATGGACCGCTACTGCTGACCGGCCCTGTAATCTCATAGCTCAGATTGCCGCTACACAGGCCCTCATCAAGATCGCTGATACCGTCGTTGTCACTGTCAACATCCTGAAAATTACCGATTGCGTCACCGTCTGAACCAGACAGGCAATAGTGGCTAAAGCTGAAAATAAGGCAGATAAAAAGAGACCGAACAACAGTGCCCAGGCAGCTGGCACGTCGCTCATGCAGATGGCGTTGCATATTGTTCACCCTACGTTATGTGTTTTAGTAATAACTATCTTTTTATTTATAATAAGCATTATTTTTGGACGGTAGCGCTATTTGGCAACACTGTCTATGGCCTGTCATAGGGGAAAGCAGGGTGTAATGCCGGTATTTGTTGGCTGAACGTGAGCTTCTCTGGTGTCAAGTTCCCACTTTAACAATGTCAAGATGCGTTTCAATTTATATTTTTAATTTTCAACTTATTGTTTTTATTGATTATGTTGTTTTTGTCTGTGCCTTTATACGGTGATCTATGTTCCACGCTTCTCTTTTGGGGTGTTTTCAAGCGGTTTGAAATTTTCTGCTGGAACCGTCGTATTTTGACAAAAAATACCTCAAATTGCAGCCAGGCAAGTACTAATAATAGTTAATGCTATATTATAGTGATGGCTACCTATTATTTTTGGGTCGTACCCACAGTAAAACCTGGACCTTGACATTAACATGCATACCCGACTTTTAGTTCACAACGTGGCCGCATTGCTTGCGTTGCTGATGATTTCGGCACCCGCTACGGCAATCACTAATGGTAATTTTGAAACCGGCAGTATCAGTGGGGGCGGGCCTTATACGGCGATTAGTTCACCGTCCACCATTGGCCCATGGACTGTAATCAACAGTGTTGATTACTTTTTTTCAGGGGGTTATGCCCAGTCGGGCAATCGCATGGTGGAGTTAAATAGTGGGGTTGGCAGTGCGGCAGGTAGTGGTATTCAGCAGGAAATCAGTACGGTTTATCACGGCCGTTATCGGATTGGCTTCTGGATGTCCGGTAATCCCGGCAATCAAAGTCCAGGCCAGATAATTAAAACAATGCGGGTGCAGGTGGTTGGTTCAGCCCCACAGTTGTACAACTACGATGTGAGTGGACGCTCTGGTAATGACTGGGGTTGGGAGTATCACTATTACGAATTTCAGGCGGCTTTTACTGGTAGCACCAGTACGCTGAAAGTTACGACAGAAATGAATGGAACAGTTTATGGCCCTGCTGTTGACAACCTGACCATAGGTCCGGCGCCATCGGAAATGCTTATCGCAATTGATACTCCGGCACTTATTACTCCAGGCAGCACGGTGAACGGTATGATTAGCTGTACTAATACAGGTTTTGGTTTTGCGCCAGATCCCCTGTGCATTGCCAGTGCGGTTGACAGCAACAGCAATCCCGTCGCTGTGACTATGGGCAGTTGTACAGTACTTCCTTCGGGCAATGCTTCACCACTTGTAAGCAACCATCGCATCGAGTGTGGCTTTAGCTATACGGTGCCAGGTAGCCCCGGTGGCAGCAGCACCTTGCCTGCTTCTGTTACCGTGACGGGTCACACCGATGCCGATAATGATGAGTTTGACCATAACAACAACGCTTCTGTAGTTGTGTCTATTATTGATGCTGTTAACGACAGTATTTCTGTTCCTGGCGGAAGTGTCAGTGTTACTGCCAATCTGGCAGGTAATGATGACTTTCCCGCTGGCAGTAACTTTGCACTGGCGGCAGGTAGCAATTGTCCGGGTATAAATCTCAACACAACCAACGGTATGGTCAGTTACAACGTACCCAATGCTGGCAGTTGCAATATCAATTACCGGGTTTGTGCGCCTTCACCCGATCAGGGCCAGTGCGACAATGCGACATTGACCGTCAGTGCCGAGCCAGCTGATATGAGTGCAGCCATCAGTCTGTCGGCAGCCGGTGCGCCCGGTGCCAGTCTCAGTGGCAGCATCACCTGTACCAACAACAGTGGTACGGCTACCGGTGCCACCTGTAGCGCCAGTGCCATTGACAGCGCATCCAATCCGGTAGCGTTGACAGTGAGTAATTGCTCTCCGGCCACACCGGCCACTGTGGCCCAGGGCGATATGATCAGTTGTGATATTGCCTATACGCTGCCCGGTTCTGTCGGTGGTGCAGGCACAGGTATTGCTGCGGTGACAGTAACAGCCGCTACCTCGGCCAATAACGATAACAATAGTGTCAACAACAGCAGTGTTGCCTCGACCAGTTTGGTGGATGCCGTCAATGACAGTGATAGCCAACCGGGTGGCAGTACAGGTGTTACAACATCCCTGGCGGGCAATGATGGCTACCCCAATGGCAGTCATTTCAGTCTGGTTGGCGGTGGCACCTGTGCCAATGCCAGCGTCGATGCCAGCAGTGGCCTGGCAACTTACGATGTACCTGATACCGGTAGCTGTGAACTGAGCTATCAAATATGCGCGCCTTCGCCCGATCAGGGCCAGTGCGACAATGCGACATTGAGCGTTACCGCAGGAACAGCAGATATCAGCGCCAGTATTAATTTACCGGTAGTGCAGGCTCCTGGTGCCACGGTACAGGGCACTATTACCTGTACTAATAACAGCGGAACAGCTACGGGCGCTACCTGTAATGCCAGTGCTTTTAGCGATAGTGGCCAGCCTGTAGCGCTCACCGTGGACAACTGTTTACCGCCAACACCTGCAATACTGGATGAAAATAGCAGTGTCAGCTGTGATATTCACTACATCATGCCCGGTAGCAGGGGTGGTTCCAGTGTCGGTAGTCATGCCGTTAACATTACGGTAACTGCCAGCGCCGCCAATGATGAAAATCCTGATAACAATACGGCAGTTGCAGAAATTGAAATTATTGATGCTGTGAATGATCGGCTCATCGTCAGCGGTGGATCACAGGGCGTCACTGTTAATCTGGCTGATAATGATCGTTATCAAAATGGCAGTCGTTTCAGTCTGGAGCCTGGTGGTACCTGCCTCAATGCCAGTGTGAATCCGGTATCAGGTGTGGCCACTCTGGATGTGGCTGAACGCAGTGCCTGTATTCTTGTTTATCAGGTGTGCGCGCCCTCACCTGACGAAAATCAATGCGACTACGCTGAAATGACGATCAGCTTGCCGAATCAGATACCAGTATTTAGCTACAGTAAACGCCTGCTATTGAGCCTGGCCGTAGTTTGTCTGGGTTTGCTGGTGCTGAGTCGCCAGCAGGGATTGAGCACGAGAGAGTGAGTGGATTGTTTGTGCCAGAAAGGCTTTGGGGGAAAGCCATTTACTGGCAGGTAGTTTTTGTCTGTCTGGCAGGCTTGTTATCAACCTGGCAATCAAATAGATGAATCCCTCGCTATTTGATGCTCGCCCTGACAATCAGCGGAATGTGTGAAATCCCCTGATTTTCGCAGGGCTCGTGCAGGCTTACAGCCTGTGTCGGCACATCCATATGCCGCTTATTCATTCGGCTAAAAGCTTGCCGAGTTAGTAAGTATTTGAAAATAATGCGGTAGTTGATAGATGCAGGATAATATCTCCCGCATCTTTGAGTGAATTTGTCGTGGCGGCAATATATGTAAGGCATAAGCTCTGGTACATTGCGTTTGCTGAAAATGACTTCATCACATGATTAATAACCCGGCTACATGGATTGCCAGGTTATTAAAAGGAGATTAATAAAATGCAGCTATTCAACCCCCGACAGTATGCGGGTCGCCATGATAAACAAACCAACACATTATTGCAGGCCGTTATCAGCTTTTTCGAGAACAAGGGTCTGAAGCAAATAAAAAAAGACTGGCATGATAGAAGCTGGAATTACGACTTCGTTGAATTTATGAAGTCACAACAGGTGCTGGCAACATTGATGACTCCACAGGGCTATGGTGAGCGGTCGGCCTGGAACAGCTACCGCAATGTTGAATTTGCAGAAATCAGCGGTTTTTACGGCATTACTTATTGGTACACCTTTCAGGTGTCCATGCTGGGACTGGGTCCTGTTTTTAACGGTGCCAACGAAGGCGTGAAGCAGCGCGCGGCGCAATTACTCAAAGAGGGCGCTGTTTTTGCTTTTGGTCTGTCGGAGCAGGATCATGGCGCTGATATTTATTCTTCAAGTATGGAGTTGGTACCGCAGGCTGACGGCAGTTATCTTGCCCGTGGCAGTAAATACTATATTGGCAATGGCAATGAGGCATCGCTGGTATCTGTGTTTGGTAAAAACAGTGAAAGCGGCGAATATGTATTTTTTGTGGTGGATTCAAAACATGAAAAATATGAGTGTGTAAAAAATGTTGTCAATCATCAGAACTACGTTGCTGAGTTTCGTCTCCATGACTATCCAGTCAGTGAAAATGATATTTTGAGGGTGGGGCAGGAAGCCTGGGACGATATGCTCAATACCATTAATTACTGCAAGTTTAATCTCGGTTTTGGTGCGATCGGATTGTCAACACACGCACTGTATGAATCTGTCAATCACGCGGCCAATCGCACATTGTATGGCAGGCAGGTAAGCGATTTTCCGCAGATTAAACGCCTGTTCAGTGATGCGTACTGCCGCTTGCAGGCCATGCGCATGTTTGCTTATCGGGCCTGTGATTATATGCGCAGTGCCTCGGCAGAAGACCGGCGTTATCTGCTATTTAACCCGATGGTGAAAATGAAAGTTACCATGCAGGGTGAGCGACTGATTGGTGATTTGCGCGATATTATTGCGGCCAGGGGTTTTGAGAAAGAACCTTTTTTTGAAGTGGCAGCCGCTGAAATTGGTATGTTGCCGCGGCTGGAGGGGACCGCTCACGTCAATATGGCGCTGGTCGTCAAATTCATGAAAAATTACCTGTTTAACCCCAGAGGTTATGCACCGGTTCCAGAGCGCATTGATAATGCCGATGACAGCTTTCTATTCAATCAGGGTTCGACCAGTGGTCTGGGTAAAGTGCAGTTTCATAACCCGGATGAGACTTATGCCCGCTTTGATCAGCCCAATGTGGAGGTGTTTAAACAGCAGATAGCTGCTTTTCGTGAGCTGCTGCTAAAGGCCGGACCCGACGAATCGCAAGCGAAGGATATCGACTATATGCTGGCTTTGGGTGAACTCTTTGCTTCTATTGTCTATGGCCATCTGATTCTGGAAAAAGCAGAGATGGAAAATACGGACTCGGCACTGATCAATCAGATATTTGATGTGTTGATACGCGACTTTACTGTTTATGCCGCCGCCTTGCTGGGTAAGTCGAGTAATAGCGGGCAACAGCAGACGTACATCAAAGATTTGATCTGTGCGCCGGTAGCGGATGCCGATGAACTCGATGTGCTTTACCGTGACCGTGTGCTGGCTTTAAAGGGTGCCTATCAGCTGGCTGATTGATGCCTGCTTCAAGGCTGGATCAAACGGCTGGGCTATTCAGATCAGTCTCAGCTCAGTCGTTTGGTGTATGGTGGCGATGCTTTATTCATACCTGAGTGGGAGCTATAATCCCCGATATGTCAAAGCCACTACAATTACTGCCACTTGTTTTTGCCGCAATCCTGGGTTTGTTTGCACAGGCAGGGTTTGCTGTGGATTGCGGTGATGGCGTAATGACGATGGCAGGGCATTCGCATATGAGTTGGCAGATGTCGGCCCATGAGCATGAAACACACGCAATGGCTGAGTCGGATGCACATAATTGTTGTGAGGATGACAGCCATTGCCCGATGCAGAGCTGTTTTGGCTCTGCTGCCCTGCCAGCCAGTTTTGGCCTTCAGTTTCTTCCTCTCTCGCCGGATGCTCCACCTGTTCAAGTGATAACAAAGCATCTTCCCCCTGCAACAACACCACAGCGTCCCCCCATTTTCAGCTGACACAGGACAGGTGCGCCTGTCATAAACACCCCTGTGCCACTATTGGGTACTCCTTATACCGGTGACCCTGGAAAATGGAAAAATAATATGTTCAGAATTTATGTATTTGTTGTAGTCGTTGCGGCAATGTCTGCTGTGTCGTCGACCACCGTTGCTGCAACAGTGAATATCAGGCAGGCCATTGCCCTGGCGGTGCAACAGGATCCCTGGCTGTCGGGTTCGCAGTTGCGCCAGCAGGCGTTTGCGGCCAGCGGTGTGGCTGCTGCCGAATTGCCTGATCCGGTGATCTCGCTGGGTATGGCCAATCTGCCGCTCGATACCTTTGATTTCGATCAGGAAGGTATGAGCCAGTTCAAGATCGGTATTTCGCAGGCGATTCCCCGGGGACAGTCGCGAGCTCTTAAACAGCAGCGCTTTGCCATCCTGGGTGAGCAGCAGCTTAATCTGCGGGCTGAACGGCGGGCTCAATTGGCATTGTCTGTGAGTGAGCTTTGGCTTGATGCCTGGCAGGCACAGCAGAGTATGCACCTGATCGGACAGGACAGAGTGCTGTTTGTCGATCTGGCTGAGGTTGCACAGAGCAGCTACGCCAGCGCTTTTGGCCAGACCCGACAGAACGATGTGATTCGCGCTCAACTTGAACTAACCCGCCTCGATGATCGGCTGACACAACTGCGACAGCAGCGCGATACAGCGCTTGGCGCGCTGCTGCAATGGCTTGGCGATACCGTTGAGATAAGCACTGGCGAGCCTGACATGAGGTTGTTGGCGGAAGAGGGTTTGCGTGCGGATGGAACCATTGATATCAATTGGTTGAGCCAGCTGCTGCGGCGTCATCCCTCGGTGCTCGGGCTTGATCAGAGCATCGCTGTCAGCGAAGTGGAAGTGGATCTGGCCCGCCAGAAGTACAAGCCCCAGTGGGGGGTTAATGCGGGTTACGGTTATCGGCAGGATGCCCCCGATGGTATGGAGCGGCCGGACTTTCTGTCCGTTGGGGTGAGTTTTGATCTGCCGCTGTTCACCGGTTTGCGGCAGGATCAGCAATTGCGTGCGGCCAGTGCCCGTGCGGGAGCCGGTCGCACCGACAAGGCGCTGGCACTGCGCCGTCTGCGCGCCGGTTTTGAAGGCCAGTACCAGCGTCTGCTACAACTGGTTCAGCGCCAGCGTCTGTACAGCGAGCGCCTGTTGGCACAGTTGCATGATCAGGCAGAGATCGCCCTGTCGGCCTATACCTCTGACGAGGGCGACTTTGCCGAAGTCGTGCGCGCCCGTATTGACGAACTTAATGCCCGGGTGGAGGTGGTGGCGATCCGGGCCGAGCGCCAGCGCAGCATTGCGCGACTTAACTATTACCTGGCAGGAATGGATAACACTGTCTTCGTCGAGACGGAATCGGAATTACAGCAGGAGCAAACACCATGAGAACGGTTTTGAGTATGGCTCTGGGTGTGCTGATTGGTGTGTTGATTGGTGCGGTGACTGTGACACTGTGGCCGTCCACTGGCAATGAATCCACTGACGATGGTGGCCTGGCTGTGGGTGATGTTGGGCAAAAGCCGCTGTATTGGGTTGCACCGATGGACCCCAATTATCGCCGCGATGGCCCCGGGAAATCACCGATGGGTATGGATTTGGTGCCTGTCTATGCCGATGCTGCTGATGGCCGTGTTGATGCCGGTCCCGGTACCATTCGTATAGCGCCGCAGGTGCTTAATAACCTCGGTGTGCGCAGTGCGCCGGTTGTGCGTGCGCGTTGGCAGAGCCATATTCAGACGGTGGGTTATGTCCGCTACGATGAAGACAGGTTGTTGCATATCCATCCCCGTGTGTCGGGTTGGGTTGAGAAACTCTACATTAAGGCGGTGGGTGATCCGGTTGAACAGGGACAGGCGCTGTATGCTCTTTATTCACCGGAGTTGGTCAATGCTCAGGAAGAATTACTGATTGCCCTGCGCCGTAAAAACAGCGCTCTGATCGAGGCGGCCTCGGCACGATTGCAGGCACTGCAACTGGGAGAGGCATTTATTGCCGGTTTGCGCCGCAGCGGCAAGGTTCAGCAGCGTGTCACCTTCTATGCACGACAGGGCGGAGTGGTTGAGAATTTATCCATCCGTGAAGGTTTTTATGTCCAGCCTGGTACGACCATAATGTCGATTGGTCAGCTCGATGAAGTCTGGGTTGAGGCTGAGGTATTTGAGCGTCAGGTGGCTGAACTGAAAGCAGGTTTGGCAGTCAGTATGCGCCTGGACTACCTGCCTGGTCGCAGCTGGGAAGGAGTGGTCGATTATGTCTATCCTGATCTCGATCCTAAATTACGCACGCTCAGGGTGCGTCTGCGTTTTGCCAATCCGGATGGTCTGCTGCGGCCGAATATGTTTGC
Source organism: Parahaliea sp. (assembly GCA_047974765.1). Taxonomy (GTDB): domain Bacteria; phylum Pseudomonadota; class Gammaproteobacteria; order Pseudomonadales; family Halieaceae; genus JBKECP01. Next base: position 13,483 of record JBKECP010000045.1, on the reverse strand, counting down.
CCAGGTAAGTATTCACGGTGAGCCTGGCGGCGCTGTGTTGACAATTCCCCGGGAGGCATTGATTCGCACTGGTCACCAACAGCGGGTGGTGCTGGCTCTGGGTGAGGGACGCTTCAAATCAGTGGCCATAGAGACAGGGCGTATTGGTGAGGAGCGGGTGGAAGTCCTGTCCGGGTTGGCGGAGGGTGACGAAGTGGTTACCTCTGCCCAGTTCATGATTGATTCTGAATCCAGCAAGTACTCTGATTTTCAGCGATTGCAGGCACCGGCGGACCGCAGCCAGATGGACCGCTCACAGATGAATCACTCGCAGATGGACCACTCACAGATGGATCATTCGCAGATGAAGCACGGTGAGATGGACCATTCGACTATGTCGCACAGTCAGGAGCAGCGCGATGATTGAAGCCCTGATCCGCTGGTCCATCGGTAACCGTTTGTTTGTACTGCTGGCCACCTTGATACTGGTTGGTGCGGGTCTGTTTGCGCTGCGCAATACGCCGGTGGATGCCATTCCTGATTTGTCTGAAGTGCAGGTGATTATTAAAACCAGCTACCCCGGCCAGGCGCCACAGGTGGTCCAGGATCAGGTCACTTATCCCCTGAGTACAGCCATGTTGTCAGTGCCGGGCGCGGTCACAGTGAGGGGATTTTCCTTTTTTGGCGATTCCTACGTTTATGTCATCTTCAATGACGATACTGATCTCTACTGGGCGCGCAGCCGGGTGTTGGAATACCTGAGTCAGGTGGCGCCCAGTCTGCCCGACACCGCCCGGCCCCAGCTTGGCCCCGACGCCACAGGCGTCGGCTGGGTCTATCTGTATGCACTGGTTGATCGCAGTGGACAGCATGACATCAGCCAGCTGCGCAGCCTGCAGGACTGGTTTTTACGCTATGAATTACAGACAGTGCCCGGTGTGTCCGAGGTTAGCTCAGTTGGTGGCATGGTGCGCCAGTACCAGGTGCAGGTGCACCCGGACAAGCTGCGTGCCTATGGTATCCCTCTGTCGTTGATTCAAAATGCCCTGCGCGAGGCCAACCAGGAAATCGGTGCCTCGGTGGTGGAAATGGCCGAGGCCGAGTACATGCTGCGCGCCTCCGGTTATCTACAGAGTGTTGAAGATATCGGCAATGTTCCGCTGGGCACCAGTGACAGGGGTACACCGCTGCTGCTCAAGGACGTGGCTGATATCGTGGTTGGCCCGCAGATGCGACGGGGTGTAGCCGATCTCAATGGTGAGGGCGAGGTGGCCGGAGGTATCGTGGTCATGCGTTTTGGTGAAAACGCCCGCAGCACTATCGAGGGCGTCAAGGCCAAACTGGCCAGCTTACAGGCCGGTCTGCCCGCTGGCGTTGAGATCGTCACTGTTTACGATCGCTCCGGCCTGATTGATCGGGCGGTGCGTAATCTGTGGCAGAAACTGGCCGAAGAACTGTTGCTGGTGGCCTTGGTCTGTGGCGTGTTTTTGTTTCATTTGCGCTCTTCACTGGTGGCGGTGATCAGCCTGCCGGTGGGTATTCTGGCCGCTTTTGTGGTGATGTACTGGCAGGGGCTGAACGCCAATATCATGTCGCTCGGCGGCATTGCCATAGCCATCGGTGCGATGATCGATGGGGCTATTGTCATGGTTGAGAACCTGCACAAACATATTGAACGCGCGGGCAGTCACTGGCAGCGTGAGCGTTGGCCGATCGTCAGCCGAGCCGCAGCCGAAGTCGGGCCGGCGCTGTTTTTCAGCCTGTTGATTATCACGGTCAGCTTCCTGCCGGTGTTTACGCTGGAGGCCCAGGAAGGACGCATGTTCTCGCCGCTGGCCTTTACCAAGACCTACGCCATGGCGGCTGCTGCTGCGCTATCGGTAACCCTGGTGCCTGTCCTGATGGGCTACTTCATCCGCGGTCACATCCGTCCGGAGCGTAATAATCCGATCAACCAGATGCTGGTGGGCTTGTATCAACCAGCCCTGCGGGTGGCGCTGGCTTACCCGAAAACCGTGGTGGTGCTGGCGCTGCTGCTGGTGATCAGCTGTCTGTGGCCACTGCGGCAGATCGGCAGTGAATTTATACCACCACTGGATGAGGGGGATTTGATGTACATGCCGACCACCTACCCCGGTATCTCTATCGGTGAGGCCCGGCGTATCCTGCAACATACCGACAAGCTGATCCGCTCGCTGCCGGAAGTGAAAACGGTGTTTGGCAAAATCGGTCGTGCTGATACCGCGACTGATCCGGCGCCGATGACGATGATAGAAACCTTTATCCAGCTCAAACCACAGAGCGAATGGCGACCCGCTATGACGACCACTAAAATCCGGCAGGAACTGGATGCGCTGGTGCAGATTCCGGGCCTGACCAATGCCTGGGTGATGCCGATCAAGACCCGCATAGACATGCTTGCCACCGGTATCAAGACGCCAGTGGGTGTCAAAGTGGCCGGACCTGAGCTGGCGGTCATCCAGAGTATTGGTGAGCAGCTGGAAGTGCTGTTGTCGGCACTGCCTGGTACAGCTTCTGTCTACTCTGAGCGGGTCGCCGGTGGCCGCTACATTGCAGTTGATATCAACCGCGAACAGGCTGCTCGTTATGGTCTGGGCATTGCCGCCGTGCAGCAGATCATTGCCACTGCTATCGGTGGTACCAATGTGACACAGACGATAGAGGGGCTGGAACGCTATCCGGTCAACCTGCGCTACCCCCAGTCCTATCGTGATTCACCGGAGCAACTGGCGCTGCTACCTATCGTCACGCCCGGTGGTCAACGTATTGCGCTGGCCGATGTGGCCACGATTCGTATTGAGGACGGACCACCCGGTATCAAGAGCGAGAATGCCCGTCTTAACGGCTGGACCTTCGTTGACCTCGATGGCATCGATGTCGGTCGCTATGTCGAACAGGCTCGCACAGTGCTGCATGAGCAGCTCGAACTGCCGCCAGGTTATTCTCTGACCTGGGCCGGTCAGTACGAGTATATGGAGCGTGCGAGGGCGCGCCTGTCCTGGGTGCTACCGCTGACCCTGGCCATTATTGTAGTGTTGCTCTACCTTAATTTTCGCAGTTTCGCCGAGGTTATATTGATCATGGCCACCCTGCCACTGGCGCTGGTTGGCAGTTTCTGGTTGATGTATGTGCTGGGTTTTAATTTTTCCATTGCCGTCGGTGTGGGCCTGATTGCACTGGCTGGTATTGCGGTTGAAACAGGTGTGATTATGCTGGTCTACCTGGATCAGGCCTGGCGGGAGCTGTGTGAGCTGGAAGCGGTTCCAAATCGCAAACAATTGCGTGCCGCCGTGTTGCAGGGTGCCACCCGACGGGTGCGTCCGGTGGTGATGACAGCAGTGGCAACTATTGTTGGCCTGTTGCCTATTGTCTACGGTAGCGGCACCGGTTCAGAGGTGATGAGTCGGCTGGCGGCGCCCATGGTCGGCGGTATGATCAGTTCACTGCTATTAACTTTGCTGCTGTTACCGGTGATCTACCAGTGGTGGCGAGGTAGAAAGCTGAAAAAAAATGACAATATTAATGGAGAATAATACGTTGGCAATGACCATTACCAGGTGCACAAAGTCAGTTTTGCAATATACAGGACCAATACGGTTTTTAGTGGTTTTGATGGCCACGTCGCTATTGGTATCGCCAGTGGTTAGTGCCCAGCCGAAGGCGGCCAGTGCTGATCCGATGGTTATCAACGAGCGCTTTGCACGGCTTGCACTGGCTTGTGTGCACCAGGAATATCCCAACAAAATTGCCCACGTTCTTAATTCAGACGGCGATGTCAAGCCGCCTCGTGAGCTGACGCCGGCCTTCTATGGCTGTTATGACTGGCACTCTTCTGTACACGGCCACTGGTTGCTGGCACGTTCACTGGCAACGCAACCCGATACACCGCTGGCGCCAGCGATACAGGCGGTTTTGCGCCAGAGCCTGAGCAACGCAAACATTGCTACTGAAGTTGATTATATCCGTGGCGAAGGCCGCAGCAGTTTTGAGCGGCCTTATGGTCTGGCCTGGTTTTTACAGCTGGTGACCGAACTGAATGAGCTGGCCGAATCCGATGGTGATAACAGTTCCGGGGCGGCTCAATGGCGGCAAACATTGCAACCACTTGAGCGGGTGATTGTCGAGCGTATTCAGAGCTGGCTGAAAACACTGGCCTATCCCGTGCGTGTTGGCACCCACAATCAAACCGCCTTTGCTTTCAGCCTGATACTGGATTATGCCGACAGCACAAGCCAGCATGCCCTGGCGCAGGCCCTGCGTGCCAAAGCAATGACTTTTTATGCAACTGATGTTGACTGTCCTTTGTCCTATGAGCCATCAGGGGAGGATTTTCTCTCGCCCTGTCTGGCTGAGGCAGATCTGATGCGCCGGGTGCTTTCACCAAAAGAGTTCAGTCATTGGCTGAGTGAATTCTTGCCCGGTATTCCAGAGCAGGCAGATGCCAGCTGGTTACAGCCGGGGATTGTGCTGGACCCCAGTGATGGCAAGCTGGTCCATCTGTTGGGTTTGAATATTTCACGCGCCTGGGCTCTGGAAGGTATTGCCAGTGGGCTGTTGTCTGCGGGTGACGGGCGTATAAATGACGCGCGTATTGTGGGGCTGATAGCGGCGGCCAATCAGCACCGTGAGCAGGGGCTGGCGGCAGTCAGTGACGAACATTATGCCGGTAGTCACTGGCTGGGTAGTTTTGCGATGTATCTGACAACAGGTCGCGGCCTGTAATCACTCATGGTCGGGCCTGTAAAAGGGTTTTTTCAGGCCCTTGGAGTCATGGCTTGACGGATATCAAGGACTGTATACAAGGCATTTCATATAGTGTATTTCCATACCCGCCAGGAGAAGGGAATGCCTGCTAAAAGTTCAAAATCTGCTACCTCCAAAACCCTTGCCGCCAATACCACTGTCGCCAATATCACTGACAATACTACCGAAGCCGTTGTTCCACCGACCGGTAATGGCGACGGTAGTCCACAACCGTTGCGAACACCTCCCCAGGTGGATGCCGCGCGGATCCGCCAGGCCTTTGAAAGTGGCAAGTATCCTTACGAGCGCAAGATGTCGCGCTCTACCTACGAGAAGGAGAAAGCGCAGATTCAGGCTGAGCTGCTGAAAGTACAGCTGTGGGCGCAGGAGACGGGGCAGAAGTTCGTGTTACTGTTCGAGGGCCGCGATGCGGCCGGTAAGGGCGGTGTCATCAAGCGTTTTACCGAGCACCTTAATCCCCGCTTTGCCCGGGTGGTGGCGCTTGACAAGCCCACCGATGAAGAGCGCGGGCAATGGTATTACCAGCGCTACCTTAAGTATCTGCCGACCGTTGGTGAAATGGTTTTCTATGATCGTTCCTGGTACAACCGGGCCGGTGTTGAGCGGGTGATGGGCTTTTGTGAACCCCATGAATGCCTTGAGTTTATGCGTCAGACACCTGAACTGGAGCGTATGTTGGTACGTTCGAATATTCGTTTGTACAAATACTGGTTCTCAGTGACACAGCAAGAACAGCATCGCCGTTTTAAATCCCGTGAAACAGATCCGCTGAAGATGTGGAAATTATCACCTATTGACAAGGCTTCGCTGGACAAATGGGACGACTATACCGAGGCCAAAGAGGCTATGTTTTTCTATACCGATACAGCAGATGCACCCTGGACTATCGTCAAGTCCGATGACAAAAAGCGTGCCCGCCTGAATTGCATGCGCCATTTTTTATCTACCCTCGATTATCCGGGTAAAGACCATGATGTTGTGGGCTTGCCTGACTCGCTGATAGTGGCCACGCCTGTGGTGTAGTGCATTTGCATACCCCTGTTTTGGTGTGGCCCAGCGTCTCGGGATTCGATGCGATACTCTGTTTGTGTAATTGGTTTTTGTCAGATATACAGTTGGCCACTGGCGATGGTTATGACCTCGCCGCCAATTTTGATCTGTAGCTGAGCACCGCTGCGCTGCCAGTCGACAAAGATTTCATCCGCGCGGTCCAATCTCGATTCCCTGCTCGGCAATATAGCGCCGCTGCGTTGGTCAGCGTGCTTGTAACGGGTAATACAGACGGCAACAGAACCGTTGCCCGAACTACAAACGGGATCTTCAGGCACGCCTTCGCCGGGTGCAAAGGTACGCACACGAATACGGGTCTGCCGGTCATCGCCCAGTTCGGTGAAAACCGTTATACCTGCTGCTCCGCGCTGGGCACAACGTATTGTTGTCAGATTCTGGTCGGGTTAAGGGCTGATAGAGCTGCAAGTGAGGTCAGCTCCACGATCAGCCAGGGTGCACCAGTAGAAATGATCTGAGGGGGAGTGTCCGCCAGTATCGGCGGCTCACAATAATCCACCTGATCATCTTTCGAAGAGAGGATAAAAACAGTTTCTGAAAGGTTCATTTCACGGGCAATTTTTTGCATGGTGGCAGAGGCAAGATTGTCGGCATTAAAAACAATGGCTGCTGGATTGCCGTAAAGCGGGCGATGAGTGAAGGTGTCAACCTGAACGAAGCCGTAGGGCATAATGGTTGTCCTTTATCGAAGTGGATACTGGTGTAATGCGCTCAACCGCACGCAAAGTAGGCGATGTATATCTCATTTTGACACAGTGATGACGCGGCGGGCTCACCTTCGCCGGGCGAGAGCGTTATGATACACGCAATGCGATACTTCCCTTATCTGACAAAGCGATTGATATCTGTTTTTACCCGTGTGCTGGTAGGTTTAACCGTGCTGGCAATATTACCCGTGTTGTCTGTGCAGGCAAAAGAAAGCCAGCGTTCGCGCTTTGACCAACTGGTGACCGCCTTGCAAGGTGCGGCCTTGGAAGACAAGGCGGATTTTGCGCACGACGCCCTCGCCGAACTCTATGCGCTCTACAGCGCCGAATCTGATTTGGCCCGCAGTGAGGAACGGGTATCGAAGAAGGGATCGGGTCTGCGTCAGTGGGCGACCTCCGTGGACAGTTTTTCCCAGCGTTTGATGCACGCTGCCGAGCAGGTGGATGCCGGTGCCTGGGTTGACATCAGTTATCGCCATACAGGCGTACAATTGTGGCTGCCTGAACTGGATTTACGCATTTTGCTGGAGCATCCCCGTCAGAGCCAACAGGCAGCTTATGAACGGGCCGTGCTGGCCAGTTTTTGTCGTGCTTATCGCTGCGACCGGCTGTTGCTGGCGGGCAGCGACAGAGGTGAACAAAAAACGCACGAGCGTAGCAGTGGTATCAGTCCGCCTCCGGTCGTTATGGTGTGGACTTTTTCAGCAGGCGGGCCAAGTTGTCAGGCCAATGGTCTGGAACTCAAGTTTGCCGCCAGCCAGAATGCCGATAACGTACGTGAGCCCTGTCGGCAGTTGCACCGTGAAATGTCGGCTGTTTTGCAGGAGTTGCGCTGGCAGCAACGTCGGGGTGTGCAGATTGAATGGACTGAGTTGGCTATTGAGCCAGCGAGCAGTAGTGGCCATGTGATCAAACTCAATCATTACGGTGATGCCGCCCTGATCGATGCACCGCTGATTGCCGATAGTACCGGGCTGCTGACCATTATCAGTGACTGGTTGCAAAGCCGTGTGAACAGCGATACCGGACGGGCCAGTATAGAGGCAGGCATGTGGGTTTGGGGCAGCTAAATACCCGTCTTGTCAGCGGGTACAGGTTGATGCCGGACAGAATATAGCCCTGGTAAATACGGTTGATTCCATAAGCGGTATTACGCAAGTGCGTTTACAGCATGGCAGGTGATCCCTAGAATCAGTCTTGTCACACCTTTGTTCCATTCCCTGCAAGCTATACAAACGAGAATGCCCATGTCGGATATTTCCTACTCCTTTTCCATGACCAATAACGCTGCACCTGCACAGAAAGATGGTGTCAGCATCGGTGAGCCGGTTGAGCTCTATGCAGTTGATGACTACCGGCCCGTGGGGGTGGCTGGCGGTGTGCTGCTGGTGGGTGCGACAACGGGCGCTCAGCTGCTGGCGCAGACAGAAGTTGATATATCCTTGCAACATTGCCGTGTGTTTCGTTCGATGGAGGGGCACGCTCACTATCTGGCAAGTGTCTTGCCGCAGCTGGGCGGCAATGTGGACGATGCTCTGCGGGTACTGGAAATGGTGCGGGAGGCGGGGTTGTTTGTGTCGGCCAGTGAATTTTGTGAGCGTATCAATACCCGTGCAACCCGCTCTGATGAGGCGGATCTGCCGAAGGCTTTTATCATTACCTGTGACCGTCCAGTCGCTGTTAATCGTCTGCTGGAATCGATGAAGCGTAACGCACGTCTGAGCAGTATCAGGCAGCTTTATCTGGTGGATGATTCACGCGATGAAGCCAATGCCGCCGCCAACCGAGAAATGGTTGAACGTTTTAATCTCGAAAGCCCCACCCGTATGAACTATGTTGGCAGTGAGGCACAGCGCGAATTACAAACGGCTTTGGAGGCGCGGCTGCCAGAACATGTGCAGGCAATACGCTTTTTGATTGATCGCTCATCCTGGGGGGTGCTGGAGACCTATGGTCGCGCCCGTATTCTCTGCCAGCTGTTGTCAGTGGGTGATCGCGCCATCATTATGGATGACGATGTATTGTGTATGGCGGCCCGCTCGGGAGAGGGGCGTTCAGATCTGGGTTTTACTACTGAACGCGAAGCTATTTTTTATGGCAGTTCACAGGATTGGCAGGCCTTCTGGCAGCCGACCGATTTTGATCCGATCAGTGGCCATGCACGCTGCCTGGGTCTGAGCCTGTCTGAGGTGATGGCAAGCCTTGGCAAAGACAAACTTGAACCCCACCAGCTGACGGGTGTTGAAGGTCGACGTTTTTATGAAGTGGATGGCAGCGCACCTGTATTGATTACACAGTCGGGCACTGTTGGTGATCCGGGTACATCAGGCAATGGTTGGCTGCCCTATTTGCCAGCGGCTTCTGTGCGTTACATGCTGGCTGAGAGTAGTATCAGCCAGGCCTTGTCGACACGGGACTGCTGGCTGGGGCAGCTGCGACCGGCTGTCAGCAAGCGGGCGGTCATGTCGCAGGTGACGGGTCTTGATAACCGGGTTGAGCTGCCACCTTATTTTCCTGCACTGCGGGGTGAGGATCATTTTTTTGGCACGTTGGTGGATTTTCTTTTTCCTGATTCATTGGTACTTGAATATGACTGGGCCGTACCGCATTTACCACTGGAGCCGCGTATAGGCAATCCGGAAGGTGATAATGTGGCACCTAAAGGCGGTTTGCAGATGGTTTCAGCCTGGCTGGCTGACGCCCGGCCAATGGGTAATGGCATTGACTTCAATACCCGCCTGCAATTGGCGGCCGCCCGTATTGGGGAGCTGGCCAATATGACAGAGCAGGCGCTGCTGGCCAGCTATCGGGTCAGCCTGACCCGCGCGCAGGCGTATGTGCTGCAAACCGTTAATGACCGGCTGGCAGAAACCGGTGCGCTGGATGAACAGTGGCGTGTCTATTTGGAAAAAAGTGCGCAAGCGTGTGTAAATGCGCTGGCACAACCGGCCCGGCTGAGCGATCTGGATCATATACCTGCAGATTGTGACAACGCCGCCGTGGCTAAAAAAATCCGTTGGGCGGCAAAGGGTTACAGCAATGCGTTGTTGGCTTGGTCATCTATCCGGCAGGCGGCGGCGGATTATCAGCGGCAAAAATAAGGATCTGACTGGCGTATCGGTATTTTTGTGGTCACCCGGCACTGATCCGGGGCGGGCTTTGAACGTCGCTTTGTCATTTTGTCAGTGTGCGGCTGAATATATTCCAGACGAAATGCCCTGAAGATATTCCAGGGCAAAACAGATCGGTGTGCGGGTTGTCAGTCTTTGCGTCTGGCGTTGGCAAAAGCGGCAGCAAAGGCATTGCTGGGCGCCGGTTTGCTGTCCTGGCGTTGCCGATTTGAGCGGGTGGCCCTGTTGCCATTGTGGCGGCTGGCATTGCGTTCGTGCTGCTCACCGGCCTTGTCATTCAGGCGCATACTCAGGCCGATGCGCTTGCGCGGCTCGTCCACTTCCATCACTTTTACACGCACGATATCACCGGCCTTGACCACGTCCCGCGGGTCCTTGATGAACTTGTCTGACAAAGCGGAAATATGGACCAGCCCGTCCTGGTGTACGCCAATGTCGACGAAGGCGCCAAAGTTGGTGACGTTGGTGATGGTGCCTTCAAGCACCATATCGGGGCGCAGGTCTGCGATTTTTTCGACCCCTTCCTGGAAGCTGGCCATGCGGAATTCCGGGCGCGGGTCGCGGCCCGGTTTGTCCAGCTCGGCGAGAATATCGGTGACCGTTGGCAGGCCAACAGTGTCCGTGACGAAGTCGTTTGCTTTCAGCTTGCGCAGAAAGTGGCTGTCACCAATCAGGCTGGCCAGTTCGCGTTGCTCGCGCCGGGCGATGGCCTCCACCACAGCGTAGGATTCGGGGTGGACAGCGGAGGCATCCAGAGGATTGTCGCCGCCGTTGATGCGCAAAAAACCGGCTGCCTGCTCAAAGGTCTTGCCGCCAAAGCGCGATACCTTGAGTAGATCTTTGCGGCTGCCAAAGCTGCCCTGCTCATCCCGCAGGGCGACGATATTACCCGCCAGCGACGAGTTGAGACCCGACACCCGCGACAGCAGCGCCGCTGAGGCAGTGTTCACATCCACGCCAACCGCGTTCACGCAGTCCTCGACCACCGTATCCAGCTGCCGCGCCAGTTGTACCTGGCTGACATCGTGCTGGTACTGGCCCACGCCGATTGACTTGGGTTCGATTTTGACCAGCTCCGCCAGCGGGTCCTGCAGGCGGCGGGCAATACTGACCGCACCGCGAATGGTCACGTCGAGGTCGGGGAATTCACGGGCGGCCAATTCAGAGGCGGAGTACACCGAGGCACCGGCCTCGTTGACCATCACCTTGCTGATCTTGAGATCGCTACAGCGCTTGAGTACATCGCCAACGAATTTGTCAGTCTCCCGACTGGCAGTACCGTTGCCGATGGCGATCAGCTCGGCGCCGTGCTTGCGAATCAGGTGTTCGAGGGTGGCTGCCGCCTCCTGTATCCGGTTCTGGGGCGGGGTGGGGAAGATGGCAGCGTGGTCCAGTACTTTACCGTTGGCGTCGACCACCGCCACCTTGACACCGGTACGCAGGCCCGGGTCTAGGCCGATGGTGGCCTTGGCGCCAGCCGGTGCTGCCAGCAGCAAATCCTTCAGGTTGTTGGCGAAAACGTCAATGGCGTCGCTTTCGGCGCGCTCGCGCAGCTGGCCCAGCAGATCAGTTTGCAGGTGGGTCAGCAGCTTGACCCGCCAGGTCCAGCGAACAGTGTCGAGCAGCCAGCGGTCGGCATGACGGCCTTTGTCTTCAATTTGCCAGTGCCCGGCGAGCATCGCCTCGCAGGGATGAGCATCACTCGGTTTTTCATCGGCGCTCATCACCAGATTGAGATGGAGGAAGCCCTCGTTGCGGCCCCGAAACATGGCCAGAGCCCGGTGTGAGGGCACTCCGGCCAGAGCCTCGGTGTGCTCGAAATAATCGCGGAACTTGGCAGCCTCCTGCTCCTTGCCATCGGCCAGGCGTGCGGCCAGCAGGGCGTTGTCGGCCAGAAAAGAACGCACCTTGGCCAGCAGGTCTGCATCTTCGGCAAAGCGCTCCATCAGTATCTGGCGGGCACCATCGAGGACAGCCTTCACGTCGGTAAAGCCGGCATCGGCATTGAGGTAGGCGGCGGCTTCGTTGTCGGGCATCAGCGTCGGGTCGGCCAGCAGTGTGTCGGCCAATGGTTCAATACCGGCTTCGCGGGCAATCTGGGCCTTGGTGCGGCGCTTTGGCTTGTAGGGCAGGTAGAGATCTTCGAGTCGGTTCTTGGTGTCGGCCTCACGGATGGATTGGGCCAGTTCCGGGTTCAATTTGCCCTGCTCATCGATACTGCGCAGGATGGTTTCACGGCGCTCTTCCAGGTCCCGCAGGTACTGTAGCCGCTCTTCCAGGCGTCGCATCTGGGTGTCATCCAGACCGCCGGTGGCTTCCTTGCGGTAGCGGGCGATAAAGGGAACGGTGGCACCTTCGTCGAGCAGGGCAGCGGCGGCGCTAATCTGGGCTTCACGAACGCCGAGCTCATCGGCAATACGCTGGGAAATAAGTGTACTCATGGATAAATCAGGACAGCTTGTAAACGAATGAAGCGGCGTATTATGCGCCAGCTATATAGAGAATTCGATCTGGAATTGCAACTACTCGCCCTGAAATAATTGAAAAAGTTCTTGACAGGTTTTTGGGTCTCTATTTTTACTTTTTGCCGCTGCAATTTTTTACCCTCCGCCGATGCCTGGCAGCGCTCTCTCAGCGTCTATCCACAGCGCCATGAGGATTGTCCTGAATCGGGCCTTTAACGTTCAATCCAAGCCGTTGTGAGACGCCGAAAAAACAGGGGGCATCCTATGGCCATTGACGGCAACAATCTCAATGGCCCATGGCAGGCATCGATAAAACTCCAGTGCGTGAAGAGCTGGATCGACTGAAATCCGAGTTCAACCGGCTCTCTTCGGACAATGCTGTTTCCGGGGAAGTGCACCTGTTGATGCGCAGTATGTTAACCCTGCTTGAGATTATCTGCGCCATCTTTCTGGAGAAGAAAACCGCCAACCAGGCTCCGACTTCTGCCATCACTGTTTCCATATCCGGCAGTCGTCTTGCCAGGCATTGCCGACTCAACACGCTGAATTTACATTCCGCCATGTTCAGCCAACTTCCATATTTGGGGGTGTACACAAACGCCAGTTTTTCCAACAGCGCTCTTGCCTTTTCTGGCGAAAACGCTTTATAGAGTGACGCTCCGGAGTGGGTATTGAGGTTGTCCATAACCAAGGTAATGCGCTTCGCATTTGGATAATCTTCCCCCACCAAGCGCCGCACCCCTTCAGTCCACTCACAGGCCGCGTGATTGTCCGCCACCTGGATACGCCGCCAATTCTTGAACGGCGCATAAAACAAAATAAGGTGCAACAGGCCATTACGTTCATACTCGGTATCGTAACGCTCGCTCTGCCCAGGTTTCGCTGCGATAAAAGCGCTTACCTCCTTGGTACATTGCACACTGGTTTCGTCCATGCACACAGCCGGGTACAGCGATTTCTGTGGCCTTTTATAGACACCCAGCACCGCTTCCATCTGGTATACAAAATGTGCATCACCCTTTGGCGGGATGCACCACATCTTTTTTTGCCAGGGTTTTATGGTGTTCTTTTAAAACCTGGCGAACATATTCATAAGAGATAGACTCAACCACGTTCAACTCAACGAGCTTGTCCGATAAAAGATTTAATGTCCAACGGGCGTGGCCTTCGGGGGCGTCACTGCAGGCAAGGCTGAACAGCCGGGCTTCACCCTCTCCATCCAGCCGAGACCGCTCATTCAGCGTCAATTTCACCACAAAGTGCTTTTTCATTATCATGCCCTCAGCAGGTTAGCAAAATCTCCTGAGAAACCACATTGACATCCTGAATTATCAAAATGAACCACTGC
>JBKECP010000044.1:0-81830 GCA_047974765.1 Parahaliea sp. | reverse complement strand
TTCTACCAGGTGACGTTCCGAAAAAAGATCTACGAGTCGATCGAGGATTTGCAAGTTGATCTGGACAGCTGGCTTAATTACTACAACACTGAAAGAACCCATCAGGGCAAAATGTGCTGCGGCAGAACGCCAATGGATACGTTGCTTGACGGGCAAAAGATCTGGAAGGAAAAGTTTGTAGGCTGAACCTGACCTGACAGAAAGCACCTGCATCGGACCGGTAACTGTCAGATCAAGTCTGAACTACTACAAACGACTATGTCAGCAGTTTTTCGTACGGTAATGCCTTTTTTCTAAGCCTCTATGGTGTTCTTATGCTCCTCCTGAAATAGCAGCTTTAGTTGTTTATGGTCTCCAATAAAATGCGGTTGGCAGATTGCATCGCCATAGCAGGTTCTAAAGATATGGATCATGCAGCTTCGTCAATAATGCCCCGGTCATATTGAATCTGATTCAAGCCCAGGTGTTACAGCCCAATGCCTACGCAAGTGCTGCAAGCCAAAGTCCTGGGTCTAGCCAGAAAGAAACTCCTCATAGCTTCCAGGATTTGATGAGAGTCGGTCTCTGTAGTCATTAACCAGATCTAATAGCACACATATGTGCCTATATTCATGATCTATTGCCATTGCAGCCGAGTACAGTGCTTTTTGATACGCTCGATAGCCGCATTGACCACTTCAGTCCGCGTCGAGCTACCGTAAAGAAATTATCGGCCACCCGGCCTCTTTGGCGTGGGCGCGCAGGGTATTGTCCGGGTCTACGGCAACGGGATTGTCCACCTGTGATAACAGGGGCAGGTCGTTGTGGGAGTCTGAGTAAAACCAGGCGTCGGTCATGTTTTCGCCTCTGGTTTCGCACCATTGTTGCAAGCGCGCTACTTTGCCTTCTGCAAAAGAGGGAATACCTTTGGGGTTGCCGGTGTAGCGACCGTTTATTTGTTCGCCCTCACAGGCCAGTAATTCGTCGATGCCCAGAGCAGTGGCAATAGGGCGGGTAATAAATTCATTGGTGGCGGTAATAATCAGTAGTTGATGCTTTTTCGCCCGGTGACTGTCAACCAGTGTCTGGGCTGCTGGCAGCATAATGGGTTTAATTTTGGTGTTCATAAAGCCCTGATGCCAACGTTGCAGTGTATCGGCATTTTGGTTTGCCAGTGGTGCCAGTGCGAAGCGCAGGTAGGCATCAACGTCCAGCTTGCCCTGCTGGTAGTCACGATAAAACTGCTCGTTCTGCTGGTGATAGCGCTCGTGCTTAACAATACCCTGTTCACAGATATAGCAGCCCCACAAATGGTCGCTGTCACCGGCGATAAGTGTGTTGTCAAGATCAAAGATGGCAAGTGTCATGGTGCCTCCGCAGTGGTGGGGCAGCATAGCCTTTGTTTGTAGGTCTGTAAATTTCCTCGAAACAACCTTAATAGTGTAAATTTCTCTGACGCTGCAAAATGTGGAACAATAGCCCGATTCAATAACAAAAGTGGTAATCAGGGTGATAGATTCTGACGGCTTTCGACCCAATGTAGGCATCATTCTTGCCAATGATAACGGCCAGCTGCTATGGGCGCGTCGAATTGGTGGCCGGGATGCCTGGCAGTTTCCCCAGGGCGGTATCAATCGTGGTGAGTCGCCCAGAGAAGCGCTGTTTCGGGAGCTAAGGGAAGAAGTTGGACTTGAGCCTGATTCGGTTGAGATTCTGGGTTCAACCCGGGGTTGGCTCCGTTACCGCCTGCCACGCCGTTTTATTCGCAAGGGGCAGGCACCGGTTTGTATCGGTCAGAAACAAAAGTGGTTTTTGCTGCGTATGCTGGATAACGATGATGCAGTGCGCCTTGATCTCAATGACAAGCCCGAGTTCGATCATTGGCAATGGGTTAGTTACTGGTATCCGCTGAATCAGGTTGTATCCTTCAAGCGCGAGGTTTATCGGCGCGCACTCAAGGAGATGTCACAAGTGCTTGGCCGCAAAATGGATCAGCGCTTCAGGCGCTGATATGGACTTGGAGCTGAGCCGGTTATGCTGGAAGTACTCCGCCACATCGTTCAGGAGGTTAACTCCGCCAATAATCTGACGCAGGCGCTGGATATTATTGTTCAGCGGGTGCGCGATGCTATGGGCACTGAAGTCTGTAGTGTTTATATGCGTGAGCCAACCAGCGATCGCTTTGTATTTCACGCTACTGAAGGCCTGAATAAAGCATTGATCGGCGTTGCCAGTCTGGCCGCTGATGAAGGGCTGGTCGGCCTGGTGGCAAAACGTGAAGAGCCGATCAATATTGAGGATGCAGAATCCCACCCCTCCTACCGGTTTTTACAGAATCTTGGTGAAGAGAGCTATCACGCTTTTCTCGGTGTACCCATTATTCATCAGCGTGATGTGCTCGGTGTGCTGGTAGTACAGCAGGGGCAACGGCGGCGTTTTGATGAAAGTGAAGAAGCCTTTTTGGTCACTATGTCGGCACAGTTGGCCGGGGTGATTGCACACGCACAAGTCACCGGTGCAGTTCATGGGGCGGTTCGTGATGTGCCGTCGGGTGTGTCAGCTGCACCGGCCAGAATCAACGGGTTGGCAGGTGCGCCGGGTATTGCTATTGGCCGAGTGGTGGTTGTGTCGCCTGTGGCTGATCTTTATGCCGTGGCAGAAAAAAAAGTCACCAACCGGCGGGCTGAGGTGCGTGCTTTTCGGCAGGCGCTGGCGGCTGTGCAGGCTGATATCCGTCAAGTGTCAGATAACCTGCGGGGTGAGATGAACGCTGAGGATCACGCTCTTTTTGACGTTTATCTGGGTATTTTGGATGACTCCGCTATTGGCGGTGAAGTGGCTGCACTGATCCGTGCCGGTCACTGGGCGCAAGGTGCGCTCGCCCAGGTGATGATTGAGCATATTCGTCACTTTGAGCGTATGGAGCATTCCTACCTGCGTGAACGGGCGGTGGATGTTAAGGATCTCGGTACGCGCATGCTGGCTTATTTGCAGGCCGATGAAAGAGGCAAACCTTGTGAATACCCTGAACGCTGTATTCTTGTGGGCGAGGAATTGACGGCTTCAGCACTGGGGGAAATCCCCCGTGAGCGATTGGCTGGACTGGTGTCTGTGCGCGGCTCCAGTAATTCTCATGTGGCTATTCTGGCTCGTGCAATGGGGGTGCCCACAGTAATGGGAGCCATTGATTTGCCTTACACCCGTCTGCAAGGCAATGAGTTAATTGTTGATGGCTATCACGGTGCAGTTTACCTCAATCCATCCCGGGAAATCCGTGAGCGCTTTCAGACTTTGGCCGATGAAGATATCGCCATGTCGAGGGATCTGGAGGCTTTGCGCGCTAAAGTCAGTGAAACACTTGATGGCTACCGACTGCCTCTGTGGGTCAATACGGGATTGACAGCAGATGTGGCTCGTTCTCTTGATCATGGTGCCGAGGGGGTTGGGCTCTATCGGACAGAGATTCCCTTTTTATTGCGTGAGCGCTTCCCCAGTGAGGAAGAACAGCGACAGATTTATCGGGAACAGCTGGAGGCTTTTGCGCCGTTGCCTGTAACTATGCGCACCCTTGATATCGGTGGCGATAAATCCTTGCCTTATTTTCCGATTGAGGAAGATAACCCCTTCCTTGGCTGGCGCGGCATACGGGTCACGCTCGATCACCCGGAAATCTTTCTCGCTCAGGTGCGTGCCATGCTCAAGGCTAATGTCGGCCTTAATAATCTGCGCATTATGCTGCCAATGATCAGTAGTATTTCCGAGGCAGAAGAGGCGCTACGACTGATCCGGCGCAGTCATCAGGAATTGAGCCAGGAGGGGCTGGAGGAACCGCTACCGCCAATTGGTGTGATGGTAGAGGTGCCTTCAGCGGTTTATCAGGCGCGGGCATTGGCGAGGCGGGTGGATTTTTTGTCGGTGGGCAGTAATGATCTGACTCAATATTTGTTGGCGGTGGATCGCAATAATGCCCGTGTGGCTGACCTCTATCACTCCTTCCATCCAGCAGTATTGCAGGCGTTGCAGACGGTTGCTGAAGCTGGCAGGGCAGAGGGTAAGCCCGTCGGCATTTGTGGAGAGCTGGCCGGAGACCCTCTTGGTGCCATTGTGTTGCTGGGGATGGGTTATCGGGTGCTGTCAATGAATGCAACCAGCCTGCCAAAAGTGAAAAAAACCATCCGCAATTTGTATTACAGTGAGGTGTGTAAGGTACTGGCTGAGGTGATGGTAATGGAAGACACCTCCGATGTCGTCAGCCGTCTGGAGCAACTGATGCTTGAACGTGGGCTGGAAAAGCTCGTACCTGTGCCGATCGATTGAAGTGGTGATATTAATATTAACCCGTATATGGTCTCCTCCCCGTTTGCAAGGCTTGCACAGTCGATGTCAGGGACAGATTCGGCCTGTTTATGAGGGACTCACTGCGCCCTCTGGGCTTGATGAAGTTTCGCCGCCTGCAGTCCTTATCGGCAGTCGGCCTCAAGGGCCACCGGGCTAATCAGGTTCTCTGCAGACCGGTTTGACCTGTTCACGCAATATCCTGTCATACCAGGCCAATTCTTCGATAATGGCCAAAAACCGATCGTACTGGCGAGCCAGATAGCAACGGGCACACTCGGTTAAGCCGTTGTCGGCCCCGCTTAAATAGCCTGGCAGCACCTTCCTTAAGGCGGCTTTATTCGTGGCATCACCAGGCCTCGGCAATCGTCAGAGCATCGTTGTAGTCATTCTTCTGGCCCCGCAGATACCCTTTCACATGCTGGGGCGGCAGCAATATCGCGGATGACCCGGCGACTCAATCCTGTGCGCCCAATGGTGCGCGCCGCCGCAGGCTTCCATTGCCGCCACGGCAAACTCTTGTCTGGCAAGGTACGGAAGTAAATGTTGCCGTTTCACCGTCTTGCGGCTGAGTTCATTGGTCAGGGTGTATCCAGGCTGACATTACTGAGGTCGTAAATACCAGGCTCCAGTCGCCTCGGCAATGATGGTTTTGCACTGGTATTGCTGTAATACCACAGTGCCTCATGGTCACCGATCAACAGATTAAAACCGGCGTAGTGATGGCTGCGTGTCGCTGTCTGCTCAAGAAAGCAGCCTGCGCTGCTATTTCCGGTAAGCCATTGCAGGGGTAATTTGCCCCGCGATAGCGGTGCGGCAGTTGTTTGGGCGGAATCACGGTAATTAGTGCCCGTCCATAAACGCGAAAGTGCATGAAATTTACAAGTGTTTTCGCTTATAGCATTAAATAAAAAAGGCCCTCGTGAGCTGTAAAATTGTTTTCGATCAAAAAACCAATCACACAACCAGAGAACCCTACTGATGCGAGAGACCTGCACAGACGAGTCTATTTGATGTATTTTCGCAGCACAAGTTTGGCGAATTTCTCAACGAGTTGTCGAGTTTGCTGGATGGTTATCCGGAGCCTACGTAACAGGCTGGAGGAAGATTTACTGATCAATGGCGCACGCCCTACGGGTCGCAAAGGATTATCGGTGAAGAGCATTTTCCACTGCATGCTGCTCAAACAGATCACCGGTGTCAGCTACGAGATGTTGGCCTTCCATCTCACGGACTCACCCAGCTATCGATCGTTCGCCCGACTGGAGCATGACTGTTAGCCGAGCAGATTGGTACTGAGTGGCAACATCCGCCGACTCAGGCCGCAAACATTAAAACGATCGTTTATGGACGGCACTAATTAGTTTAGTGATGGCCACAAAGCGGCCATTGCGGGTAATGCTCATCCAGATGCCGCCTGCCTGCCGGTCGCACCCGGTCAGCAAAGTTGGCTGCTCTGGCCAGAAGTGGGAGGCATCGCTGGGCCGCTGATGGAATTCATCACGATTGGCAGCCAGCAGTAACGGGAAGTCGGGGTGTGTTTATAGGCGAAGATTATCAGGCGCATCAATACATGCTGACAGCCTGACAGGTGTTTGTGAATCCCCTGGCACTGGTTGATAATGGCCACCGCCCTGAATGACCTTCACGCTGAATGATAAGAGAATCATGCTGAGTTATCCGCAGATTGACCCCGTTGCTTTTTCCATTGGTCCTGCCAAAGTGCATTGGTATGGTCTGGCGTATCTGGCAGGATTGGCTTGCGCCTGGTGGCTGGCCGTGCGCCGTAGCCGTAAGCCCTACAGTCCGATCAGTCGAGAGCAGGTAGATGATCTGATTTTTTATGGTGCCCTCGGTGTGATTTTCGGTGGGCGCTTGGGCTATGCGTTGTTCTATGGTGGCCAGCAACTGCTGGATGATCCATCCTGGATACTGCGAGTCTGGCAGGGTGGTATGTCCTTCCATGGCGGTCTGCTGGGTGTTTTGTTGGCTATGTATCTGTTTGCCCGCAGGCAGCATATTCATTTTGGTGCGTTGATGGATTTTGTCGCACCGCTGGTGCCTCTTGGTCTGGCCTTTGGTCGTCTGGGTAATTTTATCGGCCAGGAGTTGTGGGGCAGGGCGGCCCACGATGTCCCTTGGGCAATGGTCTTTCCCAATGATCCTTTACAGCTGGCGCGTCACCCCTCCCAGCTTTACCAGTTTGTGCTGGAAGGGCTGCTGCTGTTTGGTATCTTGTATGTCTACTCATCCCGGTCCCGGCCAACCTGGGCGGTGGCTGGTTTATTTTCGCTGACTTATGGCTGCCTGCGCTTTTTTGTCGAGTTCTTTCGAGAGCCTGATGCGCATCTGGGCTTTCAGGCTTTTGGCTGGATGACCCGGGGGCAACTGCTGTGTCTGCCAATGATCGCGCTGGGTATCTACCTGATATGGCATGCTTACCGGCGTGTGGGCAATACTTCTGCGCAGGAACATTCTCGTTCATGAAACAATATCTCGACCTTTTACAGGATATCCTCGATCACGGTCACAGCAAGGGTGATCGCACTGGCACAGGTACTCTATCGGTATTTGCACGGCAGTTTCGCCACGATCTGGCTGATGGCTTTCCTTTGTTGACCACCAAGAAGCTCCACTTCAAAAGTATTGCCAATGAATTAATCTGGTTTCTGAAGGGCGACACTAATACAGCCTGGTTGAAGGAGAACGGGGTTTCTATCTGGGATGAGTGGGCTACTGAAAACGGTGATCTAGGGCCGATCTATGGTGCTCAGTGGACGGCCTGGCCGACCCGCGATGGCGGCCATATTAACCAGATCGACTATGTTGTGAACTGCCTGCGCAACAACCCCGATAGTCGCCGTATCCTGTTTCATGGCTGGAATGTGGAATACCTGCCGGATGAGTCGTTAAGTCCTCAGGCGAATGTTCGCGCCGGTCGCATGGCGTTGCCGCCTTGCCACCTTTTGTATCAGTTTTATGTGGCCGCCGGGCGCTTGTCGGCCCAGTTGTTGATTCGCTCTTCTGACTCTTTTTTGGGCCTGCCCTATAACACAGCCAGTCTGGCGCTATTGACCCATATGCTGGCTCAGCAGTGTGGATTAGCGCCTGGTGAGATTATTATCAGTACCGGTGATTCACATATCTACAATAATCATCTGGCGCAGGTTAATGTGCAGTTGCAGCGGATGCCCGGTACCTTGCCAACGCTGGAAATCGTGCGCCACCCAAATTCTATTTATAACTACTGTTTTGAGGATTTCGTCGTTCATAACTATGAGCCTCATCCGCATATTGCTGCGCCGGTGGCGGTCTGACCTGGAGGGCTTGAGATGGCCAGACTGTCAATCATCGTAGCCGCCGCCCGCAATGGTGTTATTGGTCGTGACAATGCACTGCCCTGGCACCTGCCTGAGGATCTGTGTTACTTCAAGCGTGTCACCATGGGTAAGCCGGTGGTGATGGGGCGCAAGACCTATGAGTCTATTGGTCGGCCTCTGCCGGGGCGCAGAAATATTGTTATCTCCCGCAATCCGGTATTTGCAGCGCCGGGTGTCGAAGTGGTTGCATCATTGACGGCAGCAGTGGCGCTGTTGTCATCAGTACTGGCCGAAGAGGATGAGGTGATGGTTATTGGTGGTGCCCAGATTTATGCCGAAGCCCTGCCGCTGGTAGATCGGCTCTATCTGACGCGGGTGGAAGCTGAGGTGGCGGGTGATACCTGTCTGCCTTCGCTGGACTGGGAATGCTGGCATGTTGTCTCTCAAAAAACCTATAACGCCTGCAAACACAATCCCTATGACTACAGCTTTATTGTTTATGAAAGAATAAAGTCTGATTGAGTATAATTGCGTTTTTCATTGAGCTTGACACTACTAAAGTGTTACCTTCGTTTTTTGCCAGGGTTTGGCATGTAACCATACAACACAAATATGGCGGCTGAAGCATTATGTTCACAGGGTTGTCATAAAGCTGTAATGGACTTTCGTTGAAAATACTCAGGCCTTTGGTTTAAGTTTGTCAGTTCGTTATGTGGTTTGGACTCTGCTATATTTGGACTCTGCTATAAATAAAAGCAGACATAATATTAAGAATAGTAATTAAAGCTGTGCCGCTCTAGTATCACCTGGCAATATGATTTTTTGAATCACTCAGTTGGAAGGAAGCGCGATTCTCATGACTACGCATCGATTGAAGACGGTATTGATCGCTGCACTGGTATCAACGGGCACCATATTAGGTTCCGTTGCCGCAGTGCAGGCCAATACGCTGGACTCCATTCTCAAGGTGGGCGAGGCCAAAAATGATGCTGCACGCAAGTCGCAGCAAAAGGTTGATCGTCTCGCCGATGAAACCCGCGACCTGCTCAATGACTATAAAACAGTCAATAAGCAGATTGATGGCCTGAAGGTTTACAACAACCGTCTGCAAAAACAGATCGACAATCAGATGGCCCGCCTGGGCGATATCGACACGGCGATTGATCAGGTGACCATTATTCAGCGTCAGATGACGCCGCTGGTTATTCGCATGATCGATGGTTTGGAAAAGTTCGTTCAGCTGGACGTGCCTTTTCATATGAAAGAACGCGAGCAGCGTATCGCCTTCTTGCGTGCCAACCTGGATCGTGCTGATGTCAGTGTGGCAGAGAAATTCCGGCAGGTACTTGAGGCCTATAAAATTGAAGCAGAGTATGGCCGTAAGCTCGATGCCTATAAAGGTACCGTCAGCATCGATGGTGTTGACCGCGATGTGAATTTTTTCCGCGTTGGCCGGATTGCCCTACTCTATCAGACAACCGATACCGAAATATCCGGTGCCTGGGATCAGAAAACCCACAGCTGGGTTCCACTGGAACGTAGTGAATACCGCAATGCCATCATGAAAGGTCTCCGTATCGCCCGTAAAGAAGCATCGATTGACCTGCTGAATCTGCCCATCGAAGCGCCGGAGGCACAATAATGAGTATTAACTTTGTAAAAGCCGCTGCCGTTGCTCTGTGTGGCGCCCTGACGCTGTCTGCGGGTTCCCATGTGGTGGCACAGGAGGCGCAGTCTCTGGATCAGTTGCTGGAGTTTGTTAAAAAAGGCCAGGTAAGTGAAGCCCGCGAGAACAAGCAGCGCGAGCAGCGTTTCCAGCAGGCCAAGTCTGAACAGGCCAATATGCTCAAGCAGGCGGAAGCCGAACGTGCCGCTCAGGAACAGTTGTCTACTGATCTGGAAAACAAGTTTGAAGAAAACGAGCTGGCCATTACTGAAAAGCAGAATCTGCTGAAGGAGCGTCTGGGTACACTGACAGAACTGTTTGGCCACTTGACGTCTACCGCCGGTGATCTTTCCACCAGCCTGGAACATTCGCTGACCGCCGTGCAGTATCCTGACCGTGAAGTATTTATGCAGGATTTGATCAGGAAAATGAGCGGCAGTGACCAGCTGCCAAGTATCGAAGAGATCGAGCGTGTGTGGTTTGAACTGCAACGCGAGATGATCGAATCCGGCAAAGTGGTTACTTTTAACACAGAAATATCCAAACCCAACGGCGATAAAGTCTCCCAGCAGGTTACTCGTATCGGCTCTTTCAACGTAGTTTCTGAAGAGGGTAAGTACCTTCAGTTTGTTGTTGAAAAAGGCACCCTGGAAGAGTTGTCCCGCCAACCTTCCGGTCCCTATCAGGGCTGGGCACAACAATTGGTGGCATCAACCGGAGGTGATGGCTTTCAGAAGTTTGGTGTTGACCCGACAGGTCCGAGCGGTGGCTCCTATCTGGCAGCTATGATCAACAGCCCGACGCTTGAAGAGCGCTGGCGGCAGGGTGGTTATATCGGCTACGCCATTACGGCGGTGGGTGCCTTTGCCTTCCTGCTGGCTATCTGGCGTTTGCTGGTCTTGACCGGTGTCAGCGCCAAGGTCAGCAAGCAGCTCAAGTCTGGCAAGGCTGCTACCAATAATCCGCTGGGTCGCGTACTGAAAGTACATGAAGATAACCCGAACATGGACACCGAAACGCTGGAGCTCAAGCTCGACGAGCAGATTCTGCGTGAAACTCCGAAACTGGAGCGTGGCCTGACCCTGCTCAAGATTATCTCGGCTGTTGCACCATTGATGGGGCTGCTGGGTACCGTGACCGGTATGATTGTGACCTTCCAGGCGATTACGATTTTTGGTGCGGGTGATCCAAAGGCTATGGCTGGTGGTATTTCCGGTGCCTTGGTTACGACCGTGCTTGGTCTGCTGGTGGCAATTCCGACTGTGCTGCTGCATACCATTGTGAATGGCCGGGCCCAGCGTATTATCCATATTCTGAATGAGCAGAGCACCGGCATCATTGCCGAGCATACTGAGGGTAATCAGAGGGCTTGATATGTACTGGTTTGATAGTGCTTATGAGGCTGTTTTCCGCTTTATGGATATGGGCGGGAATGTACTCTGGCTAATCGCTATTTTGTTATTCGTGATGTGGATGCTGATTTTTGAACGCATCTGGTATTTCAACACAGCGTGGAAAGCAGATGCTGCCAAGGCAGTTGCCGCATGGGAGGATCGCCCGGAGCGCAAGTCCTGGGCGGCCCACCAGATTCGTGAAAAGCTGATTTCCGAAGCACGGATGTCGATCAATCAGTATCTGCCCGTTATTAAAACCATGGTGGCGTTGTGCCCCCTGCTTGGGCTGTTGGGGACTGTGACCGGGATGATTGAGGTGTTCAACATCATGGCGGTTACCGGTGGTGGTGACGCCAAATCGATGGCGGGCGGTGTATCGCGCGCCACGATTCCGACGATGGCAGGCATGGTTGCCGCCCTGTCGGGGGTGTTTGCCAATACCTATGTAACCCAGATTGCAGAGCGCGAAAGCGAAATCCTGGAAGACAGCCTGACCACCGATCATTAAGAGAGCATACACATGCGCAGGAACAACAAAGCAACTGCGGAAGATGAAGCCCAGATTGACCTGACGCCCATGCTGGACGTTGTGTTTATCATGCTGATCTTCTTTATCGTGACCGCGTCCTTTATCAAAGAGACCGGTGTGGAAGTGAACCGCCCCGAAGCCTCTACGGCTCAGCCCAAGGAAAATGTAAATATCCTGGTGGCTATCAATGCCAATAATGAAATCTGGATGGATAAACGACGTATTGATCAGCGGGCGGTGCGTGCCAACATTGAGCGCCTGCACGCCGAAAATCCCAAGGGAGCCGTTGTCATCCAGGCTGACAACAAGTCCAACACCGAGACAGTTGCCGCTGTTCTCGATGCCGCCCGTGAGGCGGGTGTGTTTGACGTGTCCCTGGCCACTGAAGACAAGTAGTGATTTGTTATGAATAGCAGTCCAGTCAGGTTAGTTATCGCTGCGATTCTGGCCGTGCCTGTGGCGGGAGGCCTGTTCTTTTTGATGCAGTACCTTATCGCTATGGCCGATCCCAAGATCGACAGTACCAAAACGCAAAAGCTTGCGGATATCCATATGCCCGAGCGGGAGATTGAAACCAATGTTAAAGAGCAGAAACCGGACAAAGTAGAGGATCCCGAGGAGCCGCCACCGGATCTTGAAACACCGGATGTCGATATGGATATGAATACGGATGTGGTCAACACTGCTCCGGCACAGGAGGTAACAGTTGAGATTGGCGTTGGTACTATGGCGGGGTCAGATGGCGAATATCTACCCATTGTGAAGGTGGCACCCATCTATCCACGGCGTGCTCAGACCAGGGGTATTACCGGTTACTGCATTGTTGAATATATAGTGACCAAGTCGGGCTCTATTCGTGATCCGCGTGCAGTGGATTGTCAGCCCTCTGGCGTATTTGAAAAGGCATCGGTCAAGGCCGCTGAAAAATTCAAATACAAACCCCGTGTCGTGGATGGTGAGGCTATCGAGGTGGCCGGTGTTCAGAATAAGTTCACTTATGAGCTGGAACAATAAGGGGTGATATCCATGAAATACGCTATTCCCCAAACCTGGTTGCGTGCGGCATTGCTGTCAGTGCCGGTTATGGCGGCCCAGTTAGCAGTGTCCCAGTTACAGGCAGATTTCGGTTATCAGTCTCTGTCTGCGGTGATTGCCGCCGAGAAAAAGCAGGCTGACGCCCGTGAGACCCGCAAGACACCAGCACTGCGCAATAAGGTTTATGAAAAACTGGCAGAGGCACAAACTGCTGCTGAAGCCCAGGACTACAATACATCTGCCAAAATTCTTGATCAGATGCTGGCTGGTCGTCGTGACAATGAGCTCAATTCTTATGAGCTTGCCAATGTCTATAATCTCTACGCCTTTATTCACTATTCCCGTGAAAATTACGGCAAGGCATTACAAGCCTATGAGAATGTTATCAAGCAGCCGGATATCCCTCTGGCTATGGAAATCAGCACCCGTTTTACCATTGCCCAACTCTATTTTGTGCAGGAGCGCTGGCAGGATGGTATCCGGGCGCTGAATGAATGGTTCAAGATGACTGATAAACCCAACGCCAATGCCTATGTGCTACTGGCTCAGGGCTACTATCAACTCAAGGACTACAACAAGTCGCTGATCAACGTGAATAAAGCCATCAATATGTACCGTGCCGACGGCAAGGTACCTAAAGAGCAATGGCTCAACCTGGCACGCTTCCTTTACTTTGATAAAAATGATGTTCCCAATGCCGTAGCGACCCTGGAAGAGTTGTTGATCCACTACCCGAAAAAGGATTATTGGGTTCAGCTGTCGCATATGTACGGAGAACAGAAAAAGGAAAAGAAACAGCTGGCAGCCATGGAGACGGCCTATGTTCAGGATATGCTGAACAAGGGCACTGAACTCACAACAATGTCTTATCTCTATCTCAATGGCGAGGTTCCCTACAAGGCTGCCAAAGTGATGGATAAGGGCTTTAAGGCCAAGGCGGTTGAAGATAGCTCGAAAAATTGGGAAGTACTGGGTACGGCTTATCGTCAGGCACAGGAGATTGATAAAGCGATTCCGGCCATGGAAAAAGCGGCTGCCAAATCAGACAGCGGTGAGCTCTATGCCCGACTTGGCAACATTTACCTGGATGGTGATGCTTACAACAAAGCCATTGATGCGATTAATAAAGGCTTGCAACGCGGTGGTATAAAACGGCCTGATACTGCAAGACTGGTACTGGGTATGGCTTATTTCAATACCAGGCAATATACCAAGGCTCGCTCTGCTTTTGTTGCTGCCGGTAAGGACAAGCGCTCGGCTGATTTTTCCAGGCAGTGGATCAAGTATATGGATTCAGAGCTGGAGCGACAGGAAAAACTTCAGGATGGTGGCTGAATATCTGACCGGTAAGCCAACAAAAAAGGAGCCAGATGGCTCCTTTTTTGTTGGTCGAGCTTTTAGGCTCCAAACAATGGCTGATCAAACGGCCATAACGTTTTCAGCCTGCGGGCCCTTTTGTCCCTGGGTGACGTTAAACTCCACTTTTTGGCCATCAGCAAGGGTTTTAAAGCCATCGCCTTGAATAGCGCTGAAGTGGACAAACACGTCTGGTCCGTTTTCGCGCTCAATGAAGCCAAAACCTTTGGTCTCGTTGAACCACTTAACGGTGCCTGTTTCTTTAGACATAGAATTACCTGTATATGTATTGCATTGGCTCACTACGGGGAGCCAGTTGATTTAATTATTTATGATCAACGTACCGAGGAACTTTGGGGAACTTCGACCGCGCGCATAAATACAGCTGAGTAACCAGCTGTGTTGAGTGTATCACTGCCAAGCGCCTAAAGAGTGCTCTTTCCAGTAAATTTTTTGGGAATATTGCCTATTCTTCTTGGTATCAGTGGTTCTATGTCATTCAGAAGGACTTTTTGGCCGATAGGCGTATGCCGCACCGGTTAATCCTGGGTAGGTAGTACGAATGATGGCTACGGCCACTTTTTCCAGCGTTGTTGCCATAAAGCCTTTGGCCTGGAGCCGTTCGAAATAGCTGCTTTGATATAAAAAATCCGCAATGGATGGGATGATGCCACCCGCCAGATAGAGGCCACCGTAAGCAGAGGTACTGAGAATAAAGTCACCACTGACTGAGCCCAGTAAGCCGCAGAAAGTGCTGAGGGTATCACGGCAAAGGGTGTCCTGAGCGGAAAGGGCGTTTGCAGAGATGGCCTCGGCGGAGCGGGGTGGCACTGTTAGACCCCGAACCGTAGCCAGAGCCTGATACAGACGTTGCAGTCCTGGCCCTGAAAGCAGTAGTTCGGCATGAATGTTTCGCTGCTGGCGAAGCAGCAGGCGAAACAGCTCCACCTCTTCATCTGTACCTGGTGCCATGCCGCAGTGGCCGATTTCGCTGGTGATCACTGTAGTTGCAGCATCTGCCAAACGGTGAATGCTGGCGCCACCCAGACCAGTACCGGGGCCAAGTACCGCCAGTGTAGCGCTGTTCTTTGTGGGGTGGCCACGCAGAGTTTCGATGTCTGTTTTGTTCAGGTGGGGTAGTGCCCAGGCATTACTTTCAAAGTCATTTAGCCAATGCAGTGCTGTAAAGCCGAATTGTCCGGCAAATTCACGCCGGGAAAATGACCACTGACAATTAGCCATAGTGATTCTGTCGGATTTCAGGTGAGCAGCGATGGCTATACAGGCTTCTTTGGGCGGGGGCTCATTCAGATTTGCCAGCCATTGCTTAAGCAGCGTTTGCAGGCTGGTAAAGTTTCGGTTGTTATAGCGGATCAGCTGCCGGAATGTACCGCTGTCATATTCAAATAGCGCAAGCCGCGAATAGGTGCCGCCAACATCGGCAACCAGCCGGGTACCGCCGGTGCTCATGTAACCGGTAGTATTTTCATGATGTTGGTCGAACCGGGATGGCCAATTTGTGAACCACTGGTAAGCATGATGGAATCTTTTGCCTGTACGTAGGTGCTGTCATAGAGAAACTCGATGGCGCGGGCTTCGATATCTTCCTGCTCAAAGGCCTGGGCGTCAAAAAAGAGCGGTATAACACCCCGGCACAAACACAGGCGTTGCAGGGTTTCGCTACTGCCACTGAGGGCAAAAATAGGTAGCCCTGAACTCAGGCGCGACATTAACAAAGGTGTGATACCGGATTCAGTCAAACAGGCTATGCCGCGTACATTGGCATAGTGATTGGCGGCGTAGATGGCTGACATGGCAATTGTTTCCTGGGCGCTTGAAAACTGCTTTTCCAGGCGATAACGGGAGGTGCGGGCAACCGGATGGGCCTCGGCACCCATAGCAGCCTCAGACATGGCCAGCACCACCTCCTCGGGATATTTGCCCACGGCAGTCTCGGCAGATAGCATCACCGCATCAGTGCCATCGAGTACCGCATTGGCAACATCAAAAACCTCTGCCCGGGTAGGCATGGCATTACTAATCATTGACTCCATCATCTGGGTGGCCGTGATAACAACCCGATCGCGGGCTCGGGCTCGGGCGATCAATGCTTTCTGAATGCCGATCAACTGGGCGTCACCCACTTCCACACCCAGATCGCCACGGGCCACCATAATGCCGAAGCTGGCTTCCAGAATGCGATCCAGTGTTGTTTCGTCGGCAACTACTTCAGCGCGTTCAATTTTGGCGATGATGGCCGGTGTCAGATTGTGTTGGGCCAGTAAATCACGGGTCTGGAAAATATCTTCAGCGCAAGAGACAAAAGAGACGGCTACAAAATCCGGCTGCACCTGAGCCAGACTGTCAATATCGGCAATATCCTTGGTGGTCAGTGCTGGTGCAGCCAGGCCACCACCCAGGCG
Organism: Parahaliea sp.; assembly: GCA_047974765.1. Classification (GTDB taxonomy): domain Bacteria; phylum Pseudomonadota; class Gammaproteobacteria; order Pseudomonadales; family Halieaceae; genus JBKECP01. Next base: position 65,793 of record JBKECP010000044.1, on the reverse strand, counting down.
ATTGATGCCTTTGCGAGAGCTGAGACGACCGCCGAGGATAACGGTGCAATTGACGGTGCTGCCGTCAACATCATCAACGCGCAGTCGCAAGCGTCCGTCATCGAGTAACAGGGTATCACCCCGGCCAACATGCTGAGACAGCTCGGGGTAGTCCAGTCCGACGCTTTGCTGATTGCCCTCGCCTTCAGCAATTGTTGGATCAAGAATGAAGCGATCACCGGCTTCCAGTTCAACAGCACCGTCACGAAAGGTACTGATTCGGATTTTGGGGCCTTGCAGGTCTGCCAAAATACCAACGTATTGACCGGCGAGACTGGCTGCGCGCCGGATACGACGGGCAACCCTGGCGTGATGTTCTGCTGAGCCGTGGCTGAAATTGAGGCGAAAAACATTGACACCAGCGGTAACCAGTTTGGCCAGCATACTTTCTGATTCGCTGCCGGGGCCGATAGTGGCCACGATCTTGGTGCGACGTTGTATCTTCGGTGTCACTGTGTTGTCCCTGAAATTGGATGGTCTGTCAGATGAAAGCCTGGATAAAGCCCCGGGCCTTTAAGTGGTAGTGATAATGCCCTGTTCAATGATTAACTGCCAGTCTCGGTAGCGGGTATCCATGAGGGTACTGATTTGAGGCAATTGATTACTTTTATTTCTGCTTAACTTTGGCGGGTATCTATAAAGTGTCGTACAAGATCAGGAAAGTCAGTGAACAAACCGTCTATGCCAAGCTGACAGATAAAAAGATTCAGTAGTTCATCAAAACTGTTAATACCTGGCGGCAATTCATCCCGGCGAAATGTATAAGGGTGAACCAGCAGACCCAGTGTTTGTGCCTGTTCTACCAGCGGGTTTAGCTGAAATTTGCCGTTATCGCTGCGGCCGAGGTAGATCTGCTGCAACCAGGGACCGATACCGTCAGCATAGGTGGCAATGTGGCGCAGACCTTGTGTGCTTTGCAACCAATTATAATCAACTTTACTGTCCTCGCCCCAGCTGTTATCAGCAATTAACTGGATCAGTGGCAGTGGCGTGTTAAATTCAAAGCGTAGGCGACGCAGGGTGGCATCATCAAAGCATTGTAGAAATATCTGTTCTTTCCGTTTGGCGTAAGTGCTGTGTTCAAGCGTCGCAAGCACTCTGTCGGCAATGTCCATGCCTTCATTGAGATGAAAGTTAGGTGCTTTTAATTCGATATACAGGCCGGTACTGCACTGACGGCTGTGATCAAGCCCTGCAATAAATTCAATTTCCTCCAGCAGTGTGGGTATCTTTAAGGGGATGTCTGCCAAGGGAAAGCGCTCTGGATAAACGGCCACTTCATGCTTGTCCGGGTGAGATTTGCTGCGCTCGTGAACATTAAGTCGGCGGATTTCAGCCAGCGTAAAGTCAATAGCGTAATAACGGCCATCACTTCGTGAGCGTTTGGGAAAGTGACGATGTACATCGGTGGTGGTATCCAGATAAATATCGTGCAATACCAGAGGAATACCGTCAGCGCTCAGTACAACGTCCTGCTCAAGATAGTCCGCCCCCATGGCGTGGGCCAGAGCCTTGGCCGCCAGTGAGTGTTCGGGCAGATAACCGGAGGCGCCGCGATGGGCGATCAGAATGGTTTTTTTCACTAATCTGTTCACTGTGTAAGGACTGTCATGCTTTTATTATAGCGTTGACCCGCAATAAAGCTGGCTATGCTGTTTTTATATCTGTGCTTGGAAAATGATGGCATAGCTGTTAAAAAGCTCCCATGAGCAATCAGTCGGACATTCTGGATACCCGAACACCCTCACCACCCTTGGGTTATTCCCGTTTGTGCCACTATTCTCGTGAAGAGCAGATTCATATTGTAGCCAGGTTTCATGCCAATAAAATTCGGCCAAGTCGTATTGCCTATCGGGTGGGTATTGATATCGCTTTTATTGAAGCGTTGATCGCCGGTGAAATTGAGGCTGAACGTTTTCCTGCTCTGGTAGTACGTTATCGCCGCCATCGTTTTCAAAAGCGCATGCACGAGGCATCCCGGAAAAGCGGCAGTACCCGCTATGAGTTGCAGCAAAAAATTGAACAGGAATTTCAGGAAGATGTAGATATGTAGCGGCGCCGCTTTTGTTGTCTGGTCGCTGACAACGAGGGTGATGCGCTGAATGATATGTAGCTTATGCTTCGGGTTGTAAAGGCTAAAGATCTTCAGCTTGCAAGAATCTCGCTGATCGCAACCGGGGTATTGCGTTTAACGGATTCTATGGCAGCCAGTGCGATGCTCAGAGCCATCAGGGCGTCTGAGCCGTTTGGAGTGGCTGTTTTGCCAGTGCGAATTGCATCGACAAAACTTTTAAATTCAGCAACATAGGCTTGCAGAAAACGTTCAGTATCGCTGCGTAATGTGTCGCCGGATAAGCCGCTTGCACCAAAAAGCCGCATGCTGGAACGATTCATTTCACCCATCGTTACCATACCTTCAGAGCCAAAGACCTCGCCGCGGATATCATAGCCGTAAAGAGCACTGTAATTCGCATCGGCAACAGCAATGGCGCCATTATCATATTTAATCGTCACTACGGCTGTGTCCAGCAGGCCTGATGCCCTGGCGTCCGGGAAGATCAGTGCGTCGGCGCTGGCATAGACCTCAACCGGTTTTGCCGGTGCATTGAGCCAGTTGAGCGTGTCAAAGTCATGGATCAGGGTTTCATGGAAAATTATCCATTGCGGGACTTTTGTGGGGTCAACCCTCAGTGGTCCCGGATCACGGGTCAGTGAGCGCAAAAGCTGGGGTTGGCCAATCTTGCCCGCTTCAATGGCCTGGCGAGCCTCGGTAAATGGTAAATCCCAGCGGCGGTTGAAGCCGACCTGTAATACAGAACCAGCCTCCTGCGCGGCCTTGATGGCACGCCTGGCATCGGCGATAGTCAGGGCCATCGGCTTTTCAACAAAAACCGCCTTGCCCGCTTCGCAGGCTTGTACAACCAGGTCAGTATGGAAGCGCGCAGGTGAGGCAATGATGACAGCATCCACATCGGAGCAATTGATCAGCGCTGAGGCATCGTTTGTGTGAAATGACACCGAGAGGGTCCGTGCCAGTTTTTCAGCAGCGCCGGGTGCCGGGTCAGCAATGGCGACCAGATCGGCATTATGAAGGCGTTGAACTACAGTTTCGGCATGAAAAGTGCCAATACGTCCCGCGCCAATCAGACCAAAATTTATGGCTTTCGAATTCATATCAAACTCCAGAAAATTTTGAGCTCATTGCCTGTGGCAAATGTTCCCGGAAGTGAGCGGAGCCTGCAGGAAACGGATTGCAGTTTAGCCTGTGGCAAACTGTATAATCCCGATTGAAGCAAACACAGATAATGATTTTCGATATGCAATATCGTAGCCATACCCTGTATATAGATGCAATGACTTTTTATCACTTATCAACCCGGTTACATAGATTGTCGGGTTAATAGCGGCCCGCAGATGTGCCCTCGTTGATGAAGTTGATCGTCAGGTTATAGTTTCTGCTGCTATATTTAATATATCCAGATATCTTCGGGCGGTTTCAATCCTGCTTGTTTTTCTTATTGTGGCGCCGTATTAATTCCGCCAGCCGCCCCTCTTTTCTTTCCAGGCGTTGAATATGTTCTCTGGCATCCTCTCGTTCATCATTTTGTAGTGAGCGCAGCCGTGTCTTTTGTTCGCGTAATGACTGTTTGACATCTTCGTGAGCCTGACGAATTTCTTCCAGGCTGGCAGCCTGTTCCGCCTGTGCAAAAATTTTCTCTTCGGGGGCGGGGGCGTCAGGGCGCTCGCCATTGCCGGTGTGCAGGACCGGCTTGGCAGGAATGATCAATTGCCCCGTCTCCAGGCGGCGCTGATTCATAAAGGCAGGCGAGACAATTTCAATGCCATTGCCATGTAACTGCTCCAGCATTTTTTTGCGCAGATTAGAGCGTGAACTGAGCGGGTTTTTCATCTCGGGTAGAAATCCGCAAACGCGGTAGAGCACGGCGTGATCGAGTAAATCCTGTACCAGTACGAAAGATTCATCGAGTCCGGCTTCTGTACTGGCCTTGAGCAACAACTCTTCAATCAGGGTATAGGTTTCATCATAGCCAATGGATACTTCAGCCGAGATAATCGTGCCGTCACGGTGCATAACGGTAATGGGATTATTGGTCAGCAGCAGATTGGGTAAGGTGGCAATATCGCGCCATTCTGTCTGGATCTGGGTATGTACCAAAGAGCGTTTGGTTACGCGACCAAATTCATTGTTGACCCGTACATAATCGCCAGGTCTGAAGGGCTGGGTCAGATGCAACATGACGCCAGCCATAGCATTAGATACAAACGTTGTGGATGACAGGGCGATCACGCCGGTCAGTACAATACCGAGCAGACTCAGAATCTGGCCCTGGGTTTCATCAGAAATTGGCAGCAATACAACAACTGCCAGCAACGAGGTAGAAACAATAATCCAGTTCAGTAACTGATAGAGGATGCTGGCCGTGCCGTACTGACCGCGGCGTGCCACCCAGTTTGACAGCAGCAGGTATAGGGTCGTCAAAATGACCACTGTCAATACAGGCCAGAATTCGCCCAGCAGCCCGGTAAGTGATGACATGTGAAGAAGCTCCATGGGGTTTGTGTTTTAATGCATCCCAGCTTAACCCACTCTTTAAATAAACCGGAAGAAGCTATGTCTCACATATTGCGATTGTTGGTTTTACCTCTGATGCTGTTTTTGTTCAGCCCCTGTGGATCTGCAAAAAATCCTGCTAAAGAGGATGCCCCCGATACGGATGCTGTGGCTATCCAGGTGCAGGATATTCCTGAACCGATGCATTTTGTTTCCCAGGCTCAGGTGAGTGTTGATGGGCAGCGTATCGACTATACCGCCACAGCGGGCCAGCTGTTGATGAAAAACGATGAAGGAGAAGCCGTCGCCCTGTTTGGCTATACCAGTTATATTAAAAACGGTACTGATATACGCCAGCGCCCGGTATTGTTCGCCTATAACGGTGGTCCTGGCTCTGCATCAATGTGGCTGCATATGGGTATTTTGGGCCCTCAGCGTACAGTTGTTGACGATACGGGTTTTGCTTCGGTTGGTCCGTTCAAGCGGGTCAACAATGGTTTCAGTATTCTTGATCGTGCTGATCTGGTGATGATTGATCCGGTTGGAACCGGTTTTTCACAAGCCGTCGGCAAGGCGCAGGGAGAAGATTTCTGGGGTGTTGATCAGGATATTGAATCAGTATCGAACTTTATTGCCCGTTGGGTTACAGATAATGGCCGCTGGCAGTCACCCAAGTATCTTTTGGGTGAGAGTTACGGTGGTATTCGCAGTGGAGGTGTGTCCTATCAACTGCTTAAGGCACACTCACTGACTTTGAACGGGGTAATTCTGGTTTCACCCTATATGGATTTTGCTGCGGGCAATGCCGGTCTGGAAATGGATTTGCCCTATGTTAATTATTTCAGTGCTTATGCCGCCACGGCCTGGTATCACAATGCTGTGGATGAGCGTCCTGATGATTTGCAGGCTTTTTTGCGGCAGGCAGAAACGTTTGCCGTGCAGGAGTATGCGCCGCTGCTATTCAAGGGCAGCGCGGCAACAGCTCGGGAGCGACTGCGTGTGCTCGCGGGTATGGAGCGTTTTACCGGTATCAGTGCTGATTACTGGGATCGTGCCAATCTGCGTGTTGATGAGGGTCGCTTTGCCAAAGAGCTGTTACGGGAGCGCAGGCAGACCACTGGCCGTATCGACGCGCGCTATATCAATGATGGTCTGAATCATATTGCTGAGCAGATGACATATGATCCCTTCTTTCCCGCAGTGGGGCCGGCTTTTGTTGCCACATTTAATGATTATTACCGCGAAGTGCTGGGGGTAAAAACGGATCAACGCTATGTGACTTCGGGTGGCCTGTGGCGTCATTGGGACAATCGACATGCCCAGCCGGGGCAGACACAGTACAACAAAGTACCGTATGCCAATACAGCGGTGGATCTGGCTCATGCCATGGTGCAAAACCCCAATATGCGTTTATTGGTACAGCAGGGTTATTACGATCTGGCTACGCCCTATGGCGCAACGAATTACTTTCTGAGTCAGCTGCGAATTCCTGAGCGTCTGCGCAAAAATATTACGGTTGATTACTACGAAGCCGGCCACATGATGTACGTTCACCCGGCCTCAATGAAGCGTTTCAAGGCTGATTTGGCAGCATTTATTGACGCCGGGGCCGATCACAATACGCCTTGATCGCGCCGTTGTGCATAATATGACACCAGGGTGCGCCGGGCTGGAAACTGAGAAATCTGATCAGTGGGATTGACATACCTGCCGAAAACCTGCGGCCACAAAAGGAATCATGTGGTCGTAGGCGGCCTCAAAATCTTCTGATCGACAAAGATTGGCCGATAGTTTGTCAATACGCCCGGTCTGAGCCAGTGTCAGTGTGAGGGCGCCGGACAAGTTGTGGTAGCACCAGTAAATGTCCTCATCACGGGCACCCGGTAGTGCTTTGCGTAGAGCGTTGATGAATTCCAGTACCAGTTCATCGAAGAGTTTGGTCATCATCCGCGGCCCCCAGTAGGGGGAGTTATTGATGTAGGCGATCAGTGCCAGGTAGTGACGCCAACCGATATCGCCTGTTTCCTGAGCCAGCTCCAGGGGCCGAAGAAAAGCCTCGATAATCTGTTCCACGCTCGGCCCCTCATCTCCCATCGTCTGCTGACAGGCATACAAAGCCTCCCTCCGTGATGCGTTCAGGTGAGCGGCGCGGCGCTCAAAGACAGCGTTAAAAAGGTCGAGTTTTTTACCAAAATAATAGCTTGCCAGAGCAACATCAACACCTGCGCGGGCTGCAATCTGTCGCAGAGTGACTCCGTCATAGCCATGCAGTGCAAAGAGTTCTTCAGCCGAGTCGAGAATTCTGTCCCGTCGAGCGCTTTTGTTTTGACGTGCCATCATATAGTTCCACTCCCGGCGGAACCATAGCATAAAAAAATTTCAACGATTGTTGAAATTTAATATGGACTAGTACAAAATCAACCTGATCGAACTCGATAACAATAATGGGCGGGAGCGCAATGAGTCCGGAGCTTTTCAAGTATTGTCTGACAGCAATCTATGTGGTGCTGGTATTTTATCTGTCGTGGGTCGGTATGCGACGGACTCGTGATATCAAAGGTTTTTCCATCGGCAATAAGGATATGAATCCCTATCTAGTCGGTATCACTCTGGCTGCTTCGATAGCCTCAACGGCAACTTTTGTTATCAATCCGGGCTTTGTCTATGTTCATGGATTGTCTGCCTATTTACATTACGGTGTGGCTGGTTCACTGGGTATTCTGATGGCCTTTATTGTGTTGACCAAAGGTTTTTTGCGCCTGGGTGAGCAACATGGTGCGCTGACCATTCCTCAATGGATTTACTACCGTTTCAACAGTCGCGGCCTCAGTCTTTTTTTCGCCTTTATTAATCTGCTGTCGATCACCTTTGTTGTATTGATATTGGTTGGTTGCAGCCTGCTGGTGACGGGTCTGTTCCCGGTTGATCAGAAAACCGCATTGGTGCTGGTGCTGGTGTTTGTTTTTTCCTATGTGCTGATGGGTGGCACCTATGCCCATGCTTATACCAATACTTTGCAGGGGCTGATGATGCTGGCGATTACCCTGTATCTGTTTGTCGACGGATGGCAGTATTTTGACGGCGGTTTTTTCACAGCGTTGGGTCGTGTCAGCGCTGATTATGCTGCCCCCTTTAATTCTTCCAGTGATTTGTATTTCAGTTTTTTTTCAGTATTTGTCAGTGGTTTTGTTGTTACCTTCGCCTTGATGTTGCAGCCCCATATATTGACCAAGGTGCTTTATTTGCGCAGTGAGCGGGATATTGGAAAATTTATCGGCACTACCGTCGTAGTTGGAACTGTTTTTGCCCTAATGCTGATGCTTGGTTTTTATGCCCGTATCAGTGGTCTGGAAGTCGCCGCTCAGGACGCGGTAGTGACACAGTATCTGCTGCATCAGTTTGGTGATTCTCCTGCCGGTGAATACATGCTGGTACTGATTTTTATCACTTTGCTGGCAGCGGGTATGAGCACTCTGGATGGTATTTTGGTATCACTGTCAGCAATGGTGGTCAGCGATATTGTGCGTCCGCTGGCGGGAAGCTATGGCAATGGTCTGGTCATGTCTCGCTGGGTATTGGTCGCCGTGGGGCTCATTGGGGTTGCTCTGGCCTGGAACCCGCCACCTGTGATTGGACTATTTGCCCAGAAGGGCGTCTACGGTCTGGCGGCAGCTTCGGCTGTGCCTTTGCTTTTGGGTGTGTTGATACGACGTCATCTTCCATTGTGGGTCGTTGCCGGTACTGCCTTAACAGGCTTGCTAATACACCTGCTGCTGAATATATCTGGCTGGGTGCTGAACCCGGCAATATCTGCCACTTACGGTATTTTTGTCGCTGCCCTGTTCGGTAGTTTTGGCTTACTGCTGACACCTGCCTCAGCAAAGAAAATTTCAGAGGTGGTGTGCAGTTCTCAAGTAAATACTTGACAAAAAGGAGGCCTTTTTCTAGCTTCCATAAAAATTCAACGGTTGTTGAATAATTGGGTCGCAAGCAATGGTTGCTGGCTCAATAAAAGTGAATGATAAACCACAATAACGTTAATTAAAGGTGTCACTATGATCAGAAAGCCCATCAAGGCGCCGCTCGCTTTCGCTGCTTCTTTTACATCACTGCTGCCCGCCACGCCTGTTATTGCTCAGGAAGCTGCTGCGCTGATGCTGGAGGAGGTGGTGGTGACTGCGCGCAAACGTACAGAAAATCTGCAGGATGTACCGATTGCTGTCAGTGCTTTTTCGGCAGATGAGTTAAGCATTAAAGGGATTGATGACGTTACTGACCTGCAGTACAGCCTGCCAAATACTACTTTACAGGTCAGCCGGGGTACTAACAGTACATTGACGGCGTATATCCGTGGTATCGGCCAGCAGGATCCTTTATGGGGTTTTGAACCCGGTGTTGGTATTTATATTGACGATGTTTATATCGCACGCCCTCAGGGGGCGGTGTTAGATGTACTGGATGTTGAAAATATCGAAGTGCTGCGCGGCCCCCAGGGTACGCTTTATGGCAAAAACACTATTGGCGGTGCGCTTAAATATACGACACGACGGGCATCCAATGAGCCGACGCTGGAACTTGAAGGCTCCCTTGGTAACTACAGTCGTCGAGATTTTAAAGTGGCTGGATCAATGCCGCTGATTGAAGACAAGCTGTTTATTAGCGGTGGTGCGGCTGTACTTGTCCGCGATGGTTTTGGCGAGTTTCGCAATACCGGTGCAGACAACTACGACAAGGATGTTACGACCGGCCATATAAAACTGGAATGGCGGCCCGGTGATGATCTGAGCGTGGTGTTATCCGCTGATAAAACCCGCGACGAATCCAACGCCAAAGGTGGCTATCGCCTGACACCGAGTTTATTGAGTGGTCAGCAACCCCACGGCAGTGTTTACGATAGCGACACCAGCTTAAGCACCCATAATCGGGTGGAGACAGAAGGTGTTGCTTTACATGTCGCCTGGGATATCAATGAACAGTGGCAGCTAAAATCCATTACTGCCTACCGCGAAGGCAATACTGAAACACCGATCGACTTTGATTCTACGGCCATTGCCAGTGTCGACGTACCAGCCACTTATGATGACGACCAGGCTACCCAGGAGTTTCAGCTTAACTACAGTGGTGATCGCTTCAATGCTGTTGGCGGTTTGTACTACTACCAGGGTAGTGCCTGTGGCGTATTTGATCTTGTTCTGGGTGTCTATAACACGACGGTCGAAAACGGTGGCTGTGTTGATACTGACAGCTATTCAGCTTATTTTCAGGGTAGCTACGATCTGACTGAAGCACTGAGTATCAGCCTGGGTGGCCGCTATACCCGGGATAAAAAAGAAGCCAGTGTTTATCGTAACGTTTATCAGGGTATACGTTATCCCGACAGTGGCGGTGGTCTGCTCTATCAGGTGCAGTCAGATTTTAATGACGACGACAGCTGGGATGAATTTACCCCCCATATTGGTGCGCAGTATGCCATTAACGATCGTGTGATGGTTTACGCTTCTTATACTTCCGGTTTTAAAAGTGGTGGTTATGACATGCGCGCCAATATTTTGGTGAATCCCGATGGCGATGAGCCCTTTGATCCGGAAACGGTTGATGCTTATGAAATCGGTATTAAATCCACTCTCTGGAATCAGCGCCTGCGTCTGAATGCGGCCACTTTCTTTAACGACTATACCGACATGCAGGTGACTGTACAGCGGGCAGTTGGTGACAGGGACTTTGCCTCTCAGGTACTTAATGCCGGCTCTTCGGAAATGAAGGGTTTTGAGTTGGAGGCGGTGGCCATGTTGAATGAATCGCTCAGCATCAATGCAACCTTTGGTTATATTGATGCTGAATTCACCGAACTCAACTGGTACGACCCCAATGCGCAGGCAACGGTGGATGTATCTGACATGTGGGTGGTCTCCAATACCCCTGAATATGTTTACAATATTGGTTTTGAATACCGCTTTGATATTGCTGGTTGGTCAACCTTTTTGCTGGCCAGTGCCGCCTATCGTGATGATGTGCATATCTTTGAATTGCCTTCAGCACTGGATGAAAACAGTTATACCCTCTACAACGCATCTGTTGTGATGCGTTCGTCCGATGAGCGCTGGACCCTGGCACTGCATGGTAAAAATCTGGGTGATGAGGAGTATCGTCTGGCGGGTTATAACTTTGCTGCCACCCGTGATGCGCAGGGCAATGTCGTGGCGGCGGGCCTGGGCGGTGAAGATACGGTTACCGGCTATTACGGTGAGCCGCGCACGTTTGTCTTTACAGTGAACTACAGCCTTTGATGCTATTGACCGGCAAGCATTTAGCCGGGTTAATTCACGGTGCATGGATGCACCGCCGCTGGCTCCCGGTCAGCGTGCGCCCATCGAATAGCGAAGGATTCATCTGTTTGGTTGCCAGGTTAATAGTATGACAGGGGGGCACTGCCCCCTTTGATTTTTGGGATAAAAGCATGTTTAAAGGTTTTGAGGCACCAGTGCCACTGTTGCCGGAAATACTGGATTTGCACGGTCGTTGGCGGGGTGAGCGTGATGCGCTGGTGTGTGATGATGTACGTTTGAACTGGCGGCAGTTTTGTGCAGCCAATCACCAGCTGGCACACGCTCTGCTGGCTCAAAATATTGGCCGCGGGGCACGTGTTGGTGTGGTTATGTCCAATAGTCCCGAGATGGCTCAGGCACTGTTTGGCATTATGGCAGCCGGTGCAGTATCGGTGCCTGTCAATCTGTCGGTTAGTGATGAAGCCATGGCCGCTATGCTTTGTGATGCTGATATTAGCGCTCTGATTGTCAGTGTTGACCAGCAGGCACGTTTGCAGGCACTTGCCAAACAACTGCCGGATAACCTGCTGCGTATCAGCTGTGGGCCACCGGCAGCGGGCTGGCAACAACTGGCAGCCTTATGTGACGGGCAGTCAACCTCCCTGCCTTCAATAAATATTGAAGATCGTGATGAGCTGAATATTATTTACAGTTCCGGTACCACCGGACTGCCCAAAGGCATTGTGCATACTCATGCCGGTCGCAGGGACTGGGCCTATGATCTGACTATTGCCCTGCGTTATCACGGTGCCGCCAGAACTTTGCTGACAATTGGCTTGTATTCCAATATTTCCTGGGTGGCGATGCTGTCGACCGTGTTGGGTGGTGGCACATTGGTGATTCACCGCAGTTTTGATGCCGATGCTTTTCTCGATACCGTGGCTGCTGAGCATATTACGCATACGGCTATGGTGCCTATCCAGTTTCAGCGGGTGGCTGAGGCTGCTGGCAGGCGGGCGATTGACGTCGGCAGTATGGAGGCTATGATGAGTTGTGGCTCACCTCTGCATGAGTCTCTCAAACAGGATATCTTCCGGCTTTTTCCCTGCGGCATTATTGAACTTTATGGCTTGACCGAAGGTATTATCACTACGCTTGACCCGGAAGATGCAGCCGGTCGTTGGGCTTCTGTTGGCAAGCCGCTGCTGGGTACGGATATTTGTATTGTAGGTGATGATGGTGCGGTTCTGCCTGCGGGGCAGGCCGGAGAGATTGTGTCACGGGGCCGTATTACCATGCCGGGTTACCTCAATCGGCCTGAGGCCAGCGCAGAAGCGGAATATATTGATGCTGCTGGCCGCCAGTGGATTCGCAGTGGTGATATCGGTTTGCTCGATAATGAGGGCTTTCTTTATATTGTTGACCGCAAGAAAGATATGATCCTTTCCGGTGGTCAGAATATCTACCCTCAGGATATTGAGGCCGTATTGGTGCAGCATCCGGCAGTGGATGATGTGGCGGTCATTGGTGCCGCCAGTTCCCGTTGGGGCGAAACGCCGGTAGCACTGATTGTGCAAGTAGCTGGCTGTGTGGAGACGGTTGACGATATTCTGATTTGGGCCAATGAGCGTCTCGGTCGACAGCAGCGCCTGGCTGATGCTATTGCCGTTGAGGTGTTACCACGAAATCCCAATGGCAAGCTGCTCAAGCGGGAGCTGCGCCAGCAATTTGGTGAGCTGAGCTATGGTTGACGAACTATGACTGGTGATCAAATGAATTATCAGAGTATTAATTACTATTCACCGGGTGGTTTGCAGCTTTACGCACGCGACTACCAACATGCCGGTACCGATGCACCGGTTGTTCTTTGTCTGCACGGTCTGACGCGTAATAGTGCTGACTTCGAGCTTGTCGCTGCTTATCTGGCCGATCGTTATCGTCTGATTTGTCCCGATCAACGGGGGCGTGGGCGATCAAGTTATGATCCACAGCCAGCTAACTACCAGCCTCAGATTTATGTTGAAGACATGTTCAGTCTGCTTGATCAGTTGCGCCTGCAACAGGTGATCATAATTGGCACTTCCATGGGGGGGCTGATGGGCATGATGATGGGGGCGATGCAGCCGAGGCGTATTCGGGCGCTGGTGCTCAATGATATTGGTCCCGAGGTTGATCCGGTGGGTTTGGCACGTATTAAAGACCATGCAGGCAGACAGGCGCCGGTACTCAGCTGGGCAGAAGCGGTGGCGCAGACCCGGCAGACTCAGGGCGCACAGTTTCCGGACCTTAATGACGCCCAGTGGCAGGCCTTTGCGCGGACACTTTATCATGAGCAAAATGGTGTGCCTGTCCTGGCATATGATCCGGCTATTGCTCTGCCATTTGCCTCTCAGGAAGAGGCCGCTGTGCCACCTGATCTATGGCCCATGTTTGAGAGCCTGACAATGCCGGTGCTGGTACTGCGCGGTGAAACTTCAGATATTCTCGCCAGCACCTGTGCCCGGCAGATGCTGGTTCGGAGTCGCCATTGCCATCTAGTGGAAGTGTCGCAGCGCGGCCATGCGCCTATGCTTGATGAACCCCTTGCACGCACGGCTATCGAGGAATTTCTGGCGGTTGTCTGAATGTCGGTTCCAAAAGCATACTGGGTGTAGGTGCTTCCCTCCAAAGCGCTGTCCCCGGCGCGATATTTGCCACTGTGTAGTTAATGCCTTATATAAAGAGGCAGGGCCTGGAAACGGTTTGTCGAATGCATCGCAGATGGTCTGTTTGTAGGTCCGGCTGGTGGTAGAGTCACCCTGAAATGGAATAATTGCATACTTTGAGCCGTCAAAGGCTGTGATATTATTGCGCACTTTTTGAAAAATGCCGGATAGCATGTTGAACACGGATACTCCGCACAATCCGCCCACTTCTGCACTACCTGCGTTGATGATTGGTGTGTGTACCCGTCGTCGTCCCGGTATGCTCGGCCGGTTGCTATCCAGTTTGCTGCGTATGCATGTACCTGAGGATGTGCGGGTTGCTGTCCATGTCGTTGAAAATGACGCGGAGCCCGCCAACCGTGCTCTGGTAGCCGGTTTCGATGCCAGTGCTCCCTTCCCGGTCAGTTACCAGCTTGAAACCCGGGTTGGTATTCCCCAGGCGCGCAATTGTCTTTTGCAGCATGCGCGCAGCCTCGGCGCCACCGCCCTGCTCTTTGTTGATGACGATGAAGAAGTTGAACCTGACTGGTTGCTGGCGCTGCTTGGTTACGCCCGCAAGGCTCAGTGGCAGGCCGTTATTCAGGGTCGGGTCGTTGCTCAGGTGAGTCCTGCCTGTCAGGACTATCTGCGGCCTTATTTTCAACGCAAGGTGCGGGTTACCGGCGAGCGCCTGACAACATGTGCCAGTAACAATACGCTGGTACCACTGGCATTGCTCAAAGATGAATCCCTGACCTTCGATGAAAGCCGTCCACGCGATGGTGGCACCGACACCATCTTTTTTACCGCGTTGGCCAGTCGTGGTGTTCCTATCTACTATTGCCATGAAGCGGCAGTGGTTGAGACGATTCCAGCCGAGCGTGCCAATCTGCGCTATCTCTCGCGGCGCAAGTTCCGCGTTGGTTTGCTGCTGGGTAGTGGCAGTGTGCAGGATAAGCCGCGTACTCTTGGCCGGGCAATGTTCTACGCTTTTCGGGGTGGGGTCAGTTTGCTCGAAGCAGGTCTCAATATGTTGCTGCTACAGCGCGACAATATGGTCCGGGCCTGGCTCAGTGGCTGTCGCAGTATTGGCTATGCCCTGGGTTACTTCCGCATGCGGCATGAGCCTTACATGGAAGTCGAAGGCTTCTGAGTCAAGCTGTATCAAGGGTGGTATGACCTGAAAAAACAACACATCGTACCCATTTGAGTCTCCGGTTTTTGTTAAACGCAGGCCTTAATTTTTGTGAATACAGATTGCTGAGCTGCTGTCTTCAACTATCGAGGACTGTCTTGCTTTTATGCGGGTTTACGGTGCAGATTGGCATCGTGGCCGCATGGGAATGTCAGTCGGCTTGGCGTTGATTGCAGACCCTGCCAGCAGCAGTGTCAGTGGAATCCAGTAGAAAAACCAGGTGTGGTGGGGTTTGACCAGCGGTTGGCCTCCGTTGGTCAACAAAAAAGCCATTCCCGCCAACCACCACAGCAAAATCACATTTTGTTCCGGCACGGATTCTGATCTTCGTCGCCAGAGCAGCCATAGTGTACCGCTGATTTGCCACAGCAGCAGGCCGACACCAAGCAGTCCGCCATAACGCAGGGTGCCCAGCAGGAAATTGTGGCTGTGGGAGTGGTAGGGCTGACCAAAGCGGGTCAGGCCGAGATCGGCGCCTAGGCCGTGACCCAGCCAGGGTTGTTTTGCCCACTGTGCGATGGATTGCTGCCACAGGTCGATACGCACGGTATAGGCCTCGGTGCGATCAAGGAAGGGAATGCGCTCGAAATTACTGAAAAAGGCCAGCAGCAGACCGGTTATCAGCAGGCCTGTCAGCAGTGTGTACTGTCGTTTCACTTGCAATTTATGCCAGCTCAACCCAATCAGGGCAAGCAGACTGAACAGTAGGGCGACCTTGCTCTGGGATAGCAGTACCGACAGCAGACTCAGACCCAAACCACAGTACAGCCAGATGCGCCAGCGCGACGACCAGTAGTGCAGTCCCCAGACGCACAGCAGGCAGTTGAAACCGTGCAGGGCGGCGGTTACATTGATATCGCCACGCAGGGAAAATCCGGCCATGCGTGGCCAGTTATCACTGGTCAGTGCTTCGGGCAGATAGTGGGCCAGGCCCAGCAGTGCACTGGGTACGGCGGCAATAACAATGGCTTTGGGCAGCAATTGCGGCAGGTCGGGCCGAAAGCGAAGGGCAGCACAGCCGCCAGCCAGCAGCAGTGATAAAAAAAGAGCCGGTTTGGCCAGATCCCAATAGTCGCCAGCTGCGCTGCCAACGGGCAGGCCCCAGTTGCTGCTGAGAGCGAGATACAGGGGCAACGGCAAAAAAAGCACAGCCTGCAATGTGCCGGGCATCAACAGATTGGGCCGCAAAGGCAACATCAGCAGCACCGGCAGGGCTATCAACAGGTAGAAGCAGCGGGCCGGGCCGCCATAGTCCCCAAACAGATAAAAACCGGCAGAGAGCACGATGAGGCCAGAGGCTGTTACATGAGCGCAGTGGCGTGGGAGTGTGGATGAAACGGCTGATAGCGATAACATTAACGACGGGCTCACTCAAAATTCACGGCGGGTATCGGGCAGCCAGCCGTGGATACCAAAATCACCGTCTTGGGCCTGGCGTGTCAGCAGAGTGTCGATGGCACGATCCAGATCCTGCAGGCGCTGACCGGCCCGGTGCCGACCCAAAGCTGGCAGAATATTGGCCAGCGGTAGCAGGTCGGGCCAGCCCAGGCCATCTATCACATACAGGCGGTTCGCCTGCCCCTGTTGGCACTGCACCACAATATTGTGCAGCAGCAGCCGCCGGGAAGGCATGGCCAATTGCTGCCACTGTCGGCCAAAAGCGGCCAGGGCCGTTTCAATGGCAGTGTCGCGGCCGCACTGCCACAAATACTGCTTCAAAGACAGAGAGATACGTTCGTCATCATCGCAAATCAGATCGCAGCACAGACCCTCACCAAAATTGGTGCTGACAAAACCGTGCAGATGGGGAATCAGCTCAAAGGCGGGGGCGCCGATCTGTTGCCCGATACGCCGAAATACCCGCGCTTCCTGTAGATTGTCGTTAAAACTGGACAGGGGCTTGAAGCGCTTGATCCAGGGTGCTGAGCGGCGCTTGATTTCCGGGGAGCGGTCAATACGCAATACCTTGATGCAGCGATGATGGTTGTCAGGGTCGACAAAACAAAGCCGGTTGCCGCCGCGGGCAAAAGCATTGCTCTCATCGCCAAGATTAACCCGGGCAGGGTGGCTGCCAGCATTCAAAAGAGGGATCTGCCCGCTACCTGATGCAGCAGCTCATTGTAGCGGTGTGCGATATGGGCGCGGCTGTAGTGGCTGTCGTAGTGGGTGCGCGCCTGTTCAGCCAGTTGTTGTGCCCACTCAGGCGCGTGCAGCAGATCGTTGATTGTTGTCGCTAATGGCGCGACTTCATCCACCGGTGTCAGCAGGCCGGTAACGCCATCCTCAATCAGTTCGCCTGGTCCCTGGGAGCGGGTCGCCACGATAGGGCAGCGGTGATACCAGGATTCAACGACAATACTGCCAAGGCCTTCGTGGCGGGAGGGGCAGACAAAGAGATCAGCTGTGCGCATCAGGGCATCCACATCCCTGCGCCAGCCCAGAAAACGCACCCGCTGTGCTATGCCCAGTGTTTGTGCCTGTGCCTGTAGTGCTTTGCGTTCAGGCCCGTCACCGGCCAGCCACAGCCAGGCATCGGGCACCTCAACCAGTGCCCGCAGCAGAATATCAAAGGCTTTGTTGCGGTGAGTGCGGCCGGCGCTCAGCAACAAAGGTACACCTTCAGGCGTGTCAAACTGGGCGCGTAACAGCGGTTCAGGATTGGTTTCATCAGCAAAATTGGGAATCTGATAGATGCGCTTGGCGCTCATGCCACCTTTGACCAGATGATCACAAATACCCCGGGTGATACCGATCCAGTGATTGGCATGGCGGTAATATTTGAGGTCGTAGTAGTGGCCGAGACGCGCCATCAGCTGGTAGTTGCCCCGGGGCGTGCAGAGGCTGGCCCGATTCATATAAGTGAGCACCACATCCGGTGCCGCCTGACGCAGGGCGCGACCGTAGCGCCAGCGATCAGGCAGGTTGAGACGGCCACCGAAACGAAAGGTTTGCACGGGCACATCGGCTGCTGCCAGTTGAGCCTGACGTTCAGGGTTGGCGCGGGTGAAGGCCTGCTGATGCAGCCCGGGCTGCTCGGCCAGCGCACAGACCAGCCGGGTATAGAAATTTTCAGCACCGCCAAAAGGGGCGCCGGCCAAAGCCTGTATAACGTTTACTTCATGGCTCATTCATGCTCCAGCCAGGCGTAGGGATGAGAATAGGGCAGCTGCATACTGGTCTCGACAATGTAGCGGGCGTACAGCGTACAGTTCATTTCACGCAGGAAAAAGTCCCGGGTGTTCGCTGCCCAGTGACGGCGGCGGGCATCATCGGCCTGAAATTCAAGTATGGCGGTGTTTAATGCTTCGGGGTTATCGAAATAAACTAGTGACTCGGCCGGGAACAGGCTCTGAAAATCAGCGGCGGCATGAGTGAATACCAGCAGGCCATTGCCGCCAAGCTGGGCCATGCGGGCCGAAGAGTACCAGTGGCCACCTTCTTGGCGGTTCAGATTCAACCCCATTTTGCTGGCTGCCAGTGCTTCGTCGTAGTCCCGGCCCCAGGCGCCAGGCACGCCAAAGCTGCCGGGGGTGTGAAAGCGAATGTCACTGCCCAGGTGATCGCGCAGGTACTGTACCGTTTGTCCGCGGCTGGTATATGCCTCGGACTTGCTGCAAAAAACAAGATCGTAGTCGAAGTCCTCACGCGCGGCGTTGTCGGCACTCTCGATGGCTGGATCAGCCGGGTTGGGCATGTGTTTGAGTCGGGCGCGCTGGCCACTGAAAGGGGTAAGCTCGCGCTCACCGGTGGATACGAACATAAAGTCTACCACCGGGCAGCGGGCGGCGATTTTCGCGTAGTTGTCCGGTACAAATAACGGATCGTTGTTGAGGCCGCTGATAACGACACCCGGATTGATACGGCGCATCTGTTCAAGGGTGTCGTTGCCAATAATGTCGCAATGGCCAACCAGTACCAGATCCGGTGCAAATGCCTCTACAGTTTGCAGCAGACGTTTGTTGGCCTTGCGAACGCCGAGGTCGCGGATACCCAGCGGCGCCTCGAAGGCAGCCACATCGCGGTCAGAGAAGCGCTGCACCATATAGTCGTTCTTGATGAGGCCGTGATAGAGCTTCTGGGCCCAGCTGACCCTGGTGTGGCCATATTTACGCAATTGCTGGTGGGCTACATGCAAAATGCGCATCAGAGGGTTCTCCCGAGTTGTTGCAAGCCCTGTGTGTAGAGTGCGAGGGTCGCCTCAGCCTGGGCTGTCAGTGTAAATTGTGGCGGCAGGGTGATTTCGGCTGGTGGTGTATCGAGCAGACGCTGCACGCAGGTGAGCAGGGCAGCGTTGTCGCCGGGCGGTATCAACCCGCAGTCAAAGCCGATCCGCAGGGATTCTGCCGGCCCGCCACTGTCCCAGGCGATTACCGCCGTGCCGGTGGCCAGTGCTTCGATCACCGTGCGGCCAAAGGGCTCGGGTTTTTCTGACAGGTTAAATACCAGCGTGGCAGCGGCATAGAGCTGGGCCATATCACTGCGGTGGCCGAGAAAGCTGATATGTGATTCCAGCTTCAGTTCACTTACCAGTTGCCGCAGTTCTGCCAGATAATGATCCTTGCCCGGTGTTGGCTCGCCGACGATCAGGCCGTGGCACGGGCGACCGGCGTGGATCAGCTGTCCGATAAGGCGGATAAAATCCCGCTGGCCTTTCCAGGCACTGAGTCGGGCTGGCATCAGCAGCAGGGTTTGGTCCCGGGTATGTGGATAATCTGCATGCAAGCGAGCCAGCCAGTCATTGTCAGGCTGCATTTGTGGAGGAAACTGGCCAACATCCACGCCCCGGTGAATAACATGAATGCGTTTCGGTTCAACTTGTGGATAGTTGTGCAGGATATAGTTGTGTACGCAGTCGGAAATGGCAATTACCTGATCGCCCTCGCCCATAATGGCACTGTAGCGGCTGACGGAGTAGAGACCGTGGAAAGTGGATACCAGCAGAGGTCGCTGTGTGGGAGGCAGAGGTTTCAGTGCCAGCCAGACCATCCAGGCAGGCACCCGTGAGCGCACATGAATCACATCCGGGGCAAGTGCGATCAACTGGCGCCGCAGAGCACGGACACGCAGCAGTGAAAGGGGTGACTTGGCGTGCACTGCAAAGGTGACATGGGTGCTGCCTTCGCGCTCCAGCTCGGCCACCATGCGCCCACCACTGGACATCACCAGAGATTGATGGCCTTTGGTCAGCAGGTGGCGGGCAAAATCCAGTGTGCCCCGCTCGACTCCACCGCTGTTCAGTGAGGGCAGTACCTGGAGGACTTTCATGGTGCAGACGGGTTTCCTGTTGTTATGGCTTGTGCAAGATCAAAGCGGGTGAGCAATTCACCGGCCACCCGGGCAGCTTCGTTCAGACTGGTGCCGACCGGGCTCATGCTGCCAGTCTCGCACAAAGCGGCCAGGCTGGTCACGCGACCTTGTTGCAGCAGTTGGTCAAGACCGCGACTGACACGACTCTGCCGCAGACGAGGTACAGCTAAAATGCCAACTTGTGCGCCGGCGGTCAGTGCCTCGTAGACCATTGATGCGCTGTCCTCACTGACCCAGATCCGGCCGCAGCGGGCGTATTGCCGACGCAGCCAGTCGCGGTCGGTTTCCTCAACGGGAACCACCTTGAAATTGTTGTTGGCCAGCGAGGACAGAGCAGTAATAAAATGAGCCGGTGTGCGCCGGGAAGTGGTCAGCAGCCAGTGCTGTTCTGGTTGGCTGGCCACCAGGTTTTTCAGCTGTTGCAGCATGTCTGCCTCGTCCCAGCCGTGATTGTGGGAGGGGCCGCCAATCAATAACAGACTGTGCTTCGGGTCGGCATGAGTGGTCGGGTGAATATCGTTCAGTGTGCCACAGGTACTCAATATGCGTGGTCCCTGGCCGGGTTGGTCATGCTCGGGAATTACACATAAATTAAACAGCCAGGTGGGCAGACTGGGTTTTAACAGTACAATCAGTTTGCCGCCGTAGCGCCAGCGCAAGCCAAGTGCCTGCCAGTGGGTGCGGTGACCGGCGCAGAGAATCAGTGTGGGTTTTTGCTGGCGAGCCAGTTGTGCCGCACCGGTTTTGGCTTCCTTGCCAACAGCAAGCCAGTAAAGCTGGCCGTTGATACGGTCAGTCAGTGCCTGTCCCAGCCCAAGTAACTGACTGCGATGGCCGGGTTTGTTATCGGTCAGGCACCAGATGGCGATGGCAGCGGACAAGTGTTTTCCAGGCTCGTGAATAAAGCGCAAAGGATACACCCTCCAGCACCAACAGAAAAATTACTTAAGCCTGGAGAGGGTTGTATTTGGTTATGCCACACTTTGCACACGCCTGTCTGGCGTATAGGCTTTCACTGGATGATCCTGGAATCCGCAGTTGGACGTGTCCAATGGTGCTGTAATCGGTGTGTCAGGCAAGGCGCAACAACGCTGCCTGACGCGCCGAGTGCAGTACCCGTGCGTAGTGTTTTTACCCGAAAGGTGAGTGCGATCTGCGATCAAAGACCAGAAGCCCAATATCCATACGGTTTTCAAGAAGAAAACAAGCACTCGACTGCGGAGTCTAGGATGATATTTGAACTATGCAACTATTGCCCAGTCAAACGCGGGCAAATGGCGTGCCGCAACGTCAATGAGGATGTAAAAACAAGTGGAAAGTGATATGCGTTACAAAGAATGTTATTGGCAATACGGGCGGGTATGGGTGCTATTGCTGGCAAGTCTGTTCATAAGTGCCTGCGCCAGCAATACCGGTTCCAATACTGGAGATGAAGCCATGGCGATGGTTGCTGTAGAGGTAAGTTACCGTGAACGCATGTTGCTGCCAGCAGAGGCGCAGGTGGAGGTACAGTTGCTGGATGTATCGCGGGCCGATGCATCGGCTACAGTATTGGCCCGTGCCGCTCAGGCTGCGACAAAAGCACCACCCTACCACTTTGAACTGACATATCCTGAAAGCAGTATTCAGCCAGGGCACCGCTATTCGTTGCGCGCTACGGTCCGCTTGCGGGACCGGTTGCTGTTTGGCAGTACCAGAAATATTGACCCCTTTGCCGGTGAACAACCTGTGCAGGTGCCCATGCAGCGTATGGTTGCGCCAGCGGTGAGTGGCGGCAGTCTGCTCGATGTGCAGTGGCAGCTGGTGGAGCTCAATGGTGAGGTGCCACCGGTGAGTGCCAGTGGTGAGGCAGCCAGCTTGCGTTTTGATGGTCGCACGGGTCGCGCCGGAGGTTATGCTGGCTGTAATCGCTATGCTGGCACCTATGATATTGATAAGGCCGACAATGACGGCGCACTCAGCTTCGGTCCTATTGCCGGTACGCGCCGTGCTTGTATGCAGGGTATGGATCTGGAGCAGCGCTATCTGGACACGCTTGCCCGTGTCGAGCGTTATGCGCTGGCTGATCAGCAACTTAGTCTTTATGCCGGTAATAAGATAGTGGCATTGTTTCGTTCCGATCAGTAAGTTCGATGATGGCTTGTTGCTTTCAGGCTGGATGCTGGCTATGTAGCCGTTTGATTCGTATACTCGCCGCTGTTTTATCAGGTTTTGTATTTCGTGTCGTTGTTTCAAGTGCGCCGTGAACTTCACTCACATACCGCCAGATTTTTATTGCTGGCGGTTTTGTTGTGCGTGGTGGGTTTGCCATTGCTGGAGGCAGGACACACACACGATATTGCAGACGATGCGGTGGAGTGCCTGTTATGTAAGTCCGCACCGGTTTTACTGGTTTATGCGGCAATACCTCTGGCAGCGTTCTTTCCGGTTCTGCAGCAATATGTTAAAGCCCCATTTCGGGGTGAGTTTCGCCGTATTTTTCTGCCGCCTCAGCCGAGAGCGCCGCCTGCCTGCTCCTGAATAAAATCCCCTTTTTATTTACGGAGTACATTATGAAAACGATTTATCCCCTCGTGCTGGCGATGGCCGGTGCGAATGCTGCTGTTGCCCTGGAAAAAGTACAACAAGCAGCACCACAACACGCAGCGCCACAAAAGGCACAACAAAAACTCCTGGAGCATGTGCTGGTGTCTGTACCGTTGCACAAACAAAGTGCAGAAACGGCCCTGCCGGTGACAGTATTGAATGCGGAGGAGCTTCGCCGGACAGCGGCAGCCACGCTGGGTGAAACGCTGTCCGGTACCGTGGGTCTGGCCAGTGCATCTTTTGGTCCCGGTGTTGGCCAGCCGGTCATTCGGGGGCAGCAGGGTGCCCGGGTGAGCGTTCTGCAAAATGGTATCGCCAGTGCCGACGCCGCCAGTCTGTCGGCGGACCACGCTGTTGCCGTTGAGGCTCTGCTGGCTGACGCTATTGAAATTCTGCGTGGTCCCTCAACGTTGCTCTACGGTGGTGGTGCCATTGGCGGGGTGGTCAATGTGATCGACAACCGCATTCCCGGTCAGCGCCAGTTATCTATGGATGGTGCGCTGGAATATCGCCACGCTTCTGTCAGTGATATGGATACAACGGTAGGTCGTCTCGACAGTGGTCATGGCGATTTTGCCTTTCACCTCGATGGTATCAGCAGAAGCTGGAACAACACTGAAATTCCCGGTTATGCCAGTTATGAACAGGATGAGGAGCACGAAGCCAGCAAAGGCTATATTGCTAACTCTGATGGTCGCAGTCACAGTGGTAGTGCAGGTTTTAGCTATCATTTTAATCAGGGTTATGCCGGGCTGGCGATAAGTCGGCTCGATAGTGAATATGGTATTCCTGTCGGTGCCCATGAACATTCCCACCACGAAGAAGATGCAGGCCATGATGACGATGAGCATGAGGAACATGCCGATCACGATGAGGGTTTGCGTATCGATCTACAACAGACCCGCTATGATTTTGCCATGCAGTTGTATGATGTGACGCCTGTCATTGATTCGGTTCGTGCCTTGCTAAGTTACACCGATTACGGGCATCGGGAGATTGAAGCCGGTGGCGAAGTCGGTACCCGTTACAGCAATGATACCTGGCAGGGGCGGCTTGAACTGGTACATCAGCCACTGGGGTCGCTGCAGGGTGTTGTTGGTATGCAGGTGCTTGATCGGGAATTCAGTGCCCTCGGTGAAGAGGCTTTTGTACCCAGAACCCAAAGTCGGGATATCGGATTTTTTCTGATTGAGCACTACAATCTGAGTAACTGGATTTTTGAAGGTGGTTTTCGATACGACCACAATTATCGTGATCCGGATTCATCACAAGCGTCACAGCGTAATTTTGATGCCTTTAGTTTGTCAGCTTCTGCATTGTGGCTGATGAATGAGCAGTGGCAGCTGAGTCTGTCAGTGTCGCGTTCAGAGCGCGCACCTTCGACAGAGGAGCTTTACTCCAATGTAGAGGCCGTTGATGCCAGTGGCTGGGTGACTCACGCAGCCACCGATGCTATTGAAATAGGCAATACCGAGCTGGATACGGAGCTTGCGCGTAATCTGGATTTGTCCCTGCGTTGGGATAATGGCAGGCACTTTGTCACGGTAAATGCCTATTACAATGATTTCAGCGATTATATTGCATTGGAAAATACCGGCCTGGAAGTTGATGAAACCATGGTGATGGCTTATATCCAGCGCGATGCCCGTTTTTACGGGTTGGAAGTGGATGCCCATTTTATGTTGCTTCATCTGTCCGGCGGAGAGCTTGTGATGCGGGCCGGTGGTGATTTTACGCGCGGTGAATTTGATAGCAGCCTGAATGGCAGCAAAGCTGTTCCCCGTCTGCCGCCCAGGCGCTGGCAGGGTCGTTTAAGTTGGGAGGGTGGCCGTTTGGCCTTATGGACATCGCTACTGCATGCTTCAAAACAACAAAGGCCCGGTGCCTATGATGATAAAACAGCAGCCTATACCCGCTGGGATGCCGGTCTGGATTATCAATGGGGCCAACAGGATCAGCTGACATTTTTTGCGGCGCTTAAAAACCTGGGCGATGAAGAGATTCGTCTGTCGACCTCTTTTCTCAAGGATATTGCACCCGAAGCAGGTCGCAGCATAGAGGTGGGTTTACGCTACCATTTTTAACGGTGGTAAAAATCCCGGTCAGTCCTGTCCGGCTCGCCAACCGTAGAGGCGCACAGGACTGTCCCCGGGTGTCAGGCGGATATCGCGTTCATAGTGCAGGCCGAGTTTTGCCAGCAGGCGGATAGAGGCGGTATTAGTCGGTGAGACAATAGCCGCCAGTCGTTGCAGTCCGAGTTCACCTGTAGCGTAGGTCCACACGGCTTGCGCCGCTTCCAATGCCAGTCCCTGGCTGCGGGCTGTGGACAAAAAAGCGTAGCCAATATCAGTATCGTTCAGCTGGGGACGTTTGATGAGACCACACACACCCACGCAATGGCCGCTTTCACGCTGGCGCACGGCAAACATGCCATATCCGTGCTCGGTGTAGCTTTGCATCGGACCTTCCACAATATAGCGCTCGGCCTGTGCCAGTGTGCGTACCCCGCGATCGGCAATATTGGCGATAAAGTCCGCATCGTTGAGCAGGGCCAGCATAAAAGGTGCATCTGCTGGTGTGAGTTCTTCGATGATCAGGCGCTGCGTGTGCAGTGGGCGCATATTCTCTCTCCTGAAAACCGACGCTACTTTAACAGATATTCGGTGGCTCTATGTTACAGTGCCACTGTTATGATTAATGTAAAAATAGGTATGGCACTTATGACTCAGCGCTTGATTGTGGGTATCAGCGGCGCCTCGGGAGTGACTTACGGTGTGCGAGCTCTGGAGCTGTTGCGTGAGGCGCAGGTGGAAACGCATCTAGTCATCAGCTCCTCTGCCCGATTGACGCTGCACCATGAGATAGACCGTGATATCGAGGATATCAGGGCACTGGCCAGCCAGGTATATCCGGTCAGTGATATTGGCGCCGCAATTGCCAGTGGTTCCTTTATTACCGCTGGTATGTTGATTGCTCCATGCTCAGTGCGGACACTGTCGGAAATTGCCACTGGTGTGACTTCATCTCTGTTGACCCGGGCGGCCGATGTGGTACTCAAAGAGCGTCGGCGGCTGGTATTGATGTTGCGTGAAACGCCCTTGCACACAGGGCATCTGCGCAGCATGACCCAGGCTTCAGAGATGGGGGCGATCATTGCGCCACCGGTGCCTGCTTTTTATACCCGCCCGCAAACCATTGATGAAATAGTTACCCAAAGTGTCGGTCGTGCGCTTGATCTGCTGGGGCTTAACCTGCCCCAGGTAAAGCGCTGGCAGGGTGAAGCGTAAAAACACGGTATAACCGCCGTGACAGAAGCAAGCAGCGTGCTATTATTCTTTGCGGCATACCCAAAGTTAAAAAAACAAGCTCAATAATTAAATCGCACAGGTCTTGAGTGCGCACCTGCGCAAGGAGAAATAACATGGCAAGAGATTTGTTCAATCTGGACGGCAAAGTCGCCCTGATCAGTGGAGCCAGCCGGGGTATTGGTGAGGCAATTGCCCGGCTGCTGGCGGAGTACGGTGCCCATGTGATTGTGTCCAGCCGCAAACAGGATGATTGTGAAGCCATTGCTCAATCTATCCGCAAGAGTGGTGGCAAAGCCGATGCCCACGCCTGTCATGTGGGTAGTATGGACAGTATCAATACGCTATTTGACTGGATTAAAAGTGGCCCCGGTCGGCTGGATATCTGTGTCAATAATGCAGCAACCAATCCCTATTTTGGACATATTCTCGACACGGATCTGGGTGCCTATAACAAAACTGTAGAGGTCAATATTCGCGGTTATTTCTTTATGTCCATCGAGGCAGGCAAAATGATGCGGGAGCAGGGTGGTGGTACCATCGTCAATACGGCGTCTATTAACGCACTGCAACCGGGTCCGATGCAGGGTATTTACTCTATTACCAAGGCGGCAGTGGTCAATATGACCAGGGCTTTTGCCAAGGAGTGCGGGCCACTGGGTATCCGGGTCAATGCACTGTTGCCGGGGCTGACGAAAACCCGCTTTGCCAGTACCCTGTTTGAAACTGAAGGGCTTTACGACAGCGTGGTTAAAATGATTCCCCAGCAACGCCATGCAGAACCCGAAGAAATGGCGGGTACAGTGCTCTATCTGGTGTCGGACGCCAGCAGTTATACCAATGGCGAGTGTATTGTGGTCGATGGTGGTATGACAATTTGAACGTTGCCCCTGAGATAAAGGGGCCGCCTGCGCTAACCTGCCATCTCTGCCGGTGTGGATGAGGTCCACAGATAGTCAAAGCCGCCTTCTTTTATATACAGCTCGCAGTAGCTGTCACTGTCAGGTGTCAGGGCGCCGCCAGCGGGGATGCGCAGCCAGGTGAGAGCTTTGTATATACCTTCACGGTCACTGAAGCCGCCGCTGAGCACTAATAATTCAGCCCCGCGCGGGAAATTGATTTGGCCCAACTCGGCGGGGCAATCCCAGGCTTCCAGGCGCATAAAGTCTGCATAGGGTTCCTGGGCATAGAGTTTTTTCCAGTGAACATTGCGGCGCACAGATTCACGCCAGGCATCACCGGATGTCTGAATGGCTACCTGATCACGATCACTGCCGGGCAGCTGCCTGAGTTTGATAAATACGGTGCAGCCTTTTTCTGACCAGGATTCATTGCGGATATCGCTGGATTTAAGCAGATAGCTACCGGCAGGCCAGTTACCCTGCCGGTTGGAAAAGATCCCTTCCAGAACAAGAATTTCTTCGCCATCGGGGTGTTCATGTTCATGCCATCGCGCGCCGGGTTCGTAGCGCACGATAGCAGTCAGCTGGCCATTGTCTGCGCCACTGCGATGCAGTATTTTTTGCCAGATACCCACTGCGCGACCTTTATGCCAGGGGAGCTGGCTGGCATCGACCACCAGCCGTCGCTTGAGATCAGTATGTAATGTTTGAGTGGCTTGAATGTTGTCTGTCATTAAAAGTTATCCGTAAAATGCCACGCTTTAAACAGGCCCGCCGTCGCTGCTCTGCCGTCAGGTTTATGCTGTGAATGATTGAATAGCAAAATTGTGTTGTGGCGCACATCATAGACGGGAAATCATAGTGTAAAAAGCGGGAAATTTGTCACCGCACTATTGCGGTCAACAGGCTTTGGGTTATCCTCAGAATATGAATACGAAAATATTTGTTACACACCAGCTTCCCGGTGAACGCATACACGATTTACCCCAGTTGTGTGATCTGAACGTGTGGATGGGGCCGGGTTTGTTACCA
Organism: Parahaliea sp.; assembly: GCA_047974765.1. Classification (GTDB taxonomy): domain Bacteria; phylum Pseudomonadota; class Gammaproteobacteria; order Pseudomonadales; family Halieaceae; genus JBKECP01. The sequence goes on along the minus strand of JBKECP010000044.1, from coordinate 37,904 downwards.
CATGAATCCCTGCGTGAAGAGCTGTCTGCCTGTGAGGGTGTCATATGCCTGCTGACAGATTGTCTCGATGCGTCTTTGTTGGATGCCATGCCCGAGCTTAAGTTCATTTCCACGATGTCAGTGGGTGTTGATCATATTGATGTGTCAGCTGCCACTGAGCGCGGTATTGCTGTCGGTCATACGCCGGGCGTATTGGTTAATACAACAGCTGATGCAAATTTTGCCCTGCTGTTGGCAGCTGCGCGGCGGGTGGCAGAGGCTGACCGTTATGTACGCCAGGGCAACTGGCGTCCGGAAAGCGCCTGGACACCGGATTTTTTTGCCGGTAAAGATGTCAGCGGTGCCACCCTGGGTATTATCGGGCTGGGCGAAATCGGGCAGGCGGTAGCTCGTCGGGCACAGGGCTTTGGGATGAATGTGCTGTCCTGGACACGCAGTGGTCGGGAAGTGGCCGGTGTTGAGGCTGTCTCGCTGGAAGCGTTGTTGCTGCGCAGTGATTTTGTATCAGTCAACACAGCGCTCACCCCGCAAACACGCAACCTGCTCAACGCTGAGCGTATTGCCACCATGAAACCGGGTGCGGTGCTGGTTAATACGGCGCGTGGTGGTGTGGTGGATGAAAAGGCCTTGGCTGAGGCTTTGCAATGTGGAGACCTGCTCGCTGCGGGTATTGATGTTTTTGAGTCAGAACCGCTGGCGCAAGACAGCCCCCTGCTGCATTTGCCCAATGTAATTCTCACACCGCACATTGCCAGCTCAACAACAGTCACACGTGCACGAATGGCCGATATTGCGGTAGAAAACGCTATTGCGGCTTTGAAAGGGCAGCATATGCCCCATTGTGCCAACCCTCAGGTGTACGCCGATCGCTGACCCGGAATAATTTTTCCGGGCCTGCGATCGGTTTTCGCAATACATCCATGTGCCGCTATTAATCCGACAACCTGTGTAGCCGGGTTAATAAAAACTGCCGGGTTGAATCTCAATCTGCTTTTGGCAGGTCGTGCAGGCCATGACGAATAGCACTGTTAATGGTGATTGTCAGGGCTTTCATCTCAGTGTTGTTCACGTTTTCGATAATTTTGGTCACAATCACCCGCCAGACTTCTTCGCGGCGACCAACATCGTTGAATTGCAATCCGATATTGCTGGTTTCCTTCACACCTGCCAGTGCAATGGCGTTATCGATGCTGGCCTGATCGACATTGCGGTTGGGCACGGTACCGGGATAGGCTGAAATATTGCTGGATTCTGCTCCCGGCTCACCCATGCGCAAACCCTCGGCATAAACATAGTCAACGCTGAACTGGGCGCGTTGCGCATCGAGAATGTAGCCTTTGTCACGAAGTTCCCTGTCAACGGCAGCACGCAAAATCGGGTCGATCAAATAAATTGGGTCAGTTGATGTGGGGCGCTTTTGCAGAGCTTCGCTGCGCCATTTGTAATAGCGGTAATCACCCGCCTCAAAAGTGCTGATATCATCGGGTCGCACTTCCACACCACTACAGCCTGCTATAAATAATGCCAGCATGGCGACAACTACATTTCTACAGGACAGCATGAAAACCTCAAATAACCACAGACAGAGGTAACGATGGTAGCAGCCTTGCACAGTAGCAGCCACTGATCGGTGACGGGATATTATTTTTTTACTGAGCGTCGGCAAGTACCTGGAGACAGCCCCAGTGTTTTAGTAAACAGGCGTGAAAAATACAGCGGGTCACGGTAATCGACCTCAGCGGCGACAGTTTTGATACTGATATTTGAACTGTCCAGTTGCAGACACTCACTCTGGTGAGCCTGCAAGCGTTTTGCCTCCAGATTGAACCAGGTAGTAAGCCGGGTAGTAAGTAAGTGTCGTAGCTGGCTGACCGCATTGATAAACGCACTGTGGCTGTAGCCGGTTTTGCCCGCTGCCAGCAGGTTGTGAAAGCTGGCGGCCAGTGTTGGCGCCAGGCCTGCGCGCTGTACAGGGCCGCTGTCCTGACAACCAGGATAGCGCATGAATTCAGTAATAGGCGCTATTGCCGGGAGCTGCTAGGCTGGTGTCTGGTACTGCAAATAAGATCAGGTAGGTTTTTATGACACGTCAGATTCCGTTGTTTATCAATGGTGAGTTTGTTCAAAGCGGCAGCAGTAATAAACGGCCTGTTACCAATCCTGCCAACCAGCAGATGCTGGCCGAAGTGCCGATGGCCACTCAGGCTGAGGTGGATGCGGCGGTGGCCAGTGCCGGTGCTGCCTTTGCCGATTGGCGCAACGTCCCCGCTGCCGAGCGGGCGCGCTTGATGATGCGTTACTGTGCTTTGCTTAAAGAGCACCACGACGAGCTGGCTGAAATCCTTGCCCAGGATACCGGCAAAACCTTTGAAGATGCCAAAGGAGATGTCTGGCGAGGTATCGAGGTGGTTGAGCAGGCCGCCAATGTGCCCTCCAATATGATGGGTGAAACACTGGAAAATGTGGCTGGTGGCATCGATACCTACAGCTATATCCAGCCGTTGGGTGTGTGTGTTGGTATCACACCTTTCAATTTCCCGGCGATGATTCCGCTGTGGATGTATCCACTGGCCATTGCCTGTGGCAATACATTTGTACTCAAACCCTCTGAACAGGACCCGCTGACACCGGTTCGTCTGGCTGAGTTGTTTATGGTCGCAGGCGCACCGAAAGGCGTACTCAATCTGATACACGGTGGTGCCGAACAGGTTGAACAGTTGCTCAATCACCCGGACGTGCAGGCTGTATCTTTTGTCGGTTCATCTAAAGTGGGTGATCATATTTATCGCACTGGCACAGCCGCTGGTAAGCGGGTGCAATGCATGATGGGTGCCAAAAATCATATGGTTGTGATGCCCGATGCGGACAAAAATATCACGCTCAATGCCCTGGTAGGCGCTTCCGTAGGGGCTGCCGGTCAGCGTTGTATGGCCATTTCAGTGGCGGTTTTTGTCGGTGAGTCCAGGCAGTGGGTGGAAGCGCTTAAAGAGCGCCTGGCGAAGGTTCGTCCCGGCGCCTGGGATGATGCCAGTGCTGCCTATGGCCCGATTATCTCCCGTCCGGCTTATGAACGGGTGCTGGGGTTGATTGCCAGGGGTCGGGACGAGGGTGCCACTTGCCTGCTCGATGGCAGTGACTGTGTGGTTGAAGGGCTGCCTGACGGTAACTGGATTGGCCCGACGCTGTTCAGCGATGTGACGGCCGATATGAGTATTTACCGGGAGGAGATTTTCGGGCCGGTATTATGCTGCATGGCAGTCGATACACTTGATGAGGCCATCGAACTGATTAACGCTGTACCCTACGGTAATGGCACCTCCATCTTTACAGATTCCGGCGGTGCGGCGCGCAAATACCAGCACGAGATTCTGGTGGGGCAGGTGGGTATCAATGTGCCGATTCCGGTTCCTCTGCCCTTCTTTTCTTTCACGGGCTGGCGCGGCTCTTTTCGTGGCGATCAGCACGCCTACGGCAAGCAGGCGGTACGTTTTTATACTGAGACCAAAACCGTTACTGCTCGCTGGACTCATTCGCAAGCAGCATCTTCCAGGCAGCCGAATATGAGTATCAACCTGCGCTAACAGGAGAGCCACTGTGGAATTTTCACTCACTGATGAACAAAAAGCCTATATCGACAGTGCCAGGGCTTTTAGTAAAGGCGCACTGGCACCCAATGCAGCGCACTGGGATGCGCAATCCTATTTTGCCAAAGAGGCATTGGCTGCCGCCGGTGAACTGGGTTTTATGGGAATGTATACCCCTGAGCGCGCCGGTGGTCTGGGTATGGGGCGACTCGATGCCAGCCTGATTGTAGAGGAGCTGGCCAGAGGCTGTACGGCCACGGCGGCCTTTGTCACCATCCACAATATGGCCACCAGTATGATTGGTAAATACGGTTCCAGGATGCTGGTGGATACCTGGTGCCCTGATCTGGTAGCAGGCAAAAAGCTGGCATCCTACTGCCTGACTGAACCCGATGCCGGTTCCGATGCAGCCTCATTGCGCACCAGCGCCCGCCGCGAGGGTGAGGACTATATTGTCAATGGCGCCAAGGTTTTTATCTCCGGCGCCGGTGCCACTGACGTACTGGTAGTGATGTTGCGCACCGGTGGTGAGGGTCATAAGGGGGTGAGTGCGCTGCTGATTCCGGCTGATGCCGAGGGTATCAGCTATGGTAAAAAAGAAGACAAGATGGGCTGGAACGCTCAGCCCACACGGATGATTTCCTTTGATAATGTGCGCGTGCCAGTGGCCAATTGTCTCGGCCGGGAAGGGCAGGGCTTTGCCATGGCGATGGAGGGGCTTGATGGTGGCCGCATCAATATCGCCACATGCAGTATAGGTACTGCCCAGCAGGCACTGGTGGAGGCCTCTGCCTATGTACAGGAGCGGCGGCAGTTTGGCCAGGTGATAGCCGCCTTTCAAAATACCCAATTCAAACTGGCCGACATGCTCACCGAGCTGGTAGCGGCTCGACAAATGGTGCGGCTGGCTGCCTGGAAACTGGATCAGGCGGATACACAGGCATCCACCTACTGCGCGATGGCCAAACGTTTTGCCACCGATGCCGGTTTTAACATCTGCAATGATGCCCTGCAGCTCTTCGGTGGCTATGGTTATATCCGCGAATACCCGATGGAGCGTCATGTGCGCGATACACGGGTACACCAGATACTGGAAGGTACTAACGAAATTATGCGGGTGATTATCTCGCGCAAAATGTTTATGGATGGCGCCCTGGAGCTTATCAAATGAGCCTGACCTTTGTTGCAAGTACATCTGAAAAAATCAAAGTGGATATACGCGGCCACACCGCTTTGCTAACCATTGATAATCCCGCCGCCAACACCTGGGACACCGACAGCCTGCCAGCGCTGAAAATACTGGTGGAAGCGCTCAACCGGGATGGCAATATCTATGCGCTGGTGTTGACTGGCGCAGGTGATAAATTTTTCTCTGCTGGTGCGGATTTGGCAATCTTCGCCGATGCTGACCCGGGCAAGGCTGATGAGATGGCGCGTTATTTTGGCGAGGCTTTTGAAGCATTGGCTGATTTTCGTGGCGTTTCTATCGCCGCCATCAATGGTTTTGCCATGGGTGGCGGGCTGGAAGCGGCACTGGCCTGTGATATCCGCATTGCCGAAACGCAGGCACAGATGGCATTGCCGGAGGCAAAAGTGGGGCTGCTGCCCTGTGCCGGTGGTACCCAGCGTCTGCCCTGGCTGGTTGGCGAGGGCTGGGCCAAGCGCATGATTCTCTGTGGCGAGCGGGTTAATGCTGCCACCGCTGAAAAAATTGGTTTGGTGGAAGAAGTGGTTGCTAAGGGTGAGGCATTGGCTAGAGCGTTGGCTCTGGCGGAGCAGGTCGGCGCACAAAGTCCTTCGTCCATCGGCCGCTGTAAGCGCCTGATTCATGCAGCCCGCAACAGTGTCATGCCCGCAGGTTTGCAGGGCGAACGCGATCTTTTTGTCGAGCTGTTCTCGACGGAAGATCAATATGAGGGTGTCAATGCCTTTCTTGAAAAGCGCAGCCCTGAATGGAAAAACCGCTAAGGAGTACAGAGTCAATGAGCGATGAGGTTGTACGGTTTGAGGAAGTGTCGGCTAATCAGGGGCGTATTGGCCGCATTATCTTAAACGTACCGTCAACACTGAACGCACTGACACTGCCCATGGTCGATTGCTTGCAGGCCAGACTGGAAGCGTGGCGTGATGACAGGCGTATCTCGCTGATCTTTATCGAAGGCAGCGGTGATAAAGCCTTCTGTGCCGGTGGTGACATACAGGCGCTCTATCAATCCGTTACAGAGAATCCCGGTGGACCCTGTGATTATGCCGAGGATTTTTTTGAGCGCGAATACCGTATGGATTACAGCCTGCATACCTATCCCAAACCAGTCGTATGCTGGGGTCATGGCATTGTTATGGGGGGGGGGCTGGGAGTGATGGCGGCCTGTACTCACCGGATCGTGACCGAATCCACCCGTATTGCCATGCCAGAAGTGGGTATTGCGCTGTTTCCCGATGTGGGCGGCAGCTGGTTCCTCAACCATATGCCGGGCAAAGTGGGGCGTTTTCTGGCGCTGACGGGTGCCGCCATCAATGCTACTGATGCACTGTTTACTGGCCTGGCAGATCGCTTTATTGCCGCCGGGCATAAAGACACTGTGCTGGATGCGTTGCTGCGTCAGCGTTGGATGGCCGATGCCGCAGATAATCACGCTCTGGTGCGACACATTCTGCGACCCTTTGCCGAGCGCAGCCTGAGTGTGCTGCCAACCGGACAGGTGGAGCCTCATCTGGCTACTATCGAACATCTGTGTGACGGTGATGATATCTATCAGGTCATCGAGGCCATTACCGCTATTGAGACAGATGACAGCTGGCTGGCGCGGGCACGGGATGGCCTTGCTTATGGTTCACCACTGGCAACGCTATGGATTGAGCGGCAGCTGCAACAGACACGCGATGCCTCGTTAAAAGAAGTCTTTGCCAGCGAATTAGTGCTGGCAACCAATATTTTGCGCCACCCTGAGTTTGCTGAGGGTGTGCGTGCGCTGATCATCGACAAGGATCGCAAACCCGACTGGCAATACAAGACCGTACGCGATGTACCAGCAAAAGTACTCGATCTCTTTTTCAGCTCACCCTGGCCAGTCAACCCCCTGGCCAAAGACGAAATATGTGAATAACAAGAGGACAGGATCATGGCAAAGGTGGGTTTTATTGGTTTGGGCAACATGGGAGGCCCGATGTCTGTCAATCTGCTTCGGGCCGGGCATGACGTGCAGGTTTTTGATGTGTCAGTGGCGGCCTGTCAAAGTGCAGTACAAGCCGGTGCCAGTGTTGCTGCCTCGGCGGTGGAAGCGGTGGCAAAGGCTGACTATGTTATCAGTATGTTACCGGCGGGCCAGCATGTGGCGGGTCTTTACCTTGGTGAAGACGGGCTGCTGGCAGAGCTTGCCAAAATGACCGGCCGGCAGGCAGTCGTGCTTGATTGCAGTACCATCGATGCAACGACTGCCCGCGAAGTGGGTGCGGTGGCGAGGGCGGCCGGTATTGGCTTTATGGATGCGCCGGTGTCCGGTGGTGTGGCGGCTGCGGCTGCGGGTACTCTGGCCTTTATGTGCGGTGGTGAGGTGGACACCTTTACCAAAGCAAAAACCATTCTTGCCGATATGGGGGCCAATATTTTTCACGCCGGTCCCGCCGGTGCCGGTCAGGTGGCCAAGGCCTGCAATAACATGCTGTTGGCCATCCACATGATTGGCAGCTGCGAAGCACTGGAAATGGGAGTTCGCAATGGCCTTGATCCGAAAGTTCTGTCCGAAATCATGCTGGCCAGCTCGGGTCGCAACTGGTCGCTGGAGGTCTATAACCCCTATCCGGGCGTGATGGACAAGGCGCCCGCCAGTAACGACTACAAGCCCGGTTTCATGGTGGATTTGATGGTCAAGGATCTGGGGTTGGCGATGGCGGTTGCGCAGCAAAGCGGTGTCGATAATCCGATGGGGCAATTGGCCAGCCAGCTTTACAGCGAACACCAGTGCAGTGGCAACGGTCAGCTCGATTTCTCCAGCATCTTGCGTAAATCACAGGCTTGATGAGCCGCCGTCGACAGAGCGGATCGCAGGTTCTGTAAAATCAGGGGATTTTGCAGGTTTCGCAGATTTTACAGGGCGACAACCAAGATGCTCAGAATGAATATCTTGATTGCCAGGTTAATCGTAGCCTGTCGAGAAAGGCTCCCCTTCTTTTTAATTCAACACCGTGAGTTCCATCAATTGTGTGATGCAGATAACAGGCTTTCATACAATCGGATACTGCTGGGTTTCGATGAATGCAATGAGCGCTGGTGGTGGTTACTGTGGCCAGATGCTCTGATCACGCCGCCGGGTGATCGCACAGATGAAAACGTTCCTGTACCGTATTTCTTGCCGTCATCACGGCGCCAGGCACACTGGCACCGCGTGCCAGTTCAATGGCAATGGCGCTGGCCAGCTGGCAGCCGGTTCCCCGCAGATTCCCTGTAAATCGGGGGCCAGAAAAGCGGATGACCTGCCTGTCACGCAGGTAAAGGCGGTCTTCGCAGTCTGTGCTGGCGGAGGCATGTCCCCCCTTGACCAGAACTGCCGGGCACCCGCGCTGCATCAGGAGCGCAACACAGGCCCGTTCATCGGCAGATTTAAAAATTCCCAGTCGTCGGGCTAACTCATACAGTTCCGGCAGGTTGGGTGTCAAAAGCGTGCTTTGCGGCAGCAGGGAAGTCAGCAAAATGTCGATTCCGTCCTTATCCAGAAGAGGGTGCCCGGAACTGGCGGCAAGTACCGGATCAAGTACCAGCGGTGCCTGTGGCAAAGACTGGCTGATCGCCTGTGCAATATGTGTCGTGGCAAGCATGCCGATCTTGACGGCGCTGACGTGACCAGCAGCTTTTATCTGGGCTGTGACATTATTGACCGGTACCGGATGAATAGCGCTGACATTGTGATCGGTTTGTGCTGTCAGTGCCGTGACGGCAATGCGCATACTTGCCCCTGCTGCCCTTGCTGTTTCACAGTCGCGCAGGATGCCTGCGCCTGCGCTGGAATCCACTCCGCCAATGAACAGTACCGGCGCTGTCATTGGCCATCGCCGATAATGGCGATGCGATCATGGCCGCTGGCCCCCAGGGTTTTTGCTGCACGCCATGCTCTCAAGCCGGAGGTGCAGACAAACACGACGCGCCGGGATGGGTCGGGGCGACCGGGCGGTACATCCATCTGGCGCAGGTCAATCACGAGATCGTCGGAGTGAATATCTGAAGGTGAAATTACCTCTGGCCCTGCCACTTCAGGTTCTGCTGCTTCATCAAAGCGAAAGCCGGACAGGTGCCAGCTGCTCAGATCAAGACTGAACATCTGTCCCAGAGGTGAAGGGTCAATGCCCAGCAAGACCGAGAGAGCCATCTGGGCCTGCAAGGCACCGAGTATGGCGACAACGGGTCCCATTACGCCCCGGCTATTACAATTGCCGAGCTGCCCGGGCAGATCAGGAAAAAGTGCCCGCAGGCTTGGTGCTCCGCCACAAAAGCCACCGACATAGCCCCGACGCTCCAGTGCTGATGCACTGATCAGGGGTTTACCTTCCTGCTGGCATCTGTCGGACAGCGAATAGCTGAGTGCAAAGCTGTCTGCGGCATCGATAATAATGTCAGCAGCTGGCACCTCCTTGCGCGCAGTACAGGGATCAAGCCTGTCTACCTGCGCAAGCACCTGGCAATCCGGGTTCAGGCGGGTCAGCATTTGGGCGGCGACCACCGCTTTCGGGCGGCCAATATCCTTTGTTTGAAACAGTGTCTGCCGGTGCAGGTTGCTTTCTTCGATCACATCGGGATCATAGAGCCGGATCTGTCCTGTGCCGGCACCAGCCAGTAGTGGCAGCAGGACCGCACCCAAACCACCGGCTCCGGCAACCAACACACAGGCGCGCATGAGGCGATGCTGTCCCTGTCGGCCAATTTCCGGCAGGCTGATCTGGCGCGCATAGCGATTCACGGTACGGGCCTGCGTGTTGCGGTTATCCATTGTCGACACCGGATTTCAGGATTGTCAGCTTGTGCAATATCGGTGACAACTGCTGCGCTGTTGGCGCCGGCTGCAAACAGCTCTGGCAGATGTCGCGGTGTCAGCCCGCCAATACCGACCAGCGCCGTCTTTCCAACGCGCGTCTTCCACTGGCATACACGGTCAAGCCCTTGCGGTGGCCATGACATTTTTTTCAGCCGTGTCGGATAAATTGGCCCCAGAGCAATATAATCAGGTGACAGCGCCAAAGCCCGCTCCAGTTCAGCCTCGTCATGGGTGGAAAGACCAAACCGGACACCTGCACGCCGCAGGGCATCGAAGTCTGCGGTATTCATATCCTCTTGCCCCAAATGGACAAAGTCACACCCCAGATCGATGGCCGCCTGCCAGAAATCATTGATCACAAGCTGGGTGTGATGGGCCGCACAAACCCTGCGTGCCTGTATAATTTGTTGTTGTATCTCGTGTGGCGACATCCCCTTGAGACGCAATTGCACGAGCCGGACGCCCAGGGGAACAAGTCGTTTCAGCAAGCTGACATGGCCGACAATCAGATAAAAGCGATCCAATGGCTGCATCATGCAAGCTCAGCCATACCGAAAACCGGCGTAGATGCCTGCGCCATGTCGCGCCGGGGCATAAGCCCGGCCCCGAATGCATCCATCCCGCCTGATACTGCATGTCTGAAGGCTTGCGCCATGGCAACAGGGTCACGTGCCAGGGCAATGGCGGTGTTTAGCAATATCGCATCAAAACCCATTTCCATTGCCTGCATAGCCTGTGATGGTGCACCTATACCGGCATCAATCACCAGCGGAATATCGGGAAAATGATTGCGCATCGCTCGCAGTCCCTCCCGGTTGCGCAGTCCCTGTCCTGATCCGATCGGCGCTCCCCACGGCATCAGTACGCGACACCCGGCCTCAATGAGCTTCTCGCCCAGAATCAGGTCTTCAGTCGTATAGGGAAAAACCTCGAAACCCTCTGATGTCAGTATCCGTGCAGCCTCGATGAGGCCAAAAGGGTCGGGTTGCAACGTATCGGCATGGCCGATCACTTCAAGTTTGATCCAGCGGGTATCAAATAGCTCCCGGGCCATCTGTGCGGTGGTAACGGCTTCACGTACAGTGTGGCAACCGGCTGTATTGGGCAGAATATGGCAGCCATTTTCCCTGCATATTTCAGTCTTGAGTATTTCCCGAAAGTCATCTCCGTCGCGTCCCTCCCTGCGCAAGGATACGGTAATGACCTCTGCCCCCGATGCGATGATGGCGTCACGCAGGACGTGGGGTGAAGGGTATCGTGCAGTACCCAGCATCAGCCGGTTTTGCAGATTCACACCATAAAACATGCTTCAACCCCCCTGCATCGGTGATAGTAATTCAACCCGGGCACCTTCATCGAGTACCGTCTGATCGCGCATTTGCCGCGGGATAAATTGGCCGTTCAGAGCACTTGCAACAACAGCAGGATCAACACCCTGCTCGACAATCAATGCCGTCAGTGTCTGCGCGCTGGTGTCAACTGTTGCACCGTTAAGTTCAATCTTCACTGATTGATGCCTGCGCAAGTATCCGGGCCACGTCACTGGCCAGTGCTGGCGCCATTAAAAAGCCATGACGGTACATGCCATTGACGTAAATTCGGTCTCCCTGACGACGAACGGCCGGGATATTATCGGGGAACGCCGGTCGCAGACCGGTGTCTGTCATGATCAGCTGTGCCTCGGCAAAAGCCGGTTGGACTGTATAGGCCGCAGATAGCAGCTCAACCACGGCCCGCGCTGTTATCAAATCTTCGCTGGCGCTTTCCACCATGGTTGCGCCAATCATATAACGCCCCTGACCACGGGGAACAATGTAGCAGGCAAGCCGGGGATGCAGCAGCCGTATCGTGCGGCTCAGTTCGACATCCGGGGCAGAGACCTCCAGCATTTCACCGCGAACCGGCCGCAGATCGCTCAACTGGTCCCGCGCCGCCCAGCCACGGCAGTCGACAATCTGCCCGGTTGGTTGCCCGGTGTGAAACGATACTCCCGATTTGATCAGCGTCGCCCGCAGTGTTGCCAGTGCAATCACCGGGTCCATATGTCCTTCGTCTGGAAAGAGCAGCCCGCGTGCGAAACGTCCTGCAAGGTCAGCCTCCAGTGTGCCTGGCTCTGTCCAGTGGTGGTTTTGTGTTGCCGCAGCAAAGCGGTCCAGTTCCTGCGCATCGCGTGCCGGAGCCAGTACCAGTGTTCCGCGCCGTGTTACGGGCACCCGTGCCGCCCACCAGGTCAGCGCCTGCTGGCCCTTGATAACAACTGTCTGCGGCGCAGATTCCCCTTCGCAAAAAGGAGCCAGCATACCGCCAGCCAGACAGGATGCTGCTGGGATATCGGCCTCGATAACCTCAACGGTAAAGCCCTTTTCAGACAGGACTGTTGCTGTGCACAAGCCTGCGACGCCGCTACCGATAACTGAAATCATTTGACGTTCTCCGCCGGGATGTACAGTTGCCTGCCTTCTCGGAATTTTTCGGCCATCCGGGCCATACCTTCGCGTTTTTCAGCCTCGGCCCGGATATCATGGGAAATACGCATCGAGCAGAATTTTGGGCCGCACATTGAGCAGAAATGTGCGACCTTGTGTGACGCAGAAGGCATGGTTTCATCGTGCATGGCCCGCGCTGTATCAGGGTCCAGGCCAAGATTGAACTGATCCTCCCAGCGAAATTCAAAGCGGGCGCGCGACAGGGCGTCATCGCGCCGCTGGGCGCCGGGGTGTCCTTTGGCCAGATCTGCTGCGTGAGCCGCCAGCTTGTAGGTGATAACACCCGTCTTCACATCATCGCGGCCAGGCAGACCAAGATGCTCTTTTGGCGTGACATAACACAGCATCGCAGTGCCGAACCATCCGATCATCGCCGCTCCGATAGCCGAAGTAATATGGTCATATCCCGGCGCAATATCTGTGGTCAGTGGCCCCAGGGTATAGAATGGCGCTTCACCGCAATGGCGCAGCTGCTCATCCATATTGGCCTTGATCTTGTGCATTGGCACATGGCCTGGGCCTTCGATGATCACCTGGCAGTCCCTGTCCCATGCTATTTTGGTTAACTCGCCCAGCGTGTGCAGTTCGGCAAACTGGGCTTCGTCATTGGCGTCAGCAATGGATCCTGGTCGCAATCCATCGCCCAGGCTGAATGACACATCATAGGCTCGCATGATGTCGCAGATGTCATCAAAATGTTCGTAAAGAAAGGATTCCCGGTGGTGATGCAGGCACCATTTCGCCATGATCGAACCGCCACGGGATACGATGCCCGTTACGCGCTGTGCCGTCATTGGTACCATATGCAGTCGCAGGCCGGCGTGAATTGTAAAGTAATCCACGCCCTGTTCCGCCTGCTCAATCAGTGTGTCGCGGAAGATTTCCCAGCTCAGGTTCTCAGCTATGCCACCTACTTTTTCCAGTGCCTGATAGAGGGGAACAGTACCAATCGGCACCGGACTGTTACGAATGATCCACTCACGAATATTATGAATATTGCGCCCGGTAGACAGGTCCATCACTGTGTCGGCTCCCCAACGAATGGCCCAAACCATTTTGTCGATTTCTTCTTCCATGGACGATGTAACTGCCGAGTTGCCGATGTTGGCATTAACCTTGACCAAAAAATTGCGGCCGATAATCATCGGCTCCAGCTCTCGATGGTTGATATTGGCGGGAATGACGGCGCGGCCAGCTGCAATTTCCTGCCGTACAAACTCTGCTGTCACCAGGTCGGGTAGCTTTGCGCCAAAGGCCTCGCCATCACGAGGCGTGGCATGCGCACCCAGGCGGCCTTCATTTTCACGAATGGCGACAAATTCCATCTCGGGAGTAATGATGCCTGAGCGGGCATAGGCAAGTTGCGTTACTGCGCGCCCGCCTGTCGCACGCAAGGGTTTGTGTTTAAGGGGAAAGGCAGGAACCAGGCGTTCACCTGTTGCAAAGCCATTATCGGCATCGGCCACTGTGCGCCCGTCATAAGCTTCGACATCAGCGCGCATCAGCAGCCATTTCGAGCGCAGTTGGGGCAGGCCTTTGGTGATATCAATTGTTGCTGCCGGGTCTGTATAGGGGCCGGAGCTGTCATAAACTGTTAGTGGAGCCTCCTCCGATAGGGCAATTTCACGCATGGGTACCTGGACATTATGTATCTGCCCACAAAGATGGATTTTGCGCGATGCTGACAGCGGGCCGGTTGTAACAGTGGAGTGGATAGCTTTCATTCTGGTCTCCTCTTGCGAAAAGACCCAAGTGAAACTTTACAGCAGAAAGCAGATGTGGGCGTGTTGAACCAGGGTATTCTCCCGCATCCGAAAGAACAGTTCTGATCCAGTGGGAATCGTTCTTCGGTCTTCCTACGCCAGTATCAACTGGGTCAGGTTCAAAGGGTCGCTTCACCGGAGATATCTCCAATCAGCCTCTCAGTCCCTTGGGCGGGACTCCCCTGACGTTGGACAATAATAGAACAGTTCCTGTTGGTGTCAACCGGTGAATGGTTTTGGCGAAGCGGATAATGGTCACTGCCAGTCCGGCGTTGTGGTGGGGCAATGAGGGCGGAGCACTGAAATATAGCGATTGCTCGCAGGCAGGCAGGCTGTAAAAGGTGCCTGCAAGAGACAGGCGTTGTGATGAACCTTCGGTTACACTTGGGTGATAATGATCAAGCTGTAACTGCCCATGTATACGGATTATTATCAACTGACAGCCGACCCCTTCCAGCTGACACCAGATGTCCGTTACGTCTTTGAATATCCGTATCTTCAGCGTGTTCGGGAAAAAATGCTGGCTGCTGTTGATCGGGGTGAGCGGGTGCTGTTGCTCAGTGGTCGTTCCGGTACGGGTAAAACCACGCTGGCTGCCAGTGTGACACAGCGTTTACAGGCCAGAGGGGATTTTGTCGCGCAGATTGCCGGAGCTTCTACCGGCGATAGCGATATTTTGCAGATGGTGGCTTATGCCCTGGGTATCCGGGCATCAGAACAGGAACGTTTCACTGTGCTGCAAACTATCGAGCTGAAACTAAAGCAACAGCGGCATACGCTGTTGATTATTGATGAGGCACAACATCTTTCGGCGGCTGCACTGAAACCCTTGTGGCTGCTTATGGAGCCGCGAGGCAAACAGCGTCCTGCACTGCAATTATTATTGCTGGGCCCGCAGACCCTGGTTGAACATTTGCATGAGCAGGCGCTGGCACAGTTTGAGCCATCGTTGGTGGCGCTGCACAAACTGGAGCCACTGAATCTGACCGATGCAGTTGGCCTTGTGCGCCACCGCCTGCAATGTGCCAACTGGCAGGGGCAGCCCGCCTTTGAGCACAGTCTTTTTATATTGTTGCACAGAGCCAGCCAGGGATTGCCCAGACACCTGTGCAAACAGTGTTCGCGGTTGTTGCAACATGGAGCCTCGCAAGCTCTGGCGAAAGTGGGTTTTGATGATACCTTGCAGGTGATTTTATCCATGCAGGATGAGCAACTGCTGCCTTCAGTGGATGTTGTTGATCGCACCGCTGCACCGCTACCAGCACTGGATGCATTGATAAAACAGCCGGGGCGTGATTTGGATCAACGCCTTGCGCTCACTGAAGAAGAGAAAGCCTTTATCGAGGGGGGGTGGGCACAGTGGGGGGAGACGCTGGATCAAGCAGTGCCTCTTGTTCAGGCAAACACACAGGCACAGCCAGACAGGCCGGTGGAGCCGGTTATCGGTATAAGCGCCAACAAGTTCACTGATGAAAATGGTGATGTGCTTATATCTGTTGAACTGGGCAAACCGGACGATCAGCGCACACCTGCTGCCAATATCAGTACAGGAGAAGGCCGTATACGGAAACGGCACTGGCTCTGGTTTGTTATATTGGCCGTGCTTGTGGTGTTGTCAGTGAGGCATAAAGTTGAGCCAATAATTGCTGATTATTTGAGCTATGGCATGAGCGATAGCGTGAATAGTGATCAGGTAGCGACAGTTGTCGTTCATCCCGATACCTTGACAACAGAAAATGCAACTGCCGGATCTGAGGTTTCTTTTTCTTCTGATCACACATTGGCTGATGAGCAGGTGACCACTCCTGCAGTGGTACAGCCCGAACCGGTACAAACAGAACCGGCGCAGTCCAGGCGGGACGAGTCTGTTGAATCTGTTTCTGTTGAACTACCGGAGTCAACCGGGGTGGCAGAGCGTGACATCACCTGGCAGCAGATGCATGAGGCTCAGCCTGAGTCTGTGGCTTTTGAGCCAGAAAGCGCTCAATCAGGCAGCGAGTTAAGGCAGCTGCCGACAATGACAGAAACAGAAGATGCCGGTTTTGGCCATCGTGAGCCCGCCAGTGACCATGAAGCATTACTCGCAGAAGTGCGTGTGATCAGCAAGGATATGGCTCTGTCGACATGGTTGCGATGGGGCGCGGATGCCCTGGCAGCCTTCAGGCTGACCACGCCCCGACAGAACAATGCCTGGTATTTTTATCATAAAGTGCTGGCGCTGGATGCTGATAATACAGAGGCAAAACAGGGGCTTGAGCAAATTCCGGTGCGTTACGCAATACTGGCACAGTCCGCCCTTTCCCGTTCTGATTTGCGCCGGGCGCGCAGGTACATTGAGCGCGGGCTGAAACTACAGCCCGGCAATCGTACTTTGCTGAATTTGCAGCTTGAGCTGGCACAGCGTGAAACTGCGTTGGAGCAGGCCGAAAAAAACGACATGGAACCGGATGCCGTTCAGGAAAATACCAATGCCGCTTCTGATATTTCGGCTGAAGACACATCTGACAGTGGTTTTTTTAAAGGCCTGAGGCGTATGTTCAGCGACGAATAAGTGGTGCTGAAGTATCTGTGCATGCCTTAAGTTGGTGTCGCCGGGTTTAATTTAAACCTGCCATTGTTCACGCAGGGTGACGAATTCTTCTGCTGCGGTTGGATGAATACCAATGGTGCTGTCAAAGAGAGCCTTGGTGGCACCGGCGCGCATAGCAATAGCAATGCCCTGCATGATTTCGCCTGCATCCGGCCCTACCATATGGGCACCAATAACCCGGTCAGAGGCGTCATCCACAATCAGCTTCATGAAGGAGCGCTCCTCGCGGCCGCTGATTGTGTGCTTCATCGGGCGGAAAGCGGATTTGTAAATACGCAGTTTGCCAAAGCGGGCACTGGCGGCCTCTTCGGTGAAGCCGACCGTACCAATGTTTGGCTGGCAAAATACAGCAGTGGGAATAAAGTCGTAGTCCACGCTCTGCTTCTGGTCGCTAAAGTGATTGCGTGCAAAAGCCATACCCTCAGCCAGTGCCACTGGTGTTAATTCCAGGCCACCGGTGACATCCCCCAGGGCAAAGATGGAGGGTTCACTGCTGCAAAACTGGTCGTCAACCTGAATATAACCACTGTCGTTGAGACTGACATTCACAGTTTCCAGCCCGAGACCTGCCAGATTGGGTTTGCGGCCAGTGGCGTAAAGTACGCAGTCAGCTGTCAGGCTGCTGCCATCGGTCAAGCTCAGGTGCAGGCCGTCGGCAGCGCGGCTAATGGCCGTAACATTGGTTTCAAAACGCAGATCGATACCTGAATTGACAATTTCACGGGCGGCGTGAGTGCGGATATCGGTATCAAAGCTGCGCAGGAACAGGGGGCCGCGGTAGAGCTGGCTGACCTGGGCGCCCAGGCCTTTGAAAATACCGGCAAACTCAACAGCAATATAGCCACCACCCACCACTACCAGTCGCTCAGGAAAGGCCTCCAGATCAAAAATTTCATTAGAGGTGATGGCCAGCTCACTACCGGGAAACTCCGGTATATAAGGCCAGCCGCCAGTGGCAATCAAAATGCGTTCAGCGCTGTAGCTTTTGCCATCAACAACAACGGTATTGGGACCGTTGATACGGGCGCGACCGTTGATAAGGCTTACATCGGCGCCCTCAAGCAATTGCTCATAGATAGCATTGAGGCGGCTGATTTCGGCCTTTTTATTATCGCGCAACGTGGCCCAGTCAAAAGCCGGGCGTTCACTTTGCCAGCCAAAACCACGGGCATCTTCAAAGCCCTTGCCATACTCGGAAGCGTAAACATAGAGCTTTTTGGGTACACAGCCCACATTGACACAGGTGCCGCCCATATAGCGATCTTCAGCCACAGCCACACGGGCACCGAAACCGGCTGACATACGGGCAGCGCGCACGCCACCTGAACCGGCACCGATAACGAAGAGATCGAAATCAAATGTACTCATGGCTGCTCCAGGCTTTAGTCCATTGACGCAAGTGGCTGATTGGGTCAAATGATGATTATTAAAAGTTTGGCATTCTAGCAGCCTTTGACAAGGTGCTGTAGAGCGTTGATATCTTGCAGAAAATATCTTTGCTATCGCTAGATCGCTATCTGATTTACAAATTTTTGCGTTATTTTTACATTCTTCGGCTATGGCCATTTGGCTTTATTCGGTATGGTGGCGCACCCCCTGTGTGTATGACAGTAGTCGGATCTCTGGATGGCTGCTACTGGTGAAATTTTAAATAACGTTGAAGGTTAGAAGATTAGGATGATGGCAAAATCAAAAAAGGGCGTTATGCCTCTGTTGGCGGCTGGTTTGCTGGCGATGCATGTTACAACAGCAATAGCTGCGGATGCGAATGCGCATCTGGATAAAATCACCCTTAAAGATGGCTCACATATTGTGGGTACAGTAACGGCGATGCGCGATGGAGTGCTTAGCGTTGAAACCGGTTTTGCCGGTATCCTGAGTATTCCCCAGGATCAGGTGGAATCGATGGCGACCCGTAATCCTGTTGTCATGAAGCTGCAAGATGGCACACTGATCGAGAATCAGCCGGTGATTGTCAAAGAAGAGCAGTTGCTGCTGCCCGCTTCGCTGGCACCACAAAGCACGTATGCATTGTCTGATTTGCAAGTGACCAACCCAGAGCCCTGGGAATTGGGGCAGGGTTACAACTGGACAGGTCTGGTCAGTGGCGCACTCACGCTGGAGCGCGGTAATACAGAAACTGATGAATTTGACTATAAAGTTGAATCCTACTGGCGCAGCCTGCGTGATCGTTACACCTTCAAGCTCAACGGCGAAATTGATGAGGCCAACGGCCTCAAAAATGCGGAAAACTGGATTGCTATCGGTAAATACGATTACTTTATTGATGGCCCCTGGTACTGGGGTATGAATGCCGCCGCCGAAGGCGATAAATTTGCCGACCTGGATCTGCGGTACTATATCGGCCCCTATATTGGCCGTGAGTTCTACAATACACCCAGAATAGCCTTGTCGGCGGAAGCTGGTGTGGTTTATGTCAATGAAGACTTTATTCTTGCCGAAGACAAGGAATACCCCGGTATGAACTGGACGGTAACGGCATCGTCCAACATTCTGGGTGGCGAGTCCCGCCTGTATCTGGATCACAATGGCATATTGAATCTGGATGATGCGGGTGATTTGATTGTGAACACCACAATAGGTCTGGCCTTCCCTATGATGTTCAGTATTGAAGCGGCGGCTGAAGTGTTATTGGAATACGACAGTGGTGTACCCAACGGCGTTGAAAAACTTGATGAAACCTATCGCTTCCGCATCGGTTATACCTGGTAACATCAGCGCGCGCGCACCGTTGCGGCCAGTTGTGTCAGCAGCGGTGCCGTCTCTGCCAGTGAAAGGCAGGCGTCAGTGATGCTCTGGCCCCAGGTCAGAGCCTCCCGTTTTGCCATTGGCTGATTGCCACTGATCAGGTGGCTTTCCAGCATGACACCCCGTATAGCTTCTTGCCCCTGTTCTATTTGTGTACACAAATTCGAGATTACCTGTGCCTGCTTTGCCGGGTCTTTATTGCTATTGCCATGACTGCAATCAACGATCAGTGAAGCTGGCAGCGTCTGAGCCTGTAATGCTTCGACGGCAGCCTGAATGGCTTGGGTATGATAGTTGGGGCCTGACTCGGTGCCACCGCGTAAAATCAGATAACTGTGCGGATTGCCGGTGGATTCCAGAATGGCGGGAGTACCTTCTTTGGTCAGTGAGGGAAACCAGTGTCCGTGGCGAGCGCTGCGGATGGCGTCAATGGCCACATCGATGCGGCCCGTTGTGCCATTTTTAAAACCAACCGGCATGGATAACCCCGAGGCCAATTCACGGTGAATCTGGCTTTCCACCGTGCGGGCACCAATCGCACCAAAACTGACCAGGTCGGCATAGTATTGGCCAAAGGTTGTGTCGAGAAATTCACTGGCAGCTGGCAGGCCGAGTCCGGCGACATCCAGCAGTACCTGCCTGGCCAGGTGAAGACCGCGATTAATATGAAAACTGTTATCAAGGTCTGGATCATTAATCAGCCCTTTCCAGCCAACAACAGTTCTGGGTTTTTCAAAATAAACCCGCAGCACTGGAAAAATAGCATCCTGCAAGGGTTCACACTGCTGCTTAAAGTCTTTCGCGTACTCGATGAGTGCTGCCGGTTCATGTACCGAACAGGGACCGACAATAACCAGAATCCGCTTGTCTTTGCCAGCCAGAATCCCCTCTATTTCACGGCGGGCGGTGGAGATGGCCCTGGCTTGCTCTGCGGGCAGAGGCAGCGCTTCTTGTAATATCCAGGGAGTGATCAGTGGTTGTGCGCGACGAATACGGATATCGTCAGTGGAATGTGTCATGCCATTGTATCCCTGAAAAGGCTCTATTCTCCCGTGAGCAGCAGTGTTCTTGCAAACTGTGTTATTTGTGAGTTGCAGCGCTATTTGTGAAGAGTACACTGTGGCAGATGCCATTTGTCGTGGTAATGACCAGGAGTGAAAGCATGTTGGAAAAAGAATTGGCCAAAGCAACCCGGGTGGCCGAACAGGCCAACCAGAAAGTCGAACAACTCAGAAAACGGTTGCTGGAAGAGACTGATAAAGCTCACAAAAAAGCCAGAAAAAATCTGGAGGCGGCTCGCAAAAAACAGACCAACGCCAATGAACGGCTGAAAAAAGCGCGCAGTTCACTAAGTACCAAACCCAACGACAGCAATCGCAAAAAAGTGGAAGACCTTATTGCCCAGGTTCAGGAATTGGCCGATGCCGTTGCGGCTATCGCCCGCACGGCTTATGAATCGGCGGAAAAACTGATGCCGATGCAGGCTGATGCTGCGCTGGAATCGCGCAAGGCCGATGCAGCCGAGCGAGCGGCAGCAATGGTGGAAAAGGCTGCTGCCCAGCAGGCCAAACTCAAGGCTAAATTAAAGTCAGTGGCCGGGCGTGCGGATAAAACCAGGCAGGCTGCCACTAAAAAATCGGCAAAAACTGCGGCCAAGAAAAAGGCTGTGGCTAAAAAGAAAGCTGTGGTTAAAAAGAAGGCTTCGACCAAAGGTGCGGGCAAAACCAAGGCCTCTGTGACCAGAACTGCTGCGGCCAAAAAAGCATCGGCCCGCAGGAAAAAAGCGGTTATTAACCCGGCCACATAGATTGCCAGATTAATTCAGGCTAAAAGCCTGTTTTTTTGCCTGAGGCTTACACCCTCAGGCATGGGATTTCACCTCAGTCCTGGTTTTTATTAACTTAACAATCAAATAGATGAATCTCTCGCTATTTGGTTGTCGCCCCTGAACATCAGCGGAATGTGTGAAATTCCTTGGTTTTCGCAGGGCTTGCGCAGGCTTACAGCCTGCGATGGTATATCCGTGGGCGGCTTATTGATTCGGCTAAAAGCTTGCCGGGCTAATAATGCCGGCGGCTTCTCTGGCTTTTTGGTGTTGTATTTCATGTCGCCTGCTCAAGCGATAGCTCTGATAGTATTTAAAAATATTGGCCACATATTGCACCGGCTCACGACCTACTTCATGGGCGGCAATAATTTCCACATTGTCAAACCAGCGGTTGGGGTCATAACCTTTTTTCGTGGCGTGTTCGCGCAGTGTGCGTACCCGGGCCGGTCCCATATTGTAAGCTGCCAGGGCCAGTAAGGCCTGATCCAATGGTTCGATATCATCAGCGGAAAAATAGCGATCACGCAAAAAACTCAGGTATTTGATGCCCGCATGAATATTATCCTTTGACTGGCTGATGTCGGGGATGCCGACATTGGGGTCGGCAGCTGTTGAGGGCAGCAACTGCATAATACCAATGGCCCCACGATGAGAGCGTTTGCTCTGGTCGAGCCGGGATTCCTGATAACCCTGGGCTGCGGCAAGCAGGTAATCAATGCCGTAGCTCTCACCGTAAGTCTGAAAATGATTTCTGAGCTGGTTGAAACGGATATTTTCCTCATTGCTCATGGCATGGGTTTGCCAGTCAAAATCACGTATATAACGATTGACCATAACATTGCCAAAGAGCGTTCCCTCGCGGTGTTTATTGACAAAAGCGTTGACCATTTCCATCAGTTGAGGGCTGTTTTTACGCATTGCCCACGCATGGTAATTGCCCTCGCTGAAGACAATATTTTCACGCACCTCAATATGCTCAAACAGAGACTGCCATTGCTGGATGCGTGAGTTATCAACAATTGCCCAGGGCAGCAGTCCGCCATTGACCATTTCGACCAGATCTTCATCTTCAAGCAGCTCGGATACGGCTTCAATACGGATGGCTGCCAGGCCTTGTGCCACTAACCGTTGATTGAGACGCTCAACACTTTCGCGGTAAGAGCTGGACAGTCGCAGCGCAATGGTCTTGCCTGCCAGGTCTTCAATGCGGGTAATCACCGGTGCGGAGGAGCCGGTGATTAAAATTTCACTGACCGATTTACTGACCGGCATACTGAAGTCAATGAGCTGTTCCCGCTCCGGAGTGATCGATAACTCGGCGATAGCCATATCGCCAAGCCCTTTTTGCAGTGCGGGAATCAGCTGATTGCGCGCCACAGGAATAATGACAACATGAACACGCAAGTGATTGCGGCCCAGCTGTTTGTTCAGATAGTCTTCAAACTTGCGCATGGACTCAAAAACCATACCTTCCTCGCTCGCCTCATCGAGGTAGTATCTGCCCAATCCATAAACCGTCAGCACCCGGATGACACGCCGTTCTTCCATGCCATCCAGGTCACCCGTCCAGACCTTGTTGAAGAGGTTTGTTGGCACAGGGGGTGGAAAAACGGCTGCTTCGGTGTCTGGCGCTGTGGCAATTTCTGCATGTGTTTTATTGCTGTTTGCTGTAGGTTCAGCACTTTTATCCGGGTTGTTACAGGCACTGGACAAGCCGCATATGACCAACAGCAATAAACAGCGCAGCAGCGAGGGCTGCACATCATTAAAGAACGACAGGGGTTTATATAGCCGGTGGCAGCAGGATCTATACCTGTGGAAAAAGTAGTCTATGCTCATGAGGCTGTCTCGTTATATTCTGGACTCACCATAACAGATTGCTCTGTTATTAACCTGACGATCTAATGGTGGCGCATCCGTGAGCTGCTGATGTTGCTGTTACAGGCCAGCAGGCTGGTTATCATGTTTGGGCAGGTTTAGCAGAGCCTTTGCATGCAGGGTTATGGGCTGATACTGGTAATACCTTAATACGATGAAAAGAGGAAGAATAATGATTGCATATGTAACAGTTGGTGTGACAGATATGGAGCGCGCCAAGACTTTTTACAGCGCATTATTGGCAGATATGGGCGCCAGCGTTGTGGTCGATATGGGCCGTATCGCCATGATCGGGAAAAGTATGCAGGAGCCCATGTTGGGTCTTTGCATTCCCTTCAATGAGCAGGCACCGGAGTCGGGTAACGGTAATATGGTCGCCATTACCGCAGGCTCCAAAGACAATGTGGACAAACTCTATAAAAAAGCCAGGGAGCTGGGTGCAAGCTGTGAAGGTGAGCCGGGTCAGCGTATTCCCGACATGTTTTATGGCGCCTATGTGCGCGACCCGGATGGCAACAAACTGGCTTTTATCCAGTTTGGCTGAGCGGGATACCGCTCCTGATAATGTCGCCCGCTAAAATCAAGAGGTTTCACGCATTCGGCTGATTTTCAGGGGCGACAATCAAATAGTGAGGGATTTATCTATTTGATTGCCGGGTTAATCATAAGACAGATACCAAAACTCTGTCCGGGGTAAAGCACATATGTATCCTGTGTTGGGATATCCAATGTCGGGATGTTTTGGGGAGAGATAGCTAACGCTACACACTGGGACGGCTTTCTCAGAGCAAAGTGGCAGCCAGGCCCGGTGGCTTTTTACCGGGTGAATTTAACTGATAGCTCACAGGATTTTTGCGCCACAGCCACTTTTTCATCTTATTCTTTCGTTCCATTTTGATCAAAAATCAAAAAAATATGTACTGTGAGCTGGCTCACAAAATGCCGGGGTCGGACGTTGTAAAAATAAAAGAGTTCGAGCGAGAATAAGAAAGTAAAAATTTTTATTGGAAACGTTATAAATAAAGCCTGATGAATTTATACGATCAGGTACAGGGGGGAGGTGTGCAGGGAAGCCAGGCACAGCAAGGTGGGGCGTTGGTAAGCGGCGTATGGATGCAACGGTTGTGGATGGGCCTGCTGATACTGCTGGCCATGCAGTTGGCACCTGTGCTGCGTGCGCAAGAGGCTGATTGTGCAGAGGTCAAGATAGTTATCGAGCAAAAGCTCTCTCTGGAGCGGCAGGCCTTTGATGCGCATATGATCATCCGCAATGGCCTTGATGACGCTCTCAGTAATGTCAAGATTGAGTTGTTTTATCAGGATCAGGCTCAGCAACCTGTAGTGGCCACTACCGACCCCAATACTGTTGGCGCCACATTTTTTCAGCGTATTGATCGTATGGATGGTATCAACTCGCTCAATGGTACAGGTACGCTGAACGGCAAAACCAATGCGGATATTCACTGGTTGATCATTCCCTCACAGGGCGCTGGTGGCGACTCGACCCACGGTCGCATGTATTACATTGGCGCCAAAGTAAGCTATACGCTCAATGGTGAAACCACCACCGTTGAAGTTACACCTGACTATGTGGTCGTTCGACC
The DNA here is from genome assembly GCA_047974765.1 of Parahaliea sp. Classification (GTDB taxonomy): domain Bacteria; phylum Pseudomonadota; class Gammaproteobacteria; order Pseudomonadales; family Halieaceae; genus JBKECP01. Next base: position 13,376 of record JBKECP010000044.1, on the reverse strand, counting down.
TCAACCGCTGCTGGTGCTCGATTACTTTCTGCCAACGGATGTTTATGGCGATGATGCCGTAACAACCGAGGTGGAGTCTGTTGTTCCCTTTACCCTGGGGGTGCGCGTAGCCAATGTAGGTGCCGGTGTGTCGGCCAAAACAACCATTGAATCAGCTCAACCCCGGATCATTGAGAACAGTCAGGGCTTGCTAATCGATTTCAGGATTCTGGGTGCTTATGTTGATAACCAGATGCTCGGCAAGAGTTTATTGCTTGATTTTGGTGATATTCCCGGCCATGGCACTCAGGTGGGTCGCTGGATCATGGAAACATCACTGGCTGGCCGGTTTGTTGAATTTAACGCCAGCTTCACCCATGCCGACTCACTGGGCGGTGCCGTTACCTCCCTGATTCAGGAAGTGCGCACTCATAAGCTGGTGCATGACGTACTGATAGATTTGTCCGCCCACGATAAGGTCTACGATTTTCTGGTCGAGTCTGGCAATAATTACCGGGTCTACAGTTCCAGTGGTGGTGATGCCGAAGTGGTTGATGTATCCACCCAGGCCAGTCTTGCCAATGCCGATAGCGATAAATTGCGTCTGAATTTTCCCACTGTAGCTGGCCTTGTCCATGCCAAAATGACAGACCCCTTTGGTGGCGACAAACCCATCATGCGTGTGGTCCGCAGTGATGGCAAGGTGCTCCCGGCGCAAAACTACTGGCTGTCCAAAATCCGCAATGCCAATTTGAGCTGGTCGTACTTTTTACATGTTTTTGACAGCGACAGCACAGGTGAATACCTGCTTGAGTTTGGTCTGGATGTCAATGCCAGTCTGGCAGGTCGCGCCTATCGTGACATCAATGCCAATGGCGTGAATGACAGCGGCGAACCGCCAGAAGGCAATCTGGGGATCGTGCTTAAAGGCACTGATAGCTAAAGCGTACTGCGCCAAAGTCATACTGATGCATCTGGCGTCTTCGGCTTTATAGGCTTGACGCCGGGGCGCTATCAGCTTGAAGCTGATGTGGTAGATGGCTGGGTAGATGGTACCTGGATGGCCGGTAGTGGTGGTGGTACCGCTCAGCCGGGCCTGATTGAGGGCATTGTGCTCACCGCCGGTATGAACAGTAACGGTTATCTGATTGCCAAGCGCAAACCCGATGGCGGCAGTCAGGGTACTGAGCAGGCTGATCTGTCCATTACTATCCAGGCAGATCCCGCGCAGTTGTACGGTGGCCAGAGTAGCCAGGTTGTGGTCATTGTCAGCAATGCCGGTGATATTGCCGCCGAGGACGTTACGGCCCAGGTTGTGATACCCGACGGTTTGAACCTGCAAAGTCATACTGTCAGCTCCGGTAATCCTGTCAGTAACTATGCCGCAGGTATATGGACGCTGGCCAAGCTGGCCAGAGGTCAGAGTGCTACGCTGACACTCGATATTCAGGCTGAGTTGCCACCCGACGGTCAGGATCGCAATATTGACTGGCCAGTGAGTGTCAGTGGCAGTACAAGTGATCTGCAAACAGCTAATAACAGCACCGTTCTGGGTCTGACAGTACTTGCCGGTACGGTTGGAATGGAGCAGATCCTGCCTGCACAGGCGCGTGTGCTTATACTGCTGTCCTGCCCGCAAGCAGTGTCTGATCAGCGTGCTGCCTGTGAAGCACAGGCAGCACAGAACGCCCACAACCTGCTCGCAGACAGCGTTCACACACTGCAAACCGTGACCACACGGGCTGACTGGCATATAGCTCAACGCAGTGGCATCTATAACATGCTGTGGCTGCACGGTGGTGCTGGCAAACTGGATGAACAGGCACTGGCTGAAATTCGTGCTGCTGTGCGTCGTGGTGCCACATTGATCACCGACGGTCTGCCCGATGCAAGAGGTGGTACCTCCTCGCTTGAGTCGCTGGCTGATGTAATGCGCGCACAGACCCTGTTGCCAGCCATTGGCAACGACCAAACCGTGCAGTTCCCCGGTGAGCCAACACGCCAGCCTGTCGTGGGTGCGCTGTACGGCTTGCAGTTGCAGTCGCAGTTGGCCCAGCCCCTGGCTACAAGTGCCAGCTCGGGTGCGGTTGTTATCAGCAGCGGTGTCTGGGGTCAGGGGCAGTCCTGGGTTGTGGGCTTTGATCTGCTGGCTACCCTGCAAAGTCCGGCAGCCAGTTCCAGTTACTGGCGCCACTATGTCAGTCAGCAGCTGCAAGCCTTTACACCGGTCTCGCGTGCTAACCCTGCTTTAGCTGGTGCTTTACTGCCACTTGAAACCACTGTGCGTAACAATGCCGGAGCCAGCGGTGATGCACAAAATATCCGGCTTCGCGTGCAGCTACCGCCCGACCTGCTTCACAGTGATGTCGCGCCTGTGCCGGTGCTTGATGACCTGCAGCAGGTGGAGTGGAACTGGGATCTGGCGCCTGCTGCAAGTGCCGTTGGTAACATGCGCCTTGGTTTGCCGCAGACCTCCGGTACATGGGATGTGCAAACCAGCTTGCTCGATGATAATGACGACGTGCTCGATGTTAAAACCCAGTCTGTTACTGTACTGGGTCTGGATACCCTTGTGCCGCAGATCAGTGAGGCACTGGCCGTCCTGACAGGCACCACTACAGCTATGCAGACCGCGATAGAGGTGACTCGCCAGGCTGCCAGCGAGGCCTGGATTGCGCAGCAGCAAGGTGACTGGGACGCGGCGTTGCAAGCGCTGGCCGCTCTGCAAGTCGGCCTGGATGTACTGGCTGGCGGCCCATACAATCTGGATATTGAGCCACTGCGTCTGGATGTGGCGCGCTGGATTGGCATAACCCAGCAAAGCTGGGTGTCACCGGATGTTGTACAAGCTGACAGGCTTGTGGTCGTAGCCGGTGGCAGTCAGTCGGCGGTGGTTTCCACGGCTTTTGCCAGCCCATTGCAGGTGCGGGCAGAGGATGCAAACGGACAGCCGGTAGCGGGTTTCACCGTGCATTTTGTTGCTCCGACTGATGGTGCCAGTGCCCGTTTTACTGGCGGGCAGTCCGGTGCGGCAGTGGTGAAGACTGATGCCCAGGGTTTGGCTGTCAGCCCGGACCTGATAGCCAATGCCACGGCTGGCAGCTATGTTGTAACGGCACAGGGCAACGGGCTTGCATCCGTCAGCTTTGCGCTGGTTAATCGCAGCGCTGGTGTGATTGGCACACCGGCATCACTGCGCGTAGTGTCTGGTTCAGGCCAGACCGCTCAGGCCGGTGCAATGTTTGACGCCCCCATGGTTGTACAGGCACTCACTGTGGCGGATCAGCCTGTCTCTGGCGTATCGGTACACTTTGTTTTTGCTGATCAGGGGGCCAGTGCTCGTTTTGATGGCGATCACTCGTCAGTCCAGGTGCTGACTGATGCCAACGGCCAGGCTGTATCGCCCCTATTCAGTGCTAACCTGGTTGCCGGTGCTCATCAGGCCAGCGCCAGTATGGCGGGCCTTGCCGGGGCGGTGAATTTCACGCTGGTCAACTTTGCGCCGGGTAGTTCTGGTAAAACCTTCCAGGGCGCTACTACAACGGGTACAGGTACTGTCAGCGCAGCTATCAGTGGCGGCGGAGACCGCTGTGTATTTGACCCGCAGGCGACGCGCATGGTGCCACCGGAAGGTGTCTGGAAGCCGTTGGAAAAATTCCTGTTGCCCCACGGCCTGTTCGACTTTGTGCTGGTTGGCTGTGAACCCGGCAGTGAAGTCACCATTAGCACCACCTGGCCCAACCTGCGCGGCATTACCGGCTACATGAAGTATGGTCAGAATGCCCATTCCAGTGGCCGCTCGGTCTGGTATCCACCCAGGGGTCTGAAAATCAGCGGCAAGACCATTACCTTTACTATTCGTGACGGTGGTTGGGGCGATAACGATCTTGCGACCAACGGTATTATCCGCGATCCGGGCGGCCCCAGCATCAGTAGGGATATTGAAGCCATACCGGCGCTGGGCTATTGGGCGTTCCTGTTGCTGAGTACCTTGTTGGGCCTGTTAGGTTTGCGCCGCCATCAACAGGCGTCAACGCGCTTGAAGAGCGTATTATGAATGCTGAAAAAGTGTGTTTGTCCGTGCTTATAGTGTGGGCTCTTGCGTCGGCGTTGGCTCTGTGGCCAGCTTGGGCGCAGTCGTCTGAATATGAGCCATTGCAAGAACAGACGCACACCTGTGAACCGCCCCCCGATCAGCCACTCAATCCAGTGGCATTTGCCAAAGTGCCCGCCCGATACAGTATAGATGAGCGTGCTTGCTGGGCGAGCTGGAGCCAATCCCGTGCACTTGCGCAGGACCCTCAGGGGCAGTGGGTGGATGTGCGTGATGCCGGAGCAATTTACCGTCTGGGCTTGCCGGGAGTGGCAGCGGTAAGTCTGGCAGATATAGCGGATAAAGCCTTTTTAAAGGGGCAGGCGCTGGTGCTGGTGGGAAGTGGCGTTGATCTCAAACCTTTGTCTGCACGCTGCGTGAGGCTGCGCCAAAGTGGCCAGTTCAAGAGTGTGCATGTATTGCTCGATGGCACCCGCGCCTGGTATCTGGCGGGTCAGCCTGTGCTGGTCGGCGGTTCATTGCTGGCACCTGATGAAATCAGCCCGCAAGCTCTTTGGCGGGGGGTGGCGGGTGATCAATGGCGTATTGCCGCCATTGGTCTGGACAGTGATGCCTTGCAGCACTTGCCGCTGCCCGCATCATTTATAGCCAGTGCGCAGGATTTAAAACAGGTGGTGGCTGACCTGGCGACACAGATCCATGCGACACACACTCATCAGGCCCGCGATGAGACAATACACCAGCGCTGGCTGGTCATTGCTGCCACATCTGCACAGCAGGCACAACTGCGCAGATTATGGAGAGAGGCGCAGCAGCCTATGCCACGCTCAACAGTATCGTCTTCCACAACACCGGCCATAGCCTCTATACCTATCTGGCTTGCCGGTGCCTGGCCAGCCTATGGTGCTTATCTTCGGCAACAACAAACTCTGGCGACCCATGCGGGTCAGTCCCTGCCAACATTTTGCGGCCTGTAGCAAACATTCGAGTGAGCCTGTCCATGAAAACCCCAACGAAATATATGCAAACCTTGATCCGGCTTTTGTTGCTGATGATGCTGATGTTTGTGGCGATGGTTCAGGTGCAGGCCGGATTGCCTGTGCCCACCGATTTGGGTATCAGGAACGATAACGAGGCTTCTGCCCGCATTGAAATTGGCTTTCCATTCACCTTCTATGGGCAGCCCAAAACCGACTTTGTGGTGACCACAAATGGCCTTCTCCAGTTTGGTGATCCGTCCCTGATGGCGGTAGATGGGTGTGACTATGCTGAAACTGCCACTGATATTCTGACACTGACTGATACCATCTACGCAGGGTGGGGTGATTGGCGTACGCCGAATGTCAAACCGGCAGATTACCAACCCGTGGTCAGTGCTGTTTACGGGCGGGCACCCTATCGGCGCCGTATTGTCCAATGGGAATCTTTATTGCAGGCTAACGGGAGGGGGGCACCGGCATTTCAGGTTGTTCTCTATGAAGGAAGTGGGCTCATTCGGATTATTGTTGAGAATACTGATATAGATGCTGTCTTTGGAGCCCGTGGAAGCAATATAGCCAATATACTCGAATGTTGGCTCTTTGAGGAGATGGGTAAAACTGCATATCTACCGCAAGGCGAGGATTGGAATTGGGATGGGAATGGGTATTTAAAATCTTATTATGTCAGCCTGTTAGATGGTCGTATCGAATTTTCTCAAGGAAGAGGGCTGCATGGTTGGAGCCGTAGCAGACCTGGACCAAATGCCTGGGTTTCCTGGACTTTCAGTCCCATGTATCAGCACTACCAGTTCCAGATTCTTGATGAAGCCGGAGAGGTTGCCTATACCGAGGCTGTGAATACGTATGAATATCTCTTTATTGATCTTAGTCAGTTTGTGCAGGAAGGTAAGCCTTATCGGGCACGAGTCAGAGGTGTTGGTACTGGTGTAGACGGAGATTTTTTTGGCCCTTGGTCATCCGAGTGGGAATTTGGCTATGATACGGTGCCGCCCACGGCAGAGGTAATTTCAGCGATACCACATGTGCCGGATCAGGTCAGCTTTAACTGGCAGGCCAATGATAATGTGGGGCTGCATTCAGCCACGCTGCAAATTGCCGCCGATGCTTCTTTTACATCAATACTTGGCACCAGTGAAGTCTCACAAACGGGCAGTTACACCTACACGTTTCAGATGCCTCGCTTTGATATTAACCGGGTTTATGCAAGGGTACTGGTTAGCGATAAAGCAGGCAATCAGGTCACGACCTCGCCGTTACGATTTAAAGTGGCCGGCACACCAAAACTGACAGCGCCGACTGATGAACATACCGTTATGGCTGCAACAACAGCGGTGCCAATTGATGGCCTGGCTTGGCCCGGTGCGTCTGTTCAGGTTTATCTTAATGGTGTCTACGCTGGAGAAGCGAACTGGGCAGCCGGTGCAGTGGGGGCATTTAACGCCGTTGTTGATGATTTGCGGCCCGGTCTGAATGAAATTTACATCACCCAGACGGTTTATGCCGAGCGGCGCAGCAATATGATTCGTGTCACTCGTGAGCCTTATCGGCCCGCCGTCAACCTGGAGTTTGCTGGTCAGCCTTTACTGGCTGGCGCCACCATTACTGAGCCTGGTAGGCTGGCGGTTACGGCCGAAAGCCCGGCGGGTATTGCCCGTATTCAGAGCCGTGTTAATGGCCGTAGTATTTTTGACCAGAGCTACGATAACGACAGCCCTGTTAGCACCAGTCAATGGCTTGATTTTGAACAGCTGCCCAACGGCAGTCATACGCTGTCGGTTGTCGTTGTTGGTGGCGATAGCGGGCAAACTGTACTCAATATGCCCTTTGCTCTCAATCTGAGTTCTCCGCCAGCACCCGTGATCAATGCCCCGGCGGATGGCGCCAATGTCAGCCATCCGCAAGTGCTGGTATCCGGTAAAGCCAGCCGCCATACCCGTGTTCAGATTTTTGTCGATGGCCAGCCAGTTGGTGATACGATCAGTCTCAGCGGCGACAATACTGACTTTAGTACCAATCTTACCTTGAGTGAAGGTACACATCAGATCACGGCTCGCGCCAGCAACAGTCGTGGCGATGGTCCTCTGAGCAGCCCTTTCAGCGTGACTTACACCCCCAGTGTGCCCTCGGTGGTTTTTGTCAGTCCGGTGGAAAATGCTGTACTCAGTACTGATACAACGCTGGAAGTCAGTGCTATTGACAGCAACGGTATCGCCCAGGTTGAGCTATATGTGGATGATCAACTTGTTGATACACGCACGGCTGCACCCTGGCGTACTGTCTGGGCACTGGGCGGTGTTGCCGATGGCGACTATACCCTGCGTGCCGTGGCTACTAATACCCTTGGCAAGATGGCTGATGCTACCCGCACGGTAACGGTGCAGGCCATTATTCCAGAACCGCCTCCGCCAGAGCCGCCCTATGCGGTGCAAGCCGTCAGCATTACGCCGACGCTGTCTTTTGGTCACACACCTATTCAGATCAGCGGTAATGTTGTCAATACCAGCGGCGAGCGGATGCCCATGGCAGCTCTGCGCATGATCTTGCGTGTGCAGGGTTTTGAGCGACGTTTTAATCTGGTCAGTGATGATCAGGGCCGCTTCAGTTATCAATTTAGTCCCCAGGCCAACGATGCCGGTACCTACGAGGTGCACATCGTTCACCCTGAAGATACTGCCTACGCCACCCGGCCAGCCCAGGGCAGCTTTACTATCAATCGGCTGAGTGTCAACTATGGTCAGTACAGGCTCAATGCCATCCGTGGCTTTGTCAGTGCAGCTGTACTCAAGGTCAGGGCCAGTATTGGCACCGGTGCCACCGGTGTGCACTGGCAGGCTCTGCCCGCCGATCAGCCTTCGGGCAGTTTGCCTGCCGGTATTACACTGGCTATTGCTGATCCGGTTGATATTGCTGCGGGTACTGCGGTGCCCCTCTCCATCAAACTCACTGGCAGTGCATCGGCAGCGCCTACAGGAACCTTGATTTTCAAGCTCTTTGCCAATGAAAGTGGTGCTACCCCCAGAGCCGAGTTGCGTCTGGACTACCAGTTACACGAAGCCCGCCCCGGGCTTAGTCCCAGCCCCAACCCATTGGAAATAGGTGTACAGCAAACCCAAAGTGCCAGCGGTGTGCTCACCATCACCAACAAGGGTTATAGCCCTGCACGGCAGGTGGCGGTTGAATTGCTCACCCGCGATGGTGCTGCTCCGCCTGCCTGGATTAGTCTGGCTTCCGGTGCCAGTATCGGTACGCTGGATATTGGCCAGTCCACGATGGTACAGGTGAATGCCAGTCCCGGTGCCGATGTGGCCGATGGTTACTATCAACTGCGTCTGAATATTGCTGCCAGTAATGATCCGGGTGGCAGTGTGCCGGTGACAGTGGCAGTTGCCCAGGACGGGCAGGGCAGTGTGCAATTCAAACTGGTGGACATTTACACCAATACTCTGAATGAGCAGGGTCAGCCCATTGATGGGCTGGCGGGTGCGCGCATTATCCTGCAAAACGAAGCGCTCACGGGTAACATCCATACGGCAACCAGTGATCAGGCGGGTATGGCTGAATTTAACGATATAGCTCCTGGCAACTATCGCTGGCGCGCCAGTGCCCGTAATCACTCAGATACCAGTGGCCGCATCACGGTACACGCCGGGCTTACGGCCAGTGAGCGAGTTTTCATGGACTATCAGGTAGTCAGCATTGAATTCAGCGTGACTGAAACCACGATTCAGGATGAGTACGATATTGTGCTTGAGGCCACCTATCAGACACAGGTTCCCGCGCCTGTGGTATTGCTTGAGCCGATGAGTATCAATCTGCCTGCCATGCAGCCCGGTGAGGAAATTACCGGTGAGCTGACGCTGAGTAACTACGGTTTGGTCAGAGCGGATGATCTGCAGTTTGCTCTGCCTGATAGTGATGCCTACCTGCGTTATGAATTCTTTGGCGAGTTGCCCACTCAACTGGCTGCCAAGAGCCGGGTGGTTATCCCCTATCGCATTACCAGTCTGCAAATGCTCGCTCAGGGTGTGACAGTCAATACCCAGCCGATCTCCTTGCTGGAGCAGCTGGGGGCCGGTTACCAGCCCAGTGGGCAGATGCAGGATGCCATCCGTCATTTTTTACGCTCGGGTGATGGCAGCAGCATCAGCAGGATCACGCCCATTGACACAGTGAAAGCGGCTGCCCGTGCCAGTAGTTGTTCAAGCTATCAGACACAGGCCTGCACCACTTACAACTATGAGTGTGCCAGTGGTGATGTACGCAGTGGGTCGACCTGTGCAAGCATCAGTCGGGTAACAGGCAGCAGCTGCGAGTCGTCAGGTTCCAGTGGGCTGATACCCGGCTCAGGCGGCAGGGATGGCGGCGGGCTGGGCGGTGGTTGGGGTGGCGGCTGGGGGGGAAGTACACCCATGCCGCTGGTACCCACCTGTGTACCTACCTGCACCGATGGTTGCGGCCTGGGTACGGGTGGCGGCGGCTTGGGTGCAGGTGGTGGTATGGGCCTGGGCAGTGGTTCGGGCAGCGGCGCAGGTGACGGTCCCCTGACAGGAGGCTTTTAAGTCATGCTACCGTTGTCTTGCCCCCCTCATTTGAATAAACAGCAACAGGCTGCGCAGCAGCCGGTACGGCCAGTGCCTGTTATTACGGAGTTTTGTTCTATGTCGTTATGTGCTCATACTCAAGCACGCCAGACACCATGTTTTCGGCTATCCCCCATCCTCCATCGTCTGGGCAAGGTGCTGATGCCGCTGACGTTGGTTTGCGGGATGGGAGTTCTGGGTCTGTTGCCCACGGTATCCGCCCAGGCGCAGACGAGCACTCGCCAGGTGAGCCTGCCCAATCAGGATTACCGGGAGAGCACAGAAGATTTGTCGGTCAAGGTGCTCGGTGGCCATGTGCGCATCAACCGCGACTGGACCCGTGGCAAGTGGTACCTGAATGCACGCTGGTCTCATCTGGTTTTTCATCCCGATCCCCTGGGCGGTGTGCTGGCCATTAGCCGGGCCGATACGCTCTACACCCGGATCCTCGGTGGTAGCGGCATTGGAGGGGATAGTGTTGTCGACGGCGGGGCCGATGATGAGGCCCACAGCACCACTGCCAGCGCTGCTACGGCCACAGCAGCCCGCCCGACAAGCGGCACAGCAGGCACCCGAGGCAATACGGCACCGCCGACTATTGATATTGGCACTGGTGTTATCCGGCCCGGTGAGACCTACCGCTTTGATGAGGATAACGCTATCCAGGCCACCGCAGACCCGGATGAACCGGCCAAGGTTGGTGGCTGGCAGTGGTACGACCGCCTGGGCAATAGTATCAACTACGATCTCGCTGGCCGTATTCTGAGTTATGCCAATGCGGCGGGTGTGCGGGTCAGCTTTGAGTATGATGCGGATGAACGTATGACAGGTGTGGTCGACCACCACGGCACCCGCGTGCTCGGTATTACTTACAACGCTACCGGCCAGCCCGTCCGCATCAGTGATAACAGCGGTCGCAGTGTCAGCTATCAGTGGCAGTTGCCTGCCGGGGGTGTCGGTAGTCATAAGGGATCCAATGGTTCCATTGGTCTTGCCCTGCTCAGCGAAGTCACCGATGTTCGCGGTGGTAGCTGGCGGTATCAATACAATACAGCGGGTTACATTGAAGGTCGCACTGACCCTGCAGGCGGGCAGATCAGCCTCACCTATCTGACCCAGCCTGAACGCAGCAGTGGTGTGCCCACAGGCAGTACCGGTTCCACCCGCGTACGCCTGCCCGCCTCGACCCGAGTGGCCAGTTTGACGGATGAAAGCGGTGCGACCACCCATTACCGGGTTGACTATCACCGTGTCAAACGGGAGTACCTGATCAGTCGGCAGCTGCCTGACGGAGTAAGTCAGCAGCTGCGATATGATCGCCAGGGTCGGCTGCTGCAAGACACGCTGGACGGCGTTACCCGCTATCTTGTCAGCTGGGACAGTCCGACCCGGAAGCAGGTAACGGATGGCCGGGGGTTGGTGACCCTTATTCAGTACGACAGTGCCCGTGCCCGGCGTCCAGTCAAGACGATACATCCTGATGGCAGCGTGGAGAGTACCACCTATGACCGTGTCTACACGCGTAAAAGCCGGTTCACCAACGCGTTGGGTGTCAGTTATGCCTGGCACTACGATGCACAGGGCAACCTCAGCCGTTACATTGAGGCCGAGGGTCTACCGGCGCAGCGGACGACCCGTTATACCTACGATCCATACGGGCAGATGCTCAGTCGCACCCGGGGCGCGGGTGAGGGGCAGGGCAGTGATGCCATTACTGTGCACTTTACTTACGACCGGCACGGCAATCTCACCGGCTATACCAACGGTGAAGGCCAGAGTGTCAGTGCTACCTATAATGTTCAGGGTCTGCCGCTCAGTCAGAGCAACGCGCTGGGTCAGACCATCACCCACAGCTATGATGCGGCGGGCAACCGCATCCAAAGCCGCGATGCGCTGGATGGGGTCACCCAACAGGCCTGGGATGAACGCAGTCGGCGCCTCAGCGTGAGCAGCGCCGCCGGGCGCACCCAGGCAGTGGCCTACGATGCGGCAGGTCGTCTGTTGGAGAGGCGTGCCCCCGGCCAGGGTGCGGGTGAAGGGCTGCGCCTGAGTTACGACAGCACAGGCCGTCCCACCCGTCTGATTAGTCCTGGAGGTCTGGTTACGCAGATCAGCTATGACAACCAGGGCCGCCTGAGCACCCTCACCGACCCGGCTGACAATACAATCCGCTACACCTATGGTGGTTCGGGTGATCCACTGGCCGGGTTGCTGACGGGCATCAACTACCCCACCTACAGTGAACACTATGGCTATGATCAGAGGGGTCGGCCCACCCGTCTTAGTCGTCAGTTCAGTACGGCGGGCGCCAGCACTCCGACCATTCTGACGCAGAGCCAGGCCTTCGATGCCCTCGGCCAGCGTCTGGCCACCACCGACGCCGCTGGCAACAGCACCCTGTACCAGTACGATGCGCTCGGTCGTTTGATCAAAACCACCGACAGTCTGGGCAACAGCAGTCACCAGCAGTGGGACGCCCACGACAACCTGCTGGCCCTCAGCGATGCCAGCGGCAACCTGCACCGCTTCAGCTACGACCGGGCTGGCCGCCTGATTAAGGAAACCCGGCCCATGGGCGGTGCCATTCACTACCACTACGATGCCGCCGGTCAGCTGGTCAGCAAAACCGGTGCCGGCGGCAACAGCCTCAGCTACAGCTACGACGCCGCCGGCCGCCTGACAGCCGAAGAGCACACACAGTCCAATGGCCACACCGACCAGCAGATCAGCTACCGCTATAATGCCGACGGCCAGCTGATTGCCTACGAACAGCAGGACGGGCAGGGCAATCTGATCAGCCGTGCCACCTACACACTGGATGAGCAGGGCAGAACCGCCACCAGCGCCACCACCTACGCCACCGCGGGCGGCGGCCAGTTCAGCTTTGAAACCGGCCACCGTTACAACGCCGACGACCAGCTGCACAGCCACACCTGGCCCGATGGCAGCCAGCAGACCTACCACTACAGCCACGGCCTGCTGAGCCAGATCACCCTGCCGGACCAGAGCCGGATCAGTTATAGCCAGTACCAGTGGCTGAGGCCCGGCCAGATCAGCACCCCCGGCACCACCACTACACTCACCTACGATGGCCTGCAACGGCTGCTGGGCCTCGAGGTCAGCAACAGCAGCGGCCAGAGCCTGAGCCAGCGGCAGTACCAGTACAGCAGTGCCGGCAACATCACGCAGCTCGGCAGCGAACTGGGCCAGACAGATTACGGCTACGACCGCCTCAACCGGCTGACCCAGGCCACCCCGGAGGCGGCCCTGCAGGCCCTCGGCCTGCCGGTGGAGCGGTACACTTACGACGCTGTGGGCAACCGCACCAGCAGCGCCCACCAGAGCGGAATATGGCACTACAACGCCGACAACCAGCTCACGCAGTATCCGCAGACCGTTCCCTTCAGTCCCGCGCCCTTCAACCAAAGCCCGGCTATTGATACACAAATCAACTACAGCCCGCAGGGCCACACCCTGAAGGAAAGCAACAGCCACACGACCAGAGACTACGGCTACAACGCCGCCGACAGACTGACCAGCTACCGCCGCACCGCCGCCGGACAAGGCACCCCCGACCTGCAGGCGAACTACCAGTACGACCCCTTCGGCCGACGAATTGCCAAACACGTCACTGAAGGTGGCACAACCAACACAAAGAGCACCTACTTCATCTACAGCGAGCAGGGTCTGCTGGGCGAGACTGATCAGGATGGCGGTGTATGTCAACAAAGTTGTCGCGTCCATTGATCAGGCAGCCCTGCG
>JBKECP010000043.1:0-196609 GCA_047974765.1 Parahaliea sp. | reverse complement strand
GATAGACTCAACCACGTTCAACTCAACGAGCTTGTCCGATAAAAGATTTAATGTCCAACGGGCGTGGCCTTCGGGGGCGTCACTGCAGGCAAGGCTGAACAGCCGGGCTTCACCCTCTCCATCCAGCCGAGACCGCTCATTCAGCGTCAATTTCACCACAAAGTGCTTTTTCATTATCATGCCCTCAGCAGGTTAGCAAAATCTCCTGAGAAACCACATTGACATCCTGAATTATCAAAATGAACCACTGCCAGGTATCACGATATTTAAGCAGGCCGTCAAATAGGCAGGAGACCCGTTGGTGAGCGGGTTATAATGTTGCCTTGTTTTTTGTTAATCAGGAGCTGGTATGTCTCTTTTGTCTGATCGGCGCACCCGCCGTACACCTTGGCACCTTTGGCTGGTGGGCTTGTTGGCGCTTTTGTGGAATGGTTTTGGTGCCTTCGATTTTGTTATGACACTCAGCCATAACGCCCAGTATATGGCCCGTTTCACACAGCAGCAGCTGGATTACTTTTACAGTCTGTCCCAGTGGTCGATGATTGCCTGGGGTATTGGTGTCTGGGGTGGTGTGCTGGGAGCGGTTTTTCTCCTGTTGCGCAGGGGCTGGTCTGTTTGGGCTTTTTTCCTGTCCATGCTGGCGGTACTGGTGAGCATGACACACAAGTTCTTTTTCGCCGGTGATACCCAACCTGCCAGTGCAACCTCAGGTATTGAGTTGTGGTTTAGTCTTGCTGTTTTGCTGGTTTCAGTATTCTTGTTTTTCTATGCCGGTTTGCTGAATAAAAATAATCGTTTGCGCTGAAGGCTCTGTAGTGGTTGCGGTAAAAATGGATGTGGGTCCTCCATCTCAACTATGGATATATCGGCATATCTTGCACACAGTGGGCGGCCTCAAAATACACAGTCTGTGGGGTTGGGCGTCTGAATCAAATGGAGTGTATTAAGCGACCTGGATTACTGAGCGCCCTGATGTCGGCGAATTACCTCAATAAAGAGCGCACCGTATTTGTCCAGTTTACGCTTGCCAACACCCTCCAGGTGCGCAAAGGTTTCTAACCTTGTGGGTAAATGCCGACACATATCCCGCAATGTACTGTCATGGAAAACAACATAGGGCGGGATATTCTGGGCTTCAGCCAGTTGTCTGCGGCAATCACGCAGCGCCTCCCATAGGGACACATCAATATCTTCCGGCAGCGGCTGGCGGGTTTGCTGTCTGTTGCGGGAGCGCTCCGGGTCTTGGCGCAGATTCAGGTGGGCTTCACCTCGTAACAGAGGCCGACACTGGGCTTGTAATTGCAAAGCTCCGTGGCCAGCCATGTCCACGGATAAATAGCCCCCTGCGACCAATTGACGAAAAACCGAGCGCCACTGATGGCTGTCAAGTTCAAGTCCGATACCAAAAGTGGATAGTGTATTGTGGCCGAATTGCTGTATGCGTTCATTATCGCTGCCTCTGAGTATGTCGATTAAATGATTGACACCAAAGCGCTGCCCGCTGCGCCAGACGGCTGATAGTGCTTTGCGTGCAGCTTCGGTAGCATCCCAGGTGGCTGGTGGTTGCAAACAGGTATCACAGTTGCCACAGGCACTGTCAAGTTGTTCCCCAAAATACCGCAGTAGTGCCTGGCGTCGGCAGTGGCTGGTTTCACACAGGCCCAGCATGGCATTGAGGCGTTGAAGTTCGGCCCGTTTGTGTGCTTCGGAACCTTCTGAGTTATGCAGCATCTGCCGCAGTTTAATAACATCCTGCAAGCCGTAGACCAGCCAGGCGTTGGCCGGTTGGCCATCGCGTCCGGCGCGCCCGGTTTCCTGATAATAAGACTCAATGGTTTTGGGTAAATCGAGATGGGCAACAAAGCGTACGTCCGGTTTGTCGATGCCCATACCAAAGGCAATAGTGGCGACCATTACAATGCCTTCTTCCCGTAAAAAGCGGGCCTGGTGGTCTGCGCGGCGCTGCTTATCCAGACCCGCGTGGTAGGGCAGGGCTTTAATATCCTGTTCACAGAGCCAGATAGCCAACTCTTCGGTTTTGCGTCGGGACAAGCAGTAGACAATACCCGCATCACCGGGGTGCTCTGCGCGTAAAAAATTTAATAGCTGCTGGCGGGGGCGATCTTTCAGTGCCATCCGATAGCGGATATTGGGGCGGTCAAAACTGGCTACAAAATGAGCGGCATCATGCAGTTGCAGGCGCTGCGCAATTTCCTGACGTGTACGCTTGTCAGCGGTGGCGGTAAGGGCTATCCGCGGTACCTGCGGAAATTGTTCGTGAAGGATGCTCAGTTGCAGATAGTCTGCGCGAAAGTCATGCCCCCACTGGGAGACACAGTGAGCTTCATCAATGGCAAACAGGGCAATCCGACTGCTTTTCAGCAGTGACAACATACGCGGCTGTACCAGCCGTTCTGGTGCGATATACAGCAATTGAAGCTGGCCAGTCACTAGCTGGGATTCGATCTCGCGGGCTTGTTCTGCATCCAGACTCGAATTTAAAAAACTGGCGCGGATACCCAGTTGGCGTAGATTGTCGACCTGATCCTGCATCAGTGCAATCAATGGTGAAATAACGATGCCACAGCCTGTGCGCACGAGGGCGGGAATTTGATAGCACAGCGACTTGCCGCCACCTGTGGGCATCAGTACCAGTGCGTCACGGCCATGGCAGAGTGTGTCGATAATCTCCCGCTGTTCAAAGCGAAAATCATCATAACCAAAGATTGATTGAAGGGTTTGCAGCGCATTCATCGGGCGCAGTATATCCCACAATGGCCACAGTGATCCTGCCGGATGTGCCTGCAGTCAATGCCATTGATGATATATGCAAGTTTGTCAGGTACTTACTGCTAACCCGGCAATTAAACAGATGAGTTCTTCACTATTTGATAGTCGTTTGATTGTCGCCTGCTTAAATCGGCGGAATTTGCAAAATCCCTTGCTTTTAGCGGGTTCGTGCTGGCCAGGAGCCGTGGCGGCGTATCCATGTACCGCGAATTAATCCGGCTAAATGCTTGCCGATGAGATGGTCTCCTCCCAAACGGCGTTGCAATGCGCCAGGATAGAGATGAAGAATGTTCTATCGAAACGAAACGAGGAGGAAATCATGTCTAATCGTATGAAAATCAGTGTAGATTTGGCAAAAAACAGCTTTGCCGTCGTCATGTTGAACAGTGTCGGCAATGAGCTCAGCCGCAAGATGGTGAAACGGCAACTTCCGGTGTGGTCGTGATGCCTCTGCGGCACTGGGCCTGGTGCCCCGGCAGCACAGTACGGGTGGCAGGGATCGCCTGGGCGATCCTGGCTCGTGGTGAGCACTGCAGTTGGGCTTCATCCGCATCCGCAGCCAAGGCGACGGGGTGAAGCCCCGGTAAGTGCAATGAGGAAAAACAAAACAGGAGTATTTTCTCGGGGTTGCGAAGGTGACAGGCAATCGATGACATAACAGGTCAAACCGGTCTGCAGAGAACCTGATTAACCCGGTGGCCCTTGAGGCCGACATGCCGATAAGGACCCGCAGGCGGCGAAACTTCATCAAGCCCAGAGGGCCAAGTGAGTCCCTCATAAACAGGCCGGATATACAACAGCAACCTGTCCCTGGCATCGACTGTGTGAGAGCCTTGCAAACGGGGAGGAGACCATATACGGGTTAATACTATTGTCTCCGGCGACGGCTATTGCGTATCCTTGGCGCCTTTATCGCTTTCGCACAAGGAAGATTATGCTTGAGCAGTGCCTGGTGTCAGCTTTATTCCTGATATTGCTTGGCAGCCTGATTTTTACAGACTGGCCGGCCTCAAAAATTTTTGTAGGCGCTATGCTGGCGGCTTATTTTACCGGTCTGGTGGATACTCAGGAGGTCCTGGACAAGATCTCCAACAGTGGTCTGATCACGCTGGTCCTGTTATTGCTGGTGTCTGTTGGCCTGGAAAAATTGTCCTGGCTGAATCAGCTATCTGGCAAGCTGATAGTATCTGGTTTTACTGCGAGCCTGTTGCGTCTGGGTGGGGTGACGGCGTTATTCTCAGCCTTTGTCAATAACACTGCCGTTGTGGCCACGCTGGCCCATACCGTGCGCAACAATCGTTACCACGCTGCATCAAAGCTGCTGATTCCACTGTCTTACGCTGCCATTTTGGGGGGCACGATGACATTGATTGGCACCAGTACCAACCTGATTGTCAGCAGTTTTCTGGAAGATGCCACCGGGAAAAGTCTTGGTTTTTTTGATTTTTTTGCCGTTGGTGCCAGTGCAACACTGGTTGGATTAACCGTTCTTCTGATCATTAGCCGCTACTTGCCTGAGCATTATGCTGAGCCGATGGACGTTAATGAGTACCTGATTGAAGCAGAAGTGTTGACCGGATCTTCACTGGTGGGGCGAACGCTGGCGGCTAATGGCCTGCGGGAAATGGAATCACTGTTCGTGGTTGAAATTGTGCGCGGTGAACGTCTGATCTCTCCGGTTGCACCTGGTGAATATATTGAAGCGGGCGATAAGCTGATTTTTTCTGGTGATATTGCTCAGGTAGGTGTGCTGGACAGTATTGATGGCTTACAGCTGTTTGCGGTGGAAGCGGGTCTGCTGCGGGAAAATATGATGGAGGTTATCGTCATGCCCAATGCCACCATCGAAGGCAAAACCATTAAAGAAAGCGGTTTTCGTTCATTGTTTGATGCAGCAGTGGTGGGGATGCGCCGGGGTGGCAGGCGTTTGTCCGGCAAGCTGGGCAATATCACCCTTCAGGCAGGTGATAATCTGATGCTGGCTACCGGCCCTGATTTTCACAATCGCAAAAACCTGAGTAAAAACTTTGTTGTGATTGATGAGGCTGTTAACGGCAGCAAATCAACTTCTTTGCAGGATGCCTTCATCAGCATTACTTTGGCTGTTGTTGTGCTGCTCTCGGCAATTAAAATAGTGCCATTAATCAAAGGCCTGGCTTTTTTACTTATTTGTATGCTGGCATTGGGTCTGGTGCGTGGTTCAGAACTGCGGCGGCGCTTTCCCTTTGAAATCTGGCTGATTATTGGCTCGGCACTGACACTGTCGCAGGCATTGACCAACTCTGGCCTGGTAGCGGTCGTTGCCGATGCTCTGCACAGCCAGCTTGCGATACACGGTGCCTATGTGGCATTGATTGGCATCTATCTGGGTACCTTGTTACTGACCGAGTTGATGACCAATAATGCCGCAGCAGCCCTGAGTTTTCCCGTTGCTTTTGGGCTGGCAGAGAGTTTTGGTGTCAGTCATATGCCTTTTGTAATGGCCGTGGCCTTTGGTGCCAGTGCCAGCTTTCTGACGCCCTATGGCTATACTACTAATCTAATGGTACAAAATCTTGGCGGCTATTCCCTGGGTGACTATGTCAGGGCGGGACTGCCGGTTTCTCTTGCTTATTCGGCAACAGTGCTATTGCTGCTGCCATTGACCTTTCCCTTTTATCAGCCTGGCAATTAAGTAGATCTCATTGATCTATTTAATTGACGCCCTTTCCTGACCGCGAAAAAGTATAATTTTTACTCGCCAGTCAAGGGCTTACATTGGATACGCCAATGGGCTGATCAGGCTGAATTTGGGGCTGGCAGTTAAAAACCCAAAATAAAAATAAGAATTGTTTGCATCTGAGAACCATTTGTACTAACTTAAGTCCTGCAGACCCCCGGCAGCTTACCGGATGTCGGGATTGCGGCAGCATTGGCGGACGCCTCTCCCTTGGGCGTCCGCTTTTTTTTGCATGAAAAAAAACTGCCATTGCAGCAGTCATGTAATAGTCGCTGATTACTCTGGAACCCGCAGTTGGACGTGCCCAATGGTGCTGTAATTGGTGTGTCAGACAATACGCGACTATGCTGCGGGCTGATTGCCCGCAAGGCGGAGCAACCGCCTGACGTATCGAGTGCAGTGCCAGTGGGTGCGTAGCGCGCTCACCCGCAAGGTGAATGTGACCAAAGACAAAAAGTCCAGTGCTTATGCGATTTTCAACGACAAAATAAGTGCTCAACTGCGGATTCTAGGATTATAGTTGTTGCAATGTTTACATATCATCACTGATTGGCAGGCTCACGGTCATGCACAGGCCTGTTTCTCGATTATTGCGAGCTCTGATGGTACCGCCGTGCTGTTCCACGGCCCGACGGGCAATCGATAGCCCCAAACCATAACCGCCGGTTTCCCTTGCCCGGGCAGTATCAACCCGATAGAAAGCATCGAATATACTCTCCAGATCATCTTCTGGAACACCGGGGCCAGCATCACAGACCTGTACCTCATAATGTGATTCACCCTTGCCCAGGCAGACTTCTACCCGCGTACCGGCCGGTGTGTAGTGGACAGCGTTGCGCAGAATATTTTCAAAGGTCTTTTGCAGTAAATCACCGCGGGTTGTCACCAGAGCCTGGTCTGTTTTGCATTGCAGGCCCACCTGCTTGTCGTGGGCGCGAGCTTCAAAATCAGCATCAGAACATATTTCGCGCAGTAAAATAGCAAGGTCAATATGCTCATCCATCTGTTGGTGATTGGCTTGTGAGCTCAATAACTGACCGATCAGCTCATCCAGCCGACTTGTTTCCCGCTCTAGTCGTTGAAGTTGGGTGTCGCATTGCCCGGGGCGTTGCTGAGCCAGTGCCAATGACAGTTTCATGCGTGCCAGTGGTGAGCGCAGCTCGTGGGAAACATCACTGAGCAGGCGCCTCTGAGCGATGATTCTGCGCTGTAGCTGCTCTGCCATGGTGTTGAAAGCACGTGCCAACTCATCGGTTTCATCACCGCCGCTGGCTCGCACGGGCGTGCGGGCGTCAAGATTACCGCCAGCCAGTTCACGCACCGTATCACGCAGGTGATCCAGGCGTCGTGTCATCAGCCGTGACAACATATAACAGAGTAAGCCACTGATCAGTACCGCCAGCAGTATGCGCAGCCATAAACGGTCACCCAGCGCACGCATCAAGGAATGCTGATGACGGGTGTCGGGGGTTAATACGGCCCGCAAATGGCCTTGTTGCTGGCGATAAATGGCGTAGGCAGTAACAGGTGGCTGTCGCTCCTGTTTCAGAAAAACGCGCGGTTGTTCAGGGCTTAGTTGGGCAGCTACCTTTTGAGCAAATTCCGGTACCTTGCGCCCCAACAGATCGCGGCCTTTATCGTTGAGCAGATAAATATTGATGTTGTGCCGTCGCCGCTGTTCCCGGATCAATTCCCTCAGTTCTTTATCTGAGACAGTCTGTAACTGATAAATGAGGCGCAGAATAAAGCGCGGTGGTGGTCCTGGCTGTTCAATTTCAATCAGATCTCCGGGAATGGAATCAAAATAACGTGCAGCCAGTAACCAACTGCCAAGAATGCCGGTGGTAATCATCCAAAAAGCAATGAAAAGCTTGATAGTAAGGTTGTTGCGCAGCATCAGGAGATACTCTGGGGTGTCTGGGCGGCAAACTGATAACCTGCGCCACGCACACTGAGAATGAGCTGATCGCCACCCAGATCGGCCAGTTTACGGCGCAATTTGCTGACATGCACATCAACACTGCGATCATAGGCTGAAAGAGGGCGGCCGAGGGCTTCCTGGCAGAGTGTTTCTTTATCAACGACCTGACCGGCCCGGGTAATAAGGCTTTGCAGTACATTGAACTCGGCACTGGTGAGGTTCAGTGGCTGAGTGTCATAACTTGCCTGGCGCTGAATACTGCTGAGCCAGAGTTTGCCCGCCTGTAATTCGGTACTCGTTTCTTTTTCTGGCCGGGTGCGGCGCAAAATAGCGCGCAGGCGGGCGGCCAGTTCGCGGGGATTACAGGGCTTGGGCAGATAGTCATCTGCGCCCAACTCAAGACCAAGAATACGATCGGTGTCTTCGCCGCGAGCTGTCAGCATAAGAACGGGGGTGCGGCTAAATGTACGCAGCCCCCGCAGAACGTCCAGCCCCAGCATGCCTGGCAGCATGATGTCCAGTACGATAACGTCATAGCTGTGCTCCCGACAGTGTGTCAGTGCGGCTTCACCATTGTGCAACGCATGGGTTTTAAAGCCTTCCAGAGCAAGAAATTCACTCAATAGTTCGCACAGTTCGACATCATCATCAATCAGCAGTATTTCTATATTCATGCCGTTGTCAGCGCCTGTTAGCTTTTGTCATATAAGGAAGATTGTGGTCAAAGCCGGGGCTTATGTCACGCGACTTAACCCCCGGCAGCCTTTCTTAACACTTCTTTACCTGGTGTGGGCAGAGATTAACCTGGCTTCTGCCTACACTGGCTCCATGTCCTGATGACAACAGCGGGACAAGAAACCTGGTCCCAAGGAGAACCCAAATGAAAAAACGTTTTGTAAGCAAGCTCGCCATTGCCGGTCTCAGTGCCAGCCTGTTGATTCCTGCATTCAGCCAGGCCGAACCGGAAGGTCCGCCTCGTGATCACGGCGACAGGGTCGGGCATATGGCCAAAAAACTGGAACTTAATGATGAGCAACAGCTGCAGATAAAAGCAATTTTTGAAAAAAGCCACGAAGCCGGTGAAAGTGACCACAAGCGTATTATTGAACTCAAAGATGAATTGCGTGATGCGAAAGCCTTTGATGCTGCTGCAACCAAAGCAAAAACGGATGAAATCGGTGATATTACCGCCCGTATGACCTATCGCATGGCTGAAACCCAAAATGCCGTCCGTGCTGTGCTGACTGAAGAGCAGCAGGCTGAAATGGATAAATGGACCCGGCAACACGATGAAAAACGTGGTGATCGTGGTGATAGGCACCGTGATGGCAAAGGTGCTAAAGATGACAAATGTGACAGCAGACATCCGAAGCATGAGCGCCGTCACGACTGATATAACAGTATTGTTAAGCTGACAATCAAGGTACTCCTCCCGGATACCTTGATTGTCGCCCTGTAAAATGGGTGGAATTTGCGAAATCCATTGATTCTACGGGATTTACAATCGGCTTTGGCAATGATGGCATATTTGCGTGCCGCTATTAGCCCGACAACCTATGTAGCCGGATTAATACCCCTGTAAGCATTGAGAGTGGCTGTGACCACCCTTTTTTATTGGTTCACTGAAAACCGGGCAAAAAAGCTGTTGTTTAACGCAGACTGATCAGTGTTTTTAGCAGGCAACGATTAAAATTATCAGGTGCTTCCTGTTGTACCCAGTGGCCGACTCCTGCCAGTAGCGTGCTGCCTTTAAAATTGGGTAGCAATTTGTTTTGGTTATTGACAAAGCGGTGATCGGCAATAACCGGGTCAAGAGAGCCCGCAATGAAAGCGGTCGGCATGCTAAAGCAGTCAAGTGTCAGATCACAGGTGTCAAAATAGTTGCGATCAAAATTGCGATACCAGCTCACCGGACCGAAAAAGCCACTGTGTTGAAACTGCTTGAGATAGTGCTGGAGATCACTGTCATTGAGCCATGTGGGCAGGTCGGGGCGTCGTCCGCCTACGGCTGTTTCAAATGCTTCACAGGCTGTTGTACCCTGGGCAGCCAATTTTGAGGAGAGAGTGGAATACCCGCCCGCAGCGGCTGAGGTGGCCCACCAGATGGCGCGCAAAAAACGCTCAGGGTCCGCCTCCAGTTCCTTTTCGGCAAGGCCCGGTGTTTGAAAATAATTAATGTAGAAAAAACGATCGCCATGGGATAGGGCAAAACGCTCGGCAGGTGGTCCACCGGGAACGGCAAAAGGTACGCTGGCGGCAATAATAGAACGACAGCGCTGGGGGAAAAAATAGCCCATGTGCCATGCCACCAGCGCCCCCCAGTCATGGCCGACAATATCCGCCTGTTCAACATCAAGGCTGTCGAGCAGAGCGGCAATATCGGCTGTCAGATGCCGTGCTGCATAGGCTGTGACATCGCCCGGTACGGATGATGCACCATAGCCGCGCTGGTTGGGCACAAGCACACGGTAGCCTGCTGCGACAAGTGGTGCTATCTGGTGACGCCAGGAATAGGCTGTCTCCGGAAAACCGTGCAGTAAAACAATAACTGGTGCACCGGGTTTGCCGGTAATGCTGACTTCCAGCTCGATATCTGTTGCGGTTTGGATGCGTACCATAAAATTTTCTCATTATTATTAACCTGGCAATCAAATAGATGAATCTCTCACTATTTGATGGTCGTCCCTGAAAATCAGCAGAATGTGTGAAATCTCTTGATTTTCGCAGGACTCGCCCAGGCTTGCAGCCTGTGGCGGCACATCCATGTGTCGCTTATTCATTCGGCTAAAAGCTTACCGAATTGATATTGGCCGGTAATGGCGGCCGTGGCTGGTGAAAACCTGACACAGCTGTTTGCAAACACCTGTCAAATATTCAGGACGGGTTCAAAGCTCAAGCCTTTCCAGGCCAAGGGCTGTACTGGCCCCGGCTTGAGAAGCGCTGGTAATAACTGCCACGCTGGCGGTTTCAGGTTGCAGATAATGTACGGCCACCCGGCGCAGATCATCCATGGATACGGCCAGAATGCGCTCCCTGAATTCCACCCGTTGATCGTGAGTGCGCCCAAATAGAGCGTTGTGGAAGTGCTGTTTGGCCTCACCGGCGGGTGAGCTGGGCTTGTCCATAGAACTGATGACCCCGAGGATAGCCTCTTCCAGGCTGCGCTCATCGTGCCTGTTGTCGAGTAACCAGGGTAGGGCTGTGTCAAAATCTGCCAGGGTGGCTTCCAGCCTTGGGTCGCGGTAGGAATAAAAGCGGAAGGCCGCAATACTGTTGTCCTGGGTGGCGCCACCACCATAGGCGCCGCCCTGTTCGCGGATGGCCCGGTGGAGATGACCGTTGCGTAAAAACCCGCCCAATACCACCAGTGCAGCGGCGTCGGGGTGGCCCACGGCAACGGTTGGGTAGGCTTTTGCACAGAAGTTTACCTGTGTATTGGTAACCCACATCTGGCGGATTTGCTCGCGTACCGGCGGCAGAGCAAAGTGTGCAGCACTGTTACCTGTCGGGCCTTCCTGCCAGGCGGTGAGTGTCTGGCTGGCAACGGTGGCCACCTGTTGCTCATCGGCGATAGTCAGTAACTGGCGCGGTGTGCTGATCAACTTCTGGTGTAGCGTATTGAGACTTTCGGCAAAGTCGTCCAGCGTGTCGGCTTCTTTCAGGCGCTGGTCAAGCGCGCGCAGAGAACGAATACCTTCCATACCACTTAGTTGATGGTTCAGACGCGCTAGTGGACTCATACCAGCACAGGCGGCGGCCATAGCCAGACCGTGACCATTGCCGGTGATGGCTTGTTCCCGTCGCGCCCGCTGCTGGCTGATCAGCTCCTGAATCCGGCTTCGCTCACTGAAGTTGGGTGCGCTGAGTGTGTCCAGCATCAGTGTTGTTTGGGCGGCGGCATTGCGTGCCAGCGCCTTGGATGACAGTACCAGATAGGCGCGCACATTCTGCTCGTTGTCGATGTCTCCGCGCATGGATGTAAACGTGCTGATTGAGCCGACACTGGCAGCCTGCCGTTGCTGGGTGGCGAGATAGGACGTATTTTTTACACCCAGTTCAGTGAGGATGTTGGTATACAGGGGCAGAGCCTGCATTTGTGTTTCATCCAGCCCGGGCAATTCCGAGATAACCTGTTGGTAGACGAGGCCATTGGTGCCCTGTGCGTAGCGGGTCAGGTGGACACCGTTTTCGCTGGTGCTGATACTGTTCAGTTCGGGCAGAGTGGCGGGTACATCGGCAAGCTCAACCCGGGGTAGTACGGTGGGGTCGTCAACCTGTTGCTGACGCGCGTGCAATTGTGCACTGTGCTCGATGACCTGTGCCTTGTCGGCCTCGCTCATGCTGGCTTTGATCGCGGCCAGGCGCTCGGCTTCTTTTTGTGCGCGCTGGCTGGACAGATTTTTGTCTGGCTGCATAACGAGTGTGACCCGGTGAGGGTTGTCCAGCAGCAGTGAACGCGCCAGATTTTTGATGTAATCAGGGTCGGCAATATTGCTGCGCAGGCGGGCGATGACCGGTTCCAGGTCGAGCACACCGATCGGGTCGGCGTAGTGGGTGGCACAGCCCAGTGCCTGCAGGATTAGTTGCAGGCCGTAGGGAAAACTGTCGCCACTGATCTCCCGCTGGTGCAGTTCGAGCTGGTGCAGTACGGCTTCCAGACGTTCGTGGGCGATGCCTTCATCAGCCAGCTGGCTAATCACTCTCAATACAAGTGTTTCAAGTGCATCGACATGCTTTGTATCCGAACCTTCCAGACCACAGCAAAAAACCATCTCGCGCATGGATTCTTCCAGGCCGCACAGAGGTGAGGGTGCCTGCCCCAGATCGGTGGTTTCCAGTGCGTGCATCAATGGTGAGGCGCTGTTGTCGATCAGTACACTGGCCAGTAGCTGGGCTTCAAGCATTTGCATGAGATTGCTGCTCTCGCCCAACAGCCAACCGATAACGATATGGGTTTTGTGGTCACTACTGCCGCTTTCATCAAAGGCATAGGGGCGCACAACCCTAAGCGGTGCGCTCAGACGTTGCTCCAGAGGTACTTCGATGTGCAGATTCTGGCGCTCAAAGTGTTGCAGTGCACGCTCCTCGAAGATCGCCTGGTGTTCGGCGGCGGCAATATCGCCAAAGGTCATAAAAATGGCATTGCTGGGGTGGTAGTGACTTTTATAAAACTGCTTGAGCTGCCCGTAGCTGAGATCCGGAATATGTTCCGGATCGCCACCGCTGTTGTAGTGATAGCTTGTGCTGGGGAAGAGCTGTTCGCAAAGTGTCTGCCACAGGGTACTGCTAAGAGAACTCATGGCACCTTTCATCTCATTGAAAACGACACCTTTGTAGACCAGTGCGCTGTCGCTGTTGGTGGTTTCTTCAAATTCAAGCCGATGGCCTTCCTGGGCGAAATCAAGCGCATCCAGACGGGAAAAAAAGACGGCATCCAGATATACCTGCAACAGATTGTCGAAGTCTTTGCGATTCTGGCTGGCAAAGGGGTAGGCCGTCCAGTCGCTGCTGGTAAAAGCATTCATAAAGGTATTCAGTGAGCGTCGCAGCATCATGAAAAAGGGATCTCGCACCGGGTAGCGCTCACTGCCGCACAATGCTGTGTGTTCAAGAATATGGGCTACACCGGTCGAATCCATGGGTACCGTGCGCAAAGCCACAAGAAAGACATTTTCACGGCTGTCACTGGCCAGGTGGTAATGCACAGCACCTGTCTGGCGGTGGCGGTATTCTTCCACTTGCAGATTCAGTGCCTCGATATTGACCTGGCGGACCGCTTCAAAGCCCGGATGAGCTTTTATGGCAGCGGTATGATTGGACATGGAGTTTGAAGTCATAATTGTCTCTGGCTGGATTGTCGGGTGAACACAAATAACATCAGCGATCTGTGCTACGTGTCTCTATCTATGGTCTTGCCCCTGTGCTACGAGCGGCACTTACTGGCGCCTGCTGTTTTACAGTTGTTTTGCTGGTGGGCTTTTTTCAATCAATTCGATACGGTAGAGCCAGGGCCAGCGCTTGCCAGTGACCCATAAGGCACCGTTGGCTGGATCCTGGGCGATGCCATTGAGGACGTCGGTATCCATCTTTCGCTCACTTTCGGGCAGCAGGCCAGCAAGATCAATTTGCCCGTTAACGACGCCGCTGGCTGGGTCGATGATAACAATCATGTCACTTAGCCACACGTTTGCCCAGACTTTGCCGTCGATCCACTCCAGCTCGTTAAGTCTTGCCAGTGGCTGGCCCTTGAGCTGAACCTGTACGGAATGACTGATGAGGCCGGTTGACGGATCCATAAAATAGAGCCGGTCGCTGCCATCAGAATAAATCAGCTGCTGGCCATTGTATGTTATTCCCCAGCCTTCGGTCAGAATGGGCAGGGTTTTTTGTACGCTCATGCTGCGTCGATCCCAGACAATCAGCAGGCGCGCACGCCAGGTAAGCTGGTAGATAAGATCATCGACAACAGTGAGTCCTTCGGCAAAGAGGCGGGGGTTGAGTGTTTGGCTGGCCTGTAAAGTACCGCTATCCATCGAGTAGCGCAGCAATCGGGATTCGCCGTAGCCACCGCTGCTGACGTAGAGATTGCCATCAACAATTTGCAAACCCTGTACAAAGTTGGCCCGGGATTGGGTTTTTTGATCCAGAACCCGGTAGCTGTATTGTGTCTGGGCGAGGCTGGTTTGATGAGTCAGTGGCAACAAAAACAGCCACAGCAGAGTGGATTTCAGGGTTGTTTTTATCTTCATAGCCGGTTTCTTCCCAGATTGCGGATAATAAAACGGGCCGGTGCCAACGCCCGGCCAAGCCTGCGTGACAGCGGCAATGCTTCATTGCAGGCAAGGCTGGCAATCAGCTCTGCCGCCAGTGGTGCAGAGGTCAAGCCCCGTGATCCGTGGGCAACATTGAGATAGAGGCCAGGTATAAATGCACCGCGTTGCGGGATTTGTTGGCGGGCGTTGTGGCGCAGTGCCGCAAAGCGCTGACACATCACCGGCAGGTCCGGTACTGGCCCGGCCAGTGGTAGATAGTCGGGGCTGGCACAGCGAAAACCGGTGCGCCCCGCCAGTGTATTTTCATCCAGTGAATTCAGTGTGGTGGCCCAGGCTGGTACTGCTTGTGCCAGCTGATCCAGATTGTCGCGGTGATCGCTTGCCCGCACACGGCTATCACTGTCATTGAGATTGAAGGTGGCGCCAATACAGTGTTCTTTGTCTGATGGCGTGATATAACCCTCGTGACACAGTACCGCCTGTAACCGGGCAAAAGGGATGCCTGCCGGCAGATAGGTGGTTTGGCCCCGAATAGATTGCAGGGGCAGCCAGTCTAGCTCAGCAAGATAGCGACTGCTGGCGGCGCAGGCGATGACGACACAATCTGCCTCGGCAATTACAGCACCTGTGTCATCAAGTGCTTGCCAGTGTCGACCCCGCTGTTGTAGTAACAGCGGGCCGCAATTTTCTCTAAGTGTAATACCAGGATGCGAGGCCCAGGCGCGACAGACGGCAGGTGGGTGCAGCCAGCCAGAGCCGGGAAACCAGTAGCCGGAGGCTGACTGGTCAATGCCCAATACAGTATTGGCCTCGGCACTGTCCAGCACCGCAGCCAGCTCGGGGATGTCTTTAAGTACCGTTTTCATCAGGGCCAGCTGGTCATCAGCCTTTTGTTGATGGAAGCTGCCGCAGAGGGCGCCATCAATGCCTTCGCGCAGAATGCTGCTGGCAAAGAGCTGGCTGAAGTGGCGGTGGGCAAACTGGTAGCTGAGCAGGGCAAAGTCAGCCAGAGAGGAATGTCTGGGCGAGAGCCGGGTGTAGAGTACACCCTGACGGTTGCCGGAAGCGGCTCCGGCCAGGGTGTGCTGTTCCAGCAAGGTGACAGGCAGGCCGCGGCGGGCAAAGGCGGCGGCGCTGGCACAACCGGCCATGCCGGCACCCAGAACGAGTACACTCTGGGGAGGTGGTGACGGTTCGGCTGGTAGATGCCAGGGGCTGTCATTGGTTTTGTGTGTTGGTCTGGGACCTTTGAGCCGACCTTGTAACTGCTCCCGTTTACGGCCAAAACCACGGCTTTTGTGCATTTCAAAGCCCGCATTTTGAAGCGCTCTGCGAACCGAACCCGCAGCCGTAAAAGTGGCTACTGTAGCGTCTTCGTGGCTCAGCCTGCCAATGGTTGTCAGCAACTGTTGATCCCACATGGCGGCGTTGCGTGCCGGTGCAAAACCATCCAGATACCAGGCATCGACCCGTGTCTGTTCGGCATCAGCCATATCCGCAAGGGCTGCGCCAGCTTCAGCCCACCATAAATCGAGCGTTAGTTCACCCCCGGCCAGCAGCAGGCGCTGTACACCGGCTACGGCTTCGGGGTACACCTTCAGCAGAGCCCGGGTATAGTCTGCAAGTTCCGGCCAGTAGCTCAGCGCTTTGGCAATATCGGCTTTGCGCAGGGGATATTGTTCAATTGAAATAAAGTGCAAACGTGGCTTGGGTTGTGGCAGGGCGGCCCAGGCCTGCCAGGTGAGCAGGAAGTTAAGGCCAGTGCCAAAGCCGGTTTCGGCGATAACAAAATTTGTACGCGAATGCTGAAACCAACGTGCAGGCAGCTGATTGCCCGCCAGAAAAACATGCCGACTTTCAGCCAGACCGTTCTCCCGTGAATAATAGATATCACCAAAAGTGTCCGAAAATGGTGTGCCATCTTCAGACCAGTTGAGGTTCGGGCGAGGCATTGGCCGCCAGGGCTGATTATCCGGGCGCATCAATGCTCGGTGTCGGCTGTATTTAGCAGTGTCGATGGCAGCCACGCAGGGTGAAGGGCATTGCTGGCTGAAATCATGCTGTCAATACGGCTCAGGTGCATCTGTGCAGCAGAACCTGAAGGTTTGCTCAGGATTATCAGGAAAGGGCTGGGAGTTGCGTTATCTGCCAGCCGAAGGCGCCATTCCTGGTCGTGGACGCGCAATGTGGTTTCGCCGGGCCCCAGTCTGACACGGCCGACATAGAATGATTGGCCCAATGGTTGCAGGCTGCGATTCTCGGCAGCACTCAAACTGCCCTGATAACGTGTTCTGATTGAGCAAATCGGGGCAATATCACGTATGTATTGCTGTGTTTGTATATCGGCCAGTTGCTGGTCCATCTGGCGCAGAAGAACATTGGCCTCGATGCCTGACAGCAGTAATTGTTGGGGCTTGATATGTAACATTGACAGCAGGCGGGCTTCTTCCTGGGCGATACGGTGCTGTAATGCTTCTGACGGTTTTATTGTCTGCTCCTGTTGCAGGTCTGCATGGTAGCTGGCAATCAGCGTACGCAAACGCTCCAGTTCGCTGATGTTGCTATCAGAGTTGCCATCAGGGAGAAGGGGGTCTGATGCTGTATTGGCGGTCGGGATTTGTTGGCGTAGCGCCAGTTCCTGTTCGCTGAGATTCAATAGTTGCCGCCGGACGTTGGTGGCCTCTTTGGCTAACGCTCGCACGCTGGGATCACTGCTTTGCCAGGGTTCCAGGTCGCCCTCGTGCAGCATGGCCAGGGTGGATTCAAGTTGTTCGAGCTTATAGGTCAGGGCAGCGCGATGTACGATCAGGTTATCCAACTCGGTATTGGCCTGGGCACAGGCTGGCTGTGCCAGCAAGATAGCAAGGCAGGCTGTCAGCGGCACAACAAGAAGCAGGCGGTAGAGCAAGGTAAAGGGTGTCCGGCAAGTATAAAGTTGATCCATGGTACCAAAAGAGGCCAGAGGCCAACACCCGCCAGGTTGACACCTCCTGCTGCGATGCTGGTGTTCGTGCCGGTCAGGCAGTAGACTGTTTTTGCCTTATCGTTTGAGATTATCATGGCCCAGAATAAGACCCGGATCATTGGGCGGGACCAGTTCCTGCATATAGCCGTCAACCTGATTTACAAAACATTGCTTGAAGCGGGGCGCGCTGAGGCCAAAACTGTTTTTCGTGATTTAGCCAGGGGCCGCGTTGTGCCCCTTACCCGCGTTCAGATGGAAGATGGTTCACTGGTACAGTTTGACCTCGGGTTTGACCACAGTGAATACCGGGGCGATCTCAATTTTGGCAGCTTTCGCAAGAGTTTGACCGAATTGATCGCCCACTTGTCCGATGTGGTGCGGGAGCAACATAATATCACGGTGTTTTCAGCTGAAAATGACCCAAATGTCCTTATTTTTGGTATTACCGGCATCAGTTATGAAGAGCAGGAGCCCAGTTTGCTGGTGCTGGCAGCGGATGCCGGTTTGAACAGACCCTCTGTATTGTTGAAACTGATGTATCTGGATTATCGACAGTTTGTCGATCAGGGCGCCGCCGCAGGTGAGGAGGTGGAAGATGACGGATATCAACAACATCGTGCCAGCCGGTAACCAATGCTGGCGCCAAACCTCGTTTTATCCCTGACAATCTATTAAAAAAGCACTTCGGGAGAGCCTGTAAATGTCAGAAGATTATCTGCAAAGCCAACGTGCACTGTTTGTTGAATTGTCACGTCGCCTGGGTATTCCGGCCGAGGTGGATATTTATCGTTTTGACAATATTGTGGCGCTTGCCCGGTATGCTTTTGATACCTACCCGGACAAACCGGCCTTTAGCAGTCTCGGGCGAACGCTGAGTTATCGGGAGCTCGATACGCTGTCGGCCCGTTTTGCCTCCTGGTTACAAAATTGCACTGATCTTGAGCCGGGTGACAGAGTGGCAGTGCAAACGCCAAATCTTATCCAGCAACCGGTGGTGGTGCTGGGTGCTTTGCGGGCGGGAATGGTCATTGTCAATACCAACCCGCTGTACAGTGAACGTGAGCTTGAACATCAGTTCAATGATGCCGGTGTGAAGGTGTTGGTGGTACAGGCCAATGTGGCTCAGACGGCGGCAAAAGTGCTGCCAAGAACCGGTGTCAAATATACGGTGGTGACAGAACTGGCAGATTTGCATACGCCGTTCAAGCGTTTTTTGATCAACAAGATAGCCAAATATCTTAAAAAAATAGTGCCGCCTTTTAATATTCCTGGTGCCATCGCACTAAATGATACCCTGCGCCAGGGTGCTCAGCAGGCATCCCGGGCAGTTGAGTGCGCGCGCGATAGCCTAGCCATGCTGCAATATACCGGTGGAACCACCGGTGTTGCCAAAGGGGCCATGCTCACACATGGCAACCTCGTGGCCAATGTGTTGCAGGTTGATTCTTTTATGGCAACCCACCCGGTTGAACCTCTGGGACAGGTTATGGTTCAGCCGCTGCCGGTTTATCATATTTATGCGTTTACAACGTCCATCTTTTCCATGCTCAGTGGTGGCCATACGGTTTTTGTACCCAATGCGCGGGATATAGGCTCGGTTGTGGCAGCGATGCGTGAATATCAGCCAGGCTTGCTGTGTGGCTTGAATACCCTCTTTGTGGCTTTATGCAATAACGAAGACTTCCAGAAACTGGATTTTTCCAATCTGAAAGTGACGCTGTCTGGTGGTATGGCGCTGACACTGGCAGCGGCCAGACGCTGGCAGGAAGTCACTGGTTGTCCGGTGGCCGAAGGTTACGGCTTAACAGAGACATCGCCAGTGGTATCCACCAATCCGGGCAATGGCATTGTACTGGGCAGTATTGGTATTGCCGTACCCAATACCGAGGTCAAAATCACCGATGATGAAGGGCATACGCTGGCCATTGAAGAAGCGGGTGAGCTTTGTGTGCGTGGCCCCCAGGTTATGGCCGGTTACTGGCAGCGCCCTGATGAGACGGCCAAGGTAATGGATGAGCAGGGTTTTTTCCGCACGGGTGATGTCGCCAAAATCCGTGCCGATGGCTATCTGCAAATTGTGGATCGCAAGAAGGATATGATCGTAGTGTCCGGCTTTAATGTTTACCCCAATGAGCTGGAAGATGTGCTCTATCAGCATAGTGATGTGCTTGAGTGCGCTGCGGTGGGTATACCCGATGAAACCTCCGGCGAAGTGATCAAGATGTTTGTGGTCAGCAAATCCGGTGAGTTGACAGCAGAGGAAGTGAGAGAGTTCTGTCGTCGCAGCCTGACGGCCTATAAAGTCCCGCGTTTGGTTGAATTTCGCTCTGAGTTGCCCAAGTCCAATGTCGGCAAAATTTTGCGTCGTGAACTGCGGGATCGGGTCTGATCAACAGTCAGAGATATTTGCAGTGTTAACCCGACAATAATTATTGTCGGGTTAACAGGGCGGCACGGGCCGTGTCTCCCATTGGGGTAGCCAACGTAAGCCCTTGACAGGCGAGAAAATCTCACTTTTTCGCGGCCAGGAAAGGGCGTTAATTAAATAGATCAATGAGATCTATTTAATGGCCAGGTTGATAGTGTGTCAGTAGAGAGGGTATGAAGCAGGTAGTTACAGAGCGTCAGATTCCAGCAATAAATTTTCCGGCTGAACTGCCTGTTGCTGAGCGGCGTGAAGAGTTGATGGCAGTCATCGCGGCACATCAGGTGGTGGTAGTGGCGGGTGAAACCGGTTCGGGCAAGACTACCCAGCTGCCCAAAATCTGCCTGGCTCTTGGTCGTGGCCGGTGTGCCCGCATTGGTCACACCCAGCCCCGGCGGTTGGCAGCGCGTACAGTGGCCCAGCGTATAGCCGCCGAACTTGATACCTCCCTTGGTGAGCTGGTTGGCTATCAGGTGCGCTTTAATGATCAGGTCAGCGATGCCAGTGCCATCAAGTTGATGACCGATGGTATTTTGTTGGCGGAAATTCAGCGTGACCGCCTGCTGCGACAGTACGATACGCTGATCATTGATGAAGCTCATGAACGCAGCCTCAATATTGATTTTTTGCTGGGTTATATCAAGCGCATTCTGCCCCGGCGGCCTGATCTGAAAGTTATTATTACCTCTGCCACTATTGATCTGGAGCGCTTTTCCCGCCATTTTGACAATGCCCCGATTATTGAAGTATCCGGGCGCACGTATCCTGTAGAGACGCACTATATTACAGCGGCTGAGGATCGTGATGTCGGCGTGCAGGAACAGATTGTGCAGCTGGTCGGTGATATTGAACGCGGACTATATGGCCAGCGTGGCGATATGCTGGTCTTTTTGTCGGGTGAGCGGGATATTCGTGAACTGGCAAAAGCACTGCGCATTTATAGTGAGCTGGATATTTTGCCGCTTTATGCCCGTCTCAGTCAGGCTGAGCAACAGCGGGTTTTTGATCTTTCTCAACGGCGCCGGGTGCGGGTGGTGCTGGCCACCAATGTGGCTGAAACATCGGTGACGGTACCCGGTATTCGCTATGTGATTGATCCGGGTGAGGCACGCATCAGCCGTTACAGTTATCGCACACGTATGCAGCGTCTGCCGATCGAAGCCATCTCCCAGGCCAGTGCCAATCAGCGTATGGGACGCTGTGGCCGGGTGGCGGAGGGAGTCTGCCTGCGCCTTTACAGTGAACAGGATTTCCAGCATCGGCCACTCTTTACTGATCCGGAAATTCGCCGCACCAATCTGGCAGCTGTTATTTTGCAGATGTTGAATCTGCGTCTGGGTGAGATGTCGGACTTTCCCTTTATTGATCCACCTGATGCCCGCATGGTCCGCGATGGTTATAAGTTGCTGGAAGAGTTGGGGGCAGTGAGTGACTTGTCGGGTCGCAGCGGGGGCAAATTAACGGCCATTGGACGACGCATGACTACGCTGCCGGTAGATCCGCGGCTGGCGCGGATGATTCTGGCAGCGGCGGATGGCGGAGTGTTGGCTGAAGTACTGGTGATTGCCAGTGCGCTGGCGATTGCCGATCCCAAAGAGCGACCGGCGGACAAACGCACCCAGGCCAGTCAATCCCATGCCCGGTTTCAGGATCAAAAATCTGATTTTGTCACCTGGCTGAATCTCTGGCGCTATTACGAAGAACAGCGGCAGACATTGAGCCAGAATCAGTTGCGAAAACTCTGTCAGCGTGAGTTTCTGTCTTTCATGCGGATGCGGGAATGGCGCGATATTCACGGGCAACTGGTTATCGCCTGTCGCCAGCAGGGTTTAAAGGTTTGTGTTGCGCTGCCGCCGCCAACACCGTTACAGGCAAAGGCTGAACCTGATTTGCACACAGGTCTGCACAGTTGTGTATACAACATTGATGTACACAAGGCCTTGCTGACGGGTTTGCTTGGCAATATTGCACAGTGGCAGGAGGGCAGGGATTATCTCGGTGCGCGCAATCGCAAATTAACAATTTTCCCCGGCTCGGCTCTGGCGCGGCAGCGGCCAAAATGGTTGATGGCGGCAGAGGTAGTGGAAACCTCCGGTGTATTTGCCCGTGAAGTGGCTGTAATCGATCCGACCTGGGCACTGACCATCAACCCGGCTCTGCTCAAGTATGATTACTATCAGCCAGGCTGGCATGAGCGCAGTGGACGTGTCATGGCCTATGAACGCATCAGTCTTTATGGCCTTGTTCTGGTGAATAAACGCCGGATTCATTATGGGCCCATCGCACCGGGCGAGGCGCGTGAGTTATTGATTCGTGAAGGTCTTGTTGCCCATCGTATGCGGCCACAACCGGCCTTTCTCAAACGTAATATAGCGCTGATAAAGGAGTTGGAAGCGCTGGAATCAAAGGTGCGTCGACGGGATATTCTGGTTGATGAAGAGGCGCTGTTTAACTTTTATGATGAGCGGTTGCCCGCACATATTACGACCTTGCGCCACCTCAACAGCTGGTTAAAAAAAGAGGCTGAGGCTGCCACTTTGATGAGTGTGCCCGAGCATGTGCTACTGGCCCGCGACCCTGGTGGCGAACTGGTTGAGCAGTTCCCGGACACTTTGCAATGGCAGGATTTGTCATTGCAGCTCAGTTATCACTTTGAACCAGGCAAGGTGGCTGATGGTGTTACGGTGACGGTGCCGCTGGGTCTGCTTAACCGAGTGCCGCGCTTTCGTTTTGATTATCTCGTGCCGGGCCTGCTGCGGGATAAATGTATTGCGCTGGTCAAAGGGCTGCCTAAATATTTGCGCAAGCAGCTGGTACCCGTGCCGGCTTATGTTGATCGGGTGCTGGCTGATTTGCCGGCACAAGACATTGAACTGACACAAGCCCTGGCGCTGCATCTGACACCCCTGGCCGGTTCACGCATCAGTCCTGCCGATTTTGACAGTTCCCGGCTGGATGATTTCTACCACATGAATATCCAGGTGGTTGATGCCAACGGCAAGCTGCTTGAACAGGGCCGGAATTTGCCGGTGCTGATCGAGCGCTTTCGGGAGGATACCCGCAATGTGACGGCCGGTGGCAGTGGTGATTCACCTGCACGCGGGGGCATTACCCGCTGGGATTTTGATGAGCTGCCCCGACAGTGGCGTTTCTCGCAGGCAGGTGTGGATATTGTGTCCTGGCCTGCACTGGTTGATGAGGGGGCAGCGGAGGTTTCAATACAGCTGCTTGATTATGCCGAGCAGGCCCGTCTTGCCCACCGTCGTGGTGTGCTCAAATTACTGCGCCTGCACAGTGGCCAGCAATTGAAATACCTGCGTAAACAACTGCTGCGGGGCAATGAGTGGAGTTTGCTGCTGGCGGGAACTGGTTTGCAGCGTGAAGTGCTGGTGGAGGATGTGATCGATGGTGCCTGGGCCAGTGTGCTGGCGCTGGATGTGCTGACGGCCGATAAAACCCTGCCCTGGGACCGGTCGGCTTTTGATGCGTTGCTGGGGCGGGGCGGGGCGGCTGTCGTGGAGGCAGGCAATGTCCTGGAGCGTCTGCTGTTCAATACACTGCAAGCCCTGATTGTTGTTCGTGAACATCTGTCGAAGATAGCAGAGGATCAGTGGCAGAGTTCCCGCAAGGATATGCTGGCTCAAATAGAGCGTTTACTGGCACCGGGCTTTATGCGTGATACGCCACTGAACTGGCTCAATCAGTATCCACGTTATATGAAGGCGCTACAGCAACGGGTTGAACGGTTGAACGGACAGCCTGATAAGGATCGCAAATACAGCGAATTACTGGCAGCACTGGCTGAACCCCTGTATACGGCCCAGCGGCTGCGCCCTGAATTATTGCTGTTATGTGAGGCGGCTGGACATTATTACTGGATGCTTGAGGAATTCAGGGTGTCACTTTATGCCCAGCAGCTTGGCACCCGTCTGCCTGTGTCTGAAAAGCGTTTGCGCAGTCAGTGGCAGCAGGTCAGTCAGTGGTTAGAGCAAAATCCGCGCTGAGTGAAAGGCATCAAGTTGCCCACTAAAAAGGAAACCTGCTGCGTGCTACGCTGTCTCAGTCTGGTGCGCTGGAGGCCATCGACTTGATGTGGCAATAATCATTAAAAGATGTTCGTGCGGCGGGTCTGATCAGTCAGCTTGTAAATACCTTGGTCTGGCGGTAATGTGATCAGTGATTTTATTAATTAATACATATAGTTGCAGGAGTTTTTTTATGTCAAATAACAAAAAGCCTCTGACTGGAGCTCTCGGTGCTGCTTTTCTGGCCAGTGCAATGACTCCGGTTGTTTCGGCTGATACCAATCCCTTTTCCGCCCAGGTGCTCAGTGGAGGCTATGATCTGGCCAATTACAATAAGGCGGGTGAGGGCAAGTGTGGTGAAGGTAAATGCGGCGAAGGCAAATGCGGTGATAAAAAAGCTGATGCCGACAAAAAAGCCGAAGGCCAGTGTGGCGATAAACAGGCCGAAGGCAAATGTGGTGAAGGCCAGTGTGGCGACAACATGAAAAAGGCCTATCAGCAGGATAAACATCAGCAGGATAAAAAAGCTGAAGGCAAATGTGGCGAAGGCAAGTGTGGTAGCGCCTGATGTCTGTTGACGGGCCGACATCAGCAGTTGACGGTGTTGGCCTGGGTTTGCGGCGCCCCCTGCTGGCGCCGTTGCTGTCTGCTTTGCCCGATACGATTGATTTTCTCGAGTTGGCACCGGAAAACTGGATAGGTGTTGGCGGTCGTTACGGGCGCCAGTTGCGCCAGTTGGCTGAGCACTATCCACTGATTTTGCATGGCCTGTCTCTGGATATTGGCGGTACTGATCCCCTTGACTTGACGCTGGTGCGCACGATTCGCCGTTTTATGGATGAGCTGGGAATCAGTGTCTACAGTGAACACCTCAGCTATTGTGCGGCTCAGGGACATCTCTATGACTTGCTGCCTATACCTTTTACCAAAGAGGCTGTGGATCATGTCTGTGCCAGGATTGGACAGGTACAGGATATTCTCGGTCAGCCACTGATACTGGAAAATGCCTCCTATTACGCCCAGGCCCACCGGGAACTGAGTGAGGCTGAATTTATCAATGCTGTCGTGGATCAATCTGGTTGTGAGCTGTTGCTGGATGTTAATAATGTTTATGTCAATAGTGTCAATCATGCTTACTCAGCGCATGATTTTTTACAGGCAATGCCGTTGCGACGAGTTCGCTACATTCATGTTGCTGGTCACTATGATGAGGCGGAGGATTTGAAAGTTGATACTCACGGTAGTGCTGTGATTGATCCGGTGTGGGCTTTACTGGCTGAAGCCTACGAGCTGGTCGGGCCAGTGCCAACCCTGCTCGAACGCGACTTTAACCTGCCACCGCTGGCGGAATTATTGACGGAGATGGCTCATGCCCGCCATTTGCAACAGGCTCAGGCAGCATCGCCATGCAGTGCCGGTGTCGGCACCAGATAGTGTCGAAACCGGATAGTGATGAAGGACTTGTTTGTAAATGAGTCAGGCAGTGGAACAGACAGTGATGGACAGACAGTGACGGTGAGTGAATTACAGTGTGCCCAGTCAGCGATGGCCGATTACTTGCGCGATCCCGCACAAGCTTTACCACCGGCTGGTATTGAAGCGCGACGACTGGCGATTTATCGGGATCTGGTGTTCAACAATATTGACTACTTTTTAAGCGCTGGCTTTCCGGTGCTGCGCTCCCTGTATGAAACACAGGCCTGGGCAGAGCTGGTGCGCAACTTTATTCGTGTGCATCGCTGTCAAAGCCCCTATTTTCTGGAAATCAGCCAGGAGTTTATTACTTATTTGTCTACGCAATATTCGCCCCGTGAGTGTGACGGACCCTTTATGGCTGAACTGGCCCATTACGAGTGGGTTGAGCTGGCGCTGGATGTGGCTGAGGGCAGTGCACCGGTACGACCGGCAGACAATACTGACTTGTTGACACAGAGGCCGGTATTGTCGCCAGTAGCCAGGGTGCTTGGTTATACGTTCCCGGTGCACCGTATCGGACCGGATTTTCAGCCTGGTGGCCCTGACGATGTTAATGGGCCGACTTTTCTGGCTGTTTATCGGAATCGCAGTGACGATATTGTTTTTATGGAATTAAATCAGGCCTGTGCACGTCTACTCCAACGTATGGCTGATGCCAATGGCGCCAATAGTGCTGAGTTGCTTGATGATCTGGCTGTGGAAATGGCTGTGGATCCGGCGGCTTTGCAGGATTTTGGTGTGCAACAGCTACGTCGGTTTGTCGATTGTGGATTAGTGGGGCTGGAGTCTTCTTCGGTTGCCCAACAGCAAACCGGGGCGTAAAATTCCGGCCCGGTTTATGGATGACCTTGGTTATGCGTACCCTTGTAATGTCTTTATCAGCATTTTTATCTTCTTTGTTCATCACTTTTGTACTGGTTTTTCCGGTGCAGGCAAAAGGCGGTGCAGAAACTATAGAAGATCCATCTACTGCACCGCACAATGGCGAGGTGCTGGCGGGTGTCGGTTCGGTGTCTGCCCGGGATCCTTTTGAACCCTGGAACCGGGCGGTTTTTATATTTAA
The DNA here is from genome assembly GCA_047974765.1 of Parahaliea sp. Lineage (GTDB taxonomy): Bacteria > Pseudomonadota > Gammaproteobacteria > Pseudomonadales > Halieaceae > JBKECP01. The sequence continues at coordinate 170,452 of JBKECP010000043.1, read as the reverse complement.
CGACAAACTTGATACATACCTGTTGCGGCCAACGGCACAGGGTTATCATTTTCTGATGCCTGATTTTGCCGAGCGCGGTGTAACCAATGTCTTTGCCAATCTCTACGATGCCACTACTGTGGTCAATGCGGTGTTGCAGGGGCGGCTGACTAATGCCGGTCGCAGTGGTGGCCGTTTTCTGGTCAATTCAACGCTGGGTGTACTGGGTCTGTTTGATGTCGCCTCCCGCATGGGACTGATGCCCTATAACACTGATTTTGGTCATACATTGGCTGTTTGGGGGGTTCCCGAAGGGCCCTATCTGATGGTGCCTGTTCTCGGGCCTCGCACTGTGCGCAGTGGCACAGGTACTATCGTCAATGCTTATATGGCCCCCCAGACGTATATTGACAATGTCCGGTTGCGCAATTCCCTCTATGGCACAGAGCTGGTCAATACCCGTGCCCGCTTGTTAGAGGCGGAGGAGCTGATGTCGGGAGATCGCTATATTTTTGTCCGTGATGCCTATCTGCAACAGCGTAAAATGCTGGTCAACGATGGCCAGGTCAGTGATAGTTTCTCTGACTTTGGCGATAGCGATGACTGGGAAGATACCTTCTGACACGCTGTAATGTGTGTTGCCAGCCTCGTCAGGTACTGGTCAATTCTGCAATACTGTGAAATCCTGCCCAAAGCAGACAGGGGCCTGTTGCCTAACCTGGAAGGGTAGGCGTAGGGTCGGCACACATTCTTTTCTGTATATGGACGATGACCTTTAACGCTAAGGTATTGATCATAGATGACCAGCCCGAGCGCGCTCAGGATGTGAGGGCGCTTGTTGAGTCCGCCTGTTTTGAGGTGGATGTGGTCTCGGATTTCACTCACTCTCATTACTCCCTGGCTGATGGCTCTGATCTGGATGTCATTCTTTGCGAACTGGAACTCAATGGTGTGTCCTGGGGGGAAGCTCGTCGTTCACTGCGGGAAATGAATGTCCAGGTGCCTGTGATCATGCTGTCGGATGAAGCTGATGCCGGGCGTATTATGAAGGCGCTGCGGCTGGGAGCCAGTGATTTTTTTGTGCGCCCAGTGGAAGATACCGAAGCACTGATCAAATCCATCCAGCGCTGTGTGCGACAGCGGGAATTGCGCCGTGAGCTGGATGCGTCGCGCAAGCGCCTGGAGGCGACCAATCTGGAGTTGCGCGGTACAGTTAAAATGCTGGAGCAGGATCAGCAGGCCGGGCGGCAGGTGCAGTTTTCCATGTTGCCGTCAACACCACTGGTGAGTGGATGCTATAGTTTTAGCCATTGCATGGTGCCCTCGCTGTTTCTCAGCGGAGACTTTACTGACTACTTCACGGTGGGTGAGCACCAAATCGTATTTTTTATGGCGGATGTATCTGGTCATGGAAGCTCTTCCGCCTTCGCCACTGTACTGTTGAAAAATCTTTTTGCCCGCAAGCGTTCGGCTTATTCCCGCCGTGGTGATGATACCGTGCTGAGCCCTGTTGCCATGTTACAACGGGCCAATCAAGAGCTTTTGCGACTGGATGTTGGCAAGTTTGCCACGATGGTAGTGGGTCTTTTGGATATAAAAAGTAACCGTCTGCGCTACAGTATTGCCGGTCACTTGCCGCAGCCGGTGTTGATCTCTCAGGGTAAGGCGGGCTATCTGAGTGGTTCCGGTCCGGCGGTTGGGCTGATGGACGAGGCTGATTATCAGGTGTACGAAATCGAGCTGCCTGCAACCTTCAGTCTGGTCCTGTTCTCTGACGGAATTCTGGAAATTATGCCCTGTGAGGACCTGATCGAAAAGGAAGCCTGTTTGCTGGAATTTTGCCGCGCAGATGTGGACTCTCCTGAAGCGCTGCTGGATCATATGGGTATGAAGAATTTTGAAGAGCTGCCCGATGATATCGCGGTTCTCTATATCCGGAGGCAAGGTTGATATGGCCGAAAGCAGGATTCTTGCTGCCAGTCAGGAAGGTGCTTATGTTCTGCGCCTGGAAGGTGATGTACGGCTGACACTGTGTACCACTATTGATGATTATATTCAGCGTATGTTGGCAGACCCTCAATTTGTCAGCGTATGGGTTGATCTGACAGCCGCTGAGGGTATGGACAGTACCACTTTGGGTATTTTAGCCAAATTGGCGCTGAAGGTGCGCAAGCAATATGGTTTCAGGCCAGCGGCTTACTGTTGCAATGCCAGTATTGTCCGTCTGCTTGAAAGTATGGGGTTTCAGCAGTTGTTTGAGTTGCGTGAAGATATCTGTATGAGTGATAACTGCACGGAAATTCCCCAGGTGGAGGGTACGGAAGACGTGCTCAGACATAAGGTAATTGAGGCTCATCGTGTATTGATGGGGCTTAGTGATGAAAACCGTGATCGTTTTCGTGATCTGATGGCGGCCCTGGAGTGTGGCTGAAACAACCCGCTTCCCTATAATGGAAATCATTTACAGCGCCTGATTATTCATATCGCCAGCGGCAATCAGTTTGGCCTGAATATAATCTGTATGCGCAACATAGATCAGCTCTGCCACCTGTCGGATCAATGCTTCTTCGTATTTATCCAGATTGCCATCGGCATAGGCTACGCGCCACATGGCCTGAATCAGCAGACGTTTGTATTCGGGGCTGAAGTGCTGGTTGATCAGGCGGGTAAATTCATACAGTGAAGTGGCTTCTTCAGTTCGGGTTTGTGCCTGTTCAATCAGTAAATGTACCTGCTCCTTTTTCAGCGACAGGCTTTGTTCCAACAGCTTTTGCAGAGTCTGGCGTTCAAGCTCACTGGTGCTGAAGTCAGCTTTCATTGTTTCCACCAGCAAGGCTGCGGCAGCCAGATGCAGCCGTTGTTTGAGTGTGTCATCACTTTCTGCTGGTGAATCCTGAAACAGGGCTTTTAAAGTATCGATCATGGTTTGCAATTATCGCCTGCCAGTTAAAGTTTGCTGATCAAATGCTCAAGGCGAAGCTGGTCGCCGATAAAGTTGCGAATACCTTCGGCCAGTTTTTCTGTTGCCATTGCATCATCGTTCAGTGCCAGTCGGAACTGGGCTTCTTCCGGCGCCCAGCGTGGTGAGTCAGATTGTGCATTTTCCGCTGACAGGCGGCGTGTTAGCGGGCGCTCATCCTGAGCCAGCTCGGTCAGCAGGGCAGGGCTGATGGTGAGACGGTCACAGCCAGCGAGTGCTTCGATTTCACCGCAGTTACGAAAACTGGCACCCATGACCACCGTCTGGTAGCTATGCTGCTTGTAATAGTGGTAAATACGACTGACAGACTGCACACCAGGATCATCGGTAGCACTGGTGATTTGCAGGTCAGTATTGATTTTGTACCAGTCCAGAATACGGCCGACAAAGGGAGAAATCAGATAAACACCGGCATCGGCACAGGCGGCTGCCTGGGCGAAGCCGAACAGCAGCGTCAGGTTGCAGTTGATATCTTCCCCTTCAAGCTGGCGGGCCGCTTCGATACCCTCCCAGGTCGATGCAATTTTAATCAGAATACGTTGGCGGGAAATACCGGCGTCTTCATAAAGGGCAATCAGTTTGTGTGCCTGATGCACAGTGGCCTGGGTGTCGAAAGACAAGCGGGCGTCAACTTCTGTTGAGATCCGACCCGGAATAATACTGAGAATTTCACAGCCAACACTGACGGCAAAGTGGTCGCAGGCTGCGGCCAGCTGTTCACTGTTTGAGCCGCCTTTGGCGATGGCCCATCGGTGGGCATTGGCCAGTAACTGTGCATAGTGAGGCAGGGTGGCGGCCTTTAGCAGCAATGAGGGATTGGTGGTGGCATCCTGGGGCCGAAACTGGCGAATGGCTTCGATATCACCGGTGTCGGCGACCACATCGGTCATATTTCTGAGCTGATCAAGTTTGTTCAACATGTGACTTCCTGTGGAGCTGCATCAGTGTCGCAGTGTCTGATAAAGGTGAGTGCCTGCTCCACTACCTCAGTGCCCGCACCAGGGCGATGGGCGTTCTCACTGATATGACGCCGGAATTTACGGGCGCCGGGCAGATTCTGGTACAGGCCGAGCAGGTGCCGGGTTATATGATTCAAACGGATACCGGCACTGAGTTGCTCCTCAATATAGGGCAGTAAAGCCTGTATCAGTTGCCGACGGTTTGCAATGGGTGGCGGGCTGTTGAATAAGACCGGATCGACTTCTGCCAGACACCAGGGATTTTGGTAGACCTCTCTGCCCAGCATAACGCCATCGACATGCTGTAGATGCGTGTGACATTCATTCACATCGGCAATACCGCCATTGATAACGATAGTGAGCCTGGGTAATTCCTGCTTCAGACGATAAACCCAGGGATAGTTCAGAGGGGGGATCTCACGGTTTTGCCTAGGTGAGAGCCCTTGTAGCCAGGCTTTGCGGGCATGAACAATAAAAATTGTACAACCGGCTTCAGCGATTGTGGCCACAAAGTCCCGCATCTGTGCGTAGGACTCCATGTCATCAATGCCAATACGGTGTTTGACGCTTACTGGAATATCGCAGGCATCCACCATCGCCCGCACGCACTCGGCCACTTGCGTGGGATGAGCCATCAGGCAGGCACCAAAAGCACCTGACTGTACCCGGTCAGAGGGACAACCGCAGTTCAGGTTGACCTCGGCATAAGCCCACTGTTCGGCCCAGGCGGCGCAACGCGCCAGATCAGCAGGCTCTGAACCACCCAGTTGCAGAGCCAGAGGTTGTTCCTGGGGGCTGAACTGCAAATGCCCCGGACGATCGCCGTGAATCAGGGCGCCGGTAGTGACCATTTCGGTATACAGGCGGGCATGGCGGCTCAGCAGACGCCAGAAATAGCGGCAGTGCCGGTCTGACCAATCCATTAAAGGCGCGGTACAGAAACGGTGAGAGCTATTCATTGCTAATGGAAGCCATCGAAAATAGAAGGTTATTGAGAGTACCGTTCATCGGCGCGGTTCGGCTGCCGGATATTACAAAGTGTGTTCAAGTTAACAGTTCCCGAATTGCACAACAGATTATGCCACGTTCTGTAGACCTTTGCCTGTAGCACCTGTACCGTGATTGCCTACTAATTTTGGCAGGGCAGGGTTAAGGGAGACTACCCGTGCAGTGCAAGACAAATGCCTTTATCGTAGTGGTACTGGCAATACTGATACCACTTGCCACAGAGGCTGATACTGTTCTGGTGGTGAATAGGGAAGACAGCTCGGTGACTCTGCTGCGCAGTCCTGGCTTTGAGCCTATCGTGTCTTTGCCTACTGGCAAGGCTCCTCATGAAATTGCTCTTGCACCCGAGGGTTTGCGGGCGCTGATCAGTAACTATGGCACTGACGATGAACCGGGTAACACACTCACCCTGATTGATTTCAGAAAGCTGCGGACAGTGGCAACAATCAAGTTGCCTGTAGACAGTCGTCCTCACGGTATTGCCTGGCCCCGACCTGATACGGCCATAGTGACAGCCGAAGGTATTAATGCGCTGTTGATTATCGATATGAAAACATATCAGGTGCGCAAACGTCTGCCGATGCACAATGAGGGTGCTCATATGTTGGTGGCCAGTCGCAGTGGCAGGCAGGCCTGGGTGAGTAGCCGTGGATCTGGCACGCTGACCTGTGTTGATTTACTGAGCGAAACATTAACGGATCAGGTTGATATTGGCGTGGGTGCAGAATCTGTTGTGCTGGCTAATAACGAGCAGAATATCTGGGTCAGTAATCGTCAGGACGGTTCGATTGTAATTCTTGATGCAACCACTCTGGAGCGACTTAAAACTATCAGATTGAGCGGTTTGCCGGTACGTTTGTCGCCGGATGAGCGCAATAGTCGGGTTTATGCCACGCTGGCAGCCAATGATCAAATGGCTGTGTTTGATATGCTCAGTTACGATCGGCTGAAAATCATCAATTTTGATATTGCAGCTTCCGATGCGAATGCAGATAAAAATATTGTGGAAGGCTTGCCTGGTTCCATTCCCTATGGAGTGTTGGCGGCGCGTGATGGCAAAAAGATTTTTGTTGTCCATATGCGCCCGGAAGTGATCAGTGTACTCAATGGGCCAAGTTTACGTCTGGTTGATCAGTTCAAGGCTGGCAGAGGCCCAGATGGTATGACCTGGACCTGGTTTGATCTGCCTATGTAATAAGGCAGATACAGCACGCCAGCCAATGAAGAACTCATAAAACGGCACTGTTACAGTGCCGTTTTTACTAAGGGTTATTGTGATAATCAATCGCTTGTGGACGGTGCTGCCCCGGATTCGCTTTTGAGCATTTGTGCCCGTACCAGAGGAATGGGTGGTCCGCCGTAAGACAGGAAGGTATCGTGAAATTCCCGCCAGGCTTTGCGGCCACCGCGTGAGCCTGTCCATTCATCGCGCAGTTTCATAATCATGATTTTGCCCAAAGTATAGTTTAAATAAGCCGGATCATAAGTGCCGCGGGCAGCCTGCTGTTCGGCAGTGCCCCGATCCTGATAAGCACCTTCCATAAACAGCTTTTGGGATTCTTCGATAGTCATGCCCTGGGTGTGCAGACCAATAGACGACAAAAAGCGGGCATTGCGCAGCAGGGCGTTACCAAGCTGACCAATGCGGGTCTCTGCGGATTGTCCGCGCAGACCGGCATCGAGCATCATATCTTCAGTGTAGTGGGCCCAGCCTTCACCAAAGGCATAAGTGACAAAAATCCGGCCAAAGGTAAATGTAGCCCGGTTGGCGTGAACAAAGTTTAAAAAGTGCCCCGGCCAGACCTCGTGGGCAGAAGTAAACAGCAGGTCTGATTCGCCGGGAATATAGGCCTCCTGTACCGCTTTTGGCCAGGCCGGGTTAGGCGGGGAAATATAGTAAATTGAAGGCTGGTTCTTTTCATAGGGACCAGCTGTGTTGATATAGGCTGAATTAGAGCGGGCATAGGGCGGGGATTCTTCCACCCGGGCCTCATCCTGACCGGGAATAGTAACCAGATTTTTTTCAATCAAAAAAGCCTTCAATTCAGGTAGCTGGCGCCGGGCGGCGGCTACGGGACCACCTTCGGGTTTGCGGCTGGCCATTTTGGCAAAACAGTCAGCGATGGACTGGCCGGGGGCGAACTGGGCACAGGCAGCCTGCAGAGCCTTCTGATTGCGCTCCATATCGGCCCGGCCGATGGCTTCAAGTTCCTCCAGGCTGATATCCACCCGTTCAGTGGCGTAGAGCATTTTGCGATAGAGTTCAGGGCCGAGGGCGTAGTCTTGCGTTGCTGTGTCGAGATTGGCTGTTAAGTGATCCGCCAGTCCCTGCATGGCATTGGCGGCTTTTTCTCTGGCACTATCGAACCGGGCCAGTAATATTTCATCACTGACAGTGCCAAAGGCATCGGCGACATCACGACGGAAAAAATCGGCAAAACCACCAAAGGAATCAATGCCGTATTGCAATACGGTGAGCGGCATTGGCATACGCAGGTTATCTTTGATTTGTTCGCTCGCCTGCGGTACAGCGTTGGCATAGCGAATGAAGGCCTGCATACGCTCTTCAGGTGATGCGTAAGTCAGTGTGATATAGGGGCTGGGATCGAGCGAGTCACTCAGCCAGGAAAAGTAAAAATCAGGGCTGCGAAATGGCCACTGTGCCTCTTCCAACCAGAACAGTTGAGCATCGATAGCCGACAGCAGATATTCACGTTGATACTGTTGCTCATCGCTCAATTCGGTATCACTGTAGGCAAGTGCCTGTTCTCGTTGTTGGTGCAGGCGTGCAACTTCCCTGGCAATGCCCTGACGACTCCAGTCGGGCAATTGACCGTCGAACTCATGGCGACCCTGCACCACGGCAAAGGCCGGGTGCGCCACAAAAAAAGCTTCAATGTATTGATCGACAAAATTATCCCAATCAGGAGGTTGTGCCGCAGCCATAGGTTGACTTGTCAGGGGAAGAAGCAGTGCAGCCACGGCCAGTGGTCGCCGGTAATCCAGGCCTTGAAAGCCTTTAGTCAATCGTGCAAGAAGCATGGTGTATCCTCTATTATTGTCTGAAACAGCACTTTATAACCGGTGCTGCCTGAATGCCAATTGTGCTTTAACCTCTATATCTATATGCCATTTCCGGATTTACTGTGGCGCCTGTTGTTGGGTGCGGCCACACGCCGGACTCATCGAACACAACAGAGCTCCGGCTGTTCTGCTGCGCACTGTAGGATTTGCCCGGGGGAGTTTGTATAATCAGTTCTCCTGCAACTTATATTTCAAAAAACATGACTGTTCGTACTCGCGTTGCCCCTTCGCCAACGGGTGATCCCCATGTTGGCACTGCTTATATTGCTTTGTTTAATCTCTGTTTTGCTCGCGCCCACGGCGGCCAGTTTTTGTTGCGTATCGAAGATACCGATCAGCAGCGCAGTACACCGGAGTCGGAGCAGGCGATTCTTGATTCCCTGCGCTGGCTTGGACTGGAGTGGGATGAGGGTCCGGATATCGGTGGTGACTGTGGTCCCTATCGTCAAAGTGAGCGCATGACGCTTTATGACCGGTATGCCCGACAACTGGTGGATGAGGGCAAGGCTTTTATTTGTTATCGCACGGCTCAGGAACTGGATGAGCTGCGTGAGGCTCGTCGTGAAGCCGGGAACAGTACGGCGCTCAAGCCTTCTGACCTGAAACTGCCTGCACAGGAATTTGCCCGCCGCGAAGCAGCCGGTGAACCTTACGTTATTCGTATGATGGTGCCGGAAGAAGAGGGCAGTTGCGCTGTAGAAGATATGCTGCGAGGCGTGATTGAGCTCGACTGGTCAATGGTTGATGCGCAAATTCTGCTGAAGTCTGATGGTATGCCAACGTACCATCTGGCCAATGTAATTGATGATCATCTGATGGGCATTACCCATGTTTTGCGTGGTGAGGAGTGGATTAACTCAGCACCCAAGCACAAGCTGCTTTATGCCTATTTTGGCTGGGATATGCCGGTATTGTGTCATCTGCCGTTGCTGCGCAACCCGGACAAGTCAAAACTCAGTAAACGCAAGAATCCGACCAGTATCTTGTACTACCAGCGGATGGGCTTTCTGCCCGAGGCGTTGCTGAATTACCTTGGTCGCATGGGCTGGTCAATGCCCGATGAAAGTGAAAAGTTTACGCTCGCACAGATGATTACACATTTTGATATTGCGCGTGTTTCTCTCGGCGGTCCTATTTTTGATACCGAAAAGCTGCGTTGGCTGAATGGTTTGTGGATTCGTGAGGATATGGATACAAAGCAGCTCGCCCAGCGGCTGAGTGAATGGGCTTTTAACGCTGACAATCTGTGCCGTGTATTGCCCCATGCGCAAAAACGGATGGAAACCCTCAGTGATTTTGCTCCACTGGCGGCATTTTTAGTGAGCGGTACTTTGCCTATCACCCAGGAGAGCTTTAGTACCCTCAAGAGTGAACGCGAGGACATACTGCGCTATTTGCAGTTTTCTCTGTGGCGCCTGGAGGCGTTACAGCAGTGGCACAGAGATAATATCTGGGATCAATTAAAGAGGCTGGCCGAGGCCGAAGGTGCTAAAATAAAAGACTATCTGGCACCTCTGTTCATTGCCATTGCCGGTTCCAGCGCATCTTTTTCGGTGGTGGATTCAATGGAACTGCTGGGGCCGGATATGAGCCGGGCGCGACTACGGCATGCCATCGAGGTGTTGGGTGGCATATCCAAAAAGGCACTAAAACGCCTGGAAAAGACCTATCAAACACTGGACTAAACAATGAAAAAGAACTTGGTCGGATCTTTTTTTAGCACTGGTATTCGGGCAGGTAATGGTATTCAGGCTCATCCCGTTGATGATCCCCCAGCCAAGCGATTGCGTCTTTATGATATTGAAAACTGCCCCCATTGTCGTTTGGTCAGAGAGGTGCTGACTGAACTTAACATTGATGTTGAAATTTACCCCTGTCCCAAAGGTGGAGAGCGTTATCTGCCCAAAGTGATCGAGCTTGGAGGTAAAGCACAGCGACCCTATCTTTATGATCCCAATACAGACAGTGGCCGCTATGAGTCACTGGAAATTATCGCCTATCTCTATGATATGTACGCCAAGCGACGCCTGCCAATAAAATGGCGCGCCGGATCACTACAGGCTTTTGGTTCATCGCTGGCCAGTCTTCCCGGTGGTGGTTATATCAAAACCCGACGGGCGGGCAGAGTGCCGCGCAAAAAACTGGAATTATACAGTTTTGAAAGCAGCCCCTATTCACGCCTGGTGCGTGAGGAGCTGTGTGAGCTGGAAATACCCTATATTTTACGCCAGTGTGGCCGCAGTAATACAGCTGAGTGGTTGCCACCACTTCTGCGCGAACAACTGGGGATTGGCACCTGCTCCATACTGCACAATCGCCAGTATCTGCTTGAGCATACTGGTCGCATGGCTGTGCCCTACCTCTATGACCCCAATACAGAAACCGGTCTTTATGAGTCAGCTGATATTATTGATTATCTGCGCAACCACTATGATCAATAATGGCATAATCAATGTGCCAATAAATTACAGCAGTAAATAACAGCAACCGAAAATCTTCCTTTTTGCCCGCTGGCAAAAGTTACCGGGCAGAGCCTACAATGCCTTTTGTAGTGAACAATACGGTTTGCAGCGTGGCAATCAGTACCTTTGACTTATTTAAAATTGGCATTGGGCCATCCAGTTCGCACACAGTCGGGCCAATGAATGCTGCCCGGCAATTTTCTCTGGGGCTGACAAGGGTGGGGGTGCTGGCCGATTGTGAGCGGGTTACAGCAGAGTTGTTTGGTTCTCTTGGTGCGACGGGTGTTGGTCACGGTTCGCCCAAAGCGGTAATTCTTGGTCTGGAAGGTGAAGATCCGGCAACTGTAAATGTGGAAAATATTCCCCAACGGGTCAACCAGGTAAGAGAGCAGGGACGGCTGAAGTTATTGGGTGGGCGTGAGATAGCCTTCAGCTATCAGGATGATTTGATAATGCACCGCAGTGAATCGCTGCCTTTTCATGCCAATGGTATGCGGTTTAGTGCTTACAATGGTGATGGGCAGCTACTGCGTCAGCGGATTTACTACTCCGTTGGCGGAGGCTTTGTCATTGATGACAGTGCCGATAGCGAAGACATACTGGTGGAAGATTCAACACCTGTTCCTTATCCATTTAGTAGTGCCGCCGAATTGTTAACCTTGTGCAAGGAGCACGGACTGTCAATCAGCGGTTTAATGATGGCTAATGAAACAGCTTGGCGCAGTGAGGCTGATGTGCGTACAGGCTTGCAGCAGCTGTGGCAGGTAATGAGTGCCTGCATTGAGCGGGGAGTGGCAACAGAAGGCATTATGCCCGGTGGGCTCAAAGTGAAACGCCGGGCGGCTCAGCTCTACCGCCAGCTGAAAGGGGCCACGGGCAGTTTTGGCGATGAGTCTCTGACCACTATGGATTGGGTGACACTCTATGCATTGGCTGTTAATGAGGAAAATGCGGCAGGCGGTCGTGTTGTTACTGCGCCCACTAACGGCGCGGCAGGTATTATTCCTGCTGTGCTGAAGTACTACCTGAGCCATTGCCGGGGAGCGAGTGAAGATGATGTTTGCCGTTTTCTGCTGACGGCGGCCGCTATTGGTATTCTTTATAAAATCAATGCATCGATCTCCGGTGCTGAAGTGGGCTGCCAGGGCGAGGTTGGTTCGGCCTGTTCCATGGCAGCTGGTGCGCTGGCTGACGCCCTGGGTGGTACGCCCGCCCAGATTGAAAATGCAGCTGAAATTGCCATGGAACACAATCTTGGTCTGACATGTGACCCTATCGGCGGTTTGGTTCAGGTCCCCTGCATTGAGCGTAATGCCATGGCGGCCATCAAGGCTATTAGTGCTGCCCGCATGGCGTTAAGAGGTAGTGGTGAGCACTATGTCAGTCTGGATCAGGTTATCAAGACCATGCGTGATACCGGTCGGGATATGCAGGATAAATACAAGGAGACAGCCCGCGGTGGGCTGGCGATCAACGTACTGGAAGTGCCGGTTAGTATTATTGATTGCTAATCTAAAATTGTTGACACAGCGGTGGGTGCTCACTAAAATGCGCAGCTCTTTCGTTGAGGATTTTTTGGCAAAATTCAAAAATATCAACGAGTTAGTAGTACTATGGGGCTATAGCTCAGCTGGGAGAGCGCAACACTGGCAGTGTTGAGGTCAGCGGTTCGATCCCGCTTAGCTCCACCAATTTCCCATTCAAAAACAGTCAGTTAGGATTTCGTCCTGCTGGCTGTTTTTTTTTGTGCCTCAACTTAAACCCCTGAGACCAAACCTCTTCATTCTACTGAACTTGGAATAGTAAGGTGACTGACATGAAAATTTTTGCATACTTCTGATTCTCACCTTTTCACTATCTGGTGTATTGAAATTGCGGAGAAAATTGATCAGATAGTGCTCTGCTGATTCCTTTGTGATATTCGTCACGGTTTGTTGTTCTGCCCTGGCGGTACTGATGCGGATTGATGTCTGAGTCACACTTGATGACTGGTGCGGGAAATACCTTGAGGTAAAATAGACCAACAAGGATTGTGTTGGTAGACAGCCTGTTGAATACGTGAGTGTGCCAGCCATTACTATTAAGTTGACAATAATTATTGTCAGCTTAATAGGGCGGCACGGGTAGTTTTAGTTTCGCCCATTGGCGTAGCCAATGTAAGCCTTTGACTGACGAGGAAAATCACACTTTTTTGCGGCCAGGAAAGGGTGTCAATCAAATAGATCAATGCAATCTATTTAATTGTCAAGTTGATAAAACAATTCGGTGCCAAACAGAAATATCCGCCGTGTAAGGAACAAAATGAAAAAGCTATTTCTCACAATGATCAGCGTGTTTGCCTTCTCAGCCAATGCAGCAATGGTAGATTTTAACACCCATTCAGCCGTGTATTGGGTCGATGACATCATTGAGGGTGATTATATTTTTTCCCGTACTCATCAGGGAATGGGTGTCAATAATGCAGCGCTCTGGCCGAGTGATGGTTCCATGCATCTGATGACCTGGAGTAATCAGGGCGATTATTCCGGTTTTATGCTGACCAACCCGGCTGAAACTTATTTTGATATCACATCTTTTGATTTTGCTGGTGCCTATAACGATGGCAGACAGCCTGTTACTTCATTGATGGTATCGGGTTGGAGAGATGGCCAAACGGTTGATACGTTGACCTTCAATGCCGGGGTGGATTTCCTCAATGCGAGTGCTTATCGCACAGTGAATATTAATTTCAGCGCTATTGATGCACTGGAAGTGGTGGCCTTTGGTGCTAATAATCGCGCCAGTTTTGATAATTTTGACCTGCGTCTGGTTGCTACTGCTTTGCCAGAAGCGGTCGGATTGGGTCTGTTTGCTTTTGGATTGGTGAGTCTTGGACTGCACCGCAGAAAAAATTTGCACTAAGCTTTCGCGCTGTTTGCGTTTTGCCCCGGTTTTGACCGGGGTTTTTTTTATGGGTGTTTTTATACACTCATAGTCATGGCTATGCTTACGGGAGAGATCGGTCGCGTTATATACGAGTATTAAATAGTTTTTATCTGCAATGCTGGTTCTGATCATTTAAAAATATGATTTGCACCACATTTTGCTAGTGAGTGACAGATACAGCTGATAGCATGTTTCAACTGCAGAAATACAGGTGGTAAAACACATGTTTGATCGTAACAAGAGCAGCAGGGACAAACCTACTGGCGATACGCCGGTAACGCCTCCTGCATCGACTTATACCCCTCCAACACCAGAAATTTCAGCCCCGAGGATTGCAGCAATGATTGGACCCGGCATAACCATCAAAGGAGAAGTTACCGGCGATGAGGATCTGGTGATCAAGGGTACGGTTGAAGGGCTCGTCAATCTTTTCGCCAATGAGGTTACCATTGGTGAGAGTGGCAAGGTTAAGGCAGATATCAAGGGTCGGATGGTTACCGTCAATGGTGAGGTTACTGGTGATATCGGCGGTAGTGAAAAAGTGATTGTTTCCAGGAGCGGCCATGTGCGTGGCAATATTGTTGCTCCGCGGGTAACACTGGAAGATGGTGCTGTGTTTAAAGGCAGTATAGATATGGATCCAGGTGAGTCGGTCCGTAAACCTGTACCGGTGCCCTCTGCTCAGACCAAACAAACAGCTACCGGTGATGGTCTGACTCTGGATATAAAGAAAGGCTGAAGTCATGTTTAGCTGGCGTGAGCTTCGCAACGGGGCTCACGGTGTTTTACTGTGAATGATATCCAGGCCTCCCGTCTGTTGCCCTTGCTGTTTGAGCAGATAGATGAAAACCTGCCGCTGACAGTGCTTGATTTCGGGCCTGCGCAACCAGAAACCATCCATTTTCTGTCAGATTTTCACTGCAAACTGCATGTGGTTGATCTGTACGCTGATCTGCCACTGGAAGTGCAGGAGGGCGATGAAGATAGTGAAGATTCCTCTCTTGGGCAGCGTATGGAAGAGGCGCTGATGCTGCCGGGTGGCGCTTTATTCGATATCTGCCTGTTTTGGGATGTGCTTAATTTTATGAGCCGGGATGCAGTTAAGATATTGGCTGGCAAGCTCAGGCCGCACCTGCATCCGCAGAGTCGTGCGCATGCTTTTGCCGTACATAATCCAAAGACACCGGCTGCTCAAACATGTCATGGCATTATCGACAGCAACCATATCAGTCGACGGCCAAGGCCTGTGCAGCCGCCAAATTATCAACCTCACAATCAAGGTGAACTGGGCTTACTACTGCGTTACTTTCAGGTAGAGCGTAGCGTATTGATACCTGACAAGCGCATTGAAGTGTTGATGACGGCTGTACTTTAACGGTACAACGGGTGTCGTGTGGCCGCGACTCCACACTCTACATTGTCATTGTTGACTCAAGGCGGAGTGCCTGCCTCAATGAATACCAAAGGGTGGTTCACTGAGCTGTAACAAGGGGCCGTCAGTATTGTATAAATGCACCTCTTCCAGGGCAGCCTGGGTGGCCAGTGACAACAGCAGTTGCCACTGCTCCTTATCCGTTGCAACAACGTTGACGACAGTTCCTGCGGCCTGCTTGTCAGAGTTGGTATACAAGGTATCGCCAGCCACCGGAGTTGAAGTGGTCTGCGTTGTGGCACCAAACAGCCTTCGTTTTGATTTGCCACGATAGTGCAGGCGGGCAATGACTTCCTGACCGGTATAACAGCCCTTGTTAAAGCTGATCAGACCGGCCAGATCATAGCTCAATGCCTGAGGCAAAAAAGTTGCTATGGTTGATGGTTCAATGCGTGCAATACCGCGAGCCTGCTCCTTTTGTTGCCAGTCATCAGCGCTGGTCGGCAGACATTGCCGCGATAAAGCCTGTAGTACGGCGCTACCCTGTTCCCGATGTAAATATAGCTCGAATTCACAGCCTTGATCATCAAGCTGTAGCAGATAATAACCATGTCCGGTATGCATCCTGTAACGATCCTGCGGCCATGTGATTTGAGTAAGCTCTGCCAGCGTATTGGCAGCATCTTCACCCCAACAGGCATAGACTTGCCAGTCTTCAGCCTGTTCAACCTTGACCCGCGAAAAAGCCGCGTATTTGGCAAGATTGGCCATGCTGGGAATGGCAATAGACTGGCGAAGACGTAGTAGTATGTGGTCACTGGCTGGTGCCAGCAGAAGAAAGTCGGCCAGTACCCGGCCCTGGGCATTGCAATGGGCACCGCCAAGGGCCACATTTGCGTTGGCTTGTCGCACATCGCAGGTTGTTTGCCCCTGCAGAAAAAGACTGACATTGTTACCGTGCAGATGTAATAAAGTTTCCTGGGGCAGGGGACAGAAAAAAACAGCCACTACACACTTCTCCATTTATGGGTATTGCCGATATTGGATATTACTGATAGTTGGATATTACTGATAGATGGATGTTACTGATAATAGGACAGGGCGTTGTTCGTGTCAGCTGTGAGCGTTAAGCATGTATAATGGCCAGCTTTGCTGTTTGTTTTAAAGGTGGCCTTGATATGATCCAGGACGATGAAATTAAACGCATGCGTTGGGCCAGTCGGCGTGGCATGCTGGAGCTGGATCTGGTGCTCGAACCCTTTGTCCGCGACTGTTACGACCAGCTCAATGATGAAGACAGAGCCCGCTATCGCCGCCTGATGGAATGTGAAGATCAGGATCTGTTTGGCTGGTTCTTGCGCCGGGAGCAGCCACAGGATGTCGAACTTGCCCGTATCGTCAAGCAGATCCTCGATCACAAACACCGTCCTTCTACACATTAAATCCTCACCTACGGCCTGCGTGCTGAAATATTTATGGCTGCTGTTGGCGGTGGCGGTACCGATACAGCTCGCAGTTGATGGCCATCTTTTGCTGGCTTTAATCCTGGTGCCTGTTTTATTGCTTATGTTACTGGTGCCGCAGGCAGGCAGTCCTGCTGCCTTGCATTTTGATGGTCATTGCTGGTCTGGTCTTTTTATTCATCGTGGTTGGCAGCCATTGTTAATACAAAATTTCCACTGCCTGCCAGGACTTGTGGTATTGCACTGGCAAATACAGGAGCGTACTGCCTGTTATCTGTGGTTGTGGTCCGACAGTGCCGATAATGAGGATCTTCGGCGTTTGCGACAGTGCCTGCTGCTAAATACACTTAAAACCAGGAAAGAAACAACAGAGTAATAAATTCACAAAGGTATTGTAAAGTAATACCCTTTGGTGGATTCAATACTACTTTTATATATACAGGTGCGTGAAATAGTCTTTTTTGCCTAAGATGTTTTTGGGCCGCCAAAAACAGCGGTCTGCATAAAAACAGCAACAAGGTATCTATGAGGACATCATCATGAGAATTATCTGGCCTGTGTTGAGACAGTTGTTGGTGTTATTGCCGTGGCTTGTCTGCCTGCCAGCGAACGTTGAAGCTGCGGGATTGATGATGCCTGTCAACAGCCAATTTACACCACTGCAGATTCAGCAACATCATGTAGAAGTTGTGATTGAGGATGGTTATGCCATCACACATATTGATCAAACCTTCTTCAACCCCAATAAACAGATACTGGAGGCTCTATACACTTTTCCCGTGCCTGAAAAAGCAGCCGTAGGTGAATTTACCTACTGGATTGATGATAGACCCGTAAGTGCTGAAGTATTGCCAAAAGTGCGTGCCCGTGAAATTTATGCTCAGGAGAAAGCCCAGGGGCGTGAAACGGCACTCCTTGAGCAGGATAAGTATCGCAGTTTTGATGTACAGGTCTACCCGGTATTGCCGCAACAGAGTGTGCGTGTTCGCCTGGTTTATATTCAGGCTGTACACAGTGATCTTGGTATTGGTCGCTATGTTTATCCATTGGCAGAAGGTGGTGTTGATGAGCAACGCTTGGCTTTTTGGAATTATAACGATGTGGTTGAGGAAGCCTTCAGCTTCAAGCTGAGCATGCGTTCGGCCTACCCACTGGACACATTTCTCCTGCCAAAGCATCCACAGGCACAGATTACACGTCAGTCTGACAGGGAATGGGCCGTGGATCTATCCAGCGTACTGGTGGAACAGGCTGTGGCCAATCAGTCGGCCAGGGCAGATGTAGGTGAAGTGGCTGATATGGCGAACGCTGAATTATCCAAAATCAGCAACAATGCATCTTCAAAGGTCCACCTCAATCAGGATGTGGTTGTTTACTGGCGGCATCAGCAGGGGTTGCCGGGTAGTGTTGATATGGTCACCTATCGGGAACCAGGTAGCCATCGGGGTACTTTTATGATGACTGTAACGCCAGGAGATGATCTGACGGCAGTTGCTGGTGGCCGCGACTGGATTTTTGTACTGGATTATTCTGGTTCTATGGCAGGTAAGTACCAGAGCCTGGTTGAAGGTGTACGCGAAGGCTTGAGCAGATTACCTGCGGGAGATCGTTTTCGCCTGATATTGTTTAATGACAAAGCCTGGGAGCTAAGCTCAGCAGCGGAAGATGTACATCAGGCCAATATTGAGCACTATCTCAACGAGCTTGAAAGCATTTTGCCGGATGGTGGTACCAACCTCTACGCCGGCTTGAAACTTGCGTATAAGCATCTGGATGTCGACCGGGCCAGTGCTGTTGTGCTGGTTACTGATGGTGTTGCCAATGTGGGCGCGACTGAGAAACGTGCTTTTTGGAAGTTGTTGGCCAAACACGATGTACGCCTGTTCAGTTTTGCTATGGGTAACAGCGCCAATCGACCATTGCTTGAAAGTCTGAGTCGTGTATCCAATGGTTTTGCGATGAATATTTCCACCAGTGACGATATTTCCGGTCGTTTGTTGCTGGTGGCAGATAAACTCAGTCACGAGGCTTATCGTGATATCGAAGTGGATATTGATGGCGTGCGGGTAAAAGACCTCACCCCTGCCCGGATTGGCTCTCTCTATCGCGGCCAGCAACTGGTATTGCTGGGACATTACTGGGGGGAGGGTAGTGGTCGGGTGACAATACGTGGACGGGTGGGTGACAGGCATCTAAATTATCAATCGCCGCTGCAGTTTCCCGGTGAAAATACCCGCAACCCCGAATTGGAACGCTTGTGGGCCTTTGCCAGCATTGAGGTGATGCAGAATCAGATGGACTATCTGGGGCAGAACCCGGATACCGAGCAGGCCATTACTGATCTGGCGGTGGAGTACGCCCTTGTGACGGACTATACCTCGATGATTGTTGTGCGTGATGAGGTCTTTGAGCAGTATCAGATCGAGCGCAACAATGCTGATCGTGTGCAGAAGGAGCAGACTGCACGCATCGTCCGCACTCAGAGTGATATCACCCCTCATCGGCAGGACAGTGCCCAACCGGCTTTTAGTGGAACTCGCGCCTATCCTCGCAGTGGAAGTGGCAGCGGTGCCATCGGCCCCTGGAACCTGCTGATGTTATTGCTGCTGGTATTGGCTGGGCGCCGTAGTCTGTGTATCCCGTTAAACCGTCATTAAAGTATTGTATCTACGGAGTGAGAACCCCCATAAGTCACACACAGGATGCTGGCTAGTGGGACACAGAAGTATGGCGGTGGAAGAGCTTGTTTGAGCGAGACGTATCAACCCGTGTTTTTATTGCTATCTACTTATTTTGTGTGAATGTCAGGCAGCCTTGGTCTTATGCGACATTTTCCTCTGTTGACACTTACAGGCTGTGTATTGGCTGTGCTGCTAATGTGTTTGCCTGAAAATGTTCATCCGTATTTGTATTTTGATTATGCCGGTGTGTTATCAGGACAGTACTGGCGCTTGCTCAGTGGGCACTGGCTTCATATTGATAGTGGGCATTTGTGGCTGAATATCACAGCGTTTGCTGTACTTGGCACATTGATTGAAACACATAACCGCACTTTGCTGCTGATAGCTTTGCTGGCAGGTATGCTGGCTGTCAATTTGCTGCTGCTTTCGCCCTGTGCGGATATTGCCCGTTATTGCGGGCTTTCCGGCCTGCTCAATACCCTGTTTGTGGTTGTGCTTGGCCTGCGCTGGCGGGTGCAGCCATCGGCTTTGCTGGTACTGGCGGGGCTTGGCAGTTTTGCCAAAATTTTTCTGGAGCTATATGACGGCAGTATTTTATCTGACGGAGCTGGCTGGCCTGCGTGGCCGTCGGCACATCTGGCGGGTGCGCTGGCGGCTTTGCTTTTGCTGGCGTTGTGCCGTCACCACCCAAAACTGCGAAAACTGTTTTAAATATAGAATGCAACTGAATCTATGTGCCTGGTATTGTTGGATAATTCATTCACTTGAGCTGGAAGTAATTTATCAGAATAAAGAAAGTCTGCCGGTTTTCAGCGAATTTTAATGGTCTGGGTAAATGATCGAAAGTCAGTGCAACTATTGTTGTTACATGGCGGGTGTTCTATCCTCTTGCTGTTATGCTGATTCCAGAATACTTGTTTCTTCAATGAAAGATATCTGGTAGCAGCGGCGGTGATCACGGTTATGAGGATATAACAAATGAAGAAACACCTGTTTTTAGCAACGGTAAGCCTTCCGCTTGCTCAAACTGCCTGGGCCCATACGGGGCCTGTCGGCCATGTTCACGCTGTTGATCTGCTGGCTGCTGTTGGCTTGTCTGTGCTGATTGCGCTGGCAACCCGGCGCCTTGCCAGAGTATATAAGGGGGGTGATTCCGATGATCGGTGACAAAATCAGCGTCAATATTGCCGGTGGACTCGATGTCGAGATGCCACGCATGGTGCGGGTGCGGCAAAAATTTGAAACCCCCCAACTGGAAGATCCGGTTGCCGAACTCAGGCAACAGTTCCGTCAGGACTGGATTGCCGAGCGGGTCAAGCCGGGGATGCGTATTGCGGTGGGTTGTGGTTCAAGGGGCATTGCCAATGTTGCTGCCTGTGCGCGGGTGGTTATTGATGAGTTGAAAGCGCTGGGTGCAGAGCCTTTTATTTTTCCCGCTATGGGAACGCACGGCGCAGCTTCGGCTGAAGGCCAGGTGTCAGTATTGGCCAAGCTGGGTATCAGCGAAGAGAGTATGGGCTGTCCGATACGCTCATCCATGGAGGTGGTTGAGCTGGGGCAGATAGATAACGGGATGCCGGTGTATTTTGATCAAAATGCCGCCGGTGCCGATGCCGTTGTGCTGTTATGTCGGATTAAACCCCATACCAACTACCGCGCGCCAATCGAGTCTGGCATTTGCAAAATGCTGGTTATCGGGGCAGGCAAAATAAAAGGAGCTTCTACAACCCATTGGCATGGTTTTGATTCTTTTGGCGAGATCATACCCAAGGCTGCCCGGCTGGTCATGGAAAAGCGCAAGTTTCTGTTCGGTGTGGCCATGGTTGAAAATGCCGCCGATGAAACGGCCCTGGTGGAAATTGTGGCGGGTGAAAAAGTATTTTCCCGGGAGCCAGAACTGTTGGCAATGGCGATGAAATGGATGCCGAAGTTACAATTTGATGAAATTGATGTGCTCATCGTTGACCGCATGGGTAAAAATATTACCGGTGCCGGTATGGACCCAAATATCATTGGCCGCAATGCCCGTGGCACCGAATGGCCAAGGAAGCCGGATATCAAAAAAATTGCAGTGCTGGGACTGACAGATGAAACCGAAGGTAATGCCACCGGTGTTGGTGGTGCGGACGTTATCACCATGCGCCTGTACCGGGATTTTGACCCGGCCAAAACTTACGCTAATGTCATTGCGCCAACACTGCTTGATGGTGCGGCAATCCCCATCATTATGAATACCGATAAAGAGGCGGTACAACTGGCTGCCAAAACTGTACTGCGAACCAAGTCTGAAGATACGCGGATTGTCCATATCGCCAATACGCTGGAAATTATTGAAATTGATGTTTCCGAGACGTTGCTGCCTTATATCAAATCCCATCCAGAGCAATTTGAAATTATCGGTGAACCTGCGCCTCTGGATTTTGATGCCGAAGGAAATCTCGCATTGATGCCCACGCATGGGGTCAAGGGTGATGAGTAATATCTGAATGACGCCTACCTCACTGACAATTCAGCTGGATGCCCTCGGTGGGGTAGCGGGTGATATGTTTATTGCCGCCGTATTACATGCCTTTCCTCATTTGCAAACAGGTATGCTGGCGGCTATTGCTCAGGCAGGTGTACCTGAACATATTCCTGTGCTGATTGAACCGCGTGCTGATCAGGCACTGACCGGGCTTGGTTTCAGGGTGGTGGAGAAGGGCGCATCAGTGGTAAAAGCCCCCGGACACAGCCATTCTCATAAGCACGAGCACGAGCACGAGCACGAGCATGAGCATGAGCATGAGCATCATTATTTCAGTGATATTCGGGCTCACCTGCTGGCCTGTGATTTGATGCCTGCGGTGACAGAGCGGGCAATTGCTATTTTTACATTAGTAGCCGAAGCTGAAGCTGAAGTGCACGGCAAAGATGTGGCATCTGTGAGTTTTCATGAGCTGGGTGAGTGGGATTCTATTGCCGATGTGGTTGGCGCTGCTTTTCTGATTGAATCACTGGCTGCGCACTGGTATGTGGGGCCGCTGCCTGCCGGTAGTGGGCGGGTTAAAACGGCGCATGGGCTGTTACCTGTGCCTGCACCTGCAACAGCCTTGCTGTTGCAGGGTTTTGAGTGCATTGATGACGGCGTTGCCGGTGAGAGGGTTACACCCACCGGTGCAGCGATTTTGCGTTATTTAAAGGCGAACCGGCCTCGCCCGGCCCGGTTGGGCCGCCTGATGCAAATTGGCATGGGTTTTGGTACCCGTCAGTTAGCCGGTTTGAGCAATGTGCTGCGTTTACTGGCCTATGAGCATTCCGGCGATACTGGCCGTGACACTGTTAGTGAAATTACTTTTGAGGTTGATGACCAAAGCCCGGAAGATCTGGCTATTGCCATTGAGCATCTGCGCGCACTGACAGGTGTCAGGGATGTTATCCAAATCAGTGGTATCGGTAAAAAGGGGCGGATGACGGCACAGCTGCAGTTACTGGTTGATCCGGCCTATCGGGAAGTTGTCTGTGCGTCATGCTTTACACAAACGACAACCATTGGTCTGCGCCTGCAAGATGTGGAGCGCCGGATATTGCCCCGTCGGCAGGTCTCGACCACAGTAGAGGGTAGCCCTGTACGGGTTAAGCTGAGCAGACGAGGTCATGGTGAAAGTGCCAAGGCCGAGGCAGATGATATCGCCGCCCTCGCTGTCGATCATGTTGGGCGCGATGACTGTCGTCAGCAGGCCCAAAAGCAAGCGACAGCAGAGGAAGATAGATCTGTATGATGAATCTGGATGTGCATGTTGAAGCACTTAAACATGTGCTGCTGGACTGCGGTCGGCTGGCGGTGGCTGTCTCTGGTGGTGTCGATAGTCTGACATTGGCCAGCTTTGCCCAGCGTTACTGTCAGGGGCAGGTCAGTATGTATCATGCCGTATCGCCAGCTGTGCCACCGCAGGCGAGTCAACGTGTCAGAGAGCTGGCGGCCCGGGAGGGTTGGCAGCTGAATGTTGTTGATGCCGGTGAGTTCTCCAATCCGGATTACCTGGCCAACCCGGTCAATCGTTGTTTTTACTGTAAAAGTAACCTCTACGGCACGCTTGCCCGGTACAGTGATGCGCAACTGGTTTCAGGCACTAATCTTGATGACCTGGGTGAATATCGCCCCGGTCTGCAAGCGGCGGATAATTTTCAAGTGCGCCACCCCTATGTGGAGGCGGGTATTGATAAACAGACGTTACGCCACTTATCTGTCTGGTTGGGGTTGGGTGAGGTGGCGACTTTACCCGCTTCACCCTGCCTGGCCAGTCGCATTGAAACGGCTATTGTTATTGACCCTGAGCTGCTTGAGCTGGTGCATGGTATTGAACAATTGGTCGCTGCTTGTGTGACGGCGCATACGGTGCGCTGTCGGGTGCGCAATTCTGGATTGATTATCGAACTGGATGAAAGCAGCTTTCACCAACTCAGCGACAGCGCCCGTCAAAACTTGCTGGACAAGGCCCGTTCACTGTTGGTAAAAGCGGGGCGTAACGACAGTCTTGAACTGGCCTCATATCAGCGTGGAAGTGCGTTTATTCACACGCCAGTGCAAAAAAACTGTAGTGTTGAGTGAGATCACATGACCGATGCAGTCAATGAGCAGGTGATGCTTGATCTTGCCCGCAGTGCGCGCACCGGGCTTGATGAAGCCGTTTATTGTGCGGGCAAGTCAGTGGCTCAGATTGATGAAATTTTGCATCAGATAAGTAACACAGGTGGTCGTATTTTGCTGACCCGTCTGCGACAGGAACAATACGCAGAGCTCAGTGATGTGTACCGAAATCAACTGGATTACGATGCCTTGTCCGGCAGCGCTTTTTTTGGTGGTAGCTGGCCGCGCAAATATGATGGGCGAGTGGCCGTTGTGGCAGCGGGTACCTCGGATGTTGCTGTTGCCCGGGAGGTGCTTCGTACACTGGAGTTTTCCGGTGAGATTGCACTGCCAATCAATGATGTTGGTGTTGCGGGTCTGTGGCGATTGATGCAGCGTCTGACTGAGATTCGCTCAGCCCGTATTGTTATTGCCATTGCCGGTATGGATGCGGCACTGCCAACCGTGTTGGGTGGGTTGGTCAGTGCGCCGGTTATCGGTGTGCCGACGTCTGTTGGTTATGGTGTTGCCACTGGTGGAGAAACCGCTCTTAAAGCCATGTTGGCCAGCTGCGCGTCAGGCTTGATGGTAACCAATATTGACAATGGTTATGGTGCGGCCTGTGCGGCACTTAAAATGTTAAATACACTAGCCTGATAGAAAACTGTATCAAGCCGACAATAAATACTGCTGTCGGCCTGATAAATGTCTTTAAATTCTGGTGGCTCAATTAGACCTGCACGCAAGTGTTCTGATAGCTCTCCACATGAGCAGACATGCCAGTAAACCCAGAGGCCAGCCAGTCAGGCCGGGAATGGCTTGTGCGGATGAGGTGCTGGTAGAGGTGAAAGTCAACCGCACCAGACCTGCCGAACCCGCCGAACCGGATGACTGCGCACCACCTGTGCCGCCTTGTCCGGGGAGTCCTGCTGGTGGGTGGGTAATGGATGCGCCACCTGATGCGCCACCTGTGCGGCCGATACCTGCATTACCTGCCAGGGCTACCGGTGCGGTACAAGCGCCATAGGCGATATAAGTTAAAGGGTCGACAGGGCCGTTAGACCCATCTGGCCCGGGTGTCGGGCCTGTGCCACCCGTGCCGCCTGTACCGCCGGTAATTGCACCACCACCACCGTTTCCTCCTGGCCCACTATCAATACCGTCACCGCCATTGCCACCGTAGCTGCCGCCATCACCACCGTTACCACCGATGCCATCGATACCCGCCTGAATATCTGCACCATTGCCACCATTACCGCCGCTGACTCCGCCATCGCCACCATCACCCCCATCACTGCCGCTGTCGTCAAGAGGTGGTACGCCAACGCCAGCATTTCCGCCATCACCGCCATGGCTGTTCGTTGCTCCCTGCCCGGGTGAGGCCAGAATGTATTCACTGGTACCGCCGCCACCGCCACCGCCATTGGCGACCATGCCATTTATGCCATCACCCGTGACGGCAGAGATGCCTCCGCCTCCGCCACCTTCGCTTCCGCCTGAACCGTATCCCGCTCCTTGCAGTCCTGCATGGCCGGCTCTGCCAACCTGAATCTGCAAATCGGTACCCGGTGTCACGGTATAGGTGCCCTGGCAATATGAGCCGCCACCACCGCCACCGCCGCCTGTTGTGGCATCTCCCCACTGGCTCTCAGCGCCGCCGCCGCCACCACCGCCCCAGGCTTCAACTGTGATACTGATAACATTGGCAGGTACGGTGCAATGGGTGGAAGTACCGTAAACGCCGCTGATACAATCAGCCGCCCAGACTTGATGTCCCCACAGTATTGACAGGGGCAGGTTCAGCAATAAAGCGTAATAACGATTCATTGGATTCTCCAGAAACAGTCATTTTACTGTTGAATAAAAATACACAGGATTTGTTAAAAAAAGGTGTCAGAGAACAGTGGGCAAAAAGTGTCCAAAATGGATATCGGTTTGTAAAAAATACATCCCTGTTTTGGTGGGTGTGGGAACGATTACCTGAGCTACACAAGCAGGCAGGTGCCTTGGTTAATAGTATGGGTATTAGCGGCTGTCTTTTTGTAACGTGTATTTTTGACATATAGAATGCCTACATTACGCAATGTGTAATGACTATTTTTGGGAAGGCTAACATAAAAATAGTTTTAAGTAATGTTTTGTTGTATTTATGTGATTGCTTTCCCGATTTCAAGCATGGTCAGATACTTGTTGCTGGTGTGAATGCTTTCCTGCTATCGGAGGTTGATTTCCAGGTTGAGATTGGTGATACCGCTCTGATAATAGCTGTTTTTGCCTATTTTTTTTATGGTAACAGCGAGTTTTGTAGTAGAGTCCGTTTGTAGTAGTAGAGCCTGATAGGCATAGTGTTTACCCGTTTCTCCTCTGTATGCCTTGCCATCCGTGTTTATAATGGCTTCCCTTCTTGTAGAGAGTTTTTGTTAATGCAACCATCCTTCCAGCGTATCGGTGTGGTAGGGCGCAGCCAGCATGCGGGGCTTCAGCCTGTGCTTGAAGAATTGGTCAAACTGCTGACCCGGCGGGGGCTGGAGGTGATACTGGAGCACCGTTTGGGTGAGCTTGCCGCCGGGGAGGGGTATACGCTGGCCAGTCTGGATGAGATAGGTGAAGATTGTGATCTGGTGATTGTGGTTGGTGGTGATGGCAGCCTGTTGAGTGCGGCCCGTACCCTGGCCAAATATGAAACACCTGTGCTGGGTGTTAATCGTGGCAGATTGGGCTTTCTGACTGATATCTCTCCCGATGAAATAAGCCAACAGGTGCCCGCCGTACTGGATGGTGAGTATAAGCGGGAACGGCGTTTTTTACTGGATGCGCGGGTAGTACGTGATGGTAAAACCGTAGGCAAGGCCGATGCACTTAATGATGTGGTGGTAAATTCGGGCACTTCAGCCCAGATGATTGAATTTGAATTATCAATCGATGATACCTTTGTTTATCGCCAGCGGGCAGACGGCTTGATTGTGTCTACTCCGACAGGTTCCACGGCCTACTCATTGTCAGGTGGCGGGCCTATTATGCACCCGACCCTTGATGCTGTCGTACTGGTGCCGATGTTTCCCCATACTTTGTCCAGTCGCCCCATCGTTGTTGATGGCAATAGTGAAATCCGTATTCATATTCTTGCGCGCAATCGTATTCACCCTCCGGTTACCTGTGATGGCCAGGTAAATATGACAGCACGTCCCGGTGATTGTGTGGTCATCAGCAAGAAGCCACACTGTTTGACCCTGCTGCATCCTGTGGGGCACAGCTTTTATGCCAGTTGCAGAGACAAACTGCGCTGGAGCAATGCACTGGTTAGCTAGGACATGCCAATGACAGATAGCCACATCGCCCTCAGTGTCGTCCTCGGTGAAGATCTGTTGCCACTGAGTGTATTGCTGAGTAAACGTGGTGTGGATCATCGCATCTATGAAGAAGACGGCAAGCAGGTGCTTTGTGTCGTTGATGCCACTTATATCAAAGAGGTTGTCGAGCTGTATCGCGCCTGGCGAGCCGATGAGCTTACTATTGAAATAGCACAACGGGCACCACGGCGCAGAGCCAGCAGTAACCTGGTATGGCAGCGGACACCGGTGACTCTTATGCTGTTGATACTCAGTGTATTGGGTTTTGTGCTGGCCACTTTTAATACTTCTGGATGGGCTTTGTCCTGGCTGACATTTACACCCTTTACAGCCCTTGGTCAAAATATTGTATTCATGCCCCAGGGGCACGAATACTGGCGTATTATTACACCGGCTTTTCTGCACTTTGGCTGGTTGCATATTGTGTTCAACAGTCTGTGGTTGTGGGAGCTGGGACGGCGGATAGAAACTGTAACAGGCCGCATTAATATGCTGGGCCTGTTTGTGGTGATTGCAGCGATATCCAATTGTGCTCAATTCATTTTTGGTGGGCCGGGTATTTTTGGCGGCATGTCTGGTGTGGTTTATGGCCTGTTGGGGTTTGCCTGGATGGGCGCGCAGATTCAACCCCGGTGGGCTTTTCAGCCTCAGCCTGCCATCATGTTGTTTATGATCGGCTGGCTGGTCATTTGTATTTTTGGTGTGGTTGAAGTGTTGGGTTTTGGTGCTGTGGCCAATGCGGCGCATGTTGGCGGCCTGCTGGCTGGTGTGGTACTGGGCGCTGTTTTTGGCCTTCTGTCCAGAGCCGGATTGAGCAGCGACAGAACACCGTCAGCGAGGCTATAATCCGCTTCCTTTATCGTATCGGCCAGGATCCATCTGCCGACATATGGCAGTAAAAGCATGAACTATCGTCAATTGATTGACTCCATGACCCCCGAGGTCTATGAAAAACTCAAGCGAGCTGTCGAGCTGGGCAAGTGGTCCGATGGCCAGCACCTGTCTGCTGAACAGCGCCAGCAATGTTTACAGGCGATTATCGTTTGGGGGGAGACTCACTTACCTGAGCAGGAACGTATCGGTTATATTGCCGATAGCTGTAAAAGTACTTCTACAGCAAGTGGCAAGGCAGATATCGGAAATAACAGCGCGCCACGTCATTGGCCCGAATAGGGCAGAGCGGTACGATGGCACAGCAAATAGCAGCGGGTTTGTTGCGTAAAATGCAGGTTGAACCCGGGCCGCCGGTGCAATACAAAATGCTGCTGGACGAACATCAGGAGCTGCTCAATCCCCTGCTGGGGCAGACACTGCAACTCGATTATCTCGGCGTTATCCACTGTATTGCCTGTCAGCGCAAAATCGGCAAGAGTTTCAACCAGGGTTATTGTTATCCCTGTTTTAAACGCCTCGCCCAGTGCGATAGTTGCATCGTCAGCCCGCAAAAATGTCACTATCAGGCAGGTACCTGCCGCGAACCCGAGTGGGGTCAGACCCACTGCATGATTGACCATATTGTTTATCTGGCCAACACCTCCGGCCTCAAAGTGGGCATCACCCGCCATAGCCAGCTGCCAACTCGCTGGATTGACCAGGGTGCCAGCCAGGCGCAGCCGGTATTTCGCGTGGGCAGCCGTTACCTGTCGGGGTTGGTGGAAGTGCTGTTCAAGGAGCACGTCGCCGATCGCACCAACTGGCAGACTATGCTGAAAGGCCCGGGAGATGTGTTCGATCTGGAAGAGGAGCGCCAGCGTCTGATGGTACTTTGCAGCGAGGGTATTGATGTTTTGCAACAGGAATACGGGGGGCAGCTTATCAGCACTATCGAGGCTGCCACGACAACAGTTATCGACTACCCGGTGCTGGCCTATCCGCTCAAAGTGAAAGCCTTCAATCTCGACAAGACACCATCGTTGAGCGGCACTTTGATGGGCATTAAGGGCCAGTATCTGATCTTTGACACCGGTGTTATCAATTTGCGCAAATACGGCGGCTATAAGGTCGCCCTGTCACAAATCTGAGGTTTATATGCGAGACGCCACGCCTTCCACCATTTATCTGAAAGACTACCAGGTACCGCCTTTTTTAATTGAACACACAGTGCTGTTCTTTGATCTGCATGAGGATTATGCCACCGTTGAAGCGATACTGTCGTTCAGGCGTAATCCGGCTTCAGACGAGAAGGGGGCTGCTCTGGTATTACACGGACAAGCATTGGAGCTGGAGCAAATCAATCTGGATGGGCGCGATCTGGATAGCCAGGATTATAGGGTTGATGAGGACTCGCTCACTGTACATGGGGTTACCGACAGCTTCAGTCTGCAGACCCGTACCCGTATTTACCCTCACCGAAACACGTCTCTTGAGGGTTTGTTCAAGTCCCGCAATATGTTTTGTACTCAGTGTGAAGCAGAGGGTTTTCGCAAGATTACCTACTACCTTGACCGTCCCGACGTGATGGCCTGCTTTGATGTCACTATCGAAGCTGACAGCAGCCGTTATCCGGTATTGCTCAGTAATGGCAATTCGCTGGCAGTGACTGATCTGGGTAATGGTCGCCAACGCCAGCGCTGGCAGGACCCTTTTCCCAAACCGGCCTATCTGTTTGCGCTGGTGGCCGGGGATCTGCAATCCATCGAGGACAGTTTTGAGACCTGCTCAGGTCGTGAGGTGGCGCTGCGTATTTTTGTGGAGGAAAAAGACCTCGGCAAATGTGGGCACGCTATGCTGTCGCTGAAAAAGGCCATGCGCTGGGATGAAGAAGTCTACGGCCGTGAGTACGACTTGGACATCTTCAATATCGTTGCTGTTGATGACTTCAATATGGGTGCGATGGAGAACAAGAGCCTCAATATCTTCAATACCTCCTGCGTGCTGTGCAGTCCCGAAATTACTACCGATAAAGGCTTTCAGACAGTGGAAGCTATTGTCGCCCACGAGTACTTTCATAACTGGTCGGGTAATCGGGTAACCTGTCGTGACTGGTTTCAACTCAGTCTGAAGGAAGGCTTTACCGTTTTCCGCGATGCCGAGTTCTCGGCCGATATGGGCTCGCGTACGGTCAAGCGCGTAGAAGATGCGACAGTTATGCGCACCCTGCAATTTGCCGAGGACGCAGGCCCGATGGCTCACCCGATACGGCCGGACTCTTTTATCGAAATTTCCAATTTTTACACCCTCACCATCTACGAAAAAGGTGCGGAAGTGGTGCGCATGATACACACCTTGCTGGGGTCGGAGCAGTTTCGGCGCGGCTCGGATCTGTATTTTGAGCGCCACGACGGGCAGGCGGTGACCTGCGAGGATTTCGTGTGTGCAATGGAGGATGCCTCTGGCGTCGATCTCGGCCAGTTCCGGCGCTGGTATTCCCAGGCGGGTACGCCGCTGCTGTCGGTCAGCGATGACTACGATGTCGACAGTCAGTGCTATCGCCTGCATGTGCGCCAGTCTACACCGGCCACGCCTGGTCAGGTTGACAAACAACCACTGCTGATTCCGCTGGCCATGGGGTTGCTGGGCGAGGCTGGCAACCTGCCGCTACAGCTGGCGGGTGAAGCGGCTGACACGGAGACCGCTGACAACACTCACCGCGTGCTGCTGGTCAGCGAGGCCGAGCAGACTTTTGTGTTTGAGCAGGTGAGCGAGCGGCCGGTACCCGCGCTGCTGCGGGGATTTTCGGCACCGGTACGGCTGGACTATCACTACAGCCGTACTGCTTTGTGTACGTTGATGAGCCGCGATGACGACGGCTTTGTGCGCTGGGATGCCGCCCAGCAACTGGCACTGTCCGTGCTTGATGAAGTGCAGCAACAGGCGCACAGTGGAGCCGAAATACGGGTCGATCCTCTATTTCTCGATGCCTGTTCAGCACTGCTGAATGACGCCAGCCTCGACCCGGCCATGGTCGCTGACATGCTGCGCCTGCCGGCAGAAACGTATCTGGCGGAACTGGCCGCCAGCCAGGGCGGCGCCGATGTCGATGCTATCCACCACGCCCGCGAGAGTGTGCTGGCGGCGCTGGCCAGCGATATCGAAGTACAGTGGCTGGAGGCCTACCGGCGCAGTGTGGTTGATGAGCCCTATGCCCCGCAGGCGCGGCAGATTGCGGCTCGCAGCCTGAAAAACATCACCCTGGAATACCTGGCGCTGGCGCGACCGGAACATATTGGCCTGGCTCGCGCTCAGTACGCTACGGCTAATAATATGACAGACCGACTGGCAGCCCTGCGCATTATCAGCCAGCGCGCCGATGAGGAGCTGCGTGATGATAGCCTGGCTGCTTTTTACAGCGACTGGCAGCACGAGCCGCTGGTCGTCAATCAGTGGCTGTCGCTGCAGGCCTGTATGCCCTTTGCCGATACGCTGTTACGGGTGCGCGAGCTGATGCAGCACGTAGCCTTCGACCTGGGCAACCCAAACAAGGTACGCGCCCTGATCGGCACTTTTGCCAATGGCAATCCCGTTCAGTTTCACCGTCTGGACGGGCAGGGCTACAGGCTGCTGGCAGATGTGGTGGCCGAACTGGACGGTCGCAATCCACAGCTGGCCTCGCGCCTGCTCACACCTTTGACCCGCTGGCGCAACTACGCTGGCCCGCGCAGCCAGTTGATGCAGCAGCAGCTGGTCCGCTTATTGGAATTGCCGAAACTGTCCCGGGATTCTTATGAAATTCTGAGTAAATCCCTTGAAGACTGAGTCAGGGGTGGAGCTTGGATATCTCGTTTTAGCGGAGCGGCTGAGGATAGAGTGATAATGCCTGCTTTTGTGCGGCTGGATTTTTTTTATGCAGGCTGTCATGCAGGTTTTTGGCGCAGACAGCCAGTGCCGATCCCTGCCAGGTTGCCGTATTATCTGTGTAGAGCGCCCGGTTCAGTTCATCGATGGCTTGTTTGAAGGCAGCATCATTATCCGTGTGTATGATAAAGGCTTCCAATGACAGGTTTTGACTATCCGGGTAAAGACTGTGGCCCCACTTCAGTAATGCCTCGCGGGCAATACCTGCCTGGTGGGTGGCGCAGGCCGCCAGCAGATTTTTATAGGCGATTTTTTCATTTGTGTTTTTACTGGCATTGCCTGGGTTATCCTCAATATGATTGTTGTGCCGATCTTTTATAAATAGTCGGTGCCTGGCCCATAAGGCCGTCAGTATCCAGCCCAGCGCACACAAGCCGGCAACACCGCGCCACAGCTGCAGTTGATGGGCATCTGCTTCGTCATCGTATGATAGGCCTGTTACTGTAGCGGGGTTTTGTATGGCGATGTCAGTCATAGTTGTTGTACTGTTTGAAACACCTGCAGCGGCCTTGACGGTAATGGTTCGGGCCGGAATGATGGCTTCACGCAGTTCGTTACTGCCTGTATCCCACCAGGGGATGCGGATCTCCGGCAGCTCATAGCTGCCAGACCGGGACGGGACCAGGGCAGCACTGTCACTGCGGCTGGCAATTAAAGTGCCGGCACTTTCGTTTTCACTGATTTGTGGCTGGTCCGGGTAGAATTTAAGACCGTTTGTGGCCGCTGCCAGAACCGGCGGTAACTGGGCGCCCTGTAAACCTTCGGCACTTATGCGGATAGTGCGGGTGGCCGATTCGCCCACATGTAATGAATCAGGTACCTGCGACCACTGCTCTTCAATTTTCAGATGAGTCGCTGGCAACCAAGTGGCATTGGCTGGATAGCTGGTGGGGCGCGGTAGTACCTCGATGTCAATTGGCTGGCTTACCCGGTGGAGGCGCCGCCCGCTGCTGCGATCAAAGATTGAGCGTTGACTCAGACGCTCATGGGCGCTGAAGGCCTGGGCAGGGATTGTCAGTTTGCCACTTTGCTCAGGAAAAATAGCGTAGCGGATTTCATTTACCAGCCAGGTTTTGCCTGCCATGGTCCGTTGGTAGGATTGTTGTTCAAAAGGTCTGATAAAAGCATGGTCGAGTTTGAGTTCGCTGATACTGCGCGACTCCAGATTAATCGCCTGTTGTATGCGCAGTGTCAGTACAATTTGCCCTTGTACATAAACGCTGTTGTGATCGACCTCAGCTTCAAAGATCACTTGACTATCAGCAGCTGGTGCCTGTGGCGCAGCACTGACCGTTATTGATAGGGGGCGACTGGTGGAGTTACCGTCACCCAGTGCCGGTATTGTCAGTTGACCTTCACGTAAAGGGGCCAGATCAATAATCAGTTGTCGGCTGTGAGAACGCTGACCATTGATAATTTGCATTGAACTTTTGCTTGAGCGTTGCAGAATTTCAAAATCAGCCGTTAATTTATCAAGAGCAATAGTGTTGAGATCTTCCTCTTCAGTAGCGCTCAGCTCCAGGCGCACGGTGTCTCCCAGTGCAAGTTGCTGCCGATCTACGCTGGCAATCAATGCCGCTCTGGCCATACTGCCCATTGTGAGCAAATACAGCGCCAGACAAACCGACAGGATTTTGGCGATTGTTTTACCAGTATTGGTCATTGCGCGCTTCTTCTCCCTGTCGCTGACGTTGTTGGCTTTCATAGAGAAATTTTCTGCGTAGCAGGCCTGAAGGGTCGTCGGGCACACGCCGCAGCCATTGTTCTAGTGCCTGATCACGTTCGGCTTGTTCAGGATCTATGGACACAACACTATTTCGGGCGTTGGCATCTTCATCCTCATTAACAGGTTCGCCTTGAACCGTTTGTGCCTGCTCCTGTTCTTGCTCCTGCTCGCCAGTGGCGGCCTGATCTTCAGGTTGCTGTTGCTGTGATGGTTCGCTGTTACCGTCCTGGGTCTGCTGATTGCTTGATTGCGGGTTTTGTTCACTCTGACCCGTTTGATCCTGTTGTTGGTTCTGTTGTTGATTGTGTGCTTCATCCTGCTTGTGTTGATTTTGATTGCTGGCACTGTCAGTTTGCTCGTTCTGACTCCGCTGGTCCTGATCTGCCTGGTTCTGCTGACTGCTATTTTGATCCTGCTGATCGCTGCTTTGTTCTTGTTCTTGTTCTCGTTGCTCTTGCTGTTTTTTTAATGCCTTTACCAGCTCCAGATTGGCACTGGCATCTTCCCGCTCAGGAGCACGGCTGAGTGATTGTTCAAATGCATCAATGGCGCCGTCGAGGTCACCTGTATGAGCCAGTGCGTTACCTCGGTTATACCAGTCGTCGGCGCTGTCACCCTGGGCAAAGTTGTCGGCGGCAGCTTCGTAATCACCGTGTTGATAGGCAGCGGTACCGCGCCAGGAAGGATTTTCAAATAGCTCGCTGGCCGTCTCCTGATCACCCGCCTGTAATGCCTGTTGACCTTGCTGGTCAGCTGTCAGCCACAGTTTGTCCCATAGTTCAGCGGCCTCGGCAGGGCGAGGCTGGCTCAACAGCAGCAGGGGCAACAACATGCTCACCAGCAGGCCACGACGAAACAGCATGGCAGCCAATGGCAGTATCAACAGTACGAAGTAGTAGCCCTGATCCTGCCAGTGATCCGTTTTATGTTCAGTGTTGCGCAGTGCCTCTCGCCCAGGAAGTGCAGCATTAACCAGCAGATGATCAATGTCTGAGCTATCGATTTGCAGGGGCAGGTACTGGCCGCCTGCTTCGCTGGCCAGACGGATGAGCGCATCTTCATCAAGTGTCGGCACAACGATGGCTTTGTTGCGATCGCGTAAAAAACCGCCCTGTGGCAGCGGCAGGGGGGCACCTTCGGCAGTGCCTACGCCTAAAATAGTAAAGCCTGCTTCTGCTTTGTTGAGGGCATCGGCAATGGTGCCGAATTGATTGGGATTAACGCCGTCAGTAAATAGTACGATATGGCCTTCAGGGCTGCCACCGGAGGCGAGCAGATCAATAGCCATTTTAACGGCTGCATCAGTGGCGCTGCCAGGAACAGGCATCATGTCCGGGCTGAGAGCCGGTAACAGGTTGGCAATGGTGGGGCCGTCATCAGTCAGTGGTGCTACTACATGGGCGTCACCGGCGTAGCTGATCAGAGCCGTCTGTCCTTCTTGTCGCCGGGCCAGTAGATCAATAATTTTCTGACGTACCTGATCCAGACGAGAGGGGGCTATATCATTGGCCTTCA
The DNA here is from genome assembly GCA_047974765.1 of Parahaliea sp. Lineage (GTDB taxonomy): Bacteria > Pseudomonadota > Gammaproteobacteria > Pseudomonadales > Halieaceae > JBKECP01. Next base: position 135,548 of record JBKECP010000043.1, on the reverse strand, counting down.
TTGAATAACTCAGATCAAACAGTACTACCAGTGCATCTTCACGCGCCATTAACGGCTGTGGGATTTTATGCAGACTTGGTCCGCACAGGGCGAGCACGGCCAGTACCCAGCCCAGTGCAATCCAGGGCAATCGCCGACGATGCTTGAGAACCGTCTCATTACTGATCAGATAAGGCAGTAGGTCTGGTGAAATCACCTGGCTCCAATTGCCGGTATGCCGTTGTGTCAGCACCAGCAGGGCCAGTAGCAGTGCCACCGGCAGCAGAGCCCACAACCATTCAGGTCGCATAAGGTATAGCGCGCCGATAGTCATGGCACGTTCTCCTGCTTTATATGCCGCAGTTGCAGGCTGATCAAGCCTGCTCGCTGGCAGTGAATCAGTGCTATTACAAAACTTAAAATCAATGCCACTGCCAATGGCCAGTGAGCCAGTGATTGCCGGGGTCGATACATGGCCACATCCTGTTCGATAGGCTCCAGGGCGTCCAGTGCACTGTAAACCTGCATCAGTTCAGCCGGGTCACGGGCCCGAAAATAACGACCACCTGTAAGCTGGGCGATACGGGTAAGTGTATCTTCATCCAGTTCTGCCGAAGGGTTAACCTGGCGGCTGCCAAAGCCAAACAGACCGGGTGTGCTCATCTGGTCAGCGCCGATGCCGATAGTATAAATACGAATACCGAGGCGCTGTGCCAGGCGGGTAGCTTCCAGAGGCTGGACGGAGCTTGCTGTGTCCTGACCGTCAGTCAACAGAATCAATACACGGCTGTTTTCGGGGCGCTCCTTCAGGCGTTTTACTGCCAGCCCAACGGCATCACCAATGGCGGTTTCCTGACCGGCAAAGCCGATTTGTGCCTCCTGCAAAAAACGTTGTACGGTTTGTGTGTCAAAACTCAGTGGTGACTGTACATAGGCCTGGCTGCCAAACAAAATCAGGCCAAGCCGATCACCGCTGCGACGGCTGATAAAATCTGTGCCCACCCGTTTGACAGCGCTAATGCGTGATATCCGGTGTTGTCCGATGACCATATCTTCAATGCGCATACTGCCGGAGATATCCACCGCCAGCATCAGGTCACGTCCGCTTTTGGGAAGTTTGACAGCTTCGCCGATCCACAGGGGGCGGGCAGCGGCAAGTACCAGAGAAACCCACAGTAGCCACAGTAACAACAGGCTGAAAATATGGGTGGATTGACTGCGATTGCTGGCTTGTTCACTGAGTGTATGCCACTGTTGATAAAAGGGTGCGTGCAGGGCTACCTGCTCGCTGCTTTTGGCTGGAAGCAAGTGGCGCAGCAACCAGGGCAGGGGTAATATGATCAGCATCCAGGGCCAGAGCCAATCGATCATCTGTGCCTCCGGTGTCGTTTTATCCACTGGCGGCAGGCCTGATAGAGAGCCTCTTCATCAATGTCATTGCCGGGGCGGTACAATTGGCCTGTATAGTTGTTATCAAACAGAGTGCTACGTTGTTTGCTGATGCTGTTGTTCAAGAATGCGAGCCAGGCATCACCGCTCAGGCTGGCAACACGGGCTGAAGGATAGCTGCGTATGGCAACGGCTTTCAGCAGTCTGTTGCAGGCCGCTGCAAAACTGCTTGCATCAGCACTGCCGGTGCGCAGTTGTTCAAGCTGAGTCAGCGCCTGACGCAAATAATACTGCTGTTGATAACGGCGCCATGCCTGCCGGGCAATGCCGACTATCAGTATCAGCACAATAAATGCCAGTATCCACCAGCCGGGAGCAGGCGGCCACCAGCTGACTTCAGCTGGCAGTCGCAGTGGAGCGAGCTGAGCCAGTGGGTCAGTGCCAGCCTGATTCATCGCTGTCCTCCGCCATAGTAACGTTGCAACAGGGGCAGTGGTGCTTCACAGGTTGAAAAGTTCAATAGAGGAATACCCAGGCGGCGCAAACCCCGTTGCAGATCACGGGCTGCCTCTTTGGCGGCTGTGGCAAAGTGCTGTCTCGTTCTTTTGTCGCCGGTGCTGAGCTGGGCTCTGGCCTGGCCGTTGGTAACTGCGTAGAGACCGGCCCGGGGCAGTTGTTGTTCCAGTGGATCTGTACAGGCAAAAGCAGTGAGTTCCGTATGCTGGGCCAGTTGATAGAGGTGCTCCTGCGCCCGCTCAGTATTGGCACCGGCAAAATCCGATATCAGATAGAGACTGCTGCCGGGGCGGACAATTCGACGCAGACTGGCCAGCATGTCAGCGAAGCGTTCATTATCAGAAGGGCTGTCCAGAGCCAAAGGCAAGGCTCTATTGCAGGTGACAACCTCGGATAAAATCGCCAGTACGGTTTTGCGACTGCGGCGCGGGCGAATTTCCCTGTGCTGTTGATCGCTGAATATCAAAGCGCCAACCCGGTCACCATTATTGAGTGCGCTCCAGGCTACCAGACTGGTGAGATTGGCTGCCAATACAGATTTAAAACAGTGTTGTGAACCAAAAAACAGACTGTTGCGCTGGTCTGTCACAATCAGCACGGGGCGTTCCCGCTCTTCCCTAAAAAGCTTGGTGTGGGCCTCGCCGGTGCGGGCGGTGACACGCCAGTCGATGGTGCGTATATCGTCACCACTTTGATAGCTGCGCACCTCTTCGAAATCGATGCCGCGCCCGCGAATATTGGATTTGTTGGGTCCGGCAAGCTGGTTCAGGGCGCGTTTTTTGCGTTCGAGCTTCAGCTGGCCGGCAACAAAACGCAGAGCAATCAATGAACTGAGATCGCTGTAGGCGCCCTGAGGCGGTTGTTGTGACAATGGATATTGCATAGTTCCGGCTTATTTTAATACTTTGTGCCGATCAGCCGACTGGTACCAGTCTGATCAGTTCGTTGATGACCTGATCAGCATCAACACCATTGGCTTCGGCTTCAAAACTGAGTAACAGGCGGTGACGCAGTACGTCACCTGCAACGGTCTGTACATCATCAGGCGTAACAAAATCGCGCTCGTGCAGCCAGGCGTGAGCGCGGGCACAGCGGTCCAGCGCGATGGTTGCCCGGGGGCTGGCGCCAAACTCTATCCAGGAAGCCAGTTGCTGGCAATAATGAACGGGCTCGCGGGTGGCAACCACCAGCTGCACAATATAATCCTCTACGGATTCAGCCATATGCAGTGCCAAAATCTGGTTGCGGGCATCAAAAATGGATTCCTGGGAAACAGGTGGTGGTGCTTCAGTCTGTTTGTGGGTTGCCTCTGCGCGAGTCAGCCGTAAAATATCACGTTCAGCTCTTGCGTCGGGGTAGCCGACTTTGACATGCAGTAAAAAGCGGTCGAGTTGGGCTTCTGGCAGAGGGTAGGTACCTTCCTGTTCAATGGGATTCTGGGTTGCCATGACCAGAAACAAAGGCGGTAGCTCATAGGTGTCAGAGCCCACACTCACCTGCCGTTCGGCCATGGCCTCAAGCAGTGCGGACTGTACTTTGGCCGGAGCGCGATTGATTTCATCGGCCAACACCAGATTGTGAAAAACCGGCCCGCGCTGGAAATGAAAACTGCCATCCTGGGGGCGATAGATTTCGGTGCCGGTGACATCCCCGGGTAGCAGGTCGGGTGTGAACTGAACACGATGGAAACTGCCTTCAATACCTTCGGCCAGCGATTTGATGGCTCGGGTTTTGGCCAGGCCAGGTGCGCCTTCCACCAATAGATGACCGTCTGCCAGCAGCGCAATAACCAGGCGCTGAACAAGGTGGGACTGTCCGATAATTTGCTGACTGAGCCACTGTTCAATAGCTCTGACTTGTGCGCTGGCCACATTCTCTCCTGTTGTTACAAATGGGTTGATCGTCTGCATCTGTGACGATGGGCTGGCCGCATTCTATCGGATGTGTCGGGTGTGGCCAAACCAGTATCAAACGCTTTTTTCCGACCGGCAGCCTGTGTAAAAGTTCCAGCAGCTGATAACTACACAGAAGTGGATATGCGTTAGACTTGAAGCTGTGCTGGCACTTGCTGCCTGCGGGTGAAACAATACATAAAAATCCATCATCTGAATTGAAGCACTGTAGTGAGAATCCTATGGCTTGGGACGCAATGAAAGACGATTTATTGGCTGAACTGGCAAAACGTATCGACACCCGTGGCGATGAGTCGCATCGGGTTTCCCTGCATAATCTTGCCGCTGCATTTATGAGCCGCTTCCCGGCTGAGGATATGCGTGGCCGCTCGGTGGAAGATTTATACGGTTGCCTCTATGGTCTGCTGCGTTTTATGACACAGTGGAATGCACCTGAACCCAAGGTGCGTATTTTTAATCCCAGCCTGAGCGCCCACGGTTGGGAAAGTAAATATACCGTTGTTGCTGTGCTCTGCCGCGATCTGCCATTTTGTACAGCTTCGGTGCGCGGTGAACTCAATCAGCGTGGCATCCGTATTCACACACTGGCCAGCTGCAATCTGGTAACAACCCGTGATGACCACAACACACTGCGCTCTGTGTTGGCGCCCGAGCAGGAGGATGGCTCCCACGAAAGCCTGCTTTATTTTGAAATTGGCCGCCACTCCCAGCCTGAAGAGCTTGAAGAACTACGCCAGACGGTTGAGTCAATTCTTGGGGAAGTGGCGCTGGTGGTTGATGATTTCCCTGCTATGCAGCAACGGCTTGATGTAGCTGTTGCCTGTATTGAGAGCAGTGATTGTGTCAATACGAATTACCGTGATGAGGCTATTGCCTTTTGCCAGTGGTTGCGCCAGAACCATATGACATTCCTCGGCTATGAATACCTGCAGGTTGAACGAGAGGATGCTCAATGTGAGGTGTCGGTGGATGAGGGTGAGAGCCTGGGTGTTTTGCGTCGGCGCCTAACCCGCGGAGCCCAGGATCTACAGGCAGACATCAATAATATGACGGAACAGGAATTGCAGCGGCGCCAGCTCAGCTTTTCCAAATCACGCCTGCGTTCACGCATTCACCGTTTTGCCTACCCTGACTACGTTGAAATCAAGGTTTTTGGTGATAAAGGAGAGGTGCTTGGCCAGCACCGCTTTATAGGCCTGTTTACCTCGGGCGTATACACCATGAATCCTGCGCTCATTCCCATTTTGCGCCGCAAGGTGGAGCGAGTGCTGGCACTGTCCGGTTATGAACTGACCGAACATGACGGGCGTGAGCTGGTGCGTGTGCTTGAACTCTTTCCCCGGGATGAGTTGTTTCAGTCGAGTATTGTTGAGTTGCGCGACACAGTGATGATGGTTAACAGCATTCAGGAACGCCGTCAAACCCGTCTGTTTGTGCGTGAGGATGTGCACGGTAAATTTGTAAATTGTCTGGTTTATATGCCCAGGGACCGCTATCACACTGAGTTGCGGCTCAAAATGCAGGATATTCTTGCCAGGGCTTTTGGTGCCGAAGAGTCTGAGTTCACCACACATTTTTCAGAATCCATTTTAGTGCGCTGTCACTTTGTGCTGCGTGTCGACCCCGCCGCTGCGCGGAATTACGATGTTCATGAAATCGAGGAGCAGATAGTGCAAGCCACTCTGGCATGGGATGACCGCCTGCGGATGCGGCTGGTGGAAGAGTTTGGTGAGGAGCAGGGCGAACACTATGCACGCTATCTCGGTGCGGGTTTTCCACCGGGGTATCGTGATGATTTTGACCCGCGTGTGGGAGTGATGGATATCCAGAATCTGCTGTCGCTGGATGAGCGCAAGCCCCTGGCTATGCGCCTTTATCGCTTGCTGGAGGAGGGGGATCAGAAACTTCGCCTGCGTATCTATCACGGCGGTGATTCGCTGCCTTTGTCTGATATTCTTCCGATTCTGGAAAATCTTGGCTTGCGGGTGGTTTCCGAGCGACCTTATGGTGTTCGTGCCAGTGATGATAAACGTTTCTGGATTCAGGAATTTAGCCTGATCTACTCACTGGCCAACAATATTGATCTGGAGCAGGTACGCGAGGAATTTGAGGATGCCTTTGCCCGTATCTGGTTTGGTGAAGCAGAAAATGATTCTTTTAACCGTCTGTTGCTTGGCACCCGTCTTAGCTGGCGTGAAATTGCGCTGTTGCGAGCCTACGCCCGTTATTTGCGACAGTTGCAATTTCCTTACAGTGTTGACTATATAGCCGAGACTATGGCTCATCACCTGCCGGTCACGGCCAGTGTGGTTGAACTCTTTTTGACCCGTTTTTCACCCGTCTTCGATGGGGATGAGGATTGGCGAAGCCAGCGTGAAACAGCGCTTGAACAGCGTATTCTTGATTCGCTGGAGCAGGTTGAAAATCTTAGTGAAGATCGCATCATTCGCCAGTTTATGACAGTGATTAAAGCGACTTTGCGAACCAATTTTTTCCAGGAAGGAAAGCAGGGTGAGCTTAAACCCTACTTTTCTTTCAAGCTGGACCCTCATTCAATACCGGATGTACCTCAGCCGGTGCCGATGTTTGAAATTTTCGTGTACTCACCCCGGGTGGAGGGGGTACATCTGCGCGGTGGCAAAGTGGCGCGTGGCGGTTTGCGCTGGTCGGACCGGCTGGAGGATTTTCGTACTGAAGTGCTGGGCCTGGTCAAGGCACAACAGGTCAAGAATGCGGTCATCGTGCCTGTCGGTGCCAAAGGTGGTTTTGTCGCCAAGAATCTGACCTCCGACATGAGCCGTGATGAAGTACAGCAAGAGGGTATCGAGTGCTACAAGCTGTTTATCCGTGGCCTGCTGGATATTACTGATAACCGTGCTGAATCCGGTATTCAGCACCCGGTTCAGGTGGTTGCCAAAGACGAGGAAGATCCTTATCTGGTTGTGGCGGCAGACAAAGGTACAGCAACTTTTTCAGACATCGCCAATGGTCTGTCGCACGAGTACGGTTTCTGGCTGGGTGATGCCTTCGCCTCTGGTGGCAGCGCCGGTTATGACCACAAGAAAATGGGTATTACTGCCCGTGGTGCCTGGGTATCGGTACAGCGCCATTTTCGTGAGCTGGGTATTGATGTTCAGACTACAGACTTCACTACAGTAGGCATTGGTGATATGGGCGGTGACGTATTTGGCAATGGTATGTTGTTATCGCAGCATATCTGCCTGGTTGCCGCCTTTAACCATATGCATATTTTTATTGATCCGAATCCGGAAGCAGCTGCCAGCTACGAAGAGCGTGCGCGCCTGTTTCAATTACCCCGTTCCAGTTGGACTGATTACAATACCGCGCTGATTTCCAGTGGTGGCGGTGTTTTCAGCCGTCAGGCCAAGTCTATTGCTATTTCACCGCAAATGAAGGCGCGCTTTGATATCACCGAAGACCGCCTGACCCCCAATGAACTGATTGCTCGTGTTTTACAATCGAAAGTGGATTTGTTGTGGAATGGTGGTATTGGTACCTATGTCAAATCCAGCCGTGAGTCACACACGGATGTCGGTGATAAATCCAATGATGCCTTGCGTATCAATGCCAATACTTTGCGCTGTCAGGTGATAGGTGAGGGTGGCAATTTGGGGATGACCCAGCTGGCCCGTGTTGAATACTGCCTGGGTGGTGGGCGTTCCAACACAGACTTTATTGATAATGCCGGTGGTGTGGACTGTTCCGATCACGAGGTCAATATCAAAATTTTACTCAATGCCATTGTTGCCCGGGGTGATTTGACCGAAAAACATCGCAATGCCTTGCTTGAGAATATGACTGAAAGTGTCGGCGAACTGGTGCTCAAAAACAATTACCGCCAGGTGCAGGCTATCAGTCTGGCTGAGTTTCAGGCGCTGGAGCGCAGTGGTGAATACCAGCGTTATATCGGCTATCTGGAAAACAATGGCCGTCTCAATCGTGGGCTGGAGTTTATTCCCTCGGATGAAGAAATTGCCGACAGGCGGATACAGGGCAAAGGCTTGACCCGGCCTGAATTGTCGGTGCTGTTGTCCTATACCAAGGCCATGTTGAAAGAATCGCTGATTGCTTCTGATTTGGGTAGTGACCCGCATCTGTCGAGCGCTGTTGCGACCGCGTTTCCTCCACGTCTGGTGCAGACTTACGGTGAAGAGCTGCAGGATCACCGTTTGCGCCGGGAGATTATGTGTACCCAGCTGGCCAATGATATTGTCAATCGTATGGGGCTGACCTTTGTACAGCGTCAGATCCGTGCAACCGGTGCCTCTATGGCTGATGTGGCACGAGCCTATACCACAGTGATGGATGTCTATGGGCTGGCGGGGTTGTGGCGTGATATAGAAGCGCTGGATCACAAAGTGGACGCCAATGTTCAAATGGAGATGATGCTCAGCGTTATGCGGCTGGTCCGTCGGGCTGTGCGCTGGTTGCTGCGCAATCGTCCCCATGATCTCAAACCGACCCGCTGTATTGAGCAGTATGGCCAGGGTATCGATGCCATGCGTGAGGCTGTGCCAAATTTATTGCGGGGGCGCTTGTCTGAACAGTATACCGAACTTGAAACCCGCTATCGGGATGCCGGGGTGGAGGAAGATCTGGCCCGTGCCGTAGCCAGTACACTTTATGCTTATACGGCACTGGGTATTATTCAGGCGGCCGCAGAGACAGAATCATCCCTGCTGCAGGTGGCAGAACTTTACTATCTGCTGGGTGAGCGTCTTGAGCTGGACTGGTTTAGTAGCCAGATATTGTCCAGTAAAGTTGATAATGAGTGGCAGGCGCTGGCCAGAGATACCTATCTGGAAGATCTGGAATGGCAGCAGCGTACGCTGGCCGTAGGTGCACTCAAGCATATGGGTGAAGAAGCAGATGCCAGTGTTTGTATCGATACCTGGTCAAAACACGAGGCCTTACTGCTCAAACGCTGGCGGGATATGCTGGTAGAGTTACACAGCAGCAGTTCGGCAGACTTTGCCATGTTTGCTGTTGCTAATCGTGAACTGCTGGATCTGGCCCAGAGCAGTTTGCGAGATTAAATCGGACAGTCTTCCTGATACTGAAATAATTCAGGCCGGGGCAGCCCTGGTTTTGAACGGTTTATGTCAGTATCCGAAATACCAGTAACAGACACCAAGCTGTGTCTGTTACTGGTAATAAATTTACAGTGCGCGAAGTTTGTGTACGCCCGAGACGCCGGTTAAGCCATCCCATTGATCACCGCGACCTTCACGCCAGCCCGATAACCAGTTTTGACGGTGCTGCGGTTCACTGTGTGGGCAATCATCCTGGCTGCGCCCACCGACGCCAGCCTGGTAGCCACGGTCATAGGCTCGGCTATTCATATCGCGCTTCTGTCTCTTCATAGACATCGTCTCCTTTGGTCGCACAAAACTCACCACTAAAACAGCCCGACAGGCCATTCAAGTGAGCCGTATGCATCATATGATCAACTGTTTGCCCGTGCAGGATAGCTAATATCACTGATTGGTGCTTCACAGCAAAACGGCGAAATGACGTACCTTCCGACGCTGAATCAGGCCGGGGTACAAGTCCATGTAAGCAAAGCTGTGAGAGCAAGTCGACAATCATTTTGGAATATTAAGCATGGTTGTTTATAGCATTTTGTTGTATGTAACAGATTCAGGTGACTGGACTGTAGTGCTTTTGCTGTCATCGTGCTTTTATTGCAGAGCTGGCCGCGATCCTGTCCGGTTGGTTCCTGTGCCCTGGCGTGGATGGTCACGACTCAGTGGTAGCTATCAAACTTACGAAGAGTGCAACGCTATGAAGTGGCAGAAGTCCATAGTCTTATCCCTGATTCTGTCTTTCGGCGGTATTTTTGTCGGCCATACAGCAATCAGTCATGCCGGGAATATAGATCTGGCTGATTCGCAGATTCAGATGATTTTACAACAGGTGGATGCGGGTATTCCCCACGCGAATTCGGTACTTAAAGAGGTTGTCAATATTAATTCAGGCACCCTCAATCTTGCCGGTGTGCGCAAAGTTGGCCGTGTTTTTGAACGGGAATTTACCGCTTTGGGTTTTCAGACCCGCTGGGTGGATGGTGCTGATTTTGAGCGGGCAGGGCATCTCGTTGCCACTTATGGTGAGCGCGGCCCCCGTATTTTGCTGATAGGTCATCTGGACACGGTATTTCCCATGGACAGCCCTTTTCAGCAAGTGGAAATGGTGGGGCCCAACCGGCTCAGAGGGCCTGGCATTACTGATATGAAAGGTGGCAATGTGGTTATGCTGTTGGCATTGAGGGCACTCAAAGAAAGTGGTGCGCTCGATGATCTGCAAATTCATGTTGTGTTGAGTGGTGATGAAGAATTGCGTGGCAAGCCTTATAGCCTGGCCAATGCAGCTTTGTTGGCTTCAGCGAAGTGGGCAGATATTGCCCTTGGTTTTGAAGACGGTGATAGTGATCCTGCAACGGCTGTTACCGGGCGACGAGGCGCAGGTTCATGGCGCCTGGAAGTCAGTACAGGCAGCGCGCACTCGTCACAGATTTTTCGTGAAGATATTGGCGAAGGTGCCATTTTTGAGGTTGCCCAAATTCTGCGTAACTGGCGTCAGGCGCTGCGTGGCGAGATTAATCTGACGATTAATCCTGGTGCATTAGTGGCCGGCACGGACGCAGCACTTGATATCGACAGTGGTGAAGGGCGTGCCGTGGGTAAATCCAATGTTATTGCTCAGCGGGCTATTGTTAATGGTGATATCAGGGCTGTGTCATCTCACCAGCTCGAACGCGCTGAAAAACTGATGCACAGTATTGTTGATAAAGTGACTGAACGGGCTGAGGTTTCGCTGGTTTTTGATGCGGGTTACCCACCGATGGCTTCTACCGAAGGCAATGAGGCGTTGCTGCAAACCTTTAGTGATGTCAGTGAAGCCCTTGGTTATGGTGTTGTCAGACCGGTTGATCCCCGCCGGGCGGGTGCTGCCGATATTTCTTTTGCTGCCGGACATGTACAACAGGCACTGGATGGTCTGGGTCTGTTAGGTACCGGTGGTCACACGATTGAAGAGACAGCTGATATGACATTGTTGCCCCGGCAGGCCAAGCGGGCGGCCGTGTTGTTATATCAACTTGGCCGTTGATTGATTCTGCTGATGCTGGATTCACCAGACAGGACTGCTGTCTGTCTGGATAATACAGCCTTAAAAAGACGGGCAAAAATATACAAATGCTCCGTATTTAAAGATTTATATTAGCCCGTGCAGCATTATTCTGTGCTGCCCGGGCTGAAGCATTTGTCAGCTTAATAAGCTGAGGCACTTAATAATCTGGAGACAATAGCTGATCGCCAGTGCTGGCTGGCGGTCGCAATTGTTTTTGCCTGCCAGAGCCTGCCAGAATATGAACCTGTCCGCCAGCACGCAGATAGGCTTTGGTCTGATTGCTGATCTGATTGCGTAGTTTCTGTTTTTCATAAAGACTGTTTTCAACACGCCAATTGTTCATCATTGCTACTCCTGTGTGGTTTCAGACTGCGCTATTAACCTGACAATCAGTGGAATGTGTGAAATCCCTTGATTTTTGCAGGACTCGCGCAGGCTTACCGCCTGCGGCGGCACATCTATATGCCGCTTATTCATTCGGCTAAAAGCTTGCCGGGTTAATAACGATTGCAGCTTTATAGGCACAGCATGATTGCCCCCTGTTGCAGGAAAAATACAAAAATCTGAACACTGCATGATAGTTGTGTGAATACCCCTGTTTGTGACCTGATGGCTTTCCTGGTGGTAGAAACTTTCTACAGCGTCATTGTCGTCATTACCATTTTCACAATTCTGTCATCTTGGCCCATTAGCATGCGCGCATCTGAAGGGCTGTTGTGATCATCGTTTGCTACAGCCCCACTCAGTCAGTAACAAGCATGAGCAATATGTTATTTGTCAGGGGTGAGGCCTGAATTATGAAAAGAACCTTTGTCGGTGCCGGTTTGATGTATTGCCTGGTGTCACCACAGGCTCTGGCAGGGGATTTGTATCTGCGGCTATTTCTCGATGAAGCGCCCTTGCAGGGAGTGCAGGTTATGCTGGATGGAAAAGCTGCCGGACAAACGGATACCTATGGCGGAATCAGTGCAGTATTGACAGCAGGTCGGCACCAGCTGGTGGTGTCTGATGATGACCTCAATTACCCGCTAAATTTTGATGTTGATGCCGATGATGATGTTGAAATCAAACTGTTGTTTACCTCGGCTACCGGTGATGAACCCCGCCTGGAAGTCAGCACCTTTGCCCCCGGCGAAAAGGGTGCTTCGGGTTATATTACCGGTACGGTCAGCAATACAGCCGGTGCTCCGGTAGCGGGTGCCAGTGTGGTGGTGGCTGGCGCCGGTTTGTCGGTGCTCAGTGATGCCAATGGCATTTATCTGATTGAGGTGCCGCGGGGCAATTATGCACTGAATATTTCGCACCCTGATTACAAAACCGTCAACATACCTGCGTTGCGTGTACTGGCGGGTCTGGGACTGACGGCGCAGGTAAAACTGTATGCGCAAAGTAGCACAGAGACCGTAGAGCTGCCTTCAATGGCGCTTGAAGAAGTGGTGGTGTTGGGGGTATTTAATCCGGCTGAAAATGCTGCCTCCATGGAGCGTTTTGCCACCTCGATCACTAATTCCATCGATGTCAGTATGCTGGAGCGTTTTGGTGATTCGGATGTGGCGGCTGTGCTGAACCGGGTCGTTGGCGTAGCGGTAACCGACTCAAAATATGCCACTGTGCGCGGCCTCGACGGGCGCTATGTATCGAGTACCCTGAATGGTCTGCTGATGCCCAGTACTGATCCGCAACGCAGGGATGTACAGCTGGATCTTTTTCCCACCAATATTCTCGGTGGTATTGATATTCAAAAAAGTTATACACCTGATCAGCTGGCTTCAACCACTGGCGGTTCGATTAAAATTAAAACCCGGGGATTACCCGATGAGCGGGTATTTAAAATCAGTGGATCGGCGGGCTATAACAGCGATGTAACCGGCGACAGTATTATCAGTTATCGCGGTTCAGACAGTGACTGGACCGGCTTTGATAACGGCTTGCGGGATCTGCCACGCGATGTTGTCCACAAGACCGATGGCGGCACTTCATTGACGATCTGTGATCCGGTCATTGACCCTGATCGCTGCACTTCGCCACTGGATGCCGCCCGTCTGGGGGTGCAGTTTCAGGATGATTACAACATCAAGGACAAGGATGCGGTACCTGATGGTGGTATTTCGGTTGCTTATGGTGATCGTTTTCCGACAGATGAAGGTGAGTGGGGTTTTTATGCTGCCGGTGATTACGGCTATGAAACATCCGACAGGGGCCATGCAAAGCTGTCCAATCCACTGGATGTAACGGGAAGTTACCAGCGTGCCGAGGAAAGTATCTCTCTCAATGCTTATCTGGTAGCCGGTTATGAATATGGCGAAGCAGACGAAGTGCTCAGTAAAACCATTTTACTGCGCAACACCGAAGATACCACACGCTGGGAAAGCGGCGTTGATCTGGAGGACAACAAGATTGACAAGGCCATTTTGCAATGGGTGGAGCGGCAGTTTTTTTCTCAGGAATTTACCGGTCACAACGAACTTTCTCTAAATCGGTTTCAACATAGTCTGGACTGGCGTTTTGCCTTTTCACGCACCGACAGAGACGAACCGGATCGGCGCCAGTATAGTTATTTCAATAACAATCTTTCGACCTCTGCTTTTGAGCGTCGCTGGTCCTATCTGGAAGAGGAGAGCAAGGATCTCTCGCTGGATTATACCCTGGCACTGGACTGGGGTGATTATAACCGGACTGAATTCAAATTCGGCCTGCTGTGGTCTGACAAAGAGCGGGAGGTTGAACAGTATCGTTTTGGTATCCGTGAAGGCGATAATGGTGAAATAGATTTTGGTATCGACCAGGATCTGGAAGAGGATATTTTTTCCTACGACAACTTTGCGCTCGATAACATTCGTCTGGCCGCCAAAACTGCCAGTACCGATTCTTATAATTCCGATGAGGAAATTAAAGCCTATTATCTCAGTAGTAATACTGATATTGGTGAGCAGTGGAGTATTTTGTTTGGTGCGCGTTTTGAGGATTTCAGTCAGTCTCTGAGGTATCCCAATGAAGATGGCGCTGCCAATGCACTGGATTATGATGATATTTATCCGGCTTTTAATCTGACATTCAGGCCGACTGATGCCCTTCAATTGCGTGCAGGCTACAGTGAGACGGTATCTTACCCAGGCTTGATTGAACGCTCCGAATCACTGTCTTATGACCCGGATACCGACGACCCGATTTTTGGTAATCCTGACCTGGATGTATCGACGATTAAAAACTACGACTTTCGGGCTGAATATTATTTTTCAGAAGACGAGAGCGTATCGATCGCCTTTTTTCGCAAGGATATTGATCAACCTGTAGAACGGGCTTTGCCTGATGCCTCTGGTTCTGCCGCCTCCGGTATTACTTTTCGCAATCAGGATTCAGCTGAACTTAATGGCGTTGAAATTGATGCCAATATGAATCTTCTCGATAAATCCAGTTACCTGCTTTTTGTGCGCGGCAATGCTTCCTATATCGACTCTGAGGTTGAGCTGTCTGACGATTCTATTCGTCTGGAAGGTGCCAATGCCAATGGACGCCATTTGCAGGGGCAGTCTGAGTGGCTGGCTAACCTCCAGTTTGGTTTTGATCACTATCCGAGCGAGCAGACTTTTACCCTGCTGGTTAATTACTTTGACGACCGCATTTTTCGGATTTCCCGCGGCGCAGCCACCGGGCCGGAGATGGAAGACGGACGGATCGTGGTCGATCTTAGCTATAAAAAAATGTTTTCTGAAAAACTGGAGCTGGAATTACAGATTAAAAATCTGTTCAACGAATCTGTCAGTTATTCCCGGAACAACAGAACCATTGAAGACTATGAAAATGGCACTGTTATTGGTGCAAGTATCAGCTATGACTTTTAAACCCCGACCAGGGGCGCAACTGATAACAGTGCCGCCTTGTCGATGAATGACAAACCAACTGTGAAGGACCCGTTCATGATCCAGAAAAAGCTAATGGCAGCCACTCTGATTGCAATAAGCCTGCTGGCAGGCTGTGGAGGAGGCAGTGACGGTGATGATGTCACCATTAATATTGATAATGGTGGTGGTGATGGCAATGGCGGGGATGGTGACGGTTCCGGTGGTGATAACAGCCATTGTGAGGCTGTTGCCGAGGCGGATTTTGTCAGCTTTAACGATAATTGTTCTGTGGGTACTTTGAGCGGTCTCATCAATAGCGACTACCGGCTCAACAGTGATATTCAGTGGCGCTTATCGGGTACCGTGCGCGTGGGTGAGGGTAATAAAAACCTCAGCAGCGCCGCTGACGTTGAGGCGGTTCGCAATGCCGGTGTAAACCTCACAATAGAGGCCGGCACGGATATTCGTGCTTTTGATGATGGCACATTGCTGATAACCCGAGGCTCTCGCTTGATGGCAGAGGGCACCGTCAGTGAGCCGATTACTTTCTCCAGCCTCGATGAAGGTTATGAGGGGCTTGGAGAATGGGGTGGTATCGTCATTCAGGGTTTTGCACCACAGTATGGTCAGGGTGGAACCGGTGCCTGCTACGGCAATGCGGTGGTGTGTAATGTGGAAGGCGAAGGCGGTACCGAGGTAGCCGTTTATGGCGGTAATGATGATGCCGATAACAGTGGTGTTATTCGCTATGTGCGGATTGCCGAAGGGGGGCTGGTGGCCGGTCCCAATAATGAGCTCAATGGTTTGACACTACAGGGTGTTGGCCACGGCACAACGCTGGAGTATGTACAGGTTCATAATAATCTGGATGATGGTGTGGAGTGGTTTGGCGGCACCGTTAATGCCCGCTATCTGGTATTGACCGGTAACGATGATGACGACATTGATTTTGACGAGGGTTACAGAGGCAATATTCAATACGCCATCATCCAGAAGGATCAGAATAAAACGGCACCTACCGGTTCCAACGACCCAAGGGCGATCGAAGCCAACTCCTCCGATGATGATTACGTGCCACAAACTGATGCGGTGCTGGCTAATCTCACAATCATTGGCGGGCCACTGGTTAATAATGGCGACGCTGACGCCGGTCGCCAACCCGGAATGCGTTTGCGCGGCGCGGTTACCACCCGTATTTTTAACAGCTCCGTGCAGGGTTTTGATGATGGCTGTATCCGTATTGATGATGCCGATATCCACGGTGATGGTTCCCTGATTGAAAATTCAAATATCTCCCTGACCAATATACTGGCTGATTGTGTCGACGGCATTTATGTTAAACGCTCAGCTGATACTGCCGTCAACGTCAGCAGCCAGACTTTGACTTACAGCCCGGCACTGGCGGTTCAGGAAGCATCGGCACGATTGGCTGTAGCGCCAGTAATCAACTCGGTTAATAACGGCTCTGGTTTCGTTTTTGAGCAAACGGCTTATATTGGTGCCGTTGACCCGGATGCAGACAGTGGCTGGTGGGAAGGCTGGACGTTGCCCGGCAGCTTGAGTATTGCCGATGGTGAACCGGTAGCAGCGGCAGATTTTGTCAGCTGTAATGCCGATACAAGTGTATGTACGGTTTCAGGAACTGTTAATCAGGATTACACCCTGGTGGCAGGGGTAGAGTGGCGTTTATCAGGAGAAGTGCTGGTAGGTACAGGTAATGCCCGGATGAACAATCTGTCAGATGTAAATGCGGCGCGTGAAGCTGGTGTTACCCTGACTGTGCGCCCTGGTGTCCAGGTGAAAGCCTTTGATGATGGTTCCTTGCTGGTAACGCGCGGCTCCCGTTTGGTTTCCAATGGTTCGGCTGCCAGCCCAATTACCTTCTCCAGCCTCGATGAAGGCTATGACGGTATTGGTGAGTGGGGCGGTATTATATTGCAGGGTTTTGCACCTCAGTACGGGCAGGGCGGTACTGGCTCGTGCGTAAATGAGGAGGGTGTTTGTAATGTGATTGGCGAAGGCGGTACGGTGGTTGGACACTATGGAGGCAGTGATGTTGCTGATAATTCAGGCAGTCTGCGCTATGTGCGTATCGCTGAAGGTGGATTAGTGGCTGGGCCAAACAATGAGATTAACGGTTTGACGTTACAGGGCGTGGGCTATGGCACTACCGTTGAGTATGTGCAGGTACACGGCAATCTTGATGACGGTATTGAGTGGTTTGGCGGTACTGTCAATGCCCGCTATCTGGTGCTCACCAACAATGACGATGATGATATTGACTATGATGAAGGCTACAAGGGTAATATCCAGTATGCCATCGTGCGCAAGAATCCCAACAAATTGGCACCTACCGGCTCCAATGATCCGCGTGCCATCGAAGCCAATTCCTCAGACGATGATTATGTGCCTGAAACAGAAGCGGCTCTGGCTAACCTGCTGATTCTGGGCAGTGCGATGAATAATAATACTGAGTCTGATGCCGGTGCCCAGCCGGGTATGCGTCTTCGCGGCGCGGTAATAACGCATATCATCAACAGTGCTGTGCGTGATTTTGATGCAGGTTGTGTTCGCATTGATGATGCCGATATCAATGGTAATGGCTCTAACATTGTGAATTCCCGTATCAGTTTGACCAATATGCTGGGTGAGTGTGACAGTGGTTTTTATGCCAAACGTTCAGCTGATGTTGAAGATAATGCCGGTGAGACCAGTAATGCTACTGTCAGCATAGATGAAGCCTACGCAATTACCGAAGCCGCAGCTATGGTGTCGGCACCGGGCATGATTGCCGTTGATAATGGTTCAGGCTTTGAGTTTGATGACACAAACTATATCGGTGCGGTTGCACCAGGCACTTCTGCCCGTCAAGCCTGGTGGTTCGGTTGGACTATTGAAGGTTCGCTCGATTGAAACGGCAAAGGCGGGTTTTTATTGCCTTTTCAGCGAAGGGAATAAGGTAATTTTAAAGCATCAGGTGATGCCCCGTACAGGATGTCACCTGCTGACCACATGCGATGAAACCTGTAGTCATCGCTGCGGTATGGATTTATTGCTCCTCTGGCAGAATGTGTATTTCTTTGCAGAAAGAAACTTTTTACTTTTTTTCTGGTCCACTTTTTTGTCTACACAAAGGTATAACAGGTGTTAGCCTGAATGAGCGGGTAAATGTCATCCGTTATATAAGGGCGGTTCCTGTAAAAACCTGAGGAGCACAACGCATGTGGAAGTTTCAAAAACTGATGGCTTCATTGATAGCTACCGTGTTGATGTTGGTGTTGTCTGCTTGTGCGCAGACGGGAAGCACGCTCCAGGTTGAAACCTTTGATGGTTTGTTACAAACGCCCAGTACCAGATTTTCAAAAGTATACATTAAGCCCGGTGTTGATCTGTCTGTTTACCAGCGCTATGCACTGGCTGAATGTCGGGTCGCTTTTCGCCGCAACTGGCTGCGAGATCAAAACCAGAGTCGTCTTGATTTAAATAACCGTGTTACCCAGGAAGATGTCAACCGTATCAAAGACCGTTTGAGCGAAGACTGCGAAGCACATTTTCGACAGGCACTGGAGGTAGAGCCGGCTTATACGCTGGTTGAGGAAGCTGCCCGGGGACAGCCTGTATTATTACTGCAACCTTCGATTATTAATCTGGATATCAATGCGCCGGATGTCCGTTCTGCCGGGCATGGTCGCAGTTACACCACCTCTACGGGTGAAATGACACTCTCTCTTGATCTGTCAGATGCAACAACAGGGGAAGTGCTGGCCCGGGTTGTGGATCGCAGGCGTGATCCTCAGGACAGTTATATGAGTTGGACTAATAGTGTCACCAACAAGGCAGAGGCCGATCGGGTGCTGAAGCGCTGGGGGGATAATTTACGCAAGGCGCTTGATGAGTTAAAAGTCCATTGATGATTCCGGGCCTTGTTTGTAACAAGGGGAGTTTTCCCCCAAAGGGGATATGCTTATACTTGCCGATCCAGCTTTGAACATAGAGATAAAAAAATGGTTATATTGCACGGTTTCTCTTTCAGCAATTACTACAATATTGTCAAACATGTGCTGTTGCATAAAGGGGTCGAGTTTGAGGAGGATCTGGTTTTTTCCGGTACTCCTGAACTGAAAGAGCTGAACCCTCTTGGTAAAGTACCTGTGCTCACTACAGAGGATGGCAGTATTCTGTCTGAAAGTTCGGTACTGCTGGAATACCTTGAGGATCGTTATCCGCAATCGCCATTATTGCCTGCTGAGCCGGAGGAGCGAGCCCGGGTACGTCGCCTTGTAAAAATGGCAGAGCTGTATTTTGAGTTGCCTTCACGCAGGTTGTTACCTGCACTGTTTGCCAGTGCTCCTGTTTCTGACAGGCTCAAAAATGAGGTTGTCGAAACCCTTGAGCGAGGCGTGGAGGGGTTGAAGGCCTATGCCAGTTTCACACCTTATGTCGCGGGTGATGAATTAACACTGGCTGATATCTATCTGCGTTATTCAGTGGCTATAGCAATGGCCGTTGGCCCGCAGTTTCTGGACTGGAACCCGGTTGAGCGGGTATCTGATCTGGGTGAGTGGGAAGCATTGATGGCTAACCTGGAAATTTCCCGGCAGATTGATGCAGACAAGGAAGCTAATGCAGCACCCTTTATGGCTCATATCAAAGCCCGGCAGGCTTGACTTTGTCTGACAAAACAAGGGTGCTGAATGGGCTGTTCGTTAATCTTCACGCCTTTGTCATATTAGTGTCATCTCGTTTATGTATTGTCGCGCCACACTTGGGGGCAGACGCTCCTGTGTAAACTTTGTAAGTACAGGAGTGCTGCGCTCATGCAGATAATTTTTCAGTTTGTACTCGGTTTGTTATTGCTGGCCAATATTGCTCAGGTGCAGGCGTTGTCGATGGGGCCCGATGAGTTTGCCGCTGCCCGGCAGTTGACCTGTGTGCTGGCCCAGGACAGTCTTGGCTATCTCAGTGAGGATGACTTTGTTGTGCTTGCCGATGATGTGCTGGCGGATTATGACACCTCTGGTGGTGATGTTATCTATGCCAAGGCGTTGGGTTATTTTGATGGTCTGATGTTTGGTCTGCCTGCTGGTGATCAGAAAAGGATCAATGCCCGCTTGCACAGTTTTCTTGAAAGTCATGCCTGCACCTCGATCGTGAATTTCAGTTACTGAAATTACCCGTTAATAGTGGCTGTGCTGTCAGTCAACAACTTGATCTGAGGATTCGCTGCTCGCTGAATCCGGGCGAAAGGTATATACTTTCGCACCTTGCCCCGGTGGCACAGCTGGATAGCGCAGCCGCCTCCTAAGCGGCAGGTCGCAGGTTCGAATCCTGCCCGGGGCACCAACTCTTTTAAATACCTGTTTTTTCATATTCTGCGTGCTTCTACGCAGGCAGCACTTGCTTTCACCGGGCTGGCGTATCACCCTAGGCGCGCATTTTTATCTGTTGTCTGAGGTTGTTGCGGTATGTGTTTTCGGGCTATTGCTTTTGTTACAGCGTTGTTTATTTTTGTATTGAGTCCGTTGCCAGTACAGGCAGATGCAGTGCTGGATCGCGATCGTCAGTTATATAAAGATGCTGAAATTGCCCTGAAGCAGGGAAAACTTAAAACCTATCGGCGTTTGCGGGCCGCCCTTGATCATTATCCCTTGGCTATCTATCTGGATTACGACGAGCTTCGGCGCCGTTTGTCGCAGGTCAGTCTCGATGAAGCCCGTCGGTTTCAACAGGCCGCCAAGGGTTCACCTCTGGCCGGACGTTTCCTGACTTCTTATCTGATGCAGGCAGGCAGGAGTGAGCGCTGGCAGGATTTTCTGACAATGGTCGATGAGCCGCCTTCGCGTGTTGAATTGCAGTGTTATTACTACCGTGCACTATTGTCTGAGGGTGAAACTGAGCGGGCCTGGCAGGGTGCCGCCAAACTTTGGATTTACGGCAAGTCACAACCTGAAATTTGTGATCCTCTGTTTGAGCGCTGGATGGATGCAGGGCAGCTTAATGATGAATTGATCTGGATGCGCCTGCTCAACGCCTTTGAGGCGCGCGAGGTTTCACTGATGCGCTATGTTGCCCGCAAGGGTAGCCCGTCATTGGCGCCTTGGGGGCAGTGGCTGCAACAGGTTTACACCAGGCCTGAGCGTATACGGCAATTGCAAATGCCAAAAGATAAAGCCAGAACAGCAGATGTTGTCAGTTATGGACTGGTGCGCCTGGCGCGTTACAACGCTGCCCGCGCACTGGATTATTGGCAGCATTATCAGTCGGAACTATTGTTTTCACAGGTGCAGAGCAGGCGGGTGGAGGGCGCTATTGTTCGTCATCTTCTCTATGCTGAATCGACGGTTAACCTGTCCTGGCTGGAGACTGCACTGGCACGTTTGCAGCATGATGATCTGACTGAAATCCGGCTGCGTTGGGCGCTGGCCGAGCAGGATTGGGGGGCGTTGGACAGCGCACTGGCGTTATTGTCACCGCAGGCCCGACAAAAAGACGTTTGGCGTTACTGGAGTGGCCGTGTGCAGGAGGCACGTGGTCAAAGTGAGGCAGCCAAAGCGGCTTTTGCCGATGCGGCGGGTGAACGCAGTTACTATGGCTTTTTGGCGGCGGATCGCCTTGGGCAGCCTTACGCCTTTAATGAAGAGCGTGTAAGTCTGACGCCAGAGCTGGCGCAGACACTGGCCACTTTGCCGACAGTGCTGCGAGTACAGGAACTGCTTTGGCATGGGCATCCCTGGAATGCAAATGCTGAATGGAATGCTCTGCTGGCAGCCTCACAGGAGACGCGGCAAAAATCCCTGGGAGCATTGGCGGTACAGCGAAACTGGTACCGTATGGCTATTGATGCGGCCAGCAAGGCCAAAGCCTGGAATGCACTGAATCTGCGTTTTCCCTTGCCTTATCAGGATATATTCAAACGCTATGCAGCTGTTCACAAGGTGGCGGCAACACAATTGATGGCCATTGCGCGTAGAGAAAGTGCTTTTTTTCCCGATGCGCGCTCACCTGTGGGCGCTCGCGGACTGATGCAGTTGATGCCTGCTACAGGCCAGCAGGTAGCCTCACAGCTGGGGCTTGCTCACAGTACCGCCAAACTGTATGACGCAAAGCATAATGTCCAGTTGGGCAGTGCTTATTATCGACAATTACTGGATCGTTTTGGCAATAACCGGATTTTCGCTCTGGCAGGTTACAACGCCGGGCCAGGACGGGTGGATCGCTGGCGCAATAAGGCGGGTAAGCAGGTACCTGTGGATATCTGGGTGGAAACTATCCCGTTTCGTGAAACCCGTAACTATGTTCAGGCCGTATTGGCCTATAGCGTGGTTTTTGATAATCAGATGAACGAGGTGTCGCTGTCTTTATTGTCAGCTGCTGAACGGGCGCAAAACTACTGATTTGTCAGTGAACAATGTCAGTGTTGCCGATAAAAATTGATCCAGAGATGTGCGGTTTATGCCGTGATACGTGCAGGTGCTGTGGTTGTACCTTCCTTGCGTTGTTCTCCACCGGCGCGTTGATAAAGCAGCCAGGCAATAGCGGTGCAATAGCGCAGGTTGGTCATTAGTTCTTCGTCAGGACTGCTGAGGAAGGCGCGTTGGCTGGCCAGACCGCGAATCCGGCTGGCTACCTCCGGCTTGAATGTCAGATAGCGATCCCAGATATCGCGGTGTTGGGCAGCGGTTATATGAAATAGGCCGAGACCATCTTTGCGCGCTGAAAACAAGCCCAGCTCTGGTGCATCAATAGCGGCCTGTAACAAAAAGGATTCGGTGCCGGCACTCCAGACACCCAGATATTCAAGGGTCGGCCGGATGACCTGCGACCTCAGTTGATCTGCGCTGAAATACATAGGCCTACGCCCTCTTCGGGATAATCAATTCCGTTTGTACGGTTGTTTTACACTGATATCTGGCAACTCTTCTGTGAGATGCCACTTTTCATGTTCTATTTACAAGCATTCTCGCCGATTTTGCCGATATCTATGGCCTTATGTCAGACGACGTTTGGTGCTCATAGAGGTATTTTTAGCATATGAATTTAATAAGTCCAATAAAAATAATGGCTTGAGACGTTTTTTTTACATTTATTTTGGAAAGTTTATCTAAGTATCAATCTTTCAGCTGGTTGGCCAGGCAGGTTATGGCATATTTGAACCTTTGAAAAACCTTAAAAAGATACTAAAAGTAGAGATATTCTTATAATTTGCCGCTATCCACCAGAAAGGCGGACGGTGTAACCCCGTTTTTCGAGTTCTGTTTTAAGTGTGTCGCGCTGATCCCCCTGAATTTCAATCTGTCTGTCTTTGACAGAACCACCCACGCCACACCGCTGCTTGAGTGCTTTGGCAAGGGTTTTCAGCTCACTCTCAGCCAGAGGCAACCCCCGGATGACAGTCACCGCTTTGCCGCCACGCCCTTTGGTTTCGCGGTGGATGCGTACGATACCGTCACCGCTGGCAACGTTCTGATCGCTCTGTCGGCAGATACAGTTGACCAGTGAGCGTGTGCATTGGGGGCAATATTTGCCATTATCGGTTGAATAGACCCGTCTGGATTGTTGTGCCATGGCGCCTCCGGTGATTGTGCTGCCCACGGCAGTATATTAGCCTGCGTCGGCGAATCAAACGGAGTCTGCCGGTGTCTGATGATAACCCTGTGACATTGATACAAAACCTGCAGAGCCAGCTGGCTTTTCAGGAGGATGCGCTGGCTGCGCTCAACGATGCTTTGTCGCAGCAACAGCAGGATATTCTGCTTTTACGCCGCCAGGTGGCACTGCTCAAGTCGCAGCAGGATGAGCAGGCCGCTGCATTGGCCGAGCTGCCAGGTGGCGACCCTTCAAATGAGCGTCCGCCTCACTATTAGTTATTACCCCGACAATAATTATTGTCGGGGTAATAGGGCGGTGCGAGTCGTGTCATCCATTGACGTAGCCAATGTAAACCCTTGACTGGCGAGAAAAACCGCACTTTTTTGCGGCCAGGAAAGGGTGTCAATTAAATAGATCAATGAGATTTATTTAATTGACAGGTTGATAGCTTCTGCCTGGTTTTGCTCTACCCAATGAGTACACACTGAACAGGCTGTAAAGGTGCAGCCCAGAGGGGGGGGGTTCTTGTATTTTGTGATGTGCTCCCCTTCGCCAACAGAGGCTCGTATTTGTGAATGGACGCTTATGCCCTCTTTGGTTTATAACCGAAATGCAGTATGTGAGTGCTGTCGGGACTTACTGAACCCGCTTGTTGGAATTATTTGAAATATACGATATATCAATAGCTTATGCGCCGTTTTAGTGTTGACAACAGTATCATCTATAGCGCCATGGACCTCGTCTTGTTCCGCGAGTCGCCCTTTGCTGTGTGGATGGAACGGTTGGCACTTGAAAATCCGGGACATGGCATTATTCCTGATCAGGGCTCAAAAATACCGATATCGCCCTATACGCCGCAGGTGGCATTTGCCCGGCGCCTGCAGGAGAGAGGCCGCGATGTTGCTCAAATTGGCTGGCATATTGGTGAACGTGAGCGGCGTGAGGCAACACTGGCGGCGATGCATGAGGGCGTACAGTTTATTATTGATGGTCAGCTTTGCGATGGGCCGTTGGCCGGGCCGGTTAACCTGCTGGTACGCACCAGTGGCCAGTCTCATCTGGGGGCTTATCTTTACCTGCCTGGTGATACCCAGGGCAATGACAGTCAATATGACCCTTTTCGCTTGTGTTTTTCAGCAGATCTGCTGGCAGCGATGCAGGGCTGCCTGCCACCTTATCTTTTGCTGGCGCAGCCTGATGATGAGTTGCTGTCTATGCAGACAGAAGATCATATCCAGCATTACCGTGAAATCAAAGCCGGTTTTTTGGCGGCCCAGACTGACTTTAGCCCCAATGATATGCCTGACCCTTCCGAATCTGCCCATCATGGCCGCTGGTCAGATTATGGTGATCTGGTATTGCGCAAATGGCCTATGCCGACTGCTATCAGCCGTGAAATGCCACAGTCCCGATGTTCAGCTCTGATCAGCAAACCGGTAAAACAGGAGCCAAATATTGAGGCGATGTCTCGCCCGGTTGTTTATAACTTTGAAGCCTTTTCACGCTGCGCCACCTGGGCGTCGGTAGAGGAGGGGACTCTGGTGGAGCAGGCGCAGCGACTCAAAGAGCCTGGAACTGAGTCAATGCAAAAAACCGGGCAGCAAAAAGTGAGTCTGGAGCAGCTTGAACATATTGCTCAAAGTGCTGCTTCACCGGAAATTATGCAGGCATTGACGGGAGAGAGCCTGGCGCACAATGCCCGTTTAAGCCGTTCTTCCATTGGTGCGCATATCTGGTGTACGCCCACCAGTGGTGAATACCCTGCCGAATCACCGGAAGAAATTTTCCACATTACGGTCAGCGGCAACGGCTAGGTGTGGATCCTTCGATAAGGATGTTGCCAGGGTACATCACTCATCCCTGATCCAGACTTTTCTCAGGGGCTCGCCAAAATCATCGTATATCACCCGGCGGTGAGTGGCCCTGTGTTTGTGATTGCTGTCATTGTTGTGTATTGGTTTTTTGCGGCGGGCCTCTATAGCCGCCACAACTTCCGGCACCAGGGTTCGCGGGGTTTTTGGCTGTGAAAACAGTGGTGTGCTCAGATAGGCTGGTGGAGTTGATGCGGGAGCAATGCCGCTGAGACCGCGTGGAATATTCTCTATTTGGCCGCCCTCACGCAGATAGGCTGCCATCGCCTGTTCGATATCGGCGCGTAAATCGCTTTTCGAGACGGGCTTTTTCATGGAAGACTTCTGTTTTCTCTGTATTTTCAATGCGAATCCGGCAGTATACCGCGATAGGGGTGGTTTTGCGTTAGGATGCATTCTGGTTTAATGCAAAGCCTGATTTTTACCGGAGGTGATTATGTTCTGGCTTGTATTGATTCTTGCACTGTTTATTGCTTTTGCTTACATAAAGCTGCGTGGTGGGGATTTATCCTATCTTGATGAGCCGCCGCCGCCGGCACCGCCGCATCTGCCTTCACCTGAGCATTTTCAGGTGCTTGAAAAGGTGAAGGAGTATGGCAGTCTCGGTAAGCCGACCAGTAAAAAGAACATTATGGCCGCCCGTGAGTTTATGGACAGCTTTGGTGACAGCCCCGATTTTGAGTGTGAATTTCGCCCGGTGAATGACAACGGCATCAAAGGTGAATGGGTGCTGGCCCCAAACAGTGATCCTAACCGGCGCCTGCTCTATATTCACGGTGGCGCCTGGATTGCGGGCAGCCCTCTCAGCCATCGCCCCATTACCAACCGTCTGGCACTGGAAACAGGCTGTTCAATTTTTTCTGTTGATTATCGATTAATGCCAGAATATTCCCGCCGAATGGGTATTGAGGATTGCCGCAGTGCTTATCGCTGGATATTGATTAATCACCCGCAGGGTACTGGTACACCTGCTTTTATGGCTGTTGCCGGTGATTCAGCCGGAGGTAACCTGACCCTGTCATTGATCAACTGGATTCGTGACCAGGGTATTCGTCAGGTGGATGCTGCCGTTGCATTTTCGCCGGCAACTGATGGCGCCATGACATCGCCAAGCCTGCGTCGCAATCTTTATACAGATCCGCTGCTGGCACCAGGTCTGGGCTGGCTGACCATGATTCCCAAGCCTTTGTTGTGGTGGCTGAGCTGGATAGGGCTTCGTTATATGCCCTCTGATCCGGATATTTCACCTGTGCATGCGGATTTGTCCGGCCTGCCACCAATATTGCTGCAAGTGAGTGAGCAGGAAATGCTGTTTGATGATTCCCGGCGTTATACCCGCAAAGCCACTAATGCCGGTTCGCCGGTGCAGCTTCAAAAGTGGCAGTATATGGTGCATGTCTGGCAGATATTTAATCCACAATTGCCGGAGGCTCTTGATGCGCTTGCAAGAGTAACCGCCTTTTTGGCTCAAAACGGCAATACAGACGGCAATACAGACGGCAATACAGACGGCAATACAGACGGCAATACAGACGGCAATACCGATAACAGCGACAGCCACTTTGGTATTTCAACAGGAGCTGCTACTGAATGAATGTTGTCCGCTCCGTACTGGTCTGGTTATGGCTGGCTTTGTCAGTTATTCCTCTGGGGCTGGCGATTGTTATCGCTGCGCTCTTTTTGAAAGAGGAGCGACTGTGGTGGTGGTTTGCCGTGCCCTGGTTAAAGGGTGCGGTTAATGCCTGTCGCCTGATAGGTGGTGTGCAATATAAAATTCACGGGGCTGAAAATTTACCAGCCCCGGAAGATATGCAGCGTATTGTGCTGTGTCCAAAACATCAGTCTGCCTGGGAGACTTTCTTTTTTCCGAGTATGACACCTCACCCACTGGCCTATGTTTTTAAAAAGGAATTACTGATGATTCCGGTTTTTGGCTGGGCTATGGGCTGCCTGAAAATGATTCATATCAACCGCAGTCGGGGTTCAGAGGCCTGGTCAAAAGTGGCTGAGCAGGGGCGTACACTGATGGATCGCGGCAAGTGGGTAATTATGTTCCCTGAAGGAACACGTATCGCTCGCGGTAAAAGTGGAAGTTACAAATCCGGTGCTGCCCGGCTGGCGGTGGAAACCGGAGCTTCCATTATTCCGGTGGCAGTGACCTCGGCACGTTGCTGGCCACCGCGTTCGCTTTTTATGAAGCCTGGTCTTATTGACGTTTCTATTGGTGCGCCGATACCGACTGAGGGAAAAAAACCCAATGAATTGACCAAAGAGCTTGAAAGCTGGATTGAGGCAGAAATGCGTCGCCTGGATCCGGAGGCTTACTGCTAAGGTTCGGCAGCTGCCCATAAAGACAGTTTCAAGCTTAATTTTATTGTAATGGCTACGACTGCCGGGACAGTTGATTTCGCCCGGGATAACAGCCGATTATTCTCCGTTCTGTACGGCTAAAGAGAATTGTCTTCAGTAATCAGTTTTTTAGTCTTGACGTCATTGTGCCCGCTTTAATCTAAAATCTGCAGTTGGATGTGCCCAATGGTGCTGTAATTGATGTGCCAGGCAAGGCGCGACAACGCTGCGGGCTGATTGCCCGCAAGACGGAGTAACACCGCCTGACGCACCGAGTGCAGTGCCAGTGGGTGCGTAGCGCGCTCACCCGCAAGGTGAATGTGACCAAAGACAAAAAGTCCAGTGCTTATGCGACTTTCAACAACAAAATAAGCAGTCAACTGCGGAATCTAGGTTTAACGACATCGCAATATATAGCACTGTGTATCTTTATCGCAGGTTTACCAGTAATTTCAGAGGCTTGATAAATGTCCCGTTCTGCCTATATCTTCGATGCCGTGCGTACACCCCGCAGCAAGGGCAGGCCCGGTGGTGCCTTGCATGAAGTCAAACCGATCGACCTTGCCGCCGGCCTGTTGCGCGCCCTGCAGGAGCGTCATCAGCTCGATACCGCCTGTGTTGATGATGTGGTCATGGGCTGTGTTACGCCAATCGGTGAACAGGGTTCCAACGTCGCCAAGATGGTGGTGCAAAATGCCGAGTGGGATGAATCTGTGGCCGGTGTGCAGCTTGACCGTTTCTGTGCATCGGGCCTGGAGGCGGTCAATATTGCCGCCCAGAAGGTCGCTTCGGGCTGGGAAGACCTGGTTGTGGCTGGTGGTGTTGAATGTATGTCGAGGGTGGCGATGGGCTCCAATGGCGGTGCCATGGGGGGTGATCCGGGCTTCAGTCTGAAAACCGGCTTTGTGCCCCAGGGTATCGGTGCGGATACGATTGCGACTCTGGAAGGCTATCGTCGTGACGATGTTGACCGCTATGCACTGATCTCCCAGCAGCGGGCAACCCATGCCCGCGACAACGGCTATTTTGACCGCTCGGTAGTACCGGTGCGCGACAGCAACGGTATAACTATTTTAGAGCGCGATGACTTTATCAGGCCCGATACCACCCTGGCGGGTCTGGCTGGCTTGAACGCTTCTTTTGAAATACCCGGCAAGATGGGTTTTGACGATATTATTCTGGCCAAATACAACACTCTGGAACGTATTGAGCATGTACATACGCCGGGTAATTCCTCTGGCATTGTGGACGGTGCTGCAGCGGTACTGATTGGCAGCGAGCAGGCTGGCAGGGATCTTGGCCTCAAGCCCCGTGGCCGTATCGTGGCTACCGCCGTGCTGTCCACCGATCCTGTCATCATGCTCACTGGCCCCGGTCCGGCAGCCCAAAAATGCCTGCGCAAGGCCGGTCTTAAAGTATCCGATATCAACCTGTGGGAAATCAACGAAGCCTTCGCCTCGGTCGCCATGCGCTATATGAAAGATCTCGATATTGACCATGAAGTGACCAATGTGAACGGCGGTGCCATTGCCATGGGGCACCCGCTGGGTGCCACCGGTGCGATGCTGGTCAGCACCATGCTCGATGAACTTGAGCGCAGAAATCTCAAGCGGGCCATGCTGTCGCTCTGTGTGGGCGGTGGTATGGGTATTTCCACCCTTATTGAGCGTGTTTGATGATCTGGTCGTCAAGATCGTTCGGGCAGATTCAAATCGGTTTCGGCAAGTCTGAAAAAAGACAGAGGCAGGCAGAGTGTGAGTGTATTTAGATATGAAAAAGATGCCGATGGCATCGTTACCATCAAGATGGATATGAACGGCCCGGTCAATACCATGAACCGGGAATACAATATCGCTATGTGTGAAACCATCGACAAACTGGAGCAGGAAGCAGGCCTCACCGGGGTGGTGTTTACCTCTGCCAAAAAAGTATTTTTTGCCGGTGGTGACCTGTATGAATTACTGGCCGTCGACAGAGACAAGGGTGAGGAATTCTTCCTCGGTCTGGAGGCAAGCAAGTCACAACTGCGCCGTATTGAAAAACTGCCGGTGCCGGTGGTGGCGGCAATCAACAGTGCGGCCCTGGGGGGTGGCTTTGAAATTGCCCTGTGCTGTAACTACCGCATTGTCTGGAACGATGCCAGTGTCATTATTGGCCTGCCGGAAGTGACCCTGGGTCTGCTGCCTGGTGGTGGCGGTGTGGTGCGGATGGTCAATCTGCTGGGCCTGCAAAAAGCCCTGCCTTACCTGCTGGAAGGTACTCGCGTGGATGCAGCCAGAGCGCTTGAGGAAGGGCTGATACACGAGATGGTGGACAGCTGCGAAAAGCTGGTGCCTGCGGGCAAAAAATGGATTCTGTCGCAGCGTAACAATCCCGGGGCGGCGGTTCAGCCCTGGGATAAAAAGGGCCACCGCATTCCCGGTGGTGACGCCAATCACCCGGCCAATGTGCAGATGATTCAGGTGGCACCAGCGCTATTGTTCCAGAAAACCCGCGGCCTGTTGCCTGCACCGGAGAAAATTCTCGACTGTGCAGTATCGGCCGCCCGCCTGGATCTGGACACCGCCCTGCGGATCGAGTCGCAGGGCCTGGCCAGTCTGGTGGTGGGCAACGTGGCCAAAAATATGATGTCCACTTTCTTCTTCGGCCTCAATAAAGTCAATGCCGGTGCCAGTCGGCCAACGGACATTCCGGCTTCGAAGGTCAGCCGGGTGGGCGTGCTCGGTGCCGGTACGATGGGGCAGGGCATTGCCTGTTCCTCGGCGGTGGCGGATATCGAGGTGGTACTCAAGGATATCACTCTGGAAGCGGCTGAGAAGAGCAAGGCCTGCATTGAAACCCTGCTTGCCAGGCGCGTGGCCAAAGGCCGAATGGATGAGGCCAAAAAAACAGCCATTCTTGATAAGATCAAGCCCACGGTCGAGGCAGAGGATCTCAAGAGCTGCGACCTGATTATCGAGGCCGTGTTCGAGAATAGGCAGCTCAAGCACAATATCACCCGCGAGCTGGAGGGTTGTCTGACTGACAGCGGTGTGTGGGGCTCCAACACCTCAACCCTGCCGATCAGTTTGTTGGCACAGGCCAGTGCCCGCCCCGGTAATTTTATCGGCGTTCATTTCTTCTCGCCGGTCGACAAGATGCCACTGGTGGAAATTATCTGCGGCGAGAAAACCAGTGACGCAACCCTGGCCCGCGCCTTTGACTATGTGCGCCAGATTCGTAAAACACCGATTGTGGTCAGTGATTCACCGGGCTTTTTCATCTCGCGCACCTTTGGTACTTACCTTGATGAGGGTATTCGTTTATTGGTGGAAGGGCTTCATCCGGTCAAAATAGATGCGCTGGGAAAAGCTGTCGGTATGTTCGCTGGTCCGCTTGCCGTTCACGATGAGGTCAGCCTGGAATTGTCTCATAAGGTTCAGCAAACCTGGCAGGATATGGGAGTGCAGGACAAGTTCAGTGACGGTTCGATTATGCGTAGTGTGATTGCAACAATACTTACTGACAATGGTCGGGGCGGGCGCCACCACGACGGTGGCTTCTATGAATATGCCGAAGATGGCAGCAAGAGTATCTGGCCGGGCCTGCTGGACCTCTACTACAAGGCGGATGTTGCCCTGCCGGATGCCGATGTGAAGGACAGACTGCTGTTCAGGCAGGTGATCGAAACCCTCAAGTGCCTGCAAAGCGGTGTGTTGCGCACGGTGGAGGATGGCAATATCGGCTCCATTATGGGTATCGGTGCGCCTACCTGGACTGGCGGTTTTATCCAGTTCGTCAATACCTACGGCGTACAGCGCTTTATCGATCGCTGTCGTGAGCTGACTGCCGCCTACGGCGAGCGCTTCGAACCACCGGCAATTGCGCTGGAGAAGGCCGCCGCAGGCGCACTATTTAGCTGAGTCCTGTGCAATTATCACTTCTGTGTAACTATCACTTGTTGCCACCTGCCGCTATTGCCCTGCTGCTGTGATAATGTCGCAGAAGCTGTCCTTAACAGCACTGCTGGGAGACATGACGCCACCTGATAGTGAGAAGCTGATGCTGATTTTTGTGCCGCTGCCGCTTTCTTCGACAACCACATTCAATGGTGCTGTTTTACCTTCGCCAAAGGATACGTCCTGAGAGGCGGAGATAATGCCGATATCTTTGTCCGAGCTGACAATTTTCCAACCCTCTTTTGAAAGGTGAAGGTAGGCTTTTTTATAGGCCTGGCTGGAGGAAATCCCCTTGATATCAGCCCATGTTTTGAAGGTTGTGCCTTTAAAAAAACCGCCTTCCTTGGTGAAATGGCTTTCGCAGGGTTCTTCGGCCAATACCGGTGCAGACAGAGCAGCCCATACAATAAGACAACGTTGGAGAGTGAACATATATATCCCTGTAGTTTATGTGTGTTGTGATGATGTATTTTTTCAGATATCAGCCTGTGAAAAAACAGGCAATATCCTTTGTTCTCTGCTTTACAGGCTAATGATCTCTTCATAATTTGACATATAGCAATCCCGCTGGTGATTTTCCAATAACTGCGCCGCTGTTCGCCGGTTGAAAATGCCTGCCTGTAAATCTTGTTGTGCGTTTTTTGTCCAGTGTTTGTGTGTTATATGGCGACTGTATTTTTCCAGTAAAACCTGTGGGTTTGTTGAGTGATGCTGGATAGCAGAAGACAGTGTTTCATCAATATGCTGCTGCGAGTATTGGTGTTCATTAAAAATGCCGTAAAGTTCGAGAAATTCAAGCGCTTGTTTCATGTCACCCAAGTAGCCATGAAGTGTCATCAGAATATTGGGAAAACGCAGGTGCCTCTTTAATGGGCTGATATTAATGCGCTGGAAAATTTTGGTATTTTCCACTGGCAGGGAATATTGACCAATATAGAGGTAGTAGTCGCGTAATTGTGCCAGGTCAGACCACAAAGCCAATGTTGGCAATAGCTGTATTTCGAGTTGTTGGGTCAGTTTTTTGCTCTCGCTTTCATAAAAAAAGACAGGTTTGTCGTGAGAGCTTGCCAGTACAGCGCCTTTTTTGCCGAGCTTAAGTGCTGCATCCCTTAAAAAATAGGCAGGTTGTTCGTAAGCGCTGGCCAGTGCCAGGCAGGCACTCACCTGATAGCCTTTATTTTCAAACTCAATATCAATACATTCGACTAAATAAGGGCAGTGAGCAGAGACCCGGTCAAAATATTCAAATTGTGGCTCAAGAAAAGGTATTTTTCTTCCTGAAGCTATAAAACCCCGGGCCTTCATCCATTGACTAATATCGGCAGTGAATGTGTCTGTATTAAAGGATGCACGCATCAATAACGCCTGTTTGAAAAATTATATAGATAGTAATTTTTTGTTCCGGTTGCTATTGATAATCAGGCATAGATAATCTCAATGCAGCTTGAACCGCGGGCGCACAAAATGATTGAAGCGATCTCCCAGAGCCAATATGCCAGTGCGCCACCAGCCGTAGAGGGCAACCTGATGCATACGATAAAGAGAAACATAGGCCCAGCGGGCCATTTTTCCTTCCAGATTAATACCACTGCCACCCAGTCCACTCATCAGACGGCCAAAGGAGCTGTAGTCGCTGAGTGAAACCAGTGAGCCACGGTCACGATAGATAAATTCCCGCAGTGGTTTGCCATCAATTTTGGCAATGATATTTTTGCCGGTAGTGGCCGCCATCTGGTGAGCTGATTGGGCGCGGGGTGGAACCCATGATACCCGGCCTTCGGCGCTGTTCAGGGAGAATCCGGCGCAGTCGCCCAGCGCGAATATATCCTTGTCACCGCGTACCTGTAGTGTGGGTTTTACGATAAGTTGTCCGGCCCGGTTACACTGTAGCCCTTCGATTTCACGCAGAAAATCAGGTGCTTTGATTCCCGCGGTCCACACGGCAATATCGGCGGGAATATACTGGCCGTCTTTGGTATGCAAACCTTCATCGTCAGCGCTGTTGACGGTGGTGTTGAGCTGAACGTGTACACCCAAGGTCTCCAGCTCCCGGTGGGCGCCGCTGGCAATTTGCTCGTTGAGTGCAGGCAGTATTCTCGGGCCGGCCTCAACAATGCTCACAGACAGGTGTTGCGGGCTGATTTCCTTCAGGCCGTAGGTGGCAAACCACTCCCGCGCTTTGTATAGTTCTGCTGCCAGTTCAACGCCGGTTGCGCCACCGCCAACAATAGCAATATTTATCTGCTGCTCCCTGTTGCCGTTGGCGATAACCTGATTGAGCTTGATAAAACCGTTGACCAGGCGCCGATGAAAACGGGCGGCCTGATCGACCGAGTCGAGAAAAATACAGTGACTGGCTACACCGCTGACATTAAAGTCATTGGAAACTGAACCGATGGCCAGCACCAGTATGTCGTAGGAGCGTTCCCGTGCCGGTAGTATTTCCCGGCCCTCCTCGTCGTGCAGGGCGGCCAGTTTAATGGTTTTGTTGGCGCGATTAACGCCGCAGAGTGTGCCCAGCTCAAAATCAAAACCACAGTGATGACCCTGTACCCGGTAAGTGACGGCGTCGAGTTCGCCATCCAGAGAACCGGAGGCAACCTCATGCAGCAGCGGTTTCCAGATATGGGTGTGATTGCGATCAATCAGCGTGATATCAGCTCTGTTTCGCCGACCCAGTTTTTTGCCCAGTGTGGTGGCCAGTTCCAGGCCGCCAGCACCTCCACCCACGATAACTATCTGCATACCAGCTCCCTTCTGGTCAGATACGGTGTGCCGAAGCTTACCCACACACTGCCTGGCTCGCAATATTGCCAAGTGCACAGGCTTTCTATACGGTGCAAAAATGCAATAGATAAAAAACTATCCTGATGACCGGATTCAGACAATGCAAACGATGCAAACAATAAAGGTGCTGATACTAACAACAAGTCTGTTGCTGTACGGCTTGCCGTTATCTGCGCAGGCAGCGGCTCAGGAGTCTGACGGAGTACTGAATATGCAAGCTATACCGCAGCTGCAACGCGGCAGTGAGGCAGACAGACGAAAGAACCGACAAAAGCTGACGGAGCTTGGTCATCGTATATATACCCGTCAGATCAGTTATGAGGAATTAAAAGACTATCTTCTTTTGGGTGGTGATCCGGACTTTCTTCGTGACTATGCTCCGGATGTGACCTGGCTGGCTGGGCGTACAGAAATGCTGCTGAATTTTTTTATTGGCGACGCAGATCATATTCAGACAAGAGCCAAAGACGAAAGCTTATACCCGAACTACCGGAAAGAGTGGGCTCTAACGCGAGAAGCCAACCAGGCTCTGGTAAAAGACAGGCGAAGTGATCGTTATCAATCGCTGGCCCTGTTGTTAAAAAATGGCGCCCAGGCGCAGCCTGATGTGCCCTTGGGGATTTATTCCATGGAGGATTGGGGCAATGCCCAGCCCCTGATTTTTGCCAGTCGTATTGGTGATGTAGAGGCTATTCATCTGCTGGTGGCTCATGGTGCTGATATTAAACTCCATGATAATTATGGCAAATATGGATGGGCAACACCGGCACTGGAAGCGGCCAGTCTGCCGGTACTTGAGGTCATTAGCCGTTATGCCGGCGATGACCTGCTGCCTGAACGTCCGATAGACGTCAGGAGTTGGCTGGATAAGCTGGTTATTGCCATAGGCGATACCAGCTCATCGGTTGAACCCATTTTATGGCGTTTGCACTGGCTGGAAGAGCGGGGTCTGCGTTATGGCTATGCTGATCATCCTGAGTTGGCATCCCAGGATCCCTGGCTGTGGGCACAATGGAAACAAAACTATTACAGTGCTGATAAATATCCTCCTGAGCTGGCGGCGGGCTGGCAACAGCTTGCTGATATGCTCAAGCGGATGAGATATACAGACCTTTCTCTGGCAGAAACACAACAGGAAGCTGTAGAGCGAAAGAGTAAGGATGATACGCCAGAAGAGCGCTCTGACAATACTGACGATATGCAGTTCAAAGCCCTGTCAGAGGGGCGTCGTATTCAGGCTGAAAAAGCGGAGAAAATCGAGCGGGGCGGAATCTTTACACGTATGCGCAACCGCAAGGCACTGCGTAAACTTAGTGGAAAAATCCACGAACGCACAATTACCTATGAAGAGCTCAAGAATTACCTGCGCATGGGCGGAAATCCGACGGTGTTGTCTAACTACGTCCAGGTGACACCTCAATGGTTGTTGTATAACGCCGACCAGGCACTGCTGAATTATTTTCTTGTCGATTACGACTCTCCGCTCCGGTATTTTGATTTGCCTTCCACCTATCCCTATAGCTCTATAACTACAAGCAGAAGTCAGGAAAAACGCAGCGATGAAGACCGCTTGAAAAGCGTGCAATTATTACTGCAAAACGGCGCCAGTGCCGAGTATGGCACGAAAATTGCGCGATTTTCGTACAACATGTCCAAAGAGGGCGAAGGCCCGGCTCTACTCAATGCCAGCGTCTTTGGTGATGCCGCTGCGCTCATGTTAATGCTGGCAGCAGGTGCTGATGTGAATTTTATCTGGAATCTTGATTCGGATGATTTTATCGGGCCACCGCTGGCGCTGGCGCTGGATGATATGACAGCTGATGTTATCTGGCAGTATCAGCCAAATACTGACTACCGTGATAAAAACGGACTCAACCTGCTGCAAATGGTGGTTTTTTCTGATAATCATCCCGGGTGGATACTGGGGCGTGTTCAGTGGATGGAAAAAAAGGGACTGCGTTTTGACTGGCAGGAGGGGAGCGAAGATGACCCTATGCGAAGGGCTCTCAGAGGTGTAAAAAAGGAACGCAATACCTTTGAATTGGCAGAAATGTCTGAACAGAAACAGCGTGACTGGCAGCGTGTGCTTGAACTGTTGCCCAGGTTAAAAAAATAAAACATAGACATGGTCGCCAGCTTATTAACCCGGCTACATAGCTTGTTCGGATTAATGGCGGCACACGGATATGCCGCCGTCGACAAAGTCAATCGCAAGCCCTGTGAAATCAATGAATTTCGCAAATTCCGCCAATTTTACAAAGCGACAATCAAGATGCTCAGGAGGCGCAATCTTAATTGCCAGGTTAATAGACTAATAGTTTAAACAGGCTAATAGCCCGGCATTGTCATCAGCGAAGTATTGCCACCGGAAGCGGTGGTATCAATGCTGATGGTTTTTTCCAGCTGTGTCTGTCGCAGTAAGGTGCGTGACGAAACACAGGAAATAATCGGAATAATAGCGCCCTTGCGTTCTGCAATACGCCGGGAAGTTGCGCGCAGGTAATGACTGCGGGCGTGGATGAGTACACCGTCCAGATGGTCGGCCATTAATTCAGTAGAGGCTCTGGCCAGTGCCCGGATACGCAAGCTGTCTGCGGGCAGACCGGCCACACTCAAAGCCCGCCCCAATTCACTCCATTCACTGATTAATCGGTCACTGGCGTAGGCTATCAATGAATTGCCACCTGCCAGGGCCGACAGAATGGCCAGCAGATATTCGCCATTATAAGCAGGTTCATCCAGCACAACGGCCAGGCAGCCTCGCGCTTCCAGATGCAGGGTGTTTGACTCTCCGGTTGGCCCGGGCAGTACAGTTGGCTGGCCCAGACATTCAGCGGCAAAGCGTAACTGATCGCGGGCGGCGCTGAGTGTGTTTTCGAGATCGAGCGTATCTTCTTCGCTGGAGCGTTCGGCATAGTGGGCAATAAACTGGCGTAAAATGGACAGCCGTTTACCCAGAGGTACAGCTGCCCAGCTACGCTGACTTTGGTATGTTAGCGCCCGAATTGTCGTGTTGTCGGCAGCTGTGCTGATGATTTGTTCGGCTTCTGGCAGAGGGTACTGGTTGGTGGCATTTTCGGCTTCTTCGCCGGTGGTGACCAGACGGCTCAGATAGTGTGGGCCGCCTGCCTTGGGGCCGGTACCCGATAAACCGCGCCCACCAAAGGGTTGTACGCCTACAATGGCGCCGATCATATTGCGATTAACATAGATATTGCCTGCCTGAATCCGCTTGGCAGCACTCTCGCAGGCCTCTTCGATACGGCTGTGAATACCAAAGGTAAGGCCAAAACCACTGCTGTTGATCTGATCAATGATGGTGTCGAAGTCTTCAGCCCGGTAACGTACGATATGTACGATGGGGCCAAAAATCTCACCTTGCTGTAACAAGGAAAGATTACTTATCTCGTACAGGTGGGGTGCAAAAAAATTGTGGCCCTTACCGGCTGGTGTTTCGCAGGCATGGAGCAGACGGCCTGCACTGTGCATGTAGGTAACGTGAGCTTTCAGCCGCTCAAGAGCGGGCCTGTCAATAACCGGACCAATGTCGGTGCTCAGCCAGGCCGGGTCACCGATACGCAGCTCACGCATGGCACCGATAATCATCTCGATTACTTTGTCGGCAATATCTTCCTGTAAAAACAGTACCCGCAAGGCTGAACAGCGCTGACCTGCACTTTGAAAACCCGAGGTGATAACGTCGTCCACCACCTGTTCAGGCAAAGCAGTGGAGTCAACAATCATGCAGTTCTGGCCACCGGTTTCGGCAATCAGTGGAACCGGTGCATCCGGGCGGGCGGCAAGCATCTGGTGCAGCCACTTGCCGGTGGTGGTAGAGCCTGTAAACATGATCGCCTTGATTCGCAGGTCGGGCACCAGTATTTCGCCTACTGGCCGACCGGGACCACAGACCACTTGCATAACAGCTTCGGGTAAACCCGCCTCGTGAGCCAGGGTGAGTGTGCGCAGGGCGATCAGGCTGGTTTGTTCAGCGGGCTTGGCGATAACTGTATTGCCACAGACCAGTGCGGCACTGACCTGACCGAGGAAGATGGCCAGCGGGAAATTCCAGGGGCTGATGCATAATACAACACCCCTGGCGCGCAGATTTTCTGCCGCAAAGTCTGCATCCTCAGCACGGGCTGCATAGTAGCGGCAGAAGTCGATGGCTTCACGCACCTCGGCCACGCCATCAGCAATGGTTTTGCCGGCTTCCTTGCAGCACAAGGCTATTAATTCACTGCGATGCTCTTCCAGTTTATCGGCCATTCGTCGCAAAATCTCTGTGCGCACTGTTACCGTCGCGGCCGACCAGTCGGGGAAGGCGGCATGGCAGGTGTGTATGGCTGCCTGGAGGCTGTTTTCATCGCTATAGCGGATATAGCCGATTCGTTCGCTGTGGTTGGCCGGGTTGAATACTTCAACGGCTGGTTCAGCTTTATGAGAGCTGCCACCATCACTGGCGTTGAGTGGCAGTTTGCCCAGCCATTGATTCATAGCTTTGCGGGCGGGTATCAGTACTTGCGGGTCGCTCAGATCCATGCCATCTGAATTGCTGCGTTCACTGCCATAGAGCCTGGCTGGCAGGGCAATGTGGGGGTTGCGGCACTGCTGCCAATGCCGCACAGTCTCTACCGGATCTTCAAGCAGGGATTCAACAGGAATATTCTCATCAACAATATTGTTAACAAAAGAAGAGTTAGCGCCATTTTCAAGTAGCCGCCGTACCAGGTAGGCGAGGAGGTCAGCATGCACCCCAACCGGGGCATAGACCCGGCAGGGAACCTTGTCCTCTTTGAGTATCTGTTCAAAGAGTGTGTCGCCCATACCGTGCAGACGCTGGAATTCATAGCCGCTGCGCTGTGGGCTCATCTCCAAAATGGTGGCGGCGGTATAGGCATTATGAGTGGCAAACTGGGGGTAGATGCTGTCGCGGCAGGATAGTAGCCGGGCAGCGCAGGCCTGATAAGACAGATCGGTAGCGGGTTTGCGTGAAAATACTGGGAAATCAGGCTCGCCCCCGTTTTGAGCGAGTTTGATTTCGGTGTCCCAATAGGCCCCCTTGACCAGGCGCACCATCATTTTGCGATGAGCCCGTCGGGTGAGCTGGTAAAGCCAGTCGATGACGGGCAGGGCGCGTTTCTGGTAGGCCTGTACGGCAATGCCAAAGCCCTCCCAGTCACCCAGGTCTGGATCGAGAAAAACCTGTTCAATTACATCCAGGGATAAGTCCAGACGATCTGCTTCCTCGGCGTCCACAGTAAAGCCAATATTATGTGCCCTGGCTGCCAGTGCCAGCGCTTTTAATCTGGGTACCAGTTCCTGAAATATCCGTTCGCTCTGGCTGAACTCATAGCGGGGGTGGATGGCGGATAATTTAACGGATATTCCCGGGCTGTTAATGGGGCCGCGACCGGCGGCAGCCCTGCCAATCACCTCGATGGCGTTCAGGTAGCTGTTAAAATAACGTTCGGCATCTGCAGTGGTGCGAGCGCCTTCGCCGAGCATGTCGTAGGAGTAGCGGTAGCCTTTGGCCTCTTCTTCTTTGGCGCGCCCGACTGCTTTGTCAATGCAGGTGCCCATCACAAACTGAGTGCCCATTACCTGCATGGCATAGCGCACAGAGGTGCGGATGACAGGTTCCCCCAGGCGGCCCATGGTTTTGCGCAGCAAACCGAATTGTGCCGCCTTGTCCTCGTCGCTGTAATTGACCATTTTGCCCGTCAGCAGCAAGCCCCAGGCGGAGGCATTGACAAACAATGAGTCAGATTTTCCCAGATGAGCACTCCAGTTACCCTCGGCCAGTTTATCGCGGATCAGCCGGTCAATCGTGTGGCGGTCGGGCACCCGCAGCAGCGCTTCTGCCAGACACATCAATACCACACCTTCCTCTGTCGATAGAGTGTATTCCTGCAATAGTGCGTCAACGCCGCCTTTGCCGGATTGCTCAGCACGAATATTCAGTACTAGCTTGCGGGCGCGCTCCCAGGCACGGGCTCGGGCAGCGCTGCTGATATTGGCCAGTGGCAACAGATGATCAAGGACTGCTTTTTCATCCTTGCGGTAATACTCACGCAGCACTGCGCGAATCTCATCCGGAGCTGTCAGAGAGGCTTGGGTCAGCATATTATGAGCGCCTTGATCCAGTAAAAGATGATCGTCAAGTCTACTGATGAGCGGGCAGAATGAGCGGGTTTTTCTTTTATTTTTGTCAGCATAAAATATGGCAAAAATCTTTTTGTACAAATAAATATGCTGGATAAAGAAAGTATGGGCGCTAAAACCAATATAAAATATGATTTGGACCGTACAGATGCGAAAATTTTGGCAATCCTCCAAAAAGAGGGGCGCATCGCCAATGTCGAACTGGCCAGGCGGGTCAATCTCTCGCCCAGCCCCTGTCTGGAGCGAGTCCGGCGGTTGGAGTCGGCGGGCCTGATACAGGGCTATGGCGCCCACCTTGATGCTGCCCGGCTGGGTTATGGCACGATGGCCTTTATCCAGGTGACACTGGATCGAACCACCGCCGATGTTTTCGACCGTTTCCGGGATGCTGTGGTATTGATTGATGAAGTTGCCGAGTGCCATATGGTGGCGGGTGGTTTTGACTACCTACTCAAGCTGCGGCTGGGGGATATGGAGGAGTATCGCTCGGTGCTGGCGGCAATTGTTGATTTGCCGGGTGTGGCCCAGACACATACCTATGTAGTGATTGAAGGTATCAAGCCGGATCAGGGTCTGCCTTTGCCAGCCTGAGCAAGACAGCTGGCTTTCGCATCAGGTGGGCGCTATTCTGCCGCCATTGAATAAAACCCGATAATTAAGTGGAACCCATGTCAGCAAGCC
Source organism: Parahaliea sp. (assembly GCA_047974765.1). Classification (GTDB taxonomy): domain Bacteria; phylum Pseudomonadota; class Gammaproteobacteria; order Pseudomonadales; family Halieaceae; genus JBKECP01. Next base: position 94,377 of record JBKECP010000043.1, on the reverse strand, counting down.
ATTTTGATCCCGCCGCCAACCTGCCCCTGATCCAGAGTGATGCCGTGGTTTTTGGCCTGCTGGCACTTTGTCTGGGCTTTGTGTTTTATACCGAGCACAGTGGCAGTCGTTTCTGGCAGCGCTTTTATCGTTATGTGCCTTCGTTGTTGCTGTGTTATCTGCTGCCTTCGTTATTTAATTCTGCGGGTATTATCAGCGGCGAACATTCCAGTATTTACTATATAACCTCCCGTTTTTTATTACCGGCAGCGCTGGTGCTGTTGACCCTGTCGATTGATCTGCGGCGCATCGCAGCACTTGGGCCAAAGGCGATAATCATGTTCCTGACGGGTACGGTTGGTATTGTGATCGGCGGCCCGGTTGCCATTATGCTGGTGGCTATGGTCAGCCCTGCTACGGTGGGTGGTGCGGCTCCTGATGAAATCTGGCGGGGTCTGTCGACTATTGCCGGCAGCTGGATTGGCGGCGGTGCCAATCAGGCCGCGATGTATGAAATGTGGGACGTTTCCGATGGCATCTTCCCCTCGATGATTGCTGTCGATATCATCGTGGCCAATATCTGGATGGCAATTTTGTTAATTATGGCGGGGCGGGCTGAAAGGCTTGATGAAAAGCGCGGTGCTGATGCCAGTGCCATCCACAATGTGCGCGAAGCCGTGGAGCAGTTTCAGCGTCGCCATGCCCGTATGCCCATGTTGCCGGATTTTATGCTCATGCTGGCCATCGCCTTCGGTGTAATGGGCTTTTCACATCTGCTCGCTGATACGCTTGCTCCCTGGATCCGCACTGAATTGCCTGCCCTTAATAAATTCAGTCTGGGCAGTCAGTTTTTCTGGTTGGTGGTGATTGCCACCACTGTTGGCGTCGGTCTGTCTTTTACCCGGGTGCGTACGCTGGAGGCAGCGGGAGCTTCCCGTGTGGGCTCAGTGTTTATCTATTTTCTGGTGGCATCTATCGGTATGAAGATGGATATCAAGGCCATCGTCAATTATCCGGGAATTTTTGTGGTCGGTCTGATCTGGATTGCCATTCATGCAATACTTTTGCTGCTGGTAGCACGTATTATTCGGGCGCCAACTTTCTTTATTGCCGTTGGCAGCCAGGCCAATGTGGGCGGTGCCGCTTCGGCACCGGTTGTTGCCGCTGCGTTTCACCCTTCACTGGCACCTGTGGGCGTATTGCTGGCGGTACTGGGCTATGCCCTGGGTACCTATGCCGCCTGGCTTTGTGCGGTACTGATGCAGTTAGTGGCGCCGCTGACGTAAGTTTTGGTGTTTGCCTGATATCTGGAACTTTATACGGTTAATCGGTGGCCTCAAAACGGTTTGCTGCCAGGTTCTTGATAACCCGGTCGGCCTCAAAGACCTGGCCGTTCATGGCAATGTAGACGCCAGCAGGCTTGCTCTGAATGGCACCAATGGCGCAACCAATATTGAAAACCGCATCTGACTCGGCAAAGGCCGCTGGCTGCAAGGCGCCGGTCAGTACGATACATTTGTCGGCAATGCCCATCAGTGCCTTGGCGGTACTGACCATGCCGTCGGTACCGTGGGTGATCAAGACACAGCGTACATCACAGCGTTCAGCCAGTGAACGGATCTTTGCCCGGTCGGCCTCATCCATGTCCAGGCTGTCCTTGCGCATGGCTGATTCGACGGTGAACTCAAAGCCAGCTCCCAGGCGGGTTAGCAGTTCACCTATCACCGGATCGCCTACCTGATAATCACTTTTGGCATCAAAATAGATTTTGTCGATAGTACCGCCGGTGGTGATGATGTGGAGCTTCATAGTATTGGGTAACAACATCGGATATTTGTCATAGAGGTTGCGTATTATAACGCTGGTGGGTCGGCCTTGCAGAGACTTTTGAGGGATGAGGGCATTATTGGCTTCTGCCTGAAGATATGGTCTGGGTACCGCTTGGGGGAACTTGTTTCTGTCCAGATCTTCAAATACCGGTAAACTGCTTCTGTTATGCGGGCAGGGTGGGCATTATTGTTAATTTCAAAGTCTGTGTGTGCCCTGTGTGTTTTGCAGAGGTTATAATCACCTCCTGTCAAAAGTTTGTTTGACTTTCCCTGTGGGACAGGTCGCATTTGGGGCAAACCGTATCCAATATAAGTGTCAGCAGCATTGAAAAGGAATTTGAAACAGATAGCCGGAGTGTCATTTCTGGTGCTGATGATAGCGCCTGCGGTGTTGGCAAAACCGGTGCTGGAATACAGGGTGGAAGGCCTGGAACGATCTCTGCGCAAAAATGTAGAGGCATGGCTTGGACCTGCACCGGAAACCGATAGTGCCCGGGCCGGTTTTATGGCCAGTGTGCAGCAGCGGGTGGAGCAAAGCCTGCAGGCGCTGGGCTATTTTTCGCCACAGATTGATCTTGACCTGAAGCAGGACCGCATACCCTGGAAGCTGGCTATTTCCGTGCAGGCAGGTGAGCCTGTCATCATCAGCAGCCTTGATGTACAAATCGAGGGTGATGCCGGTAGCGATGAGGCTTTTGTTGCATGGCGCCAGAACCTGCCTCTGAAGCAGGGTGATATTCTTCATCAGGGCCACTATGAATCCCTGAAGCGCTCCCTCTACAGCCTGGCCCAACAGCGCGGTTATTTTGACGGTGAATTTAGTCAGAGCCGGGTAGCGGTAGAGGTCCAGGCACGCAGCGCGCAGGTAAAGCTGTATTACGACAGTGGCCGCCGCTACCATTTTGGCCCGGTGCGTGACGATGGCCAACATCTGTACGCTGAACGTCTGCTGCCCCTGCAACCCTTTCGTGAAGGCGATCCTTTTGAGTTGAGTAAACTGCAGGAATTCCAGTCCCAATTGCAGCGCACAGGTTATTTTAGTGGAGCCATGCTGCGCCCCCGGCTGGATGAAGCCAAAGAGGGTGCCGTGCCGCTGGACATGGAGTTGTTTCCGGCCAAACACCATAGTTTTGAAGTCGGTGTTGGCTACAGTACCGATACCCGTGAGCGGGTGTCGCTGGTTTGGCGTACGCCACTGATTAATCGTTATGGCCACAGCCAGGAAACCCGTATCGAATGGTCGGCAGTCAACCCCAGCGGGCGTTTTACCTACAACATTCCGATCAGCCATCCGCTGGATGATGTACTGCAATTGCGGGCAAGGCTGGAACAGAATGAATTTGGCGATATTGACAGCGACCAGACAGAAGCGGGATTGCGACGTGAGATCCGCCGTGAGCGCTGGATCTACGGCTACGGTGTACGCTATCTCAGTGAACGCTGGGAGTTGAATGGCCCAACGCAGGAAAACCGCTATCTGCTGCCGGGTTTTAGCCTCTCCCACAAAAGGCGTCAGGGGCCGTTGACCAATCCTGACAGTGGTTTTAGTCAGTATTATGAAGTGGAAGGGGGCAGTGATCAGGCGGGTTCTGATATTGACCTGGTGCGGCTTTATACAAAACTGGCCTACGTGACCACCTTGCTCAATGAGCAGCATCGTTTTGTGGGACGTTTGGAGGCGGGAGCCGTTTTTGTATCGGATGCCGACCGCAATGCACTGGCACCTTCGCTGAGCTTTTTTGCCGGTGGTTCCCAGAGTCTGCGTGGTTATGGTTACCAGAGCATTGGCAGGGAAGTGGATGTGTTGCGCAGCGATGGCAAAGTGCAATCATTGACCGTAGGTGGAGATCGCCTGTTGGTGGGCAGCCTGGAATATCAATATCAGTTTAAACCGGATTGGCGGGCCGCACTTTTTGTTGATGCCGGTGATGCCTTTGACGATGAGCACTTTGATACCAAGATTGGTGTCGGAGTGGGTCTGCACTATTTGACGCCGGTGGGAGCGATAAAGCTGGAAGTGGCCAGTGATGTCAGTGAGGATGACCCGGGCTGGCGTGTGCATATCAATATCGGGACAGAATTTTGAGACGCCTGGCTGTTGTTGGCTTGCTTGTACTGCTGCTTTTGCCGGGGCTGTTGTGCATCTTGCCCTTCAGTGAAAGTGGTAGTCGCCTGTTGGCTGCGGGCCTGTCGCACTTTACACCACTGAAGATTGATTGGCAGGGCGGGCGCTTGTTTGGCCGCTTTCAGGTACGGCAGCTCAGCCTGCATCGTGAGGGACTTGAATTTTCACTGAGCGATATCGATGCAAAATGGCAGGTGTCCTGCCTGTGGCAGCGTGAAATCTGTATCAGCCGTTTTTCCGCCGGTACCTTACAGCTTGTGCTGGCCGGTAGTGATGAAAAAAATAATCAGGAAACGGGACAGAAATCTCCGGACGCACAGACACAAAATCGTAATGATGAACCAGTACCGATTCAGTTTCCGGTGCGGATGCAGGCGCCGGATATACAGATTAAACAGCTTCACATCAGCTGGCCGGGAGGGAGCTGGCAACAGGCTCAGGCGCAGATCCATCTGGCTGTTGCTGAACAGGCCATTCGGGCCGGTGGTCGGATTGAAGATGGCCTGCTTAGCCTTGCTGCCAGTGAACCGCACAATAGTGACAGCAGTGACCCTTTACGATTGCCGACGATATGGCTGCCTTTTGATATTGATATCAATACGCTGGAACTGCTGCGCCCGGGACTGGTGAATGGTGATACAAAGGAGCAGCTTGAGCGACTTGCGGTGCAAATCAATGGATCGGGCCATCAACTCAAAGTACCTGTTTTAAATATCCGGCATCGTCAGTGGGGTGAGCTGGATCTGGTTGCAAAGCTGACACTTGATGGGCAATGGCCATTAACCGCCGCAGCAACGTTTCAGCCTGGCCCCGGCGTTGACCTGCCTTCAGCGATCGATACCGGCCGGTTTTCGCTGCAAGCGACGGGGGATTTTGCCGATCTTGAACTGTCTCTTGACAGTGACGGTCGTCAGCAGCTGGCATTGACCGCGCAGCTGGATGTCCTGGCGGATCAACCGGTCTATCAGCTTGATGGTCAACTACAATGGTCGGGGGGGCTGCCTCTGGCGGGACTGCCAGGTATACCTGTTGCTCTGGAATCGGTGGTGCTGGCTTCACCGCTGACATTGAGCAGTGAGGGTGGCCGTGCTGAGCAGACCCTCAAACTGACACTCACTGCCAGTGGTCTTGGCTACCAGCAGGCTGCTCTGCATCTGGATGCCCGCCATTACGATAACAAGGTGCGGCTCAATACGCTGGACTTCAGTGAGCCTGCTGGTGGCAGTGCCCTTTCTCTCGCCGGAGAACTGTCTTATGGCGAGGCATTGACAGCGGATATAGATCTGTCTTCACCGGGCTTTACCTTGCCTGCCTTATCAGATGCCCTGCAAGGACAGCTAAAGGGAGGGCTCAATGTGCAGGCTCAATTTGCCGGTGATCACTGGTCCGCTGCGCTGCATCAGGTGGTGGTTGATGGTCAGATCAATACCCTGCCGGCGAGCATTCACGGTGATGTTGAGCTCAATAGCCAGGACTATCTCGCTGACGGTCAGCTGAATTTTGAACTCAACGGTGCCAGCGGTGTGTTACAGGCGCTGGCTGAGGATGCCGGCGCGACACTGACAGCCAGTGTGTCTGATTTAAGTCGCTGGCTGGAACAGGCTCAGGGTAATGTGGATATTCGGGTTGATATAGGTGCCACTGATCAAATCCTTCATTTCAAAGTGCAATCGAACAAGGTTGGCTGGCAACAGTGGCAGCTCGGTAATGCCGATGCCAGTGGTTATCTGAAACTTGACGACAGGCGCATATTTGGCCTGCAATTAAAGGCTGTGAATCTGGGCCAGGAAGGCATGATGCTGAGTGCGCTGAATATCAGTGTGGACGGCAGTGCGTCACAGCGACAGGCAAAACTTGAGCTGGCGGGTGATATTGACGGTGATCTGGCTCTGACGTTGAATCAGGTACAAGATCAGTGGCAGGGTGAGCTGTTACCGGCAACACTGACCTTTACCGGCGAACGCTGGCAGTTAGCGAAATCTGTAGCGCTGACTGTAACAAAAGATAGCCTGCACTTTGCCGCTCACTGCTGGCAGGGACCGGCGGCCAGCTTATGCCTGCACAAGGGGCAGGCAGGGTCGGCCGGGCAGGTTGCGGCCACCCTTGAAGGTACTTTGTCGCTGGTGCAAACCCTGATGGCGGAGGGGGTGACCTTGCAAGGTGATCTCAAGGCTGAACTGGATGCCAATTGGTCTGAAAAAAACCCACTGGCGGCCAACCTGAGTTTAAGCGTGGGTGAGGGTGTGGTTGGTCGGCAGCTTGAGGGTGGCCAGTACGCCTCCTGGCAGTGGCAGCAATTGACAGCCAGCGCCAGCTATCATGAAGGCGTATTGCAGTTACAGTCACAGTTGCAGCAAGAAGAACGCACAATGCTTGCCATTGAGGCTCAACTGGGCGCTGATCGCAATGGGCCATTGGCCGGGCAGGTCAGGCTCGATCATTTTGAATTGGCTGCGCTGCAGGCCTTTGTGCCGGACTTGTCGCTGATCGGCGGTGTCCTTGAGGGAGGGTGGGATATTGCAGGTACGGCTGCCCGGCCTCATCTGAACGGGCAGTTGAACTGGCGCGATGGTGAGCTGGCCGTGGTGGGTAGCCCGACTGAACTGCGTGATATGCAGGCCCGCTTTGATTTTGAAGACGGTGTGATTGCCCTTGATGCCAGGGGACAGCTCGGTGAAGGACCGATCAGCCTGAGTGGGCAGCTCAAGACGCTGCCGGACTGGCACTTGCAGCTCACTGTCAACGCAGAGCACAACCGTCTGGCTTATCCGCCCATAGTTGAGGCTGTGGCCAGCTCCCAGCTCACTGTCAGTGCCCGCCAGGAACTGGTTGAACTCAGTGGCAAGGTGCAGGTGACGGAGGGGCTGATTCGTCAGGATCGCCTGCCCGAGGACAGTGTAGGTCTGTCCCGGGATGTGGTGATGGTGAATTATCGTGGCGAGGTTCTGCAGGAAACACAGCCTTTTGACAGCCGGATTGATATCCGTGTGGATATCGCCGATCAGTTTCGGGTGCAGGTAGTGGGCGTGGATGCGCTCCTGGGGGGAGAATTACAGCTTCAACAGCGGCCCGGTCATCCGTTGCAGCTTTACGGCAACCTGAATATGGAAGAGGGAAGTTTTGAAGCCTACGGTCAGCACCTGGCCTTGAAACGGGGGCGTATTTCCTTCGCTGGTGCGCCACAAAATCCGGAGATTGACCTGCGGGCCGAACGCGATATCAGCCTTGAACAGGTGAAAGCGGGGGTGCAGGTGCAAGGCACGGTGGAGACGCCACGACTGGAAATTTACAGTGAACCGGCGATGAGTCAGCCCGAAGCCTTGTCCTACCTGATCCGGGGTCGTGGACTGGATGCCGGTACAGGTATGGATGGCACAGCATTGGCGCTGTCGCTGGGTACCGGGCTGGTTAATCGCAGTGCGCTGGTAGAGGGACTCAACCGTCTGCCCGGGCTGAATAATGTGGAGTTTGGTGCTGAAACCATTGATGATGATACGGCAGCCACCGTCAGTGGTTATATCGGTGAGCGGATATTTTTGTCCTACGGGGTGGGCTTGTATGAACCAGTCAACGTAGTAACAGCGCGCCTGTATCTCAGTACACGCCTGTGGCTGGAAGTGGTGAGCCGTCTGGAGAGTTCAGTCGATCTCTACTATCGTTTTGAGATCGACTGAACTGTGTATTTTGCAATTGGCCAGGGCCTGCACTGAAAAATTGGTGGGGCAGTCTCTGGCTTCAGGTTTTCGGCAGGATATACAGCTCTACCCGCCGATTCTGAGCGCGACCTGAGGTTGTGCTGTTATCAGCGACAGGCTGGTCCGGACCGACCCCCTGCACATAGAGACGAGACTGGGTAATACCACGACTGACCAGATAATCAGACACTGCACGTGCGCGTTGTTCTGAGAGGGTCTGGTTGTGACTTCTGTTGCCGGTGCTGTCGGTATGGCCGGTTACGCGCAAGGTGGTATCGGCATATTTAGTCAGCACTGTACTGACAGAGTCGAGTACCGGGTAAAAATCAGAACGCAGGCTGTAGGCGTCACTCTGGAAGGTGATATTGCCTGGCATGACCAGGCGCAGGCTGTCACCTTCACGAACTACCTGCACGCCAGTGCCTTGCAATTGCTCTTTCAGTTTGGCTTCCTGTACATCCATATAAGCACCGACACCAGCGCCGACCAGACCACAGCCCAAAGCGGCATTGCGGGCGCGCTTGCCGGATTCGGCAGCACCCACCAGAGCGCAGACAGCGGCTGCGCCAGTGCCGTAGACAGCAGCTTTACTGGCCTGCTTCTCACCGGTATAGGGGTTTACAGTACAGGCGCTAAGCGCGAGCATGCCGACACTGGCCAGCACAGTTGTTCGAATCGTTCCCATGATTTGTATTTCCTTTTTACTTCAAGGCTTCAATGCAAATGGCGCTGCCACTATTGTGGGCTGCGCCAGCAAACCGGGTATTGTCCCGGCTCATACTTGGACCACCACCGTGCTCATCCGTTCACTGGTGGTGACGACCGCTACCCTAGCGTTCTTGTGTGTACTTGAACAGCCTGCCTGCTCACAGATTCAGGAGAAATTACGGTCTCTTTGAGCCAGGGTGCTCTGTGGCAGAAGTTGACAGGAGCCGATCATCCATTTTGCCGATTCAGCCCCTGGCTCTTACTGTACCTGGATTTGCTGTTTGCCGCTGAGGTTTCAGCTGTCCAGAACAGCGGTTGCAACCGGTAGAGCTGCACCGCGTTCAATGCCAGCACCCTGACCGCCGAGTACCGCTTCAAGAGCGCTCAGACACTGCAATACATTGCGGCGGCTGCTGCTGTGGCCCATCAGGCCGATGCGCCAGGTTTTGCCGGCAAGCGCACCCAGGCCAGCACCGATTTCCAGGTCGAAGTCACGCAACAGGTCACTGCGCACGGCGGTGTCGTCAACTCCCTCGGGAATATTGACGGCGTTGAGTTGAGGCAGACGGTGTGACTGTGCTACGGCCATTGACAAGCCCATGGCCTCAAGGCCTGCAACCAGTGCGCGATGGTTGTGCAGGTGGCGCTGCCAGGCATTGTTCAAGCCTTCTTCTTGCAGCATCAGCAATGACTCATGCAGAGCGTACATGGTATTGACCGGCGCGGTGTGATGGTAGGCCCGTTTGCTGTTGCCGCCCCAGTAGCCCATTACCAGTTGCATGTCGAGGAACCAGCTTTGTACCTTGTGGCTGCGGTTCTGAATACACTCAACGGCAGCCGGACTGAATGTGACGGGTGCGATACCGGGTACACAGGACAGGCATTTCTGGCTGCCGGAGTAGACAGCATCCGCACCCCAGCCATCCACATCTACCTCAGTGCCACCGAGGGAAGTGACTGTATCAACAATGGACAGTGCTTTATTTTCACGCGCCAGTGCGCACAGCGCCTGGGCGTCGCTGTATACACCGGTGGATGTTTCAGCATGGACAAAGGCCAGTACAGAAGCGTCCGGGTGTTCGGCAAAGGCTGCGTGTACTTTGTCGATACTGACAGGGGTGCCCCAGTCATCTTCAACCATGATGGCCGTGGCACCACAGCGCTCGACGTTTTCCTGCATGCGGCCACCAAAAACACCATTGCGGCAGATAATCACCTTGTCGCCCGGCGACAGCAGGTTGACAAAACAGGCCTCCATCCCGGCTGAGCCAGGTGCAGAAATTGGCAGGGTCAGCGCATTTTTTGTCTGAAAAGCGTATTGTAGTAAAGTTTTTATTTCGTCCATCAGGCCCACAAATAGCGGGTCGAGATGGCCCAGGGTAGGGCGGGCAAGTGCTTCCAGGACACGCGGTGGAACATCGGAAGGACCGGGGCCCAGCAGTGTGCGCCGGGGTGGATAAAAACTGCTGCTCATAGCTTTAAACCTCAATAATTAATCAATACTCAAAAGGGTTTGTGAAATATTCTGGCGGCAAAACAAGGCGCTTGCGCACGGTGTTTGGCACAAATATCTGATACAGATTTGTGGAGTGATACGAAAGCCCGCCGACACTAAATGGTGCTGCGCCCACTGGCAAACATGACCAGCAGCGTCATGTCTTTATCGATCTCGAAAAAGTGATGGTCTGTGCTGGCGCCTACATACAGCACCGAGCCAGGTCCAACACTGCGCTCTTTGTCACCCAGTTTCATGCGGGCTTTGCCCTCCAGCACCAGATAGATTTCATCCTCATCGTGGGCTGACTGCATATCCTTGCTGCCAGCCGGTAAAAAATAGATGCCGCAGTTCATGGATGGCACATTCAGAAATTCAAGATACTGAACGCTGTCACCGGATAACTTTTGTCTGACATCATCGAGCTCAAAAAGCTCCCATGCTCCATTTGCCATAAATTCCCCTCTTTTTAAGTGATTTGGCCAATACCTGTGGCACTGACCGATACTGAAATTGCCAGAGACTACTGGTCAAGCTCGCGCTTGACTCTGGCCTGCGCAGCAGCAATGCGTGCCACAGGAACCCTGAACGGGCTGCACGACACATAATCCAGCCCAAGGTCATGACAGAACTGGATTGAGCGTGGGTCACCGCCGTGCTCACCACAGATACCGTATTTGATACCTGGCTTGCGGGTGCGGCTCTCACGCACGGCCATTTCCATCAGGCGGCCGACAGCGCGCTGATCAAGGGACACAAAGGGGTCTGCTTCGATCAGTTTTTTCTCCAGATACTGGGGAATGAATTTGCCGGCGTCGTCGCGGGAAAAACCGTAGGTCATCTGGGTCAGATCGTTGGTGCCAAAGCTCATGAATTCGACTTCAGGTGCCAAGCGGTCAGCGCCCAGGGTCGCCCGGGGTGTTTCCATCATGGTGCCAATGCGGTAGGGCACAGAAATATGTTTCTCTTGCAGAATTGCCTGGATGCCGCGATCAATGATTTTAGTGATCAGGCGGATTTCACGCACGTTGACGACCAGTGGAATCATGATTTCCGGCAGTGGACGCAGACCCTGCTCAATGGCACTGACAGCGGCACTGATAATGGCCTTGACCTGCATTTCGGTGATTTCAGGATAGACCACGGACAGACGGCAGCCGCGAAAACCGAGCATGGGATTGATCTCGGACAGGTCGGCAACAATCTCCCGGATGCGCCTGGCGCTCTTGCCGATACGCTGGGCAAGCGCCTCAATTTCAGCATCTTCATGGGGCAAAAACTCGTGCAGCGGTGGATCCAGCAGACGCACGGTAACGGGCAGGCCATCCATGACTTTGAACAGTTCCAGCATATCGTCGTGTTGAAAAACCTCCAGCTTGTCGAGGTAGCTTTGACGCTCCTCGCGGCTTTCCGACAGAATCATTGCCCGCACCAGATCAATACGTTCGGCCTCAAAAAACATGTGCTCGGTACGACACAGGCCGATACCCTCGGCACCCAGCTCTCGCGCTTTGGCGGCATCGGCTGGAGTTTCGGCATTGGCCCGTACTTTCAGGCGGCGGTGTTTATCGGCCCAGGACAGCAGTGTCTGGAAGTCATCAGAGGAGCTGGCTTCAGTTTTTGGAATATCACCGAGCATTACCTCACCGGCGGTACCATCGAGGGTAATGACATCACCGCGCTGAATGACAATGCCGTCAGCGGTAGTGGCCGTACCCTCGGCATAGTTGATTTTGAGGCTGCCACAGCCGGTAATGGCGCATACGCCCATGCCGCGGGCAACTACCGCTGCGTGGGAGGTCATACCACCTTGTTCGGTGAGAATACCCTCGGCTACCTTCATACCGTGAATGTCTTCTGGGGTTGTTTCACGGCGCACCAGAATAACCTTGTCGCCTTTGGCTGCCACCTGTACGGCTTCATCGGCGGAAAATACCACCTTGCCGGTGGCGCCGCCAGGACTGGCGGGCAGGCCGGTGGCAACGATATTCGTTTTGGCCTGTGGGTCCACCATCGGATGCAAAAAAGCCTCCACGTGCTCCGGGGATACCCGCAGCAGGGCTTCTTTTTCGCTAATCAGGTGCTCGCCAACCATATCGACGGCAATCTTGACTGAGGCACGGCCGGTGCGTTTGCCACTGCGGGTCTGCAGCATATAAAAGCGACCTTCCTGCACAGTAAATTCCAGATCCTGCATGTCCCGGTAGTGTTTTTCGAGCAAGGCCTGGGTGCGGTAGAGTTCATCGTAAACCTCGGGCAGGCGCTCCTGTAGTGCGCTCAAGGGCTGGGGCGTGCGGGTACCGGCAACTACATCTTCACCGGCAGCGTTGAACAGAAACTCGCCGAAGAATTCCCTGTCACCGGTGGAGGGGTTGCGGGTGAAGGCAACACCGGAGCCGGAGGTGTCACCGAAATTACCGTAAACCATAGCCTGTACATTGACTGCCGTGCCGAGTGTTTCGGGAATATTATTCATCTCACGATAAACATAGGCGCGCGGTGTGTGCCAGGATAAAAATACGGCTTCTACCGCCATTCTGAGCTGAACAAAGGGATCTTCCGGGAAGTCCACCAGGGTTTTAAATCGGGCAATTACAGCCTGCCAGTCCTCGGCGCTCATGTCAGTGTCCAGCGGCTTGTGGTGCTGCTCCTTGTATTGTTCGATCACATGCTCGAACTGTTCGCCATCGGCCTCCAGTACCACATTGGCAAACATCTGAATAAAGCGGCGGTAGCAGTCATAGGCAAAACGGGGGTTGTCGGTTTTTTTCGCCAGCCCTTCGGCGATAGCATCATTCAGGCCCAGATTGAGAATGGTATCCATCATGCCCGGCATGGAGATCGGTGCGCCGGAGCGGACTGAGAACAGCAGCGGATTTTGTGGATCACCAAAATGGGCACCCATCTTTTTCTCCACCAGGTCCAGTGCTACCCGGTATTCCTGCTCCAGTAGATGCGGCAGCTTGTTTCCACCTTCAAAAAATTCACGGCAAGTGGTGGTGGTGATAATAAAACCATAGGGCACAGGCAGGCCCAGCGTTGTCATCTCACAGAGATTGGCACCTTTGCCGCCGAGCAGGTTGCGGTCATCCTTGCTGCCTTCGTTAAACAGGTATACACGTTTGGCCATGATATCTCCCGGTATATCAATTACAGGGTTCTGAATGAAAGCGGCAAGTATATAGAAGCAGGCCTTGAACAGGGAGCGCTGGTGGCGGATAAATGGCTGGTAAGATTGCCGATCTGTAGTGAAACTACGCGAAATGCCCCGCTATTACCGATGATTCTGTAGCAAAATTACAGATCTGCACTGCCAGCCTGTTTTTCAAAGGCCGAGAGCGGATGAATTTTATAATTGAAGCCAGTGGCCACCGCAGGCCAAAGGGTTTTTTGGCAATAATTGTTGTTGCCCGCCTATAGCTGATGACCGGGCCTGGGTTACACTTGCGATCCATGAGGTTATCGTTTTTTTATTCATTTGTTTGTCCTGGTCTGATGGTGGTGCTATTGGCTGCCTGTAGTTCACCAACACGGCCAATTCAGTCCAAAAGTGCCCAGCCGGTGGATTTCGGCGGTGATTGGGAACTCAATTATGCCCAGAGTGACAATATTCAGACGGAACTCAATGGTCTGGTAAGAGAACTGCGCAAGCGAGCGCAGCGGCGCGGTCCACAGGGAGAAATCATTGCCGGTCCGGCAATCAGTATCGGTGGCAGTGGTTTTGATCAGGGCGTCTCTGTTATTGGTCTGGCGCAGATGGCCGACTGGATTACCCAGTCTTCCCTGCTGGCGATTGTGCAGGATGAAGAGGGTATCGAGGTTAAACGGGAGGGCAACTTTGCGCTTGACTGTCAGTTTGTCGGCGATAACGCCTACCGGGTGGACTCACCGCTGGGGCGGGAAATCTGTGGCTGGGACGGGCACCAGCTTCTGTTTACCTTGCAGTTGCCCGATGGCTTGAGTATTCGCCACCGCTTGACGCTCAGTCCAGATCGGCAACACCTGAATGTTGCCACAACCGTGGTGTCAGATCAGGTTTCCCAGCCTTTTACACTGGATCGTGTCTACAACCGCTTTGATCCTGGCTCAGCGGGCTATCGCTGTGAAATGACGCTGACCCGTGGTCGGGTGTGTACGACAGAGGCCAGATAATGCGGTTTATTTCACTTACGGTATGTTTGCTGGTTGCTTTGTCAGGCAGCGCCTGTAGTTCACAAAGCCGCTCACAGAATCCATTACAAAGCGACCGGCAAACCACTTCGTCAATTAGCCGTAGCGAGCCAATACCGGTTGAGCAAACAACACCTGCTGCCGGTGAACAAAACTGGCCTGCGCCTGTTGGCAAGGTTGCACTGATAAGTGTGAGTGATCTGCCTGAGGAGCGGAGGCTGGATGTTGATCTGGTGCTTTTTGATCCGGGTCTGACAGCGGATATCAGTCGCCATGGTACACGTGGTATCTTTCCCGATATTCGCAAGGCTGAAGGGCACTACCTGCCGACTCTTTTACGACAGACGCTGGCCACTACCGGTGCCTGGGGCGTGGTGAGGGTGCTGCCGCAAACCAGTGAAAGTGCTCAGGTGCTGGTGCAGGGTACAATTTTATACTCTGATGGGCAACGTCTTGCGTTGCGTATTCAGGCCCGTGATGCCAGTGGGCGTCTATGGTTTGATACGGTATATACCGACCTTGCCGACGGAGAAGATTATCCGGTTGCCGATGGTGATGATCCCTATAGTGATCTTTACCGCCGTATTGCTAATGATCTGTTGACGGTACGCCAGCAACTCGATACCGCTGCGCTGACACAAATTCAACGTCTTGCTCGGTTGCGCTATGCCGCCAGTTTGGCTCCAGATGTGTTTGGCAGTTATTTTACAAGCGACGAGCATGGCCGCTATCACATTCAGCGTCTGCCAGCCCAGGATGACCCGATGGTCGAGCGCATCGGGCGCATTCGTGAGCAGGAATACCGTTTTATTGATACGGTTGATGAACAATATGTCGATCTGCTTGAAGGTATGCGACCCACCTATAATCTCTGGCGGCAGTATGGCCGTGAACAACTATTGTATGCCGATGAACGCCAGCAGCAGCTGCTGGCGCGTGACCGGATTGGACGACGGGGTTCTTTTGCCGCCATGAAGCAGACTTATGAGGCCTTTAAATGGAGCAAAATACAGCAGCAGGAATTGCAGGAGCTGGCTCTGGGGTTTAATAACGAAGTCACGCCGACAGTGCTTGATGTCAATGGACGCATCTTTCGTCTCAGTGGCAGCCTGGATTCACGCTATGAACAATGGCGGGCGATATTGCGGCAAATATTTATGCTTGAAAGCGGCCTTCTGACAGAGGACGGTATCCCCTGATGAGGACTATACTGATAAACTCAAGCCAGCCGGTGGGGCACAGTTATGAGTGATAGAAAAAAAAGCAAATCCAAAGATGAGCGTTCGCTGATTGATTCACTGATGCGTTTGAGTGGGCAGGTAGCCGGAGGTACTCTTGAGCTGGCTAAAAATACAGCCACCTTAACCGCCATGTTTGGTGAAACCTGGCTGCGCAATACCCTGCTGAATAATATGGAGCCGGAGCGCCTGGAAGCGATGGCTGATGCCGGACGTTTTTTGCGTGATACCCGTGAAACAGCGGGCCTGTCACTGAAGGATCTGGCGGACAGTCTCGGCCTGTCTGACCGGCGCCTGCTGGAAGATGTTGAAAGCGGTGAAAAAATCCTGCCGATGGAGCTGGTACTGCGCAGTGCTTCTTTGCTGGCCCGCCACGATCCTATCCCTTTTATGATCAAGTTTATGCGCACCTATAACCCCAGTCTGGAACAGGCGCTGGAGACCTGGGGTGTGTTGACCTTGCCCAAGCAGTATGAGCGGGAGCGCCGGTTTATCAATCTCTATCGCAAGCACGATGTATTGCGCAGTTTCAGTGATGATGAGTTTCAGCGTTTTATTGATTACATGGAGAGTTCCTCTAATCTGGTACTGGATGTCATGGCCCGTGAAAAGGCAGCCAACAGCCTTGAGCCGGTGGATGCAGCTGCGCTGGCAGCACAGGACAAGGGTCTGTCTGCCAGAACCAAAACTGCCTCAACTCGCAGGGCCGCTACCAAAACAAAGGCAAAGGTGAAGACTAAAACAACACGTCGTTCCACTCCCCGACGTAGCCACTAAGAAGCCCGTTTTGCCAGTACTACCCGGCGAAGGTCTGCTTCACACGACTGAAATACAATGCATACGAAGATGATACTGTTGGCCAGCGCGTGTAAGCCCTTAAATACAGGGAAGCCTGTATATTCTGCCCACACCGCATGGGCGCGCCATTGATAAACAGACAGATGTTTTTGGCTGGCCGGATAAATAGCGAGATTTTTTCTTTTGACGACAACAACCAATAAAGCCGCAGAGCGGGCCTGGTTTGCCAGCTGTCCGAAAGGGCTGGAGTCTTTGCTGGCCCATGAATTACAAACGCTGGGTGCCAGCAGCAGCCGTGAGACCGTGGCCGGTGTTCACTTTAACGGCTCTCTGGCCGTGGGCTATCGCGCCTGTTTATGGTCGCGGCTGGCCAATCGTATTCTGTTGCCCATCGCCACCGTTGATGCCTCCGATGGTGATGTGCTGTATCACCACCTGAAAAAGCTGGCCTGGGAAGAGTGGTTGTCACTGCAACAGACCTTCGCCATTGATTTTAGTGGCCAGAATCGCGCTATTCGCAATACCCAATTTGGTGCCCAGCGCTGTAAGGATGCCATTGTTGATCGTTTTCAGGCTTCTTTTGGACAGCGGCCTTCTGTATCGCGCCAGCAGGCTGATTTGAGATTCAATATCCGCCTGTCCAGAGACCGGGTTGTCGTGGCGCTGGATATGTCCGGTGGCAGCTTGCACCGGCGTGCCTATCGCAGCCAGGGTGGGGCGGCACCGCTCAAGGAAAATCTGGCTGCGGCCCTGTTGCTGCGGGCCGACTGGCCAGGCATGGCTGCCAGAGGTGGTGCGTTGATTGACCCGATGTGCGGTTCAGGCACGCTGCTGCTGGAAGGGGCTATGATGGCGGCTGATATTGCACCGGGGCTGCTGCGTGAACGTTTTGGCTTTGAAAGCTGGTGTGGCCACAATGCTGATCAGTGGCAGGCCATTCTCAATGATGCCCGTGGCCGGGCGCAGCGTGGCCGCCAACGGGAATTGCCAGAGATGCGCGGCTACGATGCGGATTTTCGTGCAGTGCGTCGGGCGCAGGAGAATATTACCGGCCTGGGGCTGGCACAGTCTGTACGGGTGAGCTGCAAAGCTCTCAACCAATTGCGTCGACCGACGCACCGCCCTTTGTCGGACGGGTTAATTATCTGCAACCCACCCTATGGTGAGCGCCTTGGTGAGAAAAAGAGCCTGCGCTATCTCTACCGTGAGCTGGGCGAGGCGATGAAGCGGGAGTTCGGTGACTGGCAGGCAGCTGTTTTTACCTCTGATGTGGAGTTGGGTCGTATGATCGGCCTGCGCAGTCACCGTCAATACCGTTTTTATAATGGAGTCATTGCATCAACATTGTTGCTGTTTGAGCTGCGTGATAACCGCCTGAGCGATACATTAACAGCGCCTGGTGCAAATCAACAGGCGGTCACTTTGTCAGAAGGGGCGCGTATGTTTGCCAATCGTTTGCGCAAAAATCAGCGCCGTCTGGCGCCCTGGTTGAAGCGGGAAAAAATAGAAGCCTACCGCCTCTACGATGCCGATATGCCTGAATATGCCGTAGCGGTCGATGTCTACGGCGAGCAGGTGCATGTGGCGGAGTATCGTGCGCCCAGGGAGGTTGATGAAACGGCGGCGGCACGCCGTTTTGATGAGGTGATGGCGGCCGTGCCTGAAGTACTGGCGCTGGCTCCAGAGCAGGTGGCGAGCAAGGTTCGTCAGCGCCAGCGTGGCGATGCCCAGTATGAGCGACAGGCCAGTCGGGACGAGTTGATCAGTATCAGGGAGGGCGCTGCCCGCCTGCTGGTTAATCTGCACGATTATCTGGACACGGGACTCTTTCTCGATCATCGTCCTCTGCGCATACGGATTGCCAAAGAAGCAAAGGGCAAGGATTTTCTCAACCTGTTTTGTTACACCGGGGCCGCAACCATACAGGCAGCGCTTGGCGGTGCTTATTCAACAACAAGTGTGGATCTGTCCAATACTTATCTGGGCTGGTTGCGCAAGAATCTGGCGCATAATGGCCTGGCTGAAAGTAACAATCATATAGTGCGGGCAGATTGCAGTGAATGGCTGGCAGGAGCGCAGCCACGTTATGACCTGATCATGCTGGACCCGCCTTCCTTCTCCAATTCACGAGCCATGACGAGCAGTTTTGATGTGCAGCGGGACCACCTGCTTCTGCTGCGTGCCGCCATGAAATGCCTGCGTCCGGGAGGAACGCTTTACTTCTCCAATAACCGCCGTGGTTTTAAGCTCGATCCGCAGGTGATGGCTGAATTTGAGTGTGCGGATATTAGTCGTGAGACCCTCGACCCGGACTTTATTCGCCATCCAAAAATTCATGTTTGCTACTGTTTACAGGCGCGTTTGGCCACGAAAGACCCGATATAGCAAGGTAAATAGAGTTTAAAAAGTTAATATATGCTATATATTTTTTGATTTAGCATCCACAATAGTCGAGGTCAAGTCAGTTTACTTTACACATCTCTGCTCTGGATAAAGAATCAGTTTTAACTCATTGAATTTTATTTAATTTTTGATTAAATAAAATAATCTGAGTTTAATGGAGGTCAGTATTTTCACAATACGAATCCGACAAAGAGCCAACAATGTCCCCATACTTATCCACAGGCCGGCCTGTGGATAAGTATAATTTCTCCGGGTGGCCTGAGTGTCTGTGAAGCGTTTTTACCCGGAAGGTGAGTGGATCAAAGACCGGAAGCCCAGTATCCATACGGCTTTCAAGAAGAAAACAAATGCTCGACTGCGCAATCCAGGTTTAATCCAGGTTTAAGGGCTGCTGATAGCGCATAAGGAGGTTGTGGGTGAAGCGAATGCTGATTGTCTATCACAGTCAGAGTGGCGCCTGTGCTGAGTTGGCCCGTGCTCTCTGGCGCGGTGCTGGTGACTGTATTGATGGTGCTGGTGAGGAAGCGACATTGTCAGTACAGGTGCTCAGAGCCTGGGATTGTGATATTGCACAACTGTCGCACATACAGGGGCTGATTCTGGTGGCGGCGGAAAATGCAGGCTACATTAGCGGCGGCATGAAAAATCTGATTGACCGTATCTTTTATCCGGCTATTGATCGCGCTCTGGTTTTACCCTACGCGCT
Source organism: Parahaliea sp. (assembly GCA_047974765.1). Taxonomy (GTDB): domain Bacteria; phylum Pseudomonadota; class Gammaproteobacteria; order Pseudomonadales; family Halieaceae; genus JBKECP01. Next base: position 75,231 of record JBKECP010000043.1, on the reverse strand, counting down.
GGTTATCAGTGCCGGTAATGATGGCCGCAATGCCTGTCGGCAAGTACAGAAAATTCTGTCGGGAATTCCCTTTCGTGAAGCCCAGCCACCGCTGATTTGTCGCGGTGAGATCACTGGTGACCACCGCCAGCGGTGCCGGGAGCTGGGGCAGGGCTTTGCAACGGGGGTGACAATGGGGCTTTTTTAGGGCTGCTTAAACCCTGCTTGCAACAGGGTTACTCTGAAGAAAAACGGATTCGAGCACTGTCAGAAAAGCCTGTGCGGCCCGCGAAAGACTGCGTCCCTGGTGATAAATTACGCCGAGGGTTCGTTCGATAGTGATTCCCTTGACGGTTAACGCCTGCAGGCTGCCGTCGCCCATGCTGCGTGGCAGTACTGTCCAGCCCAGTCCGACTGCGGCCAGCATGCGGATGGTTTCCAGATAATTGGTGGCCATTGATACCTGTAGTGGCAATGCGTGTTGATCAAACAGCGCTTTGACAATTTGACCGGTATAAGTATTAAGGCCTGGCAGTACTGCGGGATAAGTCGCCAATGTGCTTAGTGAACTGTTGTTATCACCAGCCAGTGGATGTGTCTTGCACACCATAATGTCCAGGGGGTCCGGCCAGATGGAGCGTGAAATGATTGAGCTGTCGCTGACGGGCGCGAGGGTGACTATTGCCAGTTCAGCCCTGCCCTGGTGGATAAGATCATAAGCCTGTTCGGAATCCATAAATTCAATATCAACCTGCACCGCTGTAAAATTGTGTTTGAAGGCTGACAGCACTGGTGGCAGACGATGCAGACCGATATGGTGACTGGTCGCCAGACGCAGTTTGCCGCTCACCTCGCCGGTTAAGTCCTGCACTGCCTGCCGGGCCATATCCAGTTGCTGGATAACTGTCCTGGCATGGGGCAGTAGCGCTCGGCCGGCCTCGGTCAGTTCCACCTGTCGGCCAATGCGGTCGAACAGGCGGCTGTTGAGCTGTTGTTCCAGTTGGGCAATGCGCTTGCTGACGGCGGGTTGGGTCAGATGGAGCCTTTGTGCGGCCTGTGAGAAAGAGCTGTCCTGGGCGACCTGTAAAAAAGCCAGAAGGTTCTGGGTATCCATAATTATTCCTGCTGGGAATCCGATGGATAAAAATAATAAATTTGTTTTATTCAATGCTCAAGCGTAGCATTTTGTACGGTTGTTATTGAGCTGATAATCAGAATGCTCGTCCTGATTGTCGTCCTTTAAATAATTGTCGCCCTTTAAAATTGACGGAACTTGCAAAATTCCTTGGTTTTACAGGGCTTGTGACCGACTTTGTCGATGGCGGCACATCCGCGTGCACTTAACCCGACAATCTGTGCCGCCGCAGGCTGCAAGCCTGCGTGAGGCCTGCGAAAATCAAGGGATTTCACACATTCCGCTGATTTTCAGGGGCGACAATCAAATAGTGAGGGGGTCATCTATTTGATTGTCAGGTTAATACTACTACTGCTGCCTAAATCAATGGTACCCACTGCGCCGAAGGGCTGACGGATGTTGGGGATATGAGACGGGCTGTTGGGGTTGGGAGAGTATGTCCCGATACCTGCCACCTGACCTGATATCTGTTGTGAGGTTGATGCCACTGATGCCTATTTACTAAAAAGGAGTTCCAATGGCTGGAGAAACCCTCTATGACAAGCTCTGGCGTGGCCACGTCGTTGAAAGTCGTGACGATGGTACCGCACTGCTTTATATCGACCGCCACCTGATCCATGAGGTGACCTCACCACAGGCCTTTGAAGGACTGCGGCTGGCGGGCCGCAAACCCTGGCGCATTGATGCCAATCTGGCCGTACCGGATCATAATGTGCCCACGCTCAGCAGTGAGCGTGCTGGTGGTGTTGCCGCTATTGCTGACCCCGTTTCCCGTTTGCAGGTTAAAACGCTGGATGACAATTGTGAGGATTTTGGCATTGTTGAATTTACTATCAACGATGCCCGCCAGGGCATTGTGCATGTGGTTGGGCCTGAGCAGGGGGCGACCCTGCCGGGCATGACGGTGGTTTGTGGTGATTCCCACACATCTACCCATGGTGCGCTGGGTGCGTTGGCCCACGGTATTGGCACCTCGGAAGTAGAGCATGTGCTGGCCACGCAGTGTCTGATTACCCGCAAAATGAAAAATATGCTGGTGCGTATCGATGGCCGGTTGCAAGCAGGTGTTACAGCCAAGGATGTAGTGCTGGCGGTTATTGGTGTCATTGGCACCGCTGGTGGTACCGGTTATGCCATGGAATTTGGTGGCGAGGCGGTGCGTGCGATGAGCATGGAAGGGCGAATGACCCTGTGTAATATGTCCATCGAGGCGGGTGCTCGTGCCGGCATGGTATCGGTCGATGACATTACCCTCGATTATATCAAGGGTCGCACCTACGCACCCAAAGGTGAGCAGTGGCAGCAGGCGGTGGCCGCCTGGCGAGCGCTGCACTCTGATGATGAGGCCGTCTTTGACAAGGTGCTTGAGCTGCGTGCTGAGGATATCGCGCCACAGGTAACCTGGGGGACTTCGCCGGAAATGGTACTGCCAGTGGAAGGTTTTCTGCCCGATCCTGAACAGCAAGCCACGGCGACAGCCAGTGAATCAGTGCGGCGGGCACTGGCCTATATGGGGCTGAAGGCTGGTATGGCAATTACCGACATCCGGCTTGATCGGGTTTTTATCGGTTCCTGTACCAACTCGCGGATTGAAGACTTGCGTGCGGCGGCTGAAGTGGTACGTGGCAAGCGAGTGGCCAGCAGTCTGAAGCAGGCACTGGTGGTGCCTGGTTCCGGTAAGGTCAAGGCACAGGCTGAGGCTGAGGGACTCGATCGTATTTTTACTGATGCCGGACTGGAGTGGCGCGAGCCGGGTTGTTCCATGTGCCTGGCGATGAATGCCGACAAGCTGGGTGCGGGTGAGCACTGTGCGTCGACGTCCAATCGTAACTTTGAGGGCCGCCAGGGCTTTGGTGGGCGCACCCACCTGGTGAGCCCGGCGATGGCGGCGGCAGCGGCCGTGGCTGGCCATTTTGTTGATGTGCGCAGCTGGCAGGAGGATGCCTGAATGAAGCCTTTTACCGTACACCAGGGTGTGGCTGCACCGATGGATCGGGCCAATGTTGACACTGATCTGATTATTCCCAAGCAGTTTCTGAAATCGATCAAGCGCAGCGGCTTTGGTCCCAATCTCTTTGATGAGTTGCGCTATCTGGATGAGGGGCAGCCGGGGCAGGATAATAGTCAGCGCCCGCTCAATCCGGCGTTTGCGCTTAATCAACCCCGTTACGCCGGTGCTTCGGTGTTGCTGGCGCGGGAAAACTTTGGTTGCGGATCCAGCCGTGAACATGCGCCTTGGGCGCTGGAAGACTATGGTTTTCGCGCTATTATTGCGCCAAGTTACGCCGATATTTTTTTCAATAACTGCTTTAAAAACGGCATTTTGCCGATTGCTCTCGATGCGCAGCAAGTGGATGGCCTGTTTGAGGCCATGTATGCCAGTGAAGGCTACATACTGTCGGTTGATTTGCCACAACAAGTGATTGTCACACCTGAAGGTGAGCGTATTGCCTTTGAGGTAGAACCCTTTCGCAAGCACTGCCTGATTAACGGCCTGGATGATATTGGTCTGACACTTCAGCGTAGTGATGCCATTCGTACTTTTGAAGTTCGCCACCGCCAGCAATCGCCCTGGCTATTTGACAGTATTGGCTAAATTGACTAACAGGCAGATTCATTATGCAGGTAATACCTTTTGGACAGGTACAGAACACGTTTAAAGGAGTCGTGTAGTGAGTAAAAAAATTCTGGCATTGCCGGGTGATCACATTGGCCCTGAGGTGATGACTGAAGGTATCCGGGTACTTCAGCAGGTTGACAGCCACTTTCAGCTGGATCTGAGTATTGAGCAGGCTCTGGTGGGAGGGGCGGCACTGGATAAGACGGGTGTACCTCTGCCGGAGGCTACGCTGGCAGCAGCGCGTGAGTCTGATGCTATTTTGCTGGGTGCTGTTGGCGGTCCTGAATGGGACAATGTTAAGCGCCACCTGCGTCCGGAGCGGGGTTTGTTGGGGCTGCGCTCGGAACTGGCTCTGTTTGGCAATCTGCGCCCGGCAATACTCTATCCACAACTGGCCGATGCCTCCAGCCTGAAGCCTGAGTTGGTGGCGGGCCTGGATATTTTGATCGTGCGGGAGTTGACCGGCGGTATTTACTTTGGTGAGCCCCGTGGTATTCGTACCCTCGACAACGGTGAACGCCAGGGCTATAACACCTATGTTTACAGTGAATCAGAAATTCGTCGTATTGCTCATTTGGCCTTCCGTCTGGCTCAGGCCCGCAACCGTCGCGTGTGTTCTGTAGATAAATCCAATGTGCTGGAGGTGACTGTGTTGTGGCGGGAAGTTATGGAGGACGTGGCCGGGGATTACCCCGATATTGAGCTGTCCCATCTGTATGTCGATAACGCCGCCATGCAACTGGTGCGTGCGCCGAAGCAATTTGATGTGATGGTTACCGGCAATATGTTTGGCGATATTCTCTCGGATGCCGCCGCCATGCTGACCGGTTCTATTGGCATGTTGCCTTCGGCCTCACTGGATCAACAGGGTAGGGGCATGTATGAACCCTGCCATGGCTCAGCTCCGGATATTTCAGGGCAGGGCATGGCCAATCCACTGGCGATGATTCTGTCAGTGGCAATGATGCTGCGCTACACTTTTGCCCGCGCTGATGCCGCTGAGGCGATTGAACAGGCGGTCAGTGCCGTTCTTGATGAAGGCTTGCGCACAGCAGATATTTATTCGGCTGGTACAACAAAAGTGTCAACCCGTGAAATGGGCGATGCAGTATTGCGGCATTTGGGTGCCTGAAAGACCTTCAGACAGTAACAATGTTTATCGCTAACTATTATAGAGAAGCAGCCTCATGGCAGATGTATATGATGTAGCCGTCGTTGGCGCCACTGGTGCCGTCGGCGAAGTAATGATTGACGTTCTTGAACAGCGCAATTTTCCGGTGCGCAATCTTTATCCACTGGCTTCAGCCCGTTCGGCGGGTAAAACAATCAAATTTCGTGGTAAATCTGTCATTGTGACTGATTTGGCCGAGTTTGATTTCAGCCAGGTGCAGATTGGCCTGTTTTCTGCCGGTGGCAGTATTTCTGCCGAATATGCCCCCAAAGCCGGTGCCGCCGGTTGTGTCGTCATCGATAACACATCCCACTTTCGTCGCCAGGATGATATTCCTCTGGTCGTGCCTGAAGTCAATCCCGAGGCCATTGCGAATTATCGCAAGCACAACATTATTGCCAACCCCAACTGTTCGACTATTCAGATGCTGGTGGCCCTTAAACCCATTTATGATGCCGTGGGTATCGAGCGCATCAACGTCGCTACTTATCAGGCGGTGTCTGGTACGGGCAAGGAGGCAATTGAGGAACTGGCCGGGCAAACTGCAAAATTACTGAATGGTCAGGGCGTAGATTGTGAAGTCTATCCCAAACAAATCGCCTTCAATGCCTTGCCGCACATCGATACTTTTCAGGACAATGGCTACACACGGGAGGAAATGAAAATGGTGTGGGAAACCCGAAAAATTTTTGGGGATTCCAATATCCAGATAAATCCGACCTGTGTACGTATCCCGGTGTTCTTCGGCCACTCTGAAGCGGTTCATATTGAGACCCGTGACAAGATTAGCCAGGAACAGGTTCGTGAGTTATTACAGAAAGCCCCCGGGGTGACTGTGATGGATGAGCGCAGCGATGGTGGATACCCCACAGCGGTCACAGAGGCAGCAGGTAGCGACCCGGTTTATGTCGGGCGCATCCGGGAAGATATTTCCCACCCTCGTGGCTTGAACCTGTGGATTGTTTCGGACAACGTCCGCAAGGGTGCGGCGTTAAATAGTGTGCAAATTGCCGAGGTACTGATCGGGTCTTATCTTGATTAATGCTCGCCAACTGGCATACTTGGGCGCTTTCGAGCGTGTTATAGCAGGTTTTTAGCCTGCAAGGCACACAGAAAGCGCTGTAAAGACAGCCGGAACGATACAATAGAACAAAGCCGGGGCTATTGGGTGGCCCTGTAAAAATCAGCGCCGTGTTAGCGGTTGAAGACTAGGGGAGACCGGCTTGATAAAGCAGGTTGGCGATAATAAGGCGTTCGTTATGGCTAGGAAACACAAATTAGCAGCAGCATTGTTGGCCGTCGGGTGTATACAAAGCGGTTCTGTCTGGGCATTGGGACTGGGTGAAATCAGTCTGGAGTCTTTTCTCAATGAACCCTTAAATGCCAAGGTGGAATTGCTTAACACGGGTGATCTGCAAGAAGATCAGATTCGTGTACGGCTGGCAACCAGGGATGACTTCGATCGGCTGGGTGTCGATAGATCCTACTTCCTTACAGGTATTAAATTTTCTGTTGAGGTTGATGAAAATGGCTCGGGTTATATCAAGCTGCGCTCTGATGATCCGGTGCTGGAACCTTATCTCGATCTGATTATCGAAACACGCTGGCCTTCAGGCCGTTTGTTGCGGGAGTATACAGTACTGGTTGACCCTCCCGCTTTTAGTAGTTCTGCACAAGTAGTGTCTGCACGCGAGCGTGTTGAGAGTATCGAGGGAGCACCCGGACAAACTGCAAAAAAGACTGAAGCTGGCAATGGCACCCGGGTTGATGTCGGTAGTAAATCCGGTCTTGCCCCCGGAGAAATGCCCGAGCGTGATTACAGTGCGGGTACCGAAGGGCGGCCATCAGCTGGCAGCAAGTATATGATTCACCGCGATGAAACCCTTTGGGAAATTGCGGCGGCGGCCCATCCGGAAGGTGTGTCAGTGCATCAAACCATGCTGGATATTCAGCGTTTAAACCCGGACGCCTTTATCGATGGCAATATTAATCTGATCAAGGCCGGTTATATTGTTTATCTGCCGTCAGCTCAGGACATCAGCTCCAGTGATTTACCCGCAGCACTGGCTGAAGTCAAACAACAAAATGAAGACTGGCGCGCAGGGCGAAGCTCCACATCTGATACTGCCAGTAGCGGCTCTACTGGCCCTTCTCTGCGTATTTCAGCTGACCCGGAGGAATCTGCTTCTGCAACTGAAGCGGTCGGCTCAAATACAGCTGCGGGGAGGGTGGCACTGGAGAACCTGGAGCGCTCAGAGCGGGAAAATACAGAGCTGCAGGGGCGGGTTGATGCCCTGAGTGAGCAGGTCAGTACGCTTGAGAGTATTGTCTCTGTAAAAGATGAACAAATTGCAGCCCTACAGGATGCCTTGCGGGCGGCCAATGGCAATGCCAGTGTCGTATTACCCGGTGATAATCTCTCAGATGCTGGGCAAGCGGCTACATCTGATACCGATAGTTTTGATGAGAAAGATGACGACTTTAATAGCGAAACCAGCGTATCCACAGCAGAAGCGGGTGGGCAGTTAGACTTATCAACTGAAACGACGGCTGACACCCGTACGGCGGTAACAGAAAATACCTCGCCAGCAGCGCGTACTGATTCAACACCATCTGAAACACAAATTGCTTCCCGGCCACCCCAGGCGCAGGAGAGTTTTTTCTCCCGTTACCGCATGCCGATACTGGGTAGCCTGGCCGCCGTGATTCTTGGTCTGTTTCTCTGGCATCGCCGTCGTAGTGATGATGAAGAGTTTGAACTCGATGGTGGCAGTGATGTCTTTGCCGGTGTTGAACTGCCTGAAGAGGGTGTTGAGCTTGAATCCGATGGCCAGAGTGAATTTGTTGTCGACAACAGTGAAGCTGACCAGAACGAACAGGCTACTCACGGTTATGGTGAGCGCCGTCACGATGAATATGCCTCGGATATGGACGCCGGTGATGCACTGGCAGAAGCCGATATTTATGTAGCCTATGGCCGCTATCCTCAGGCAATTGAGCTGTTGAAATCAGCCGTTGTATCTGAGCCAGACAATACAGCATACCGCTTCCGCCTGCTTGAGCTGTGTTCCCATGCGGGGCGTCGGCAGGAGGCTGTTGAACAGCTGGAGGCGCTTCGTGGTCTGGGTGATGGAGCACTGGTGCGTCGTGGTGAAGAATTACTTGGTGCCAGCAGTGGTGATAATTATTCTGGCGGTGCCAACACTTCCTATGAAGCACCACCGGTCACCGAAATTGTTAGTCCCATCAGTAATGCACTGGATTCACTGCCTTCAGATCCAGCCGATTTTGAAGTGGCCCCGGACTTTGATGACAGCGAAAATAGTGCAGATGGTTTCAGCGAGCTAGAAATCGAAGGTGAAAACTACGCTGACCTGGCTGATGATCTGGAGTTGAGCGAAGACTTCGAAAGTGCTATTGAGGAAGAGCTTGAAGACGATGATGGCGAGCTGGTATTTGCTACCGAAGGCAGCCCGATGTCTACCAAGCTGGATCTGGCCCGCGCCTATATAGACATGGGAGACCAGGACGGCGCCCGCCAGATTCTTGAAGAAGTTGTTCTGGAAGGCGATTCTCAGGATCAGATTGACGAGGCCAAATCACTGCTGGAACGACTTGACGACTGATCACTTTTTTTCTCCCGATCCGCTGGCCCCCGGAACCCGGGTGGCCTGCCGGGTTGCCTATAACGGCAGCTGTTATCACGGCTGGCAGGCACAGCCCCATCCCGATGTCAGCACGGTTCAGGAAACGCTGGAAGAAGCCTTGGCCCGTATTCTCAATCAAACTGTGCGAGTGCATTGCGCTGGTCGTACGGATACCGGTGTGCATGGCTTTGGTCAGATTATCCATTTTGACTTGCCTCTGGCACGCAGCCCAAAGGCCCTTACACTGGGCACCAACGCACAGCTGCCTTTCAATATCCGTGTTCATTGGGCACAGGCGGTAAGTGCAGATTTTCATGCCCGCTTTTCAGCCACTGCCCGACGATATCGCTACATTGTTGCTAATACAGCAATCAGGCCGGCACATTTGCAGGGGCAGGTAAGCTGGTATCGTCATCCACTGGATGCAATACGGATGGACCATGCGGCTCAGGCGTTGCTGGGGGAGCAGGATTTCACTACTTTTCGGGCTGCCGCCTGCCAGTCCAGCAGTCCCAATCGTAATGTTCACAGTGTTAGCGTACAGCGGCGGGGTGAGCTGATTATTATTGATATTAAAGCCAACGCCTTTTTACATCATATGGTGCGTAATATTGCTGGCAGTTTGTTGGCAGTGGGCAGTGGGCGTATGCCTGTGGGCTGGCTGGGAGAGTTAATAGCGGGGCGCGACCGTACACAGGCAGCTGATACCGCAGCGCCGGATGGTCTGTATCTGGTGGAGGTTACTTATCCCGAAATGTTTGCTTTGCCTCTAACGCCACAAGGGCCACTGCTATTATCCATGTATTAAACCGGCAATATGGATCGCGGCTGATTGTGATAACAATAGCCGGAAGGATTGTAGAGAGATAAAAAACCCCGGCACATGGCCGGGGTTGATGTTTTAACAGTCTTATCAGCGTTCAGAAGGTCTTTTTGATCGTGAAGGACACGTTGTCGCGGTCTTTCAGGCGGCCCGCCAGACCGGCAGTAACCGGACCATAGAACATATTGTAACGGGCTGATACCAGCAGACTCTGGTTGATATCAAAATCAACACCAACACTGGCATTACCGTTTTCTTCATCACCGCCACCACTCATGGGAGCCTTTTCACCATCAATGGTGTAACCCAGAGCCATGTGTGCAGTCATGTCCGTACCTGGAAATACCTGATACCAGGTGGGACGGAAAACCATACCGATATGGCTGATAATGCGCCCTTCTGTAATACGCTGGTCCATGTAGTAGCAGTTATCAATGCAGTCATCCAGGGCAGAGAAAGAGGCTTCCAGAATCCAGCTACCGCCTTCCCAGAAGCCGTTGTCTGACAGCAAGCCCAGGCCATTGACCACCACATGCCAGGTGTCGCCCGTGGGGCCACCATAATTACTGGAATCGGCAGCGGCAAATTCAGCATCCGAGGTATAGCGGAACAGAACCCGTCCCAGCTCTGGCGGTACCGGAGCATTCTGGCGATTGACAATATCCACGCCCACTGAGACACCGGCAATTTCCTTGGCGAGAGAGATACCGTAGAGATCGATATCGTCCTTGAACAACCACTTCAGATCACCAATGGTCACAGTACGAGCTTCCTGATCAAAGTCAGCACGCGTACTAAGGTTACCCACCAGCCCTTCCGTTATCTTGCCAACGTAGTTCATATAGATCCAGCTGGTTTCCAGTTGCAGCGGCTCTATGTAGTACTGAAAGTTAACACCCCAATCACCATCCTCGGTTTCGTTATTGCGCATCTTGCCACCACCGCGAACGGGATATCCGATTAAACCTGGCACCGAACCTTCTGGTAATATTGCACCGAATTCAGTCTCATCCACCAGGCCTTCAAAGGTACTGAAGTAGGTGCCCGTCTGGGCCAGGCGGTAATGCTGATGCTCAAAACCATAGAAAGCATTCAGTGTCAGGTTGCTGGTCAGCTGGATAACTGTAGAGATTTTATTGGTCGGCAGGAACAGCTCTTTAGCTTCTGAGCCTGGCACAGAAACAGCCTTGCTCAGATCAATAGCAGCCATGGATCCGGCCGGACCATGCATGGCACCTGTGCCCAGCAGGGAGTTGCCCCAGTAGATCGTGTGACGACCCGCACGAATATTGGCGTAGACTTCACCAATATTGAAATTGGCAAAGGCGAAGGCGTCAAGCAGTTCGCCGCCACGGTAATGCCATTTTCTCGCATCATCCGTGTACTCACCGGGATTTACACTCGGCGAGGCCCAGCTTGTATAGCGGTCCTGTGGGTGATCACTTCTGCGACCATACATCGGGTCATACCAACCGGCGGCACTGACACGAACACCGTAATTGCCCTTGTAGATCACGTCAAATTCGCTCAGCAGGTCAAAGCGGGTACTGACAATACCAAGATTGGTCCGATCTACTGACAGGTCAGAGTCGTCGGCCAGATACCAGCTTTCACCTTCCAACACATCCTTGTCCTGTTTGGCAACACGGCTCATTATGTTGAATTTGACCGTATTGTCCCAGCGGATCTGCCAGTCTTCTCCTGCATCGATTTCAAATGCCCCTGCCGGTGCGGTGATGGCAGCCAGCGTAGCAAGTGCCAGCAATTTCTTCGCCATGTTATAACCCTCTTTTATCTCAGTTAGTGTTTTGCAATTAGCAATATTATGGTGATGTATTGTTATGCATTCGGGATATTTATTATGTCCCGGAGTTTGTTTGTCACGCTATGGCCAATCAGTCCCCCTTCTATTATTGAGTGCTTTGTTGGTCCCGCCCCAAAGAGGGGCGGGTAAGGGAGCTGTTGTTGTCTACTGCTTTCAACTCAGTTAACTCAGATGTTCAATCATTATTCTGAGCATGTACTTTTTTGGGCCTGATCAGGAAGGCTGCCAGTGCAGGCATCAGAATCAGAGCGCCAAACATGTTCCAGATAAACATGAAGGTCAACAAAATACCCATGTCCGCCTGGAACTTGATGGGTGACAGAGCCCAGGTGACAACACCTGCGGCCAGCGTAACGCCAATCAGTGCGACCACACGGCCGGTAAAGTTCAGGGTTTCATAGTATGCCGTTGTCAGATCCTTGCCTTCACGTTCTTTAGCCAGAATAACGGTCAGAACATAAAGGGCGTAATCCACACCAATACCGACACCCAAAGCGATAACCGGCAAAGTGGCCACTTTGACGCCAATACCCAGCCAGACCATCAGTGCTTCACAGAGGATGGATGTCAGCATTAGGGGTACCACCGCACAGATAACTCCAGTGACTGAGCGGAAAGTGAGCATGCACAGGATAATAACCGCACCGTACACATAGAACAGCATTTCACGGTTGGCTTTTTTGACGACGATATTGGTGGCTGCCTCGAAGCCCGCGCTGCCCGCAGCACCCATAAATTGAATGTCAGCATTGGGCCAGTCGGTATTGAACTGCTCAAGAGCCTCAACAACACGGGTCAGGGTAGCGGCCTTGTGATCAGACAGGTAAACCAGCATTGGCCAGATAGAACAGGCCGGGTCAACGTATTCCAGTGTTACCAGTTCACTAACGGCATAGTTGATCGTATCCTGGTTGCGAAAGAGTGCTTCCCATTTCGGGAAGCCTTCGTTAATGCCCGCCATAATCTGGCGGGAGCGTACGTTCAGGCCGCGAACATCCTCAACACCTTCTACCTGGTGCAAACGCCATTCCAGATCGTTGGCCAGTGTCAAACCATCATAGCGAATACAGTCATCCGGTGCTGTTTTGACAATAATGGCAAAGACATCGGTACTCACTGAATAGTGGCCAACGTTATAGGCTACATCCTGGTTGTAACGGGAATCTGCACGCAGCTCCGGGGCGCCGGGATCAAGGTCACCAATCTGTAAATCCTTGGCCACATACAGCCCCAGAGCAGCCAGTGCAATACCGATAGCAATGGCAACAGCAGCAGGGCCACGATGGGTGAACAGCAGCAGGAAACGCCAGACAGCGTGCATTTCGTTAATGGGTTTGGGTGGGCGGCTGGCGCGTTCAACGGCCTTTTTACCGGCACCAAAGTAGGACAGTACAATTGGAACCAGAATCAGGTTGGTAAAGATCAGTACGACAACACCGATACTGGCGGTGATGGCCAGATCCTGAATGACCTGAATCTGAATAATCATCAAAACAGCAAAACCAACGCCATCTGACAACAAGGCGGTCACACCGGCCATGAATAACTGACGGAAGGTATAGCGTGCTGCCACATAAGAGCAGGTGCCACGACCCATATCCAGTAGTACACCGTTAAGTTTCTGGGCGCCATGGCTGACACCAATGGCAAATACCAAAAAGGGTACCAAAATAGAGAAAGGGTCCAGCTCGTAGTCAAGCATGGTCAGAATACCCACCTGCCACAAGACAGCGATAAGCGTACAACCAATAACCATCAGTGTTGAGCTGAGGCAGCGTGTATACCAGTACAAAAGTACGGTGGCGATCACAACGGCGATGGCAAAAAAGCCCATAACCACCGTCAGGCCGTCAATAAGATCACCAATCAGCTTGGCAAAACCGATAATATGAATTGACTGGTTATCACTGGAATACTTGGCACGGATTTCCTCAAGTTTTTCACTTAATTTTGCATAGTTGATCCGTTCGCCGGTTTCAGGGTCTTTGGACATCAATGGTACGATGATGGCAGCTGATTTTTCATCGTTACCGACCAGGTCACCCATAATGCCGGCGCGGGTAATGTTTTCCTGCACCTGGTAGATTGATTCCTCTGAGCCATCGTAGTCACCGGGAATGACGGGCCCGCCTTCAAAGCCCTGTTCCGTCACCACCCGCCAGCGGGTGCTGGGCGTAAAGATTGACTTCATCCCGTTGCGATCAACACCGGGAATAAAGAAAAGCTCGTCGTTGACTGATTCAATCAGTTTTAGGTTTTCGGGGGTGAAAATAGTCCCGTCTTTGACGGCTACAATGATGCGAAGATTATTACCCAGGCCTTTCAGGTTGTCCTGGTTTTCGCGGTAATTGATAACGAAAGGATGGGCCTTGGGTAGCATTTTTTCAAAGCCGGCCTGCAATTTAATGTCCATGGCCTTATAGCCAAGAAACAGTGTTGCAAGCAGACACAGTAGTACCACGACAGGGCGGTTGTTAAATACCAGCCGCTCAAGGAAGGAACCTGTAGTGCGGTCAAAATCATCTACGTTGGAGATGATGGGCAGATCATCTGATTGTGCGTGAGCCATTGGAAGGTCTCCGAAATCTCGTTGCTATTATGGCAGTGCGTATGGCGCTGCTTATGGCAGTGTTACTTTGGCAAGCCCCTTGGGACCACCAAGTATGAGCGTGTTGTCTGGACCTTCCGCAACACTGTTTATAGGGCCGGTATCATCGACCGCCGCCAGGCTGAAGCTTTTACCATTGTCGGTGCTGATCAGTACTTCGCCCGCCACGCCAACGACAACCAGGCGATTATCCTGAAGGCGTATACTGTCCACGATGGCACTGGTATCCGGTTTGCTTACCGCCTCCCAGGTGTCGCCTTCATCCGGTGTGCGATACATTTTGCCTCGCAATCCCCCGGCGATGATGGCGTCGTCAGCTGAGTCGATCACCGTAAAAAAGCTGCCATTCCAGGGCACCGTTTCAACCCGCTTGGCCATACCTTCGGCACTGTCATCATCCGTATCTTCATCAATGTAAGCGGTCATAAACAGAGCGGCTTCACCGACCAGGAAGAAACGGTTTTTTCCGGGCAACGACGTAGCGTCAAAGAGATGGAAGAAATCCAGGTTTTCATTGCGGTGCATGGTGGGCAGCCAGGTTTTACCGCCATCACGCGTCTTGATGGCAATGCCATAAGCGCCGCCTGCGTTACAAGCTGTGTCGGAGAAGCAGTAGATTGAAAATAATGGCTTGTCAGCACCCTGGCTGGCCGAAAACTCCATTTCGTCCGCCAAAATAGGCACGACGGTATCGTTGGGGTCTTCAGCTACCTTTTCCTGATAGTAATCCAGGCCATCTGCGGCCAAGCGCAGGCCGTCATATTGTTTGACCCAGGTTTTGCCGCCGTCGTCAGAGTGCAAAATGACGGCTTCGTGACCAATGGCCCAGCCTTTTTCCGCTGATGGAAAGAAGATATCCAGAATACTGCTGCGAACGGGGACGTCAGCCTGTATCCAGGTGTCCCCATTGTCATCCGAGTAGAGAATGTGTCCACGCTGACCGGTTGCAAAGTAGCGATCACCGTATTTGCGTACTGAATAAATCAGGGACTTTGCTGCGAAGTCACTTTTGACAGCAGGCAGCTCAAGGACATCATAGACCTTGTCCTGTGCCTGTGCGCCGGGTGTCAGCAGCAACGGAAATACCAGTATCGCGCCGCGCATTAAATTTCTTATTGACATGCCATGGCTTCCATTGAGTTGCAGGTTGATTTGCGTTGGACTCCGGCCTATATGAGTAACTTCTACCGGGAGACCACTTTATAGTTTGTTATTCAGACCTTCTGGTCTTTTTATTCTGACGGCTATTTGCTTTGACAGCCCCTGCGGCATAAAACAACCGGAAGATCAGTGCTAGGCCGTACAGTGTCCATATTAAAAATAATTGAAAGAAGCGGGGGGGCTATAAAAGCCCCACCCGGGTTTTGCTATTAGCGTACACCACTGCGGGACATACCCTTGGGTGTGAAGTACTGGTCCGGCTCTTTTATGCTATTGCGGAAGCGACCGGGGATTGGTTTGGAGTTGACGTTGTAAATATCCTGGAGGAGGTCATAGGTTCCATAGGTGAATCCGTAAATCGATTTCCGGTCATAGAGGTTGGCGACATAAGCCAGGTGAACACGCCAGAGATTACCCTGGGCATCGTAGCTGTCACCTTCGAGTGCGGTCCAGGTATCTTCATCAATGTAGAAACGACGCTTGGCGTAGAGGTGGCGCATACCGTCTTTCAACTCGGCTTCGACAATCCATACCCGGTGCTTCTCCCAGCGAATATACTCTGACTTGATGAACTTTTCACCCAGCATATCTTCAACTTTGTGCTTGAAGATAAAGTCATAGTTGGAATAGGGGACGATCATCTCTTTCTTGCCGACCAGTGTCCAGTTGTAACGTTCTGGTGAACCGTTGTAGACATAGGAGTCGTCGTAGGTGGATGTGCCGGCAACACCGGGATTTGGTGTATCAAAGGCAACTGCTGGTGCCAGGCGAACACGGCGCTGGCCAACCAGGTACTGCCAGGCTTTGCGGCCTTTGCCTTTGGTATAGTCGGCGCCTGGTTCGTGTACCAGTAGAATTTCACCCGCCCGGCGGGCCGGTGCGGAATAGTTGATGCGGTGCCACACCCAGGCATTATCAGCGACGATCTGGTCTGGATCATCAAATTGGGGGAAGCGGTTGGTCATATAGCCTGTGGTTGACAAAATAGGCTTGCCGCGGGAGTCAACGTAGTAAACGTTGTAGTCCTGGGTGAAATCAGTGGCATAGCGAACCATGTGGTTCCACATCACTTCCAGGGCTGTTTTGGGCAGCGGGAAGGGAACACCCGGCAGGTTGTTGTTGACCTTCTGGCCTTCGGCGGCCAGCTCGGCGCTGGTTGCATTTTTCTTGGTGTTGTCATACAGCCACTGGGGGGCGACAAAATCCCGTTTGCTGGGATAGACCGGCATGGTGAAACCGTCCGGCCCCAGCTTTTCCATCATGGCCTTGGTGCCTTCGGTCATGAGGTCGGCATGTTGCTGCCAGTTGCTGGCATCAATAGTGAACAGAGGTTTCTCACCCTCATAGGGGCTGGGATAGGTTATCAGGTCACCGGGATCAGCCGGTGGCTGAAAGCTGGCAGGTACTGTTACACCTTTGCTGTTCCAGGCGGGGATGCTGCCATCGGTATTACCGGCCATCTCCGCACCCATTGGTGTCAGATCGTTGCCAAGACGATTGGCTTCTTCTGCACTGACGGCGGCATAAACATTAGTGGAAGCTGCAAAACACAAGCCGAGACTGGCGAGCATTACTTTTGTGTTCAAGATTTTCTTTATTGGGCGTTTCATGGGGAGTGGTTCTCCTTAAAGCTTAATTATAATCCCACGTCTGACCGCATTATTATGAACGGGCAGCCATGTGAATGTCATCCGTGCGACTATTTATTGGTGGTGTTGCCTATCGCTGTCCGGATGAAAGGGTGAAACGCAAGTCACGTACCCCTAAGCTCTGTATAGGGTAGTGATCGAGACAGCGCAAGCGATTTTTTTACTGATGAACAATATATCGACTTCATTTGACCTGTGACCACGGTATTAAAGACAACTGCGGGCAAGGTCTGCTATGATCCGCCCCCTTTGTTTTTTGCAGAGTTTCTAACAGGCCTCCGGCTGTGTCCCACACCCGTATCAAAATCTGTGGCATTACCCATCCTGATGATGCCCGCGCAGCCTGCGCCGAGGGAGCGGATGCGATTGGTCTGGTATTTTACAAAGCCAGTTCACGGGCTGTCAGCCCACAGCAGGCAGTAAAGATTGCGGCGGCGGTACCGCCTTTTGTGCAGGTGGTGGCGCTGTTTGTCGATGAATCCGTTGATGTTGTGAATAGCGTATTGCGACAGGTGCCGGTGAGTATGCTTCAGTTCCACGGCAATGAGTGCGCTGATTATTGTCGTCAGTTCGCCCGACCTTATTTGAAAGCACTACGGGTGCGTCCAGGTATGGATCTGGCCGCTTCCGCTGAAGCCTACGACGATGCCGTCGGTATTTTGCTTGACAGCTGGCAGGCGGGTGTTCCCGGTGGCACCGGCAAAACCTTTGACTGGCAGTGTGCCCGTGGCGGCGCTGGATCGCGCCCCCTTGTGCTGGCCGGTGGTTTGCGTGCAGATAATGTCGCCCGGGGCATGAACCTGTTGCGGCCAGCGGCGGTTGATGTCAGTGGTGGTGTGGAGCGTGAACCGGGGCGCAAAGATACCGCCAAAATCAGAGAATTTATCGCAGCCGTTCGCGCTGGCGATCATTCAAACAATGAGAATTGAGATGATAAGTGAGAGTAAAGAGGGTCTCTATGGGCAGATGCCTGATGCCCGGGGTCGCTTTGGTATCTACGGTGGCAAATTTGTTGCCGAAACCCTGATGTGCGCGCTGACCGAACTGGAGGCGCTGTATCGCAAGCTGTCGGCGGACCCGGATTTCCAGCATGAGCTGGATGAGGATCTGCGTCACTATGTCGGCCGACCGTCACCGCTATATGAAGCCCGGCGCTGGTCGCAGCAGATTGGTGGTGCCCGTATTTTCCTCAAGCGCGAAGACCTCAACCACACTGGCGCTCACAAGGTGAATAACACCATTGGTCAGGCACTGTTGGCCAAATACATGGGTAAAACCCGCATCATTGCCGAAACCGGTGCCGGTCAGCACGGGGTGGCCACAGCGACCATTGCTGCCCGGCTCGGGCTGGAATGCCATGTTTTCATGGGTGAGGAGGATGTGCGGCGGCAGGCACTCAATGTCTATCGTATGAAGTTGCTGGGCGCGCAGGTGATTCCCGTCACCTCCGGCTCGAAGACTCTCAAGGATGCAATGAATGAGGCCATGCGTGATTGGGTAACGCATATCGACAATACCTTTTATGTGATTGGTACGGTTGCCGGCCCCCATCCTTATCCTGAGCTGGTGCGTGATTTTCAGTGTGTGATCGGCCGTGAGGCACGGGAGCAGTGTCTGGCACAGGCGGGGCGCCTGCCGGATGCGCTGGTGGCCTGTGTCGGTGGTGGCTCTAATGCGATCGGCCTGTTTCACCCTTTTCTGAAGGATGAGAGTGTGACTATGTACGGTGTTGAGGCGGGTGGGCACGGTATTGATAGCGGCCAGCATGCGGCACCGCTGACCGCCGGTACGCCTGGCGTACTGCACGGCAACCGGACTTATCTGATGCAGGACGAGAACGGCCAGATTATTCATACCCACTCTATCTCGGCCGGCCTGGACTACCCGGGTGTTGGTCCGGAGCACGCCTGGCTGAAGGATATTGGACGGGTCAACTATGTGGTTGCCAATGACGACGAGGCGCTGGCGGCCTTTCATGCCCTGACCCGGGTGGAAGGTATTATGCCGGCACTGGAGAGTAGTCACGCACTGGCTTACGCTACACAGCTGGCGGCTCAAATGAGCTCTGAGGAGATCGTTGTTGTCAACCTGTCAGGTCGCGGGGATAAAGATATTCATACCGTTGCCGAAATTGACGGCATTCAATTCTAGGGGGCGATTGTGAGTCGTATTGCAGAACGTTTTCAACAACTGGCTGCCCGGCAGCGCAAAGCCCTGATCCCTTATCTGGTAGCGGGCGATCCTTCTGTTGAGCTGACAGTTCCCCTGATGCACTCACTGGTTGAGGCGGGCGCCGATATAATCGAATTGGGTGTGCCTTTTTCCGATCCGATGTCGGAAGGGCCCACGATCCAGCTGGCCCATGAGCGGGCGCTGGCCAATGGTGTCAGCTTACGGGATGTCCTGGCTATGGTGATGCAGTTTCGTGAGCGCGACACGGACACGCCGGTCTTGCTGATGGGCTATGCCAACCCGGTTGAGCGCATGGGTTATGGTGCCTTTGTCGAGGCTGCCGATGCCGCTGGCGTAGATGCACTGTTAACCGTGGATATTCCGCCGGAAGAGGTTGACGCCCTGAATACCGAGCTGAACCGGGTGGGTATGGATAATATCTTTCTGATTGCGCCGACCACACCGGATGCGCGCAGGCGCTTGATTGCGGATCAGGCCAGTGGTTTCATTTACTATGTTGCCCTCAAGGGCGTGACCGGTGCCGGTCATCTTGATACTGATGAAGTGGCACGACAGTTGGCGTGTATCCGCAAACACACAGCACTGCCGCTGGCGGTTGGTTTTGGCATTAAGGATACCGCTTCTGCGCAGGCGGTGGCAGCGGTTGCCGACGGTGTGGTTGTGGGCAGTGCGCTGGTCGACTGTATTGCCGCTGCTGCTATCGAAAATGCCGATGTGGCGACCTTGCAGCAGCGAGCCAGTCGGATGCTGGCCAATATTCGTCAGGGAATTGACAGTGTGGCTTCCTAGTTACCTGAAGCGGTGTTTATAATGCCGACAACACTGTGGGGGACACTATGAGCTGGATAGACAAGATTCTGCCATCGGGCGTACGCAAGGACGACAGTGAGCGCCGTTCCAACGTACCTGAAGGGCTGTGGAAAAAATGTGTTAAATGCGATGCCGTCCTTTATCGCCCCGATCTTGAGCGCAATGATGATGTCTGTCCGAAATGTGATCATCATATGCGTATCGGGGCTCGCCGTCGCCTGGACAGCTTCCTGGATAAAGAGGGGCGGCAGGAGATCTTCAGCGATATCGAACCGGTTGACCGGCTCAAATTCAAGGATAAACGTCGCTACCGTGATCGCTTGTCCACTGCGCAAAAAGCCACGGGTGAAAAAGATGCACTGATTGCCATGAGTGGCACCTTGCGTGGTCAGCCGGTGGTTGTGCTGGCTTTTGAATTTGCCTTCCACGGTGGTTCCATGGGTTATGCCGTTGGTGAAAAATTTACCCGTGCAGCCCAACAGGCGCTGTCCGAGAATGTACCCTTGATCTGCTTTGCTGCTTCCGGTGGCGCGCGCATGCAGGAAGCCCTGATTTCCCTGATGCAAATGGCCAAAACCTCTGCGGTGATCGAGCGTCTGAAGCAGGCTGGTGTACCCTATGTCTCGGTGATGACTGATCCGATCTACGGTGGGGTCTCTGCCTCACTGGCCTTGCTGGGGGATATTAATATTGCCGAGCCAGAGGCGCGGGCGGGCTTTGCCGGACCCAATATTATTGAGCAGACGATCCGCCAGAAACTACCCAAAGGTTTTCAGCGCAGTGAATTTTTGCTGGAGCACGGTGCTATCGATATGATTGTTCACCGCACGGAAATGCGCGATACCATTGGCCGTTTACTGGCCAAACTGATGGATGTTGAACCCGCAGAACCAGAGTGTGTTGCCGGGGATGCGTCGCAACAGGTTGACGTTGATAGCGCTTCTGATGAAGAGACGGAAATCGGTGATAAATCGTCTGAGGATATGCCTGCAGAACAGATGGATGAATCCGGGCATGGCGATATCCGGGAAGAAGCCGGGGACGATGAGGCTGGACCAGAGCAGGCAGATAGTGAAAAAGCCAGTGGCGAGGCCGTGTCTGAAGAAACTGAAATCGATGTCGATCAGGAAGCGGAGCCAAAGCCCAAGCCGGAGAATGAATAAAACCCATCTTGAGGATTGGCTGAAACACCTCGAAACTCTCCACCCCACTGAAATGGAGCTGAGCCTTGAACGGGTTCGGCAGGTTGCCTGTGCGCTTGATTTGTTGTCGCCGACAGTGCCGGTGGTGACCATTGCCGGCACCAATGGCAAAGGGACAACAGCGGCGGCGCTGGAGATGCTTTTGCTGGCGACAGGGCGGCGCCCGGGTGTGTTCACTTCGCCGCATTTGCTGCGCTTTAATGAGCGTATATGTGTAGCGGGTGTTGAAGTGGTTGATGAAGCCATTGTGATGGCCTTCAGGCAGATTGAAACAGCCAGAGCATCTACTTCACTGACGTATTTTGAATTTACCACCCTGGCGGCATTGCTGGTTTTTCGGGAACAGGCCTGTGATGTCATTGTCCTGGAAGTGGGCCTGGGTGGTCGTCTGGATGCGACCAATATTGTAGATGCAGATGTAGCGGTTATTACCAGTATAGGTTTGGATCACGAGCGCTGGCTGGGTTCAGGCCGCAATCTGATTGCGCGTGAAAAGGCAGGTATATTGCGGGTCGGCAAGCCAGCTGTGATTGCTGAAGCTGATCCGCCGCCAGATCTGCTGGCAGCTGTAGCTGACAGCGGTTGCCAGCCCTGGTGGATCGGTCGTGATTTTAACTGTGAGCAGATGGATGCCGGTTGGTATGCAACATTGCGGGATAGGCAGCGCCAGATACTTACCCTGCCGGTAATTGCATACAGCTCACTGGTTCCTTCAAACCTTTGTGCTGCTTTACAGGTGCTGCTGTTGCTGGGTGAGTCACCGCCACAGTCGGAGCTGCCTGTTCTGTTTGCAAAGCTGGCGCCTTCCGGTCGGGGACAGCATATCAGGCAGGGAGGAGTGGACTATATTCTGGATGTCGCACACAACCCTGACTCGGTGAAGATATTGCTTGAAAGGTTGTCACCAACTAATTGTAATAAAAAGGTATACGCTCTGTTTTCCGTTATGGCAGATAAAGATTTTGAGCGTATCATCAGGCAGTGTACAAAGGCTTTTGATGGTTGGTTTGTGGCCGAACAGCCCGATAACCCAAGAGCTGCAACGGCTGCACAACTGGTTCCGCTTCTGCAACAGGCCGGTGAATGTGTACTTGGCATTGGTAACAATTTGCCGCAGGCTCTGGCTCTGGCCCAACAGAAACTGAAAGCTGGTGAGCAGCTGGTGATTTTTGGTTCTTTTTTTACAGTGGCAGCGATGCTTCCCTTACTGACATGTGATCCCGACAGGAAAAAGCCGTGAACAATATCCTCAAGCAGCGTCTAGTGGGTGCGCTGATCCTGGTTGCTCTGGGTGTTGTATTCTGGCCTATCATTTTTGTGGAACCAGAGGAACACAGTAGTCTCGATAATCGTATCCCACCGCGCCCCGATGTTGATACCACGCCGATTCAATCGCCTGACCGACGCGGACTTAAACCGTCACCGTCACTGCCTGTTGATGACGGTATAAGCGATGACAATAAACGTCCTGAGCAAAGAGCGCAGGAAGCGCTGTCTGAAAATACAAATAATGAAGTGGCTCCTGAACCGGCCCCGGATGTGGTGGTGGCATCTGAGCCGGATAATTCTGACCCCGACAATGGCAAAGGTACTGCACTGAATCATCAGGGGCAGATCCGGGAACAGGCTCCACTTAAACCGGAAGTGGATGATCAGGGGGTGCCGGTGGCCTGGATGCTGCAAGTTATCAGTGTTACACAGAAGGACAG
The DNA here is from genome assembly GCA_047974765.1 of Parahaliea sp. Taxonomy (GTDB): domain Bacteria; phylum Pseudomonadota; class Gammaproteobacteria; order Pseudomonadales; family Halieaceae; genus JBKECP01. The sequence continues at coordinate 52,699 of JBKECP010000043.1, read as the reverse complement.
CGCTGAGCGCACGCGCCAGGCACTGACAGACATGGGGCATAAAGCCTATGTAAAAGGTGCATCGGTGAATGGCAAAACCGTTTATCGCGTTTATGTTGGTCCCAAATTCGAGCGTGCCAAAATTGAGGCCATCCAGGCTGAAATTGATGGACAGCTTGGTGTTAAATCAATGGTGCGTCGTTATTTGCCCTGAACCTGGCCTGGGCGTTGCGTGATGACTCATGTGAAAGGTTCTGCCGGGGTGACAGCTTTGCTAGAATGCGCCCGGTATTAAAGGAGGGGCTGCGTGGATTTTACACAACTGATCTGGGTTGACTGGGCAATTATCGCAGTCGTTGCCCTGTCAACAGTGGTCAGCCTCTGGCGTGGCTTTACCCGTGAGGCGTTTTCACTGGCGGGCTGGGTTGTCGCTTTTATCATTGCCAACCTCTATGCCAGCCAGGTTGCCTCGGGGCTTGGTGATTACATCAGCAATGTGACAGCGCGCTATCTGGCGGGTTGGCTGTTACTCTTTTTACTGGTTTTGGTGCTGGCCGGGTTAATTGCCACGGTCATTTCCCAGCTGGTCAAGGCGACGGGATTGGGGCCGACAGACAGGCTGCTGGGGACGCTGTTTGGTTTCACCCGGGGCGTAATCATTGTTCTGGTGATCGTGTTTTTAATACATGAGTTGCTGTCGCCCAAAGATCAGGCCTGGTTGCATCAGGCACAATTGATGCCTCACGTCGATGCCCTGATGAGCTGGGCACAGCGGACACTTGGGCATTTTGATACGGGTAATCTCTCGGATATCGTGCCGGTTCCACCGGCCTGAAGCACTAAAGCGAGGTAGTTGGCATGTGTGGTCTGGTTGGTCTGGTCGGCAAGGGTAATGTCGCGCCTGATATCTATGATGCACTGACGGTATTGCAGCATCGGGGGCAGGATGCCGCCGGCATTGTTACTTGCAGCAATGGCCGTTTTCACCAGCGCAAGCGCGAAGGGCTGGTGCGTGATGTGTTTCAGCAACACCATATGCAGCGCTTGCAGGGCACCATTGGTATTGGCCATGTTCGTTATCCAACGGCGGGCAGTTCCGGTACTGCCATGGCCCAGCCATTTTATGTCAATTCTCCTTACGGTATTGCACTGGCCCACAACGGCAACCTGACCAATGCCGAGCAGTTGGCAAAAGAGCTGTTTCAGGATGATTTGCGTCACTTGAATACGGATTCAGATTCCGAGGTATTACTGAATATCTTTGCTCACGAGATGCAGACACTGGGCAAACTCAATCCTTCGGCAGATGATATTTTTACAGCGGTTGAAGCCGTGCACCGGCGTTGTCGCGGCGGCTACACAGCGGTAGCGATGATTGTTGATTATGGCGTCGTTGCCTTTCGTGATCCTCTGGGTATCCGCCCGCTGGTTGTTGGTGTGCGTGATAACGGGGCCGGTGAAGAATTTATGGTGGCCTCTGAAAGTGTTGCCCTGGATGTGCTGGGTTTTCGCATGATTAATAACGTTGCGCCTGGTGAGGCAGTTTTTATTGATCGCCACGGTGTTTTGCACCGGCGGCAGTGTGCCGCCAACGCCCGCTTGATACCCTGTATTTTTGAACACGTTTATTTCGCCCGGCCCGATTCAATGATGGACGGCATTTCGGTTTACAAAACGCGTATGCGACAGGGGGAATCACTGGCTCGCAAACTCCTGCGGGAGCGGCCTGAGCTTGATATTGATGTGATTATTCCAATCCCTGATACCAGCCGAACAGCAGCCCAATCGATGGCCAATGAACTGGGTGTCAAATTTCGTGAAGGCTTTATGAAAAACCGCTATATAGGCCGGACTTTCATCATGCCCGGCCAGAGCCAGCGCAAAAAATCCGTACGCCAAAAACTGAATCCAATACCACTGGAGTTTGAAGGTAAACATGTGATGTTGGTGGATGACTCCATTGTGCGTGGCACCACCTGCCGTCAGATCATTCAGATGGCACGCGATGCCGGTGCCGCCAAAGTCTATTTTGCTTCAGCGGCACCACCGGTGCGCTATCCCAATGTTTACGGTATCGATATGCCATCGGCTACTGAACTGATTGCCCACAATCGAAGTGAGGCACAAATTTGTGAGCTTATTGGCGCAGATTGGCTGTTATATCAGGATCTGGACGACCTCATACATTGCTCTCAGGAAGGCAATGATGAAATTGATGGTTTTGATTGCAGTGTTTTTGATGGTCAGTATGTGACAGGCGATGTGGATCATGACTATCTGCAACGCCTGGAAGCCATGCGCAATGATGAAGCACAAAGCAAGGCTCGCATCGGCCTGCAGGAAGAGGGTGCGGTCGTTGGTTTGCACAACGATGTATCCTGATACAAAAAAGAGAAAAGACTTGATTATGCGAGACAAAGCCTTATCTGAAGATTTGCTGGCAAGTGTGCACACTGAGACCCTGGCCATCCGGGCCGGCATTCAGCGTACGGCGGAGGATGAACACTCCGAGCCTATTTTTGCCACCTCCAGTTATGTTTTTGATTCAGCTGCCGATGCAGCGGCACGTTTTGCCGGTGAAGTGCCAGGCAACGTTTATTCGCGCTATACCAATCCCACGGTGCGCACATTTGAAAAACGGCTGGCAGCGCTGGAGGGTGCTGAAGAAGCAGTAGCAACAGCCTCCGGTATGGCTGCCATTTTGAGTACAGCGATGGCCCTGCTCAAAGCGGGTGATCATGTGATCTGTTCCCGTGATGTGTTTGGCACTACCAGTAATCTGTTTGGCAAATACCTGGCCCGCTTTGGGGTCTCGGTCAGTTTTATACCGCTGCTGGCAATGGATGCGTGGCGTGCGGCTATACGCACAGAGACCGCCATGCTTTTTATCGAGACACCTTCCAACCCCCTGTGTGAAATTGCCGATATAGACGGATTTTCCCGGCTTGCAACAGAAGCAGGTGCATTACTGGTGGTTGATAACTGCTTTTGCACACCGGCTCTGCAAAGACCGCTATTGGCCGGGGCTGATATCGTAGTGCACTCGGCGACCAAATTTCTCGATGGTCAGGGTCGCTGTGTTGGCGGGGTTGTTGCCGGTCGCGCAGAGCACATGGCTGAAGTCATGACTTTTTTGCGAACCTGTGGTCCGACCATGAGCCCCTTTAATGCCTGGGTTTTTTTAAAAGGATTGGAAACACTAAGCCTGCGAATGAATGCTCATAGTGCGTCTGCGCTGGCGTTGGCGACGTGGCTGAATGAACAAAATGCGGTTGAGCGGGTTTATTATGCGGGCCTGGCTGATCATCCCGGCCACGATATTGCCGCCCGTCAACAGTGTGCCTTTGGTGGTGTGCTGTCCTTTGAGGTGCGCGGTGGTAAAGAAGCTGCCTGGCGCTGCATTGACAATACCCGCATGCTGTCATTGACGGCCAATCTGGGTGATACCAAAACCACTATTGTCCACCCTGCAACGACCACCCACGGGCGACTCAGCAGCGGGCAGCGGCAGGCTGCGGGAATAGCCGATAGCCTGATTCGCATCGCTGTCGGCCTTGAAAATATTGATGATATCAAAGCCGATCTTGCACGGGGACTCAGAGCGCTGGATTGAGTTTGTTGGTGATTTTTTATAACAGCAGGGATGGCGTTACATGCAGCTTCAAAGCATTATTGATCAGGCGGTATCGGAAGTGGGCCGGATTTTACTGGGCAAAGAAAACCAGATTCGTCTGGCCATATGTTGCCTGCTTGCCCGCGGTCATTTATTGATTGAAGATCTGCCGGGCATGGGCAAGACGACACTGTCACATGCTTTGGCTGATGTGTTGGGCTTGTCCTACAAACGGGTGCAGTTTACGTCTGACCTGTTGCCGGCTGATATTCTCGGGGTATCTGTTTACCAGCCAGCTGATGCCAGTTTTACTTTCTATAAAGGACCGATTTTCAGCCAGCTGCTGTTGGCTGATGAAATCAATCGGGCTACGCCCCGTACCCAAAGTGCCTTGCTGGAGGCTATGGCTGAAGAACAGGTGACCGTCGAGGGGGAAACCCGTGCGCTGCCGCGACCTTTTTTTGTGATTGCCACCCAGAATCCGATTCACCAGTCTGGCACTTATCCATTGCCGGAGTCCCAGCTCGATCGCTTTTTAATGCGTTTGCAGCTGGGTTATCCCCATCCGCAGGCTGAACGTGAGATGTTTTTGCGCCTGGGTACACAAGCGCAGGATGTAAAGCTGAGCCAGTGTATCGATGCAGGTCAGTTGGAAGATATTCGTACTATGGCTGACACCGTACATGCCTCTGATAATCTGCTGGATTATCTGCAACGCCTGGTTGCCTACTCGCGTGAATCAGCTGAATTTGAAGTGGGCCTGTCACCCCGGGGCGCGCTGGCTTTACTGCAAGCAGCCAAAACCTGGGCTGTTATGCAGGGGCGTACTCATGTAGTGCCTGAAGATCTGCAAGCTGTATTGTTGCCGGTTGTTGCTCATCGTCTGGTGCCCAGTGGTGACTATGCAGGTGATGGCCTGGCACTGGTTTCGCAAATGCAGCGTCATGTGGACGTAATCAAGCCCTGAATTGTGATCTCAGTCGTGAGGGGCGAGTTGTGAGAGATTATCATTGGCGAGAGTACCTGCGTAAGTATTTTGCCAACTGGTTGAACCGGCGTATTCCGGCCTCAAAAAAAATCAGGCTTGATCGACGCCGTATTTTTATCATGCCGTCACGGGTTGGTGCTTTTTTTTTCCTGTGCTTGTTGGTGATGTTACTAGCGGCCATCAATTATCAGAATAATATGAGTTATGCGCTGACTTTTCTGTTGGCAACCCTCTTTGTTGTTGCGATTTTGCATACCTATGCCAATCTTGCGGGCGTCAGTTTGCACGCATTGCGTGCTGCGTCTGCTTTTCCAGGGCAGGTAACTGAATTTGATGTGCGTGTGGATGGTGGAGGGCGTGAACGTCACTGTTTGCGGTTGTGCTGGCCCGACAGCAGTGAACAAACAATCACTTTGCTTGATAACAACAGTGAAGATATCCGCTTGTTTTGTAGCGTCGGTTCGCGTGGCTGGTTCCGTCCGGGCCGACTGTTAATAGAGAGTCATTTTCCCCTGGGTTTACTGCGTTGCTGGAGCTGGGTTGACCTGGATTTATGTGCGCTGGTTTATCCTGAGCCGCACAAATGTCGGCAACTGCCAGGAAGTGGTGATAATAGTGAGCAGGGGCATGCGCTTGTGATGTGTGGCAACGATGATTTTTTTGGTTTTCAGGCTTACCGTGCTGGTGATTCACTGCGCCAGATTTACTGGAAGGGTTATGCCAAAGGGCAGGGTCTGCAAAGCAAGCATTACACCGCTTACAGCAGTAGTAATGTGTGGCTGGATTTTGATGCCTTTGCAGGTGTGTCAGTAGAGATGCGGCTGTCGTATTTGTGCTATCTGGTATTAATGCTTGATACACAGCAGCAGGATTACGGCTTGCGTCTGCCGGGCCTGGAGCTGTTACCTGATCGCGGTGAAAGACACCGCGATAAAGTACTCAGTGCACTGGCTCTTTATGGCCTGGGGGATATTGGCCAATGAAAGTATCTGAGCAGGTGCCGCGCAATGCGCTGGTCTGGATTTTATTCAGTATGCTGTTATTACTGCTGCCTCATATCGGGCGTATGCCATTGTGGGTGCTGGCAGTGTATATTTTTTGCGCCTGCTGGCGAGTGATGGTTTATCGGGGACAGTGGTCTTTTCCTGGTCGCCTGATCAAAGCATTTCTTTTATTGATCTGCTTTGTCAGTATCCAGTTCAGTTACCATAATTTTCTGGGGCTGGAACCGATGGTGACACTGCTGTTGTCCGCCTATGCCCTGAAACTGCTGGAACTGCATAAAAAAGCTGATGCCTATGTGCTGATTTTTCTCAGTTATTTTATCTGCATTACTGAATTCTTATTCAGCCAGGACTTACTGGTGGTGCTGTATCTGATGCTTAATGTGTTGTTGGTAACGAGTGCGCTGGTAGCATTGCATGAAGGTGCCAGATCCCGTTTCCATTGGGGCAGTATGCGTCGGGCGGGCACGATGCTGTTGCAGGCATTGCCACTGATGCTGGTATTGTTTTTTCTGTTTCCACGCATTGGTCCGTTGTGGACTATTCCCATCAAGAGTAACGCTGCCCGTACCGGTGTAAGTGATTTTATGCGTCCGGGGGATATCTCTCGTCTGGGTCAGTCTGATGATGTGGCTTTTCGGGTAAAATTTGAAGGGACAATTCCCTCGCGGTCAGCGCTGTACTGGCGGGGGTTGACGTTCAGTCGTCTTGAGGGGGGTACCTGGTCAAGTATCAACTATTTTGAAATTCCACCGGCCGAGCGTCGTCCGGCTCCCGTGCAGACATTGGGTGAACCGCTGCGCTACAGCGTGCTGATGATGCCCACTCAGCAGCAATGGCTTTATAGTCTGCCTTATGCGCAGGCTGATCAGCCGGGTATTTTACAGGCGCCGGATTTTCGTCTGTTATCTCCGGTTGAAATTGAAGATCAGCGACGTTTTAAAATACTCAGCTGGCCAGATGCCTCACTGGATTTACAGGGGCTTTCATCCTGGCGCAAAAAGGCCGAGCTGCAATTGCCGCCAGCGGGAGATCCTCGCACTCGAACACTGGCCAAACAAATGTATAAAGACGCCGCTTCAGATGAAGATTACATTGAAGCCGTGTTGCGCATGTTTAATGAACAGTCTTTTGTTTATACCTTGCAGCCAGATCTTCTTGGCGATAACCCGATGGATGATTTTCTGTTCACTACCCGCCGTGGTTTTTGTGAACATTATGCCTACGCCTTTGTCATGATGATGCGAGCGGCAGGTATACCGGCGCGGGTAGTGGCCGGTTATCAGGGTGGGGAGATCAATCCGCTTAACGCAACGGTGATTGTGCATCAGTTTGACGCCCATGCCTGGGCGGAAGTCTGGTTGCCTGAAAAGGGCTGGTACAGGGTCGATCCGACGGCTGCGGTGGCGCCTGAGCGTATTGAAGGCGGGTTGGAACAGGCCATGGCGGGTGAGGGCAGTTTTTTGTCTGATTCGCCCCTGTCACCTTTGCGTTATCGCAGTATCAGCTGGGTGAATCGTTTGCGGCTGCAATACGATGCGCTGACCTACCGCTGGCAGAGCTGGGTGGTGGGTTTTGATGGCAGAGCGCAGTTTGACTTATTGCAGCATATGCTCGGGGGCTTTAGTGTCCAGAAATTTTTGCTATTAATATTTACTGTGTTTGCATTGGTGTTGATTCCGGTTGCGGTATTGTTATTGCGACGCCCGTTGCAAGAGGTGATAAACCCGGTTGATGTACTGTATCTTAAAATTTGTGATAGCTTTGCCCGGCTTGGGGTGGTGCGCAAAGCAGGTGAAGCGCCAACCCACTATGCTGACCGGGTTGCCAAAGAACTGCCACCAGCGGCATTGCTCATAAATCGTGTTACGCAGTGTTATGTCGATTATCGCTATGGCAACGGGGGTTCAAATGAAGCTGCGGTGCAGGCAACGCTACGGACACAATTGCGGGAAATTATTACCCTCAGTCGCCGTGAAGTGTCACTGAATAAGCGATCAAAGGCTATACTGCCTCCATGAAATGGCGTTCTAAATCCCTGTTACAGTTGGTGCTGATTGGTTTGCTCACGGTCATGGCTCCGTTATGCATGGCAATTTTTTATACGTTGCAGACACTGGCCATTGTTGCCCAGGAAAGTGTAACGCTGTCTGAGGCGGTTGTGTCAGTTACCCGGATAACACAGGTTGTTCAGTCAGGTCTGCTGGATCTTGAGCGCAGGGCTCGTCAGTACAGTACGTTGGAGGATGAGTCTTTGCTGACATTGTTCAGGCAGGAGCGACGGCGCCTGTTGATACAGCTGGACGATCTGGAGCGGCAAAACAGCCTGGAAATACCGGCCAATTCCCCTGTTCAGCAAACACGGCAACGACTCACCGATATACTGATGAGCCTGCCAGAAGAAGGTGCAAAGCTACGCCGGTCTGTAGATCGTTTTGCCCGGCTCAGTGCAGCCAATACCCGTTTTCAACAGGCCAGCCAGGCTTATGTAGACCAGCGGCTGGTGGCTTATCGTGATAATGCCGAAGCTATTGGCAAGTCATTAACCTTGCTTGTCAGTGCCCTGGTTCTGTTGACAGTGGCTTTGTCGGTTATTTTTATCCGCTGGATCGGGCGTCCTATCCGGCAATTGGAATCAGCTATCAATCAGCTTGGTCGCAGGGGGCAGAACCGGGTAATCAGAATTTCCGGGCCGCGGGAAATGCAGGCACTGGCAAAGCAGCTGGAGGGTTTGCGTGAACGGCTTAATGCAGCGGAATCTCGCAAACAGCAGTTTTTAATGAATATGTCCCACGAGTTGAAAACCCCGCTGGCCAGTATGCGCGAGGGCGCTGATTTGCTGGCGGATGGAATCGCAGGCCCGGTAGATAAGCGGCAGCGGGAGATTATTGAAATTTTACAGGCCAATAGCCACGAGCTGCAGCGCTTGATTGAAAACCTGCTCGATTATAATCGCGCAGAGCATTCGCCTGGTCGTGGTGTGTTGGGGCCGGTTAGTCTGCGTCATTTATGTGATGAGCTTTTGCATAGCTACAATATCAGTATTCGCCGGAAACGATTGGCTGTTTATTTGAAACTACCCGAAGCGCACTGGATTTGTGATGCTTCACGCTTGCGAACAGTAATTGATAATTTATTGTCAAATGCGGTTAATTACACACCATCTGATGGCCGGGTTGCTGTGTGTTGTCACTTGCAGGAGCAGCATATGGTATTTGAAGTGGCCAATACGGGAAGACCCATTCCTGAATCAGAGCGTTCACAATTATTCGACCCTTTTTTTCGGGGCAGCAATCATCGCACTGGTCCGGTTAAAGGCTCGGGTATTGGTCTGAATGTGGCCAGAGACTGCGTTCAGGATATGGGGGGCAGCCTGGAACTTGTCGACAGTCAGGACTACACAATCTGTTTTCGAATGACTCTGCCAAGGATGGAGCCAGTAATTGTATGAAAATATGGGTATATGTGTTGCTCAGTATAATATTGGCAGGATGCCAAAGCGGGCCACGAAGTGGCCTGGTTGCAGATGATACTGCCAGAGCGGTTGCCTGTTGTGCCAGGACAGAAACAAAAAACAAGGGCGCAAGTGAACGCAGCTATGATCACAGCTGGATGGATGAGTTGATCGGCGTTTATGAGCTTGATATTGCGACGGTTACTGCTCATCGAGTACTTATGGGTAGTCGGCCATTATTACAGCCACTGGATCGTTTTCGTTATGCGCTGCTGAACCAGCGTATTGGTGAGATTCAAACCTGGATTAATGCACGCGATATATTCAGGGAGCTGGCTGTAGATGAATCACTGCAAAGCCATCAGCGTATGCTGGCTAATGTATTGTTGGCATACAACCAGTCAATGATCAATGCCCATGTCCGTAATGAACAGCTCGCTGAGGATTTGGCTGTGACACAGCAGGAGTTGAAGCTATTGTCAGAAAAAATAGAGGCACTCACCCATCTTGAGCAGAGTATCAGTGAGCGCAAGGTTAAGGGTGAGGAACTGCCTGTTGGGGAGGAGTAAGGCGCGTGGCAAAAGTACTGCTGGTAGATGATGATCCCGGCTTGTTGAGGCTGCTGACACTGCGGCTGGAGGCCGAGGGTTTTGAAGTGCTGGCAGCTGATAGCGGACGTGCGGCTCAAAATGTGCTGGACCTGAACAGGATTGACCTGGTGATCAGTGATCTGCGCATGGGTGATATGGATGGGTTGGAGCTGTTTGATTATATACGCAGCCGTTTTCCCGGTATCCCGGTGATTATCATTACTGCCCAGGGTTCGATTCCGGAAGCCGTAGAGGCCACACAAAAAGGTGTTTTTGGTTTTTTGACCAAGCCGGTTGAAAAGGCACAACTGCTGGAGCAGATTGAGGCTGCTCTCAGTTTTGCCAGTCATGGCAATACCGGGGATGACAGCTGGCGCGCTCAGCTCATGTCGCGCAGTGAGACGATGGAGCAGGTTTTATCTCGCGCCAAATTAGTGGCAACCTCGGAAGTGAGCGTACTGATTACCGGCGGCAGTGGAACAGGCAAGGAACTGTTGGCGCAGGCTATTCATCGCGCCAGTGAACGCCAGGACCAGCCTTTTATTCCCATTAATTGCGGTGCTCTGCCTGAAGCGTTGCTTGAGTCCGAGCTTTTTGGTCATATTAAGGGTTCCTTTACCGGGGCGCTGCGGGATCAACTGGGTCTGTTTCGCGCAGCTGATGGCGGTACGCTGTTTCTCGATGAAATAGGGGATATGCCGCTAACGTTACAGGTCTCGTTATTGCGGGTGTTGCAGGAGCGCAAGGTGCGCCCGGTTGGCAGTACCGAGAGCTATCCTGTAGATGTGCGTATTATTTCGGCTACCCACCGGGATCTGATCAAGGATATGGAAGCGGGCAGTTTCCGTCAGGATCTCTTTTATCGCTTGAATGTTGTCAATCTGGAGTTGCCACTGCTCAGCGCTCGCCGGGAGGATATTTCCCTGTTGGCCAACCATTTTCTGCAAAATACCGCCAAGGGTAGTCGCGGTGATGTTACTGCCTTTTCTCCCGATGCCATGGCGGTGTTGGCCAGCGCTCCCTGGCCGGGTAATGTACGACAGCTGGAGAATGTTGTACTGCAAACGGTGGCGCTTGCCCAGAGTCATATTATTCCAGAGACACTGGTGCGCGAGGCGTTAACGCATGAAGCTGATTTGATGCCTTCATTTAATGATGCCCGCCATCAGTTTGAGCGGGATTATCTGGTGCGAGTACTCAAGCTCAGTGACGGCAATGTAACCCGGGCAGCCCGTATCGCCCAGCGCAACCGTACAGATTTTTATAAATTAATGCAGCGGCATAATCTCAACGCTGCCGAATTTAAGGTTTGATATTACTGTCTCCAAATAACGACAGGCTAAGTTATTGAAAACTAAGACTAATTAAAAAAATTGTAATTACTGTCGTAAATTAGAGACAAATTGGGCCGGATTTTTATCGAAAATTGAATCTATTATTTTTTAAGTTATTGAAATTAATATAAAAAATAATTCTGGCATGGTTTTGGCTATATATAAATCAGGAACATTGACCCAATCGCCCCCCGGTTGTGGTCAACCGGCAAAGGAAATGCCCCCGATTCCCTGCATAAGCCCGGCAGTGTGATGTTTCGCTGTCTGATGCTTGTTTTCTGGACGATTTCTGTGCCCGGCTTGCCTGTTTCCGGGTACAGGATGGTTTTCACAAGCAACCTTTATAAATCCTTTAACCTGGAATCCGCAGTTGGATATACCCAATGGTGCTGTAATTGGTGTGTCAGGCAGGGCGGAGCAACGCTGCCTGACGCGGTGAGTGCAGTACACCCGGAAGGTGAGTACGATCAAAGACCAGAAGCCCAGTATCCATACGGCTTTCAAGAAGAAAGCAGGCGCTCGACTACGAAATCTAAGTTTAATTGTTGTCGTGTGGAGCCTGGTCGAGCCTGAATCAGGCTGCCGCCAGGACTCGCCTCCATCCGCTACAAAAAACAGAGGCCATCAATACTTTTAAGCAATTGGAATATCAGCGGTTCACTAATTGTTGCTATTCGGAGACAGTTCCTTTTCGAGCAGATTTTGTATTCTCAATAATGACAACTGCACGTAAACGCTTGCTGCCGAAGCGGCTCATGGCTGCAAAGCTCGCGTGCGCAATAGGCAAATGCTGACAATCCAGTGGTCTTCGGGGGGCGGGGCTGTCTTCCAGGTCGGGGTCATGAACATAAAGACAATGCTCATCAACACCACTCATCACTACCCAATGAGGTGCTTTCAGGCTGTCCATGCGATAACTTGAGATCAGAATAAGTATATTGGCACCCGCCTGAAAGCGGGCAATAATCTGTTGTTGATCGATAGCGCTATAGTGAATGCTTATATTTTCCTGTACGCATTGCTTGACAAATTGTTCATGGGCAATTCGCATAATCCTTTTTTTATTTTCATCGCGCACGCCGTCCAGAAAGAGTGGGCCTTCAATATTGATCCATGCCTCACTGATAAAGCCCCGGCGCCTTGCTGCCAGTGCCAGCCCCAGTGGGTGGCAGCCACCGTGGCCGGAGGTCATAAAAATTGTTGTGGCTTCCCGCCAGAGCTGAATTTCATCTTCTTCGCTGGGTTGATAATCACCGGGCAAACCGGCCATGGCCATCATCAGAGCCGCCGGTCCACAGGTGAAAGCCGTGGTCTGGGCCAGCCAGGGAAGTGTGCGTGCATCGGCCACAGGCTGATAGGCATGAATGCACTTTTGCATACGAATAGCGTCACCATGATCGTCGTAGTAATCCCGGTAAAGTCCGAATGCGGTGTAACCCATGGCGCGATAGAGTCTGATAGCCGCGTAGTTGTCAGTGGCTACTTCCAGACGGATATAAATGGCCGCCAGAGCGCGAGCATCATTTTCTCCTTGTTGTAATAAGGCCCGGGCTACACCCTGACCCCTGGCCCGGTGAGCCACGGCCAGTGAATACAGTCGGCATAACTGTGTGCCGCGGCGGCGGGTAATAAGGGCATAACCCAGCATCAAGTCGTCTTCAATGGCGACCAGAAACAGGCAATCATCGTGGCGCAGCCAGCGGCGAAAACTGCGCCGACTGATACAGTCGTTGCGAAAGCTCTCAGCTTCCAGAGCCAGCAGGGCAGGTAAATCCTGATTCCGGGCTCGGCGGATTTTCATATGTGGGCCGGTTATGGTTAAAGGGATGCTGACTATAGCCGCCAGCAGGCTTTCCAGCCAGCGTGAACACTGTGATAAAAAGGAAAATTATCCGTGTTAATTTCTGCTTGCGTTGTGAGTACCCCCGATTAGAATGCAGGCCCCTGTTATTATTTTATGTGCCGGTTTGTTATTGATAGCATCCATTTGTTGCCTCTGATATTGCATCCGGCCATAGATGCCGTCTCCGTTTTTCAGGGTTTGCCTGTTGTGACTTTTCAGCCAGGGGTTTTAAGGTGGCAGGCAGTAATTATGTGGGGTATTGACCTTGGGAAATGGTTGGAATGTGCTGGCAGCTATGCTTGCCACTACAGGTTATAAATGTGCAAGGATGTGGTGATTGGTATCGACTCTCATTGAGGATGTGATAAATGACTATGAGAATTGACAGCGATGCTGCGCAATCGTGGCGGGTCAGCGATAGTGAAATGCTCTATGGCATTAATGCCTGGGGTGCCGGTTATTACTCTCTCAACCAGCGTGGTGAAGTTCAGGTTTGCCTGAAGCAGGACGATACGACGGTTGCTGTTTCAATTCTTGATATTGTTAAGGGCATGCGTGCCCGTCACATTGAAATGCCGACTGTACTGCGTATTCGTAATGTGCTTGATCATCGTATAGCCGCACTTAATGAGTCTTTTGCCCGCGCTATAGAAAGCGGTGGTTATAATAACGTGTATCGGGGTGTATTTCCGATCAAGGTCAATCAGCAGTGTCACGTTATTGAAGAGATTGCCGATTATGGCCGTCGTTATCATCACGGCTTTGAAGCTGGCAGCAAAGCAGAGCTGATTATTGCACTTAGCCAGTTGCGCGATACAGACAGTCTGGTGGTTTGTAACGGCTACAAGGATGCGGAATTTATTGACTTGGGCCTGTATGCCCGGCATATGGGTTACCCGGTTTTTTTCGTACTTGAAAATCGTCACGAGCTGAAACTGATTATTGAGCGGGCGCATCACCTGGGTATTTCCCCCTTGCTGGGTGTGCGTATGCGCAGTGCCACCAAAGTGGATGGACACTGGAGTTCAGATAGCGGTGATCGCTCCATTTTTGGCTTGTCGACAACTGCTCTGTTGCAGGTAGTGGCAGGTTTGCGCGAGGAGGGCATGCTCGATTGTCTGCAAATGCTGCACTGCCATCTCGGGTCACAGGTGCCCAATATCCGCAATGTGCGCTCGGGTGTGCTGGAAGCCTGCCAGTTTTATGCGGGGTTGGTGGAAGAGGGGGCGCCGATGGGTTACCTCGATCTGGGCGGTGGTCTGGCGGTTGACTATGAAGGCGCCAGTGCCAACAGCACTCACAGCATGAATTATCAGCTTGATGAATATTGCGTAAATATTGTCGAGGCCGTGCGTGAGACACTTGATCCGCTGACTATTGCCCATCCGGTACTGGTTTCAGAATCGGGGCGGGCCACCGTTGCTTATTCATCGATGCTGCTGTTTAACATTCTGGATGTGCGTGATTGTAAACCGGGAGCCATTCCGGTACAGGCGCCTGCTGACAGCTCGGAGTTTATTCCTCATCTACTGGAGGTACTGGAGCGCGTTGCGGCTGCCAATGTACAGGAGTGTTATAACGACGCCATTTTTTATCGTGATGAAGTCAGGGGGCTGTTTCATCGGGGGCTGGCAACACTGCGTGATCGTGCGTTGGCTGAAGATATTTGCATGGCAGTTATGCAGCGTATCAATACATTGCTGCCTGACCTGAAGCGGGTACCACCAGAGCTGGAGAGCCTGCCGGAACTGTTGTCTGATATTTATTACGGTAACTTCAGCCTGTTTCAATCGCTGCCGGATATATGGGCTATTGATCAGCTGTTTCCCATTATGCCGATTCACCGGCTGGATGAGTTTCCTGCTCACGAAGGTATTCTGGCTGACCTGACCTGTGACTGCGATGGCCGTATCGATAATTTTACCCTGCCTGACGGTCGCAGCCGGATATTGCCTTTGCACGCCTTCCAGGAAGGAGAGGATTACTACCTCGGTGTCTTTTTGGTGGGTGCTTATCAGGAGACACTGGGCGATCTGCACAATCTCTTTGGTGATACCAATGTTGTCAATGTAACTGTTAATGCAGATGGCAGCTTTGATTTCGCCCGTGAATTTCACGGTGATTCCATTGCTGATGTGCTCAGCTATGTCGAATATGAGCCTAAACATATGCAAGAGCAGTTTCGACAGGTGGCGGAGGATGCCGTACGTTCAGGTAAAATCTCGGTGTCAGAGCGACAGATTATATTACAGGCTTTTCGTGATAGCCTCAGTGGCTATACTTACTTTGAGCATCACTGACAGGTCAGTGATGACATACTATTGACCCGGCAATAACCCGGTAAGCTTTTAGTCGAATGAATAAGCGGCACATGGATGTACCGCCGTAGGCGGTAAGCCTGTGCGAGTCCCGCGAACATCAAGGGATTTTACACATTCCGCTGATTGTCAGGTTGATAAGTGCATCAATAACAGGAGGCAGCATGTCGAAAGTGGTTATTATCGGTGCCGGTGGCGTTGGTTCTGTCGTCGCACATAAATGTGCCCAGGTTGATTCAGTGTTCACTGATATTCTGTTGGCCAGTCGTACCGAAGCCCGTTGTAAAGCTATTGCTGAACAGATTGATCGCCCTGTTCGCACCGCCCAGATAGATGCCGATAATGTAGGCCAATTGACAACTTTGCTGGACAAAGAGCAGCCCGAACTGGTGATTAATGTCGCTCTGCCTTACCAGGATTTGAGCATAATGAATGCCTGTCTGGCGGCGGGTGTGAACTATCTGGATACTGCCAACTACGAGCCACCGGATACTGCCCGCTTCGAGTACAAGTGGCA
This sequence comes from Parahaliea sp., assembly GCA_047974765.1. Lineage (GTDB taxonomy): Bacteria > Pseudomonadota > Gammaproteobacteria > Pseudomonadales > Halieaceae > JBKECP01. The sequence goes on along the minus strand of JBKECP010000043.1, from coordinate 37,059 downwards.
GTGGGCCTATCAGGAGCAGTTTCATACAGCGGGTCTAACGGCATTGCTGGGCAGTGGTTTTGATCCCGGCGCCACTAACATGTTTACGGCCTATCTTGCCAAACACTATTTTGACGAAATCCACTATCTCGATATTATCGATGTCAACGGTGGTGATCACGGTTACCCTTTTGCCACTAATTTCAATCCTGAAATCAATATCCGGGAAGTGAGCGCACCCTGCCGTCACTGGCAGGATGGCTGTTTTGTGACTACACCACCCATGTCGAAAATGGCTCGTTTTGAGTGTCCGCAGGAGGTGGGTACCTTTAATATTTATCGTATGTATCACGAAGAGCTGGAATCACTGACCAGACACTTTCCAACCATCAGGCGCGCTCAATTCTGGATGAGTTTTGGCGATAATTATCTGAAGCACCTGGAAGTATTGGAAAATGTTGGTATGACGGGCATCGAGCCTGTTGAATATCAGGGACGACAGATTGTACCGATACAGTTTTTGGCCAAACTGTTACCGGATCCCTCTACACTGGGGCCGCGCACAAAGGGCAAAACCTGTATTGGTTGCCTTGTTCGCGGCCAGAAAGATGGCAGGGAGCGGTTGATGTTTCTGTACAACATCTGTGATCACCAGGCTTGTTATGCAGAGGTGAAATCCCAGGCTATTTCCTACACTACCGGTGTGCCGGCAATGATTGGTGCCAAGATGATAATCGAAGGCCACTGGCGGCGCCCGGGTGTGTGGAACATGGAGCAGTGTGATCCCGATCCCTTTATGGATGATATGAATCGCTATGGTCTGCCCTGGGAGGTGATTGAACTGGATCCGGCGTTTGAACTGGACGTGCATAAAGGTCAGGGTATCTAAAAAACGGATGTATTTATGGCAAGTCTGGGCTCAGGTTGACAACAAGCGGATAAAATACACACTTTTAAAAAGTGTGTGATGGATATTGGGGTGCATTTAAGAGAAACCGGGCAGGAGATCAAGCCGTGGAGATATATCAATTCACCGATTTTTCACAACTCGATCTTGCGCGCCTGCCATCACCCTGCTATGTAGTGGACGAGGTTGCTGTCGAGCGTAACCTGCGCATACTGGCTGAGGTGGCTGAGGCCAGTGGTGCCAAATTGCTGTCGGCTCTCAAGGCCTTCAGTATGTTTCACTTTGCACCGCTGGTATCACACTATTTAAGTGGTATTTGCGCCAGTGGCCTGCACGAAGCGCAACTGGGACGGCAATACTACCAGGGTGAGGTGCACGTTTTCAGTGCAGCTTATCACCACGAAGATCTCAGGCAAATTCTGGCTATTGCCGATCATGTGTTGTTTAACAGCTGTGGCCAGTATCAGCGAGCGCTGCCTTTGATTCACGAGGCGCGCAAACATAATCCACAATTACAACTGGGCTTGCGTATCAACCCTGAGCACTCGGAAGGGGACGTGCCCATTTACGATCCCTGTGCGCCCGGTTCACGCCTGGGTATTCCCCTGTCACAGCTGGATGAGAGCATACTGGAAGGAATTAATGGCTTACACTTTCATACCTTGTGTGAACAGGATTTTCCTCCTTTGCAGCGCACACTGATCGCCGTGGAGAAGGGCTTTGGGCATCTGCTGGAAAAAATAAACTGGGTCAATTTTGGTGGAGGCCATCATATTACCCGGCCCGATTATCAGCGTGAGGAACTTGTCAGCTGTATTCGTGATTTTAGCCAGCGTTATCAGGTGCAGGTTTATCTGGAACCCGGTGAGGCCGTGGCCATAGGTACAGGCGTGTTGGTTAGCGAGGTGCTGGATACCACCTGGAATACACTGAATCAGGCTATTCTTGATACATCAGCTACTTGTCATATGCCTGATGTACTGGAAATGCCTTACCGGCCGGGCATCCTGGAAGCCGGTGAGCCCGGTGAGCTGGCCAATACGTACCGTCTGGGTGGTTTGACCTGTTTGGCCGGAGATGTGATCGGCGACTATAGCTTTGCAAAGCCGCTGCGGGTGGGGCAGCGGCTGGTGTTTCAGGATATGGCCCATTACACGATGGTTAAAACCACCACCTTCAACGGCACTCGCCTGCCAGCAATTGCAGTCTGGAATTCAGCAAGAGATACATTAAAAATTCTTCGTGAATTTGGCTATGAAGATTTCCGGCAGCGTCTTTCCTGATGTGCTGGCTTTAGGATATTAAAACAACAGCTATTGATAGTCGCCCTGTAAAACTGGCGGGATTTGCGAAATCCCCTGATTTTTCAGGGCTTGCGATCGGCTTCGTTGACGGTGGCATGTCTGTGTGTCGCCGCCCAATTACTCTTTGTAATAGACCACCTGATGGGTGGTGGCCAGCAGTGTGCCGTCTGCTCCCCACAGTTCACCTGAATGATCAAAATAACCCTTGTGATAGCGATTGCCGCTGGCACGTGCCAGCAGATAATTATCCGCCTGTTGCGCCAGCTCCTCCTGACTTGCATGAATGTAGGTGGTGATGCTGATTGTACCGGCTGGCACAAAAACCGGACGACGTACAAAAATACGCGGAAAGAAAATATCGGACATTGCCATTAATGCAGCAAAGTCGATAGGGCGGGAAGGGTGGTCGCGCACCCACAACAGGGTTTCAGAATCAGTTTGTGCCTGTGGCGGGTCCATTTGCAGTGCCAGTGATCCACTGTGGATGCGGATATCATAATTGGCAACCCAGGCTGTCAGGCCTTCGGTCTTCATGCATGGCAGTTCGTTTGGAGACGGTACCAGCGGCATATGTTTTTCCTGGTCTGACCAGGCATTGCGGCGGTGAGCAAAAACAGCGCTGCCTGTCACCGGAATCTCACCGGCCTGCTGTAATTCCATCAGCCAGTGCTGGCTGGAACGATTGGTACAGGTGGGACGAACAAGAATATCAAAGGCCTCACTCTTGACCCGGCCGCCATAATTGACGGTGACTGCGATCGGCTCACCCAGTTTTTCGGGGTGTAGTTGTATTGCACGCAATAATTTAGCGGCCAGAATGCCGCCATAAGGGCCAACGAAATTGCTGTAAGTTGGGGGTATTTCACCCTGAAAGCTGTTATTTTTACCAGGGCTCAAATCCAGTGCAATGTCTAATGCATGGCGGCTTTTGTCATTGCCATCGGCTATTTTGTCTGTTTGATGCATATTGCTATTTCCGGTAGAAGGTGAAGTTTTATAGCAGAGAGGCTTTTGTCAGGGCAAGCAGGCCTGTCTTGTTACTTGGGTAGTACAGATTTTTATGAAACCTTAAACAGTATTTGGCAACTCTGGAGTTTCAATGTAATAACGACTGGTAAATATTCATTACCGGCTCAATGGATTAGACTGACTGGCTTGTTGGGCAGGGTGTCTGTACAGTCGTTAATTATGATACCTGATCAATCATTGGTAAGAGGAGTATTTCATGCTGACTTGGCGCAGGTTATTGGTCATGGCTGGCAGGTTATTGATCGTGGGAAGTCTTGTATTGTTGAATTCCTGTAGCAGTCTTCCAGAAGCGGGAACTTACCAGAAAACACTTACAGAGGCCTTGCCCGCTGACGGTAATACCAGCCTGGCCAAGGCTATTGCGCACAATATTAAGGGCAATGTTAAGGCGGGAGATGTCGCATTGTCCGGTTTTCACCCATTGTATCTTGGTATGGATGCTTTCGTTGCACGCATGGCGCTGGTTGAAGCTGCTGAGCGCAGCCTTGATGTGCAGTATTACATGTGGCACAGCGATACCAGTGGAATATTACTGGCCAATCAACTGATTTTGGCTGCTGATCGGGGTGTACGGGTGCGTCTGTTACTAGATGACTTGAGAGTTGAAGGCAAAGATGATTTTCTGATCAGAATGGATGCCCACCCCAATATTGATGTGCGTCTTTATAATCCCTTTGCCTATCGGGGAATGCGTGGCATTGGTTTTCTCGGTGATTTCTCACGTCTTAATCACCGTATGCACAATAAATCACTGACAGCGGATAACGAAGTCACCATTGTTGGTGGCCGTAATATCGGCAATGAATACTTTAATGCCACTGCACAAACCACTTTTTCAGATCTGGATGTAGTGGCTATTGGCCCGGTTGTCGGTAAGGTGTCAGACATGTTTGATCTTTACTGGAACAGTGATGTAGCTATACCGGTTGGTGTTATGGTAGATGAGACTGATCTGTCTCCGCAGAGTTTGCAGGTCGTTCGCAGCCATTTTAATAAAATTATTCAACAGGAAATGCAATCCGCCTATGTTGAGGCTATTCATGATGCGGGTGTTATTAACAGTATTGACTTTCGCACGATGAATTTTTACTGGGGTAAAGCTACGTTAATTTATGACGACCCGGATAAAGTCTTTAACGATGAGATCACCGCCAACACCCATCTTGCACCCAAGTTGATTCCGATGTTTCTTGAAGCGAACCGGGAAATACAGGTTGTATCACCTTATTTTGTACCCGGGAATAAACTTTTGACGGCTTTTTGTGATTTGGTGGATAAGGGCATTCGCCTGCGGATTTTGACCAACTCTCTGGCAGCTAATGATGTTGGCCTGGTTCATGCCGGTTATATGCGTTACCGCAAAAAGCTGTTGAAATGTGGGGCCGAACTCTATGAATTCAAGCCGGATCCAATACTTGGCAGCAGCAAAAAACGCTGGACGGGTTCCAGTGCTGCCAGTTTGCATGCTAAAACCATGGGGGCAGATGGCGAGCAGATTTTTGTTGGTTCATTTAATCTTGATCCGCGGTCAGTCGCTCTGAATACTGAAATGGGCGTAATCATCAAAAACCCTGAATTGGGTACACAGCTTGCAGAAGGCTTTGATGAACTTGTTCAAAACAAAGCCTATCAGCTTCTGCTGCAAGAGGGTGATTTACGCTGGGTTGATAAGAGTGCTACTGGCAGCCAGGTTTATAACGTGGAACCAGAAACCAGCTGGTGGCAGCGTGTACTGGCCAAATCACTGTCCTTTATTGTTCCTGAGAGCATGCTTTGATTTGTTTCTGTGGTGTATTTGGAATCTTTGAAACCTTAACTATTAACCCGGAAAGCACCCAGCCGGATTAATTCACAGTGTATGGATGCGGATTTATCCATTTGATTGCCAAGCCAATAATATACGCCGAAGTGGCTTCAATTTAAGCGTTGCTATTTTCACGGTGCACTGTAAAGGCAGAAAATGATTGCCGCACCGGCATCAGTTCCAGTGCGTTCACATTCAGGTGAGCGGGCAGGTTGGCCAGCCACCAACAGGTGTCGGCAATATCTTCAGGTTGGATTGGTTCGGCGCCTGCATAGAGTGCATCGTGAGCAGCCTGGTTGCCATCGGTGCGCACCAGTGTGAATTCACTCTCAGCCATGCCCGGCGCTATATTGGAAACGCGCACGCCGGTACCCTTCAGGTCTGCTCTCAAGGCGTAGGAAAACTGCTCGACAAAAGCTTTGGTACCGCAATACACATTGCCCCCCGGGTAAGGCCAGTGGCCAGCGACTGAACCAATATTAATAATGCTGGCTCCACGGCCCTGCGCGATCAGATTCGGCAGCAGGGTATGGGTAATAGTCGACAGTCCCTTGATATTGGTATCGATCATCCGATGCCATTTTTCAAGATCGGCCGCCTGGGCAGGTTCGGTGCCCAGTGCCAGGCCGGCATTATTGATGAGGGTATAAACCTGTTCAAAAGGTGCTGGCAGTGTTTTTATGGTGGTCAGTACCGCTTGTGTATCACACACATCCAGTGTCAGCGGCAAAATGGCGGCCGCCTGATCTGATAACTCTTCCTGTAGTTCAAACAGGCGCTCGCTGCGGCGGCCACTGATAACCAGGTTCCACCCTTTACAGGCGAAGCGGCGTGCACAGGCACGGCCAAAACCGGAAGTGGCACCAGTGATAAAAACGGTCCTGGTCATCGCGGGATACTCCTTCTATTTGGGGCACGATAGCCTGTGTTGCTTATCATACCCGGTGATAATGTGGCCTGTCGCTGAGCAGCTGCTGTTGAGCCTGTCTCAGGGTACCTGCTTTAAGGCTTTAATGCGTTCTGCTGAGGCTGGGTGGGTACTCAGATAGCTAAGCCAGGATGCCGTCTCTCCACAGTGATTATCAGCCACTTCGGTAGAGGCGCCATCATTCTCGGGGTCTGTATCATCAACGGCTTCATCGCTGCAACTGTTATGACTTTGCTGGAGTTTGTCCAATATGCTGATCAGGGCTTTGCCATCAAAACCTTGTTGACGTAAAAAAAGCAGGGCGTAGTGATCTGCTGCCAGTTCAAAAGCCCGTGAATAATGCAGTTGGCTGAGCGTAAGAGGCAATGTCAGCAGAATATTGCCCATCGTGGAAATATCACCGCTGATCATGGCAATGGTCACGCTGATGGCACTGCCTTGCAGTAGCATTTGCAGTGAGTGGCGCTGCTGGATATGGCCCAGTTCGTGGGCCAGAACAGCCAGCACTTCAATGTTGGAATCTGCCAGTGCCACCAGATCATCGGTGATGACGATAGTACCATCAGGCAGAGCAATAGCGTTGGCACCGAGCATATCACTGGCGGCAAAGTGAAGCTTTTCCAGCGGGTAGTCAGGGGCGTACTGGCCAAGTAGTTCACGCAATGACTGTTGTTGTTCCAGGGGTAAATGGCTGTTGCCCAGCATGCGTTTGTTCAGTTGTTCCAGTGTTTGGGCTGAAGTACTATCCAGCAGATGCGCTGGTAGTTGCATGGCAACGATCCTGCTCGCAAGTGGTATGCCCCAGGTGAAATAGGCAAATGTCAGTGACAATACTGTCAGCACGGCAGCAACAACCATCAACCAGCTGTTTTCTATATGATGAATAAAACGACTGGCATCACCGCTAATCTGCTGGTCCAGCCAGTGAGTAGCAGTGTTATCACTGGTTTCAAAACTGCCTGCTTTCTCATTAAAACGGATATGCCTGGGAGTCGAACCCAGGCGCACTGAGAGTTGCAGCTGACTCAGAGGCTGACTGACTATAAGCTGCCCCTCGATATAAAGACTTGCCTGTGTATCGTTTAACCTCAATACGGCAGCCTCGCGCCGACTGCTGTTGCCATCTTGCCAGTATCCGTGCAGTTCCGTCATTTTTAGAAATCCAGGCCGAGATCAAATACATCGGCAAATTCCTCGCCAAAGGCTGACTGATCCTGCTGGCTGATACTGACAAAATTATCAAGGCTGCCGTTGACCTGTAAATTAACGTGTTTGGCAGCGTATTGAGCAAGTCGAACTTTGGCAACAGGCCAGTACAATCCCAGTGTAAAAACAATCAGAATGAAATTTTCAAACATAATGCGGCCATAGCCTGGCAGCTCAAAATGACTCTCAAAACTGTGTGAGGCAATACTGGTATGGTAATAGATCAGATTGTTTATTGCGGTTTTGAAATAAATCAATGCCAGCGTATAGGGCAGTGCCAAAAGTATGGGTATGACAAAAGACAGCTGGATAAAACTTATTAAAGTACCAAGCAGAACACCACTTATAAACAATGTGCTAAAAATAATACAAACAATATAAAATCTGTCAGGACCGGCGGCAAAGCTAAAGCTCTTATCGCCAAAACTGTAGTTATTGATGATATAGCGGTGCCAGCGTTGCAGCATCACCGGTACCAGTAGTCCCATGCTGAACACGGCTGCCAGTGGCCAGAGTATGATAACGACAAAAGCCTGCCAGTATGTGCTGCGAAAGCGAACATTACGATAGACTGAATTGCGGGCATGAAAGGTAAGTGACTGCCGTAAAGACCAGGGTGTAATAAAAATAAACAAAAGTGAGATGGCAGAACCAGCCGTCGGATTGACGATATTGAGCCAGTAGTACAGCGCAAATAAAGCAAGAGAAATCAGGCGTCCGATCAGCATCCGTTTTGGGTCGGCGGTGTATTCAAAAGAGGCATCATCAAGCAGGGTGTTACCGTAGAAATAGCGGCGGTTGCGTACCTTTGCCCAGGGTGAATAAAGCCCAAGTGTGATAATGACCAGCACTAAATTCACAATCCATATGCGAAAATATTCACGACCGCTGCCTGTGAAACGAAAGTGTTTGCAGGTTTTTTTCACCGGATCGTCAATCACTGCTTGCTGATGGATATTCAATAATGACTTATCAGGTGATTGTAACTGTGTCGTGTGAGCGATGGCAGAATGGTTTTGTTCATTACTATTTTGTAGCACAGGGCTGGTGCTGTTGCGACGCAGAGTGAAAATGCCGAGTGTACTTAACAGACTTTCAAATGCCTCAGCTTCAGCCGCTGAGTAGCCGCTTTTGACTTTCTGTAGCCCCTTGCCGAAGAGTTGCTGCGCTTCTTCTGATGCCACGCCTGAGGCTTGAGCAAAGGCGTCAATAGCGGATTGAGGTTCTATATTACAGGTGCAAATGCACCTGTAATATAGATGTCAAAGTGTGCGGTCATATGGTTTCCGGGACAAGATATTTATAGTATTTGCTATACAGTGAGAATTGTACTGTCGGCTGGGTAAAGGTGGCTGCCGCTGTATGGATTTGATATCAGACGATACGTGAATAACGCTGGCCACCGCCATCCTTGAGATAGGCATCAAAAGCCATACAGATACGTCGGATCAGCAGGCGACCGGTGGTGGATACGTCCAGGCCGTTGGGGCGGAGGGTAAGCAAACCATCATCGATCATTGCTTGTAATTCCAGCAGGGCGTATTTGAAATAATTCTCAAAGTTGATGTTGAAGCGCTGTTCAAAAACAGAAAAATCCAGTGTGAAGTGGCAAATTAACTGGTTAATAACGGCCTGGCGTAGCAGGTCGTCCTCATTGAGCGTCAGTCCTTTCAAGGCCGGTTCACCCGCGGTCTCGATAGCCTGGGTATAGGTCTTCATATCCTTTGGGTTTTGCATGTAAATATTATCGATGGCGCTGATGGAGGAAATACCAAAAGCGAGCAGATCGCAGTTACCATGCGTGGTATAACCCTGAAAATTACGCTGCATCAGACCCTGTTGCTGGGCGATGACGAGGCTGTCATCCGGGCGGGCGAAATGATCCATACCAATATAGATATAACCCGCTTCCTGCAGGCGGTAGGTGGCATATTCCAGCATGGCCAATTTAAGATTGGCCGCAGGTAGTGTGTCAGAAGCAATTTGTCGCTGGGTTTTGAACAGATGAGGCATATGAGCGTAGTTAAACAGCGATAGCCGATCCGGTTCCAGGGCAATAACCTGTTCAAGTGTTCTTTTTACGCTATCCATGTTCTGCATAGGCAGGCCATAGATAAGGTCCATGCTAATGGAATGAAAGCCTTCTGTACGCGCCCGTTGGCAGATGGCGGCCACTTCTTCGACGCTGTTATAGCGATTTACAGCCTTTTGTACTTCAGGATCGAAGTCCTGTACCCCCATACTCAGGCGGTTAAAGCCGATTTTTCGCAGCAGGCCAAGACGCTCAGCCGACATGCGACCGGGGTGGACCTCTATGGAATAATCACCGGAGTCGTCTTCAAGCAGTGAAAAATATTCACGGGTGGCCTGCATCAGCTCAACCATTTCATCATCACTGATAAAAGTGGGCGTGCCGCCACCCCAGTGTAGCTGGCGTACCGGACGGTAGGTTTTAAATTGCCAGGCACGATAGGCCAGTTCCCGCTTGAGCAGTTCGATATAAGGTCTGGCCCGGCTTTTGTTGGACGTAATAATTTTATTGCAGCCGCAGTAGTAGCAGATGGTATCGCAAAAGGGAATATGGAAATACAACGACAAGGGGCGACCACTGTCGTTACTGCGATTTATTGCCGCTTCCACTTCTCGGGCAGGGAAGTTTTCCCGGAACTGGGGCGCCGTCGGGTAGGACGTATAGCGGGGACCGGAAAGATCGTAGCGTTCGATCAGGCTCTGGTCCCAGCGCGGAATAATTTGCGACATTGCAGCAGGTACTCGGTTCATCGTGTGTTGGGCAGTCTAGTTGGCAAGTTGATCGCTGCCTTGATGCGTGTCAATGATAACCCAGTTCAAGTTTTTTTGCGCATGTTGTCAGTATAAAACGCCTGTGATGAGGTGGTTTTACAGTATGTTTTTCTGGTAGGGCCGTTGTCGGAGTTCAGTGCCGGGATTCAGGCTTTCTTCACAAACTCGGATTTAAGTTTCATTGCGCCGATACCATCAATTTTACAATCGAGGTTGTGATCTCCTTCGACCAGACGAATGTTTTTGACTTTAGTGCCCACTTTTACCACAGAGGATGAACCTTTTACTTTCAGATCCTTGATAACGCTTACCGTATCGCCATCGGCAAGGCGGTTGCCGTTGGCATCATAAACTGGCAGCGTTTCATCCGTGTTTTGTGTTGTATCGCCGCTCCATTCATGGCCGCACTCAGGGCAGACAAAATGATCGCGGTCTTCATAGGTGTATTGGCTTTCGCACTGTGGGCAGTTGGGTAAGTCACTCATGATAAATACCTTATTGTGGCAGGGGTTATAGCACCAGCATTAAAGCCAGTGGCAATATAATGACAGCGGCCAGATTGCCGATCAAAACCAGGGCGGCAACGCGCTCGGGAGCCTGTTGAAAACGCTCGGCAAACAAAAAGTTCATTACAGCCGGGGGCAGGGCGCCAAAGACCAGTAGCATGGCGCTATCGCGTTCGTTGAGTTGCAGTGCAAGGGCAAGTATCCAGGCCAGAAAAATACCCAGCAGGGGGCGCAATAGCGCCCCGATTAACGGTGCGCCAAGCTCATCAAAACGTACATGACGCATACGCACGCCCAGAGCAAACAGTAACAGGGGGACAGCGACATCGCCCAATAATTGCAAGGCAGTGACTACAGGCTCCCAGATATCAATACGCAGGCTGGAAATGGTCAGCCCTGCAATAACCGCCAGCAATGTGGGGTTGCGCCACAGTGTCCACAGGCGGGCATCGCGGTCAAGCATGTGCAGGCCAACGGAAAAATGCAGTACGTTGGATACGGTATACAGAATAATTGCTGCGGGCAGGGCAGTTTCACCCCAGGTCAGCAGAGCCAATGGAATGCCAATATTGGCTGAGTTATTGAACATCATGGGCGGCACGAAAGTGCGCCAGTCCATGCGCAACCAGCGTGCTACCGGCCATGCGATAAGACCGCAGATCACAAGTAAAAGTGCCGCAGCTGAAGCCAGCCCAGTATAGCGTTCAGGCTCGAAATTGCCGCTGGCCATGGCGCCCAGAATCAGGGCCGGTACAAAAATATCCATATTGATCCGGTTGGCTACTGCCATCTCCGGATTGTGACGAAGACCGTAGAAATAACCCGCCAGAACCACAAAAACGATGGGTGAGAGAATCCCGATGATGCGGGGGATCAGCTCTGGATCAAAGGTAAAATCAGGCATGCCGACAGTCTGTTGAGAATAGGAGGGGCATTGTAACCTGTTCGTTTGCAGATTCCGATGACACTGGAACGGGTTGTGCTGGCTACTATGTATGGCAGCAAGAATAAAATAATAATACGGGGCCGGTCATCCTGTTGCGTGCACGGCGCCTGTTTGGATTGACTACGACCGATGGGACTAATTGACAGGTCATACCAGATAGCAGCGCATATTATCAACTTGGCAATCAAGCAGATGAATCCTTCACTACCTGATTGTCATTCCTGAAAATCAGTGGAATGTGCGAAATCTCTTGATTTTAGCGGACTCGCACCGGTCGGAAGCCAGCGGCGGTGCATCCTTGCACCGCGAATTAACCCGGATAAATGCCTGCTGGGTTAATACTACAGACTGATCGGGACACGCAATGTCATTTGAACATCAGCCGCTGCCTCTGTTGCGCCAATGGCAATTGATAAATTCCAGCTGCGTTTGGGTGATGTGGCCAGAGAAACACCGAGCAGGAAAGAGCCCACCTGTGTGCGCTCAAAGCGGGCATCCAGCCCCGCGTCATGTTCGACTCTGGTTTTAAATACGGTGTTGTGCTCGTAACCCAGGCTGAATGATGTCCGCTGATTAATAGCAAAGCCAATACCCATGCTCAAACCGATGGCATCACCCGGATCTATTTTACCGGTTTCGCCACCGATATCGTGTTCGATATTCCAGTAGTAACTCAGGCTGCCGTACAGTACTGCGGGTGCGGTGGTATATATTGCAGTAATACTTGGTTGTACTCCCCAAAATCCCGAGCCGGTGGGCTGTTCTTTGAATACATCGCTGATGCGTACACCGTCATCGCTAAAAATTGTGCCGCGCTCAATGTCAAAAGGTCCCTCGCCAGAGTCGCTCTTGACGCGGAGGCTGCCAATAAATACCGGGCCGCCATCGGCACCACTGTTGATCTGGTAACGTAAAGAGGCCTCTACATCGCCAATACCGCTACCATCAGTGTCGGAGATGTAATCTGCTGAGGAACCATCGAGAATGTCGCGCTGCCGGGTGGCTTCATCCCGATAAACATAAGGCAGATAAAAGCCGACCTCCCAGCGTTCACCCATACCGTGGCGTGTCGAGATGGCTGCAATATAGGAGTCCCGCTGTACTTGAGCGACGTTAATCAGGCCCACCACCAATGCAGGCAGAATGGTAAAACCTTCTATAGCAACGGCTGTTGAAGAAGAATGTGTATAGGAAAAAGAAGGTTCTATCACCGTGCGGCCTGCCGGTGTCAGCAGGCCGCGTACACCCCGATCACTGAAGACCACTTGTGGGGATTGTGAGCCTTTTTCGGGAGCTTCGCCTACTGGTTGTGTTGGTGTCTTGTCACTGTTTTGTGTTTGTGCCAAAACTGGCCAGGAGGTCATTATCAATAAAAAACAAAGCAGACACCGGAAAATAATATGCTGATTTATCATCATCTGTTCCCCCGTATTTAGAGGCGGTTTTTCTGCAAGCCAGGAAAACCGCCAATATCAATAATATGTTGACACGAAAAACAGACAAGTGGGAAAGCACTAAGGCCTGAGTGACTGGATGGATGTTGCTTCAATCAGGCTGTATATCGTACTGCCCCGGAATGCATCCGTGCCAAATATATCCAGACTGATTGAAGTCAAGTTCTCAATATGCTGGTTGTCAAGGTTGTTCTGAATAATCAGTGGCAGCGTGAAAGAGCTTGCAAAAATTGTATTGGCAGAATTGGCTGAATAGCTGGCAGGATTAAAGGCATCGAGCCCATTGATCTGTGAAAAGGTATCTGCATTGTATTGTGCAAAAGTGTTGGTGGTTATATCACCCTGTAAACTGAAGACGGGAAGTATCACGCTGACCTGTGATAAGGCATCTCCATTGAGTCGTGTTATGCGTTCCAGGCCGAATGCAAAATGCAGGCCGTTAGTGTTAGTGAAGCCGCCACGTAAATTTTGTAGCTGCTGTAAATCCAGGGGTGATCCCAACTGGGCTTCTTGTTGTGCATATTCAATATAGGCGGGAATCTGCGGCTCATCATCAGACTTTGCTATGCTGCTTTCAGCCACTGCAAGCAAAAAAACAAGCCCTGAAAAAATCGTCGCAGGTGGTGTCAATCTCAGAACAGGTTTGGCGTTATCAATAATCATGGCTTCTGACCGGCAGGCTAAGGGTAAATTCAGCCAGTGTTCGTTGGGATACTGCCTGATCCAGTGGTGGCAGTACCAAATAGGCCCAATCTTCCTCTTTATTAAAATGGCGCTTTGCGAGCTCGGCATGATTGTGGATTAAAAATAAAATACCGTTCCACATACCTTCGAATTCTGATCGTGACAGAGCGCGCATGCCCAGTGCCGAATCACCAACTATTACATGGCGATCATCAACTGCCTTGATAACAATAAAGTGGGTATAACCGTTGGTATCGATCAGGGCAATAGCGGGTACGCCTACCTCGCGCAGTTTATCCAGAGAAATACGAAAGCCATCAGCTTTGTATCCTCTGCGTTCCAGATAGCGCTTCATATCCAGTAAAGAGAAGCCCTTGCTCTGAATAAGTGCCTGATCACCCTGCTGATACATATCGATAAAAATATCATGCTCTGTCACTGTTTGTTCAAAGTGAAATGTCAGCAAGGTGGCAACAGCGGCCGAGCCACAACTGAAATCGTAAGCCTGAGGGATTACCCGGGCGAATTTCTGTTCCTGGAAACTGGTGACGGCTACGGTAAATACCATGCCGCCAGTGCCGGGCAGATTGACAGTGCCTGCCAAAGTTGTCGGCAGGTACAGCATCAGTGATACCAGCAAAGCTGTTGGTACAGTTTGCCAATATTGTCGCAAGGGCCGTACCGGATAAGCTGATCGACGTGAAGTGTTCATGGTTGCATATTGACGTTGATCAAGGTGGTGTTCTGAATGATCACATGATTGCCGGAGTTTTGTACCGAGAACACCAGCCCTGAGGCATGACTGAAAGCACCAGAGCCGACACTGTTGAGGCCTGTTTGTTCGGCATTGAGAACGTTGTCGTTGATGGTGGCATCTGTATGGATCTCACCGAGTTGCATTGCCAGACCATCGACATGCAGACCTTCACGGGCGCGTTGCAGATCAAGTTCTGCATTGCCTATTGCCAGGGCAGATAATGTACTGTGATGGTCATTGTTTACTTCCGCCTCGGCTATGGCAGTGTGTGTTATCCAGTACAGTGTGGCCAGTGCCAACGCTGCTCCTGATGGTATACGGCTGTGCAAAATCCTTGTTGACATAATTATCTCCTTGCCCACGGGACGCTACAGGGCGGGCCAGCCAAGCTGGCTCCGCCTGGTAGTGAATCCAATCGGAATAGTTAAACAACGGGCTAGAGTGTTCCGCCGCTGCCACCACCAAGATTGAGTTCTGACTGCACACTGACATTTTGCTGGATCTGACTGTTAGCCACCCCGTTCTGGGCGATACCGGTAATACCGGACAGACCAATACCTGAGGCAGCAATACCGTTGGCTGAATCAGCCATTGCACCGCCATCCGTGGCTGTCCCCATGGTCATTGAGTTGTCACTGACGGTAGCTTGCAGATCCGCCATGTTCAGTGCAACGGCCGTGTCGATGCTCAAATTCCCGGAATTATTGATATCTGTATTGCCGGAGTTGCTGATTTGCATGTCTGTGTTGAGCATATTGGACGCGGTAAGATCGGTATTACCTGAGTCGTTCTGGGAGTTGTCTTCATTGGTCAGCAGATTTGCCGATAACTCAGAGTTGAAAGAATTATTGTTGCTGTCATCCCAGTTGCCAACGCCGGACAGGTTCGTGTCCGAATTGCCCGAGTTTGCCTGTGCATTGTTGGTATTAAGTACATTGTTAAAACCGGCATCAACATTGTCGGAATTATTGCTGCTGCCGTTGAGGTTGAATGAGCCAGATTGTGAGTTATCCGGGTTATTGCTCAGATTGTTGTCGCTAAGGGAGTCTGTGACAGTAGCAGCCAGTGAATTCTCATTGGCAGAGGCGCCGCTGTTCATTGCTTCGGAAGTGGCGGTCCCTTCCTGTGACACAGCTGAGGTTGTTGCTGTATTGGTGGGAGTACCCCAAGCCAAGCCGGTCACGCTGGCCAGAACCAGCGCGCAAAATAGTGGTGTATGTTTCATGACGGATCTCCTTGTCTGCTCGCGTTAGTTCAGGTTCAGCGTGGATTGCACGGATACATTTTGTTGTATCAGGCTGTTGGCACCACCGTTTTGACCTACCAGCGTAATGCCGGCGACATCCGTCAGCGAGCCTTCTGAAATTGTGTTGCTGGAGCTGTAGGTGGATGCCGGGTTCATTATCAGGTTGTTGTTGCTGACAGTGCCTGACAAGGTGGCCACACTGACAACAGCATCAATATTGATTGAGGTATTGCCGGAGTCACTGCTTGTAAAATTGCCTGAATCACTGATGCCGGTTGTTGTATTACCGATATTGTCCAGACCAACTGACAGATTGTTGCTGCCATTGACGCTGTTGTCGGCATTGGACTCACTGTTAAACGTAGCCGCCAGATTGTTGGAATCATTATTGCTCGAATCAAGATTGAATGAGTCGGTGACACCCAGGCCGAAATTGTTGGAGTCGGTGGCGCTATTGTCGGTATTGCCGGCATTGTCCATATTCAGCCCCAGATTCCCTGAATCATTGTAGCTGGCATCGGTATTATTGGAGTCCGTTATGGCGTTATTGGCATTGTTACTCAGGTCATTGCCATTGCCTACACCTGTGAGTGTCAGTGCTGTGGATAATTCATTGGCTGATGCGCCCGAGCTGTCAGCGCTTGAAGAGGCTGTTGCCGTCTGGGTATTGACGGTGTCTGCGTTATTGTCTGGACCGGCGGTAGCCACCATTGGCAGACTCAGCCCTGCAGCCAGTGTTGTTAGCAGTAAATATTTCATGGTCTGTACTCCTTTCATCTGTTTTTTTGCGCCACCGGGCAAGCCTCAAGTCCTTTTTTTGCATCGCCTGGGCTGATTAACACCGCGGTCACGTTTCTGTGTTAGTCCTGCTTTGTTAACAATTTTGCCTGCCTTGTCAGGCGATATGGGTGAAATTTTTATAGGGACTGGCCAACAATAAACCAGCACCCGCTCGACTGAGGCGGTATTAACACCTACAGCATTTGGCACACTATGAGGAAACAACAGGCACAGGCCGTCAAAGCCATGAAATGCAAGCAGCCCCCTCTCTGCCGTAAATAAGCATAGCAATGGCTTTTTTTCATGAAGGAACTTTTTAAGATTGATTTGTCGCAAGAAAGCAGTGCCGTCATCAAGAACGGTCATAACACCTTTCAAAGTGTTATTAGCAGGTAGCGGGTTTATACGTTGGGTTTTTCAAAAATTTTTGAGTGGCGAGACAATCGCGGTCAGGCTGATAGAAAAACGGTTCGATAATAAAGGCGTAAAGATTTTTGCGGATGATACGCCCTTTTTTTAAAGGGACTGTAAATAAACGTCTGTTGTCATTTGGGTTTTATCCATAACGTTTGGGTCAATGCTGTAGTCAGAGCCCTTATTTGATTGCCAGGTTGATAGAAGCGCAGTTGATCTGCTGGCAATATAAGTCATCTGTATTATCTGTTGAGCAGTGATACCTTGCCTGCAAGTGGATTCAAACGGCAAGCACTATTTTCCGGCAGGAAAAAGGTACGCAATGGCTTTTATAGGCCGGTTCTGGGGTATACTGGCCGCCCGCCAACGGCTCCCTTTACTGACAGGTCCACCAATGTCTTCTGAATCTTATGCGAGTACTTTCGCAGATCTTGCTCTTCCTGACGCCCTGCAACAGAGCTTGCGCGATGTTGGCTATGAAAGTCCATCAGCCATTCAGGCACGTACCATTCCTGCCTTGCTTGGCGGCGTTGATCTGGTTGGCCAGGCGCAAACCGGTACGGGTAAAACGGCGGCCTTTGCTTTGCCTGCACTGGCAGGGCTTGATTTGACACTGAATGTGCCGCAGGTGCTGGTGTTGGCACCCACCCGTGAATTGGCTATCCAGGTGGCTGAGGCTTTTCAGAAATACGCCAGTTATTTGCCCGGTTTTCGTATTCTGCCTTTGTACGGTGGTTCTGATTATCGCGGTCAGTTACGACAGTTACAACGGGGTGTGCATGTCATTGTCGGTACACCGGGACGTGTCATGGACCATATGCGGCGCGGTTCATTGAAGCTGGACAAGCTCAAATTACTGGTACTGGATGAGGCTGATGAGATGCTGCGCATGGGTTTTATTGACGATGTGGAGTGGGTGTTGACCCAGACACCACCTGCGCGACAGATTGCTCTGTTCTCTGCCACTATGCCAGATGCTATTCGTCGCATTGCGCGTTCGCATCTGCAAGCGCCGGTGGAAGTGACAATTGAGATGCGCTCTGTCACCAATGATGCCATCCGTCAGCGGGTGTGGATGATGGCCGGTGTTCACAAGCTCGATGCACTGACCCGCATGCTCGAAACAGAAGATACCGATGGCGTTATTATTTTTGTACGCACGCGCCTGGCAACTACGGAACTGGCTGACAAGCTGGCTGCGCGCGGTTATGTGGCGGCAGCGCTCAATGGTGACGTAGCACAAAAACAGAGGGAGAAGACTGTTGAACAGCTCAAGCGTGGCCAGCTTGATATTCTGGTGGCAACCGATGTAGCTGCACGCGGCCTCGATGTTGATCGTATCAGCCATGTGATCAATTACGACATACCTTACGATGTGGAAGCCTATGTGCACCGTATTGGTCGTACTGGCCGGGCCGGACGCACCGGCGAAGCTATTTTATTTGCCGCCAATCGGGAACGGCGCCTGCTGCGAGCTATTGAGCGTGCTACCGGCAAGCCGATTGATAAAATGGAATTGCCAAGTGTTGAGCAGGTTGCCGACAAACGTGCCGAGCGCTTTCGGGCACGTATTAGCGAGGTGCTTGCCAGCCGCGATCTGGCGGCTATGCGTGAACAGATTAATCTGTATCAACGCGAACATGGCGTGCCGGTGCTGGATATTGCGGCGGCATTGGGATTGCTGGCACAAGGCGATAAGGTGTTACCCGCAAAAGGGGGGGAGACTAGCGGTGCAAAAACAGACCGCAAGGCCCAGACCAAAGGCAGACCAGAAGCATTACCAGCGCGTAAAAAGACTAAAAGTCATGCCGATAGCCGTATTGCTGGCAGTAACAGTCACCGCAGTGATAAAACAGCAAAAGAAAGCGCCCAGTCACGTGTTGAACGAGCGCGACCGGATGTGGGGATGGAGCGTTTTCGTATTGAAGTGGGCCATGAGCACGGCGTAAAGCCTGGCAATATTGTGGGTGCTATTGCCAACGAGGCGGAGATTG
The DNA here is from genome assembly GCA_047974765.1 of Parahaliea sp. Taxonomy (GTDB): domain Bacteria; phylum Pseudomonadota; class Gammaproteobacteria; order Pseudomonadales; family Halieaceae; genus JBKECP01. Next base: position 18,319 of record JBKECP010000043.1, on the reverse strand, counting down.
ATAGTCAGTATATTGGCCATATCGCTATTTTTGATCACTACAGCACGATTGATTTGCCCGAAGGCATGCCAAAGGAATTATTCCGGCATCTCAAAGGTGTGTGGGTCAGTGGTCAGCGTCTGCAAATCAGCCGCCTGGATCATAATGAGGGAGTGGGTAAAACCAGAGCCGCCGTCGGCAAAGTGCGTAAAAATAATAAAGACGATAGTGCTGGCTTGCAAAAACCGTCGCATCGTTCAGGCCGTAGACAAGACAGGCAGGGGCGAAAACCCCGGCAAAAATAAGCGTGGGCACAGGTGCTGGCCAATCTGTTGATTTGAGGTAAAATTCGCATTTTTTGTGGATAAATACCATGGGTAGAGCCTACCAGAATCGCAAGGTATCAATGGCCAGGACTTCGGATCAGAAAGCCCGGGTCTACAGCAAGCATGCGCGCGTTATTTATGTGGCTGCCAAACAGGGCGGCATTGATCCCGGTGGCAACCTGGCCTTGCGCAGTGCTATCGAGCGGGCCAAAAAAGATCAGGTGCCCACGCATGTTATCGACAAGGCTATTGATAAAGCCAAAGGTGGTGCCGGTGAAGATTTTGCAGCGGCGCGCTATGAAGGTTTTGGTCCGGGTGGCTGCATGGTAATTGTGGACTGCCTGACAGACAATCCCAATCGCACCATTGGTGATGTTCGCCAGTGCTTTACCAAAACCAAAAGCAAGCTGGGCACGCCTGGCAGTGTCAGCCACTCTTTCGATCACAGTGCCGTTTTTGCCTTTGCCGGTGATGATGAGGAGGCAGTGCTGGAAGTGCTGATGCTGGCCGATATCGAGGTAGAGGATATCGACTCAGAAGATGGCAGGATCACAGTGTTTACACCACCTACCGAGTTTGCCAGGGTGCGTACCACACTCAATGAATCCTTTGGTGAAATTGATTTTGAGGTGGATGACATTCAATTCATTCCCAAAGAAACCACTGCAATTTCCGCCGATGACGAAGCCGTGTTTGAGAGGTTTCTGGATATGCTCAATGATGTTGAGGATGTGCAAAAGGTCTATCACAACGTTAATCAGGATGTGGATTGACAGCTTTAACAATGCTCTCTTTAATGGCGCCTGAACGATGTCCCTGACCCCGGGGGTTGTTTTTTGTGCAACTGTTCGTGACCTCACCTCCAGCGGCCATGCGGTACTTGAGCACGCCAGTGGCCAGGTGGTTTTTGTACCCGGTGTCTGGTTGGGAGAAGTGGTCACTGTGCGTGTTATCGAGGTAAAAAGCCGTTTTGCCCGGGCTGAACTGCTAAAAATTGATTCACCCTCGCCAGAGCGACGCACAGCTTTCTGCAAACTTCATGGTCATGGTCGGGTGCAATGTGGTGGCTGTCCCTGGCAGTTTGTCAGCTATTCGGCCCAGTGTGCAGCCAAGCAGCATCGACTTGAAAATGAATTGGGCCGACTGGGCATCTCCCCGGATCAAATTCTTCCGCTATTGCCCAGCCCGAATGAGCTGGCTTATCGCAACCGTGCCCAATTGCGCAGCGATGGGCAGCGTCTGGGTTTTTTATCCGCCGGTGGTCGTGAGCTGGTGGATGTTCCGCAGTGCCCGATATTGCATCCGGCTGCGGCGGCAGAGCTGGCTGAATTGCGTACCTGTTTACCCAGACGACAGTGGCGCCCGCGCAGGCGGGGCCGTTGGGTAACGATTGATATCGATGCCAAACTGGGTCGCAGTGAAGGCAGGCGCTTGCCTTTTCGTCAGGCCAATGACGAGCAAAATCAGTGTATGCAACAATGGTTAAAGCAGCGCCTTGATACCTTGCCGCGTGAAATACAGGTGTTGGAGCTGTTTGCCGGTTCGGGTAATTTTACCCAGGTGCTGTCACAGGCAGGTTTTACCCGTATTATTGCTGTCGAAGCGGTAGAGGAGGCCACTCATGCACTGGCGGCAATGGCTTTGCCGGGTGTTCATGTCCTGACGCACAATCTTTATCTCAGTGATGCATATTCACAGTTACTGCGTAAATATCCTGATACACAGGTGCTGGTAATGGACCCGCCACGAGACGGTTTGCAAATGGCCCGGGCGTTGTTTGATACCCGCAACCGGTTGAGTGATGTACTGTATATTTCCTGTGACCTGGCGACATTTTGCCGCGATAGCCGTGTGATCCTGGACAGTGGTTTTGATGTGCTCAATATACAGCCACTGGATTTGTTTCCACAGACACCGCATGTAGAGCTGCTGGCACACTTCCAGCGTCGAACTGACTGAGCAGCGACGTTTTTTTATATTCAGGCGATGATTTTAAATAAACACAAAAAAACCCGCATAAAGCGGGTTTTTTGTGTTTATTGATACCGGTATCAATCAGATGCGAACTTCATCGATCTCAACAGCGGCGATGCGTTTGCCTTCTTCGGCGTTTTTCTGGAATTCGATAATCTGGTCGAAGTTCATGTAGCGATAAATTTCTGCACTCATAGAATCCAGATTTTTTGCGTACTCCATATATTCCGCAGGTGTTGGCAGCTTGCCGAGAATGGCGCCTACACTGGCCAGTTCAGCGCTGGTCAGATAGACATTGGCACCGTCGCCGAGGCGGTTGGGGAAGTTGCGAGTGGAGGTGGACAGCACGGTGCTGTTGGGGGCCACCCTCGCCTGATTACCCATACATAAAGAACAGCCGGGCATTTCGGTGCGGGCACCGGCGGAGCCGAAGATATTGAAATAACCTTCCTCCATCAGCTGATGCTCATCCATGCGGGTGGGTGGGCTGATCCACATGCGGGTGGAAATACCACCTTTGTGCTGTTCAAGCAGCTTGCCAGCGGCACGAAAGTGCCCGATGTTGGTCATGCAGGAACCGATAAAGACTTCGTCGACTTTATCACCGGCTACCTCCGACAACAGTTTGGCGTCATCGGGATCATTCGGGCAGCAAACAATGGGTTCGGTCACTGCTGCCAGATCGATCTCGATAACAGCTTTGTACTCGGCGTCGCTGTCAGCTGTCAGCAGGCTCGGATTGGCCAGCCAGGCTTCCATATTGCTGGCGCGACGTTCCAGTGTACGCGGGTCGCCATAGCCTTCGGCAACCATGCTGCGTAGCAGCACAATGTTGGAGCGCAGGTATTCGGCGATGGTAGGCTCATCCAGTTTGATGGTACAGCCTGCAGCAGAACGCTCGGCGGAGGCATCAGACAATTCAAAGGCCTGTTCGACAGTCAGGCCGGTCAGACCTTCAATTTCCAGAATGCGACCGGAGAAAATATTTTTCTTGCCTTTCTTCTCAACTGTCAGCAGGCCTTCTTTAATTGCGTAGTAAGGAATGGCATGCACCAGATCGCGCAGGGTGATTCCCGGCTGCATCTCACCTTTAAAACGTACCAGTATTGATTCTGGCATATCTAGTGGCATTACGCCGGTGGCGGCGGCGAAAGCAACCAGACCGGAGCCCGCCGGGAAGGAAATACCCATTGGAAAGCGGGTGTGAGAGTCGCCACCGGTACCCACGGTGTCAGGTAGCAGCATGCGGTTGAGCCAGCTGTGGATGATGCCATCGCCGGGGCGCAGGCTGACGCCGCCGCGTGTCATGATGAAATCGGGCAGGGTGTGCTGGGTATCGATATCGACCGGCTTGGGGTAGGCCGCGGTGTGACAGAAGGACTGCATGGTCAGGTCGGCAGAGAAACCGAGACAGGCGAGATCTTTCAGCTCATCACGGGTCATCGGGCCGGTGGTGTCCTGGGAGCCAACGGTGGTCATCTTTGGTTCGCAGTAGGTGCCGGGGCGGATACCGTCAACACCACAGGCGCGGCCAACCATTTTCTGGGCCAGAGTATAACCCTTGCCTGTATCGGCAGGCTGTTCGGGCTTGCGGAATAACTCAGACTCGGGCAGGCCGAGAGCTTCGCGGGCCCTGGTAGTCAGGCCGCGGCCAATAATCAGGTTGATACGGCCACCGGCGCGGACTTCATCGAGTAACACATCTGACTTGAGTTCAAACTCGGACAATACATCACCGGATTCATTCAAAATCCTGCCATCGTAGGGGCGAATTTCAATGATATCGCCCATGCCCAGTTCATCGACCGGTGCCTCAAAAACCAATGCACCGGCATCTTCCATGGTGTTGTAAAAGATGGGGGCAACCTTGCCACCGATGCAGATACCGCCGCCTTTCTTGTTGGGTACGCCATCGATATCGTCACCAAAGAACCACAATACCGAGTTGGTGGCGGACTTACGGGAGGAGCCGGTGCCGACCACATCGCCGACAAAAGCAACCGGCAGCCCCTTGTTTTTGATCTCCTCGATCTGTTTCATTGGGCCGATAACACCGTGTTCTTCGGGGCTGAGGCCGTCGCGGGTCATTTTGTACATGGCGCGAGCGTGCAGGGGAATATCGGGGCGACTCCAGGCATCCGGAGCAGGGGACAGATCGTCAGTATTGGTTTCGCCGGTAACTTTAAACACGCTCACTTTGATGGACTCTGGCACGTCCTTGCGAGCGGTGAACCATTCACCATTGGCCCAGGATTCCATTACTGTTCTGGCGTTGGCGTTACCGCCTTTGGCCAGCTCATCGACATCGTGAAAGGCATCGAACATCAGCAGTGTATGCTTGAGTTCGTTGGCTGCCAGCTCACCCAGCCCATCATCGCCAAGCAGCTCAACTAGAGTGGAAATATTGTAGCCGCCGTGCATATTACCCAGCAGTTTGACGGCGGCGGCTTTATCGATCAGGGGTGAGTTGGCCTCGTCCTTGACGATGGCGGATAAAAAGCCCGCTTTAACATAGGCAGCTTCGTCCACGCCCGGAGGCACGCGGTCGGTAATCAGTTCCAGTAAAAAGTTCTCTTCACCAGCCGGTGGGTTTTTCAACAGCTCGACCAGCGCGGCAACCTGCTCCGGGTTAAGGGGTTTGGGCGGAATATCCTGGGCGGCGCGTTCGGCCACATGTTCGCGGTAGGCTTCTAGCACGATAGAGCTCCTTTGCAGATTGATTTTTGTTTATGAATCAGACCCTTGCACGGCAGTTGCATGACTTTGTCGAAGAACAGGATCAAGGACACGGTCGAAGGGTAATCATGTCTTGCCAAAACGGGCGCGATTATAGCCCAGCTAGCGATTAAATTAAATTAATCAAGCGCTTATACCGTGCATTCACTGGGCTGATAACGTAGACTGCCGACCGCAGGCAAGGGGCAAACAGCAGGATGAGCCTCAACCCATCCCTGTGTTTTTGGAGCCTTTATGAGCAGCGCCGTCGACTTGAATCCGATTCGATCTTTTCTCCTTTGTGAAACCCCGTCTGCCTGGGTGAGCTGGGCACTGGACAACCCCGAGCTGTTGCTGATCGACCACGCCAATTGTGAGAAAAAAGCCGCCTCTACTGCCCTCAATTTAATGTACCGCTATACCGAACATCCTGAGCTGCTTAACAAGTTGTCCCGACTGGCCAGGGAAGAGCTGCGCCACTTTGAGCAGGTGATTGCCATTATGGCAAAGCGCAAAGTGGCTTATCCCTATATCTCTGCCGCTCGCTATGCCGGTGCATTGCGTGAACAGGTGCGCAGGCAGGAGCCGGGCCGACTCACCGATACGCTATTAATCGGTGCTATCATTGAGGCGCGCTCCTGTGAACGCTTTGCCGCCCTGCTGCCGGTGCTGGATGAGGAGCTGGCGGATTTTTACGGTACTTTGCTAAAGTCTGAGTCCCGTCATTTTGCGGACTATCTGAAACTGGCTGCTGATATAGCCGGTGAAGAGGAGGTCGCGCTGCGTCTTGAGAAACTACTTGAAGTTGAGCAGGCGCTGATAACATCGCCCGATGAGGAATTTCGTTTTCACAGCGGCGTGCCAAAATTATAATAGTTCACTTTATATGTTTATATTAATTGATTGATTAATAAGTAAATTTTAATAATTCAATTTTGCCGGGTTTTGCTTCGATCACCATAGCATACTGGTGCCAGTCGCCCAGTACCCAGCGCTCACCCGCCTGATGTTGATGGTGATCCGGCCGATGGGTATGACCGTGAATCAAGCAGTCCACGGTATGCTCCAGCAACACGCTATTCACTTCAGCCAGGTTGGCGTCCATGATGTCCTCAGCCTTGTTGGAGCCTGCATCCTTACTCATATTGCGCAGCTGGACAGCCAGTGCCCGACGCTCGGCCAGTGGTCGTGCCAGCACTTCGGCCTGCCATTTTGGGCTGCGGGCCTGCCGCCGAAACCGCTGGTAGTCGCTGTCGTCGGTACACAGACTGTCGCCGTGCATCAGTAGTACACGGCGGCCATAAAGTTCGATGATGGCGGGGTCGTCCAGCAGGGTGACATCAGCGCGCTGGCAGAACGTTTCACCCAGCAAAAAATCCCGGTTCCCCCGCATCAGATAGATGGCCGGACCTGCGGCACTGTAGTTGGCCAGCAGGGCAGCCACCTCACCAATCAGGGGGGCATCGTCGTCATCACCCACCCAGGCCTCGAAGAAGTCACCGAGAATATAAAGGGCATCGGCATCCTGTCGCTCATCCAGAAACTGCCCAAAGGCACGGGTTAATCCGGGCCGGGCTACATCCAGATGCAGGTCTGCAATAAACCAGGTGCTGGGCACAAGACGTGATCAGTTCTGAATTAATCTTCGATAATTTCGACCGACTCAATAATAACGGCTTCGGTGGGTACATCCTGATGCCCGTTGCGATTGGTGGTGGCAACAGTGCGAATTTTGTCCAGCACTTCTTCGCCTTCGGTAATTTTGCCAAAGACGGTGTAGCCCCAACCCTGCATATTTTTGCCGCTATGATTGAGGAAGTCGTTATCCTTTACATTAATGAAGAACTGGGCAGTTGCTGAGTGTGGCTCCATGGTGCGAGCCATGGCAATGGTGCCAAAGTCGTTGGTCAGACCATTGTCTGCTTCATTTTCAATGGGCTCACGCGTACTTTTTTGATTCATATCAGTATCGAAGCCGCCACCCTGAATCATGAAGTTGTCAATTACGCGGTGAAAGATAGTGCCGTTATAAAAGCCGTCTTTAGCGTATTCGATGAAATTGGCGACAGTCTTGGGGGCTTTTTCGGCATCCAGTGCCAATTTGATCGGGCCGAAAGTCGTGCGAATGATGACCATGGGACAATTCCTGTACGTTGTCAGGTTGAGTGAGCTGGAAAGGCGCGCAATGATACGGGCTTTTGAAGCAATGTGCGAGATGTTCTGGCGCTGTGATTGCCGCTGTATGGCAGGGTTGTCAACGGTTATACTACGCGCCATTTTTGGCCCTGCCACTCAATATCACTGCAAAACCATTAAAAGGTCTTATGGATACCAAGCCCGCCAATAACTTTCTTCAAAATATTGTAGCCGAGGATTTGAATACTGGCCGCACCCGTCGTGTTATTACCCGTTTTCCGCCAGAGCCCAACGGTTATCTGCATGTGGGTCATGCCAAGTCCATCTGCCTGAATTTTGGTTTGGCAGAGCGCTTTGGCGGAGAGTGCAACCTGCGATTTGATGACACTAATCCGGCAAAGGAAAGCCCTGAGTATGTCGCCTCCATTAAAGAGGATGTGCGCTGGCTGGGCTATACCTGGGCTGGTGAGGTGCGCTATGCCTCCAGTTATTTCCAGCAATTTTACGATTGGGCAGTACATCTGGTGATGCAGGGTGATGCCTTTGTCTGCGATCTCAGCCCGGAGCAGGCGCGTGAATATCGCGGTACACTCACTGAGCCGGGGCGCAACAGTCCTTATCGTGAGCGCAGCGTGGATGAAAATCTCAACCTGCTCTTGCGGATGAAAACGGGTGAATTTGAAGAAGGCAGCCGGGTATTGCGAGCCAAAATTGACATGGCATCGCCCAATATGAATTTGCGCGACCCGATTCTCTATCGCATTCGCAAGGTCGAGCATCACCAGACGGGCAGGCAATGGTGTATTTATCCCACCTATGACTTTGCCCACGGTCAGGAAGATGCCATAGAAGGCGTAACGCATTCTGTCTGCACGCTGGAATTTGAGGATCACCGCCCCCTGTATGACTGGCTGCTGGAACACCTGCCTGTGCCAAGCCGTCCGCGCCAGTATGAATTTGGCCGTCTCAATCTCAACTACACAGTGACCAGTAAACGCAAGTTAAAACAGCTGGTGGAGGAGGGCGTGGTCGAAGGCTGGGATGATCCTCGCATGCCGACGATTGCCGGTATGCGTCGGCGAGGCTTTACGCCTGCTTCCATCCGTCATTTTTGCGAGATGATTGGCGTGACCCGTTCCGATGGTGTGGTTGATGTAGCCATGCTTGAACACGCCATCCGCGATGACCTGAATGAACATGCACCGCGGGCCATGTGTGTGCTGCACCCGCTGAAAGTGGTGCTGAGCAATTATCCTGAGGCACAGCTGGAGCAATTGAGAGCACCTTGTCACCCGAATCGTGAGGAGCTCGGCGAACGTCAGTTACCTTTCACGCGGGAGCTGTATATAGATGCCGAGGATTTTCGCGAAGAGGCCAACAAAAAATTCAAGCGCCTGGTTCTGGGCAAACGGGTGCGTTTGCGCAATGCCTATGTTATCGAGGCTGATGAAGTTATTAAGGATGCCGCAGGCCGTATTATCGAGGTACGCGCCCGCATTATTGATGACACTATCGGCAAGGATCCGGCAGACGGCGTCAAGCCCAAAGGTGTGATTCAGTGGGTATCTGCCAGTGAAGGACGGCAGGCAAAGATACGATTATATGACCGCCTGTTTAATGATCCGGCCCCGGATAAGGGCGACAAGGATTTTCTGTCCCTGCTTAACCCGGATTCCCTGCAAGTGGTGACACAGGCCTGGATCGAACCCTCACTGGTAACAGCGCAGCCGGAGCAGAGTTTTCAGTTTGAACGCGAAGGCTACTTTGTGGCTGACCGCTATGAGCACAGTGAAAGCACGCCCGTATTTAATATGACGATTGGTCTGCGCGATAGCTGGAATAAGGAATAGGGCACCTGTATGTCATTAAAACTCTACAACACGCTCAGTCGCAACAAGGATGTGTTTGTGCCACTGGCACCCCATCGGGTAACCATGTATGTCTGTGGTCCCACCGTCTACAACCTCGCCCATATTGGCAATGCCCGGCCGGTGGTGGTATTTGATACCTTGTTTCGTCTTTTGCAGACCCATTTTGATGAAGTTATCTACGCCCGCAATATTACCGATGTCGATGACAAAATTATCGCCGCCGCCCGTGAGGGCCAGCGCAGTATTGTGTCAGTCACTGATGAATTCAGTGCCAGATACCGTGAGGATATGGCAGCCCTGAATGCGTTGCCGCCAACGCTGGAGCCCCACGCCACCCACAATATCGGCCCGATGATAGCGCTCACCGAAAAACTGATCGACAAGGGCCACGCTTATGAGTCGGAGGGCCATGTGTTGTTTGCGGTTGATTCGATGGCCGATTACGGCAAGCTCTCCGGCCGTTCACTGACGGACATGCTGGCTGGTGCCCGTGTCGAGGTGGCAGATTACAAGCGCCATCCCGGCGACTTCGTGCTGTGGAAGCCGGCCAAAGCGGATGAGCCCGGCTGGGACAGTCCCTGGGGCTACGGTCGTCCGGGTTGGCACCTGGAGTGTTCGGCGATGATCCGTGAGCACCTGGGGGAGACCATTGATATTCACGGCGGTGGCCGCGACCTGATTTTTCCTCACCACGAAAATGAAATTGCCCAGAGCCGCTGCGCCCACGGTGGCGATTATGTGCGCTACTGGATGCACAACGCCTATATCGACATCGACGGCGAAAAGATGTCCAAGTCCCTTGGTAATGTGCGCAGTGTGCGTGATCTGCTGACCAGGTACCGCGGCGAAGTGCTGCGTTTTGCTCTGTTATCAGCTCATTATCGTTCACCATTGAATTTTTCAGCCGAGCTGCTGGATCAGGCGGAGGCGACGCTGAACAGTCTCTACAATACCCTGCGCGAAGTGGATGATATACCTCTGGATATGGATATTGAGCTGGCTGGTGAACCCTTCTATGAAGCCCTCAATGACGATCTCAATACGCCCGTGGCTATTGCTGAGATTCACGCGCTGGCACGACAGCTGCACAAGGCTTCGGATAAGGAAAAACCGCTGCTGAAAGGACGTATTCTGGCGGCGGGCAATCTATTGGGTATTTTGGGGCAACACCCGCAGGAGTGGTTGCAGGGTGATTTGCCAGGCAGTGACGGTGAGGGCATCAGTACGCAGTCTATAGAGACGGCGATTAAGGCACGGCAAGCAGCCAAAGCCGCCAAAGATTACGCCCGCGCCGATGCCATCCGCGAGGAGCTGTTGCAGCAAGGTGTGGTACTGGAGGATTCACGGGAGGGCACCCAGTGGCGCCGGGCCTGAGCCCGGCTGTTTTCAGATCTGATCAATCAGCCCAGGCTTTTCTCGCCCGACTCCACGCTTTGCATGATCAGGGTGTTGATCGTCATCGGGCCAACGCCACCGGGTACGGGGGTATAGGCGCTGACACGATCTACCAGCGGCCCCAGCTCGATATCGCCAACACCACCGGGATGATAGCCGGCGTCGACTACAACTGCACCATCTTTGACCCACTCGGCACGAATAAACTCCGGCTTGCCAACGGCTCCCACCAGAATGTCTGCCTGTTTGACCAGCGCGGGCAGATCTTTGGTGCGGGAGTGACAGATGGTGACAGTGGCATTTTTTTGTAGCAGCATCATTGCCATCGGCTTGCCGAGGATGGGGCTGCGGCCAACAACTACCGCATACTTGCCCTCGATATCGATATCGTAGGCCGCCAGCAGGCGCATGATGCCCTGAGGTGTGGCACAGCCGTAGGCATTCTCACCCATGGCCATACGGCCAAAGCCCAGGCAGGTAACGCCGTCGACATCCTTGGCCAGTGCAATGGCGTCAAAGCAGGCGCGCTCGTCAATCTGTTCCGGTACCGGGTGTTGCAGCAAAATGCCGTGTACGTCAGGGTTAGCATTGAGTTCTGCAATTTTGGCCAGTAACTGTTCAGTGGTGGTGGAGGCGGGCATCTCAACAGCCAGTGAATCCATGCCGACCCGGCGGCAGGCATTACCTTTCATTTTGACGTAGGTGGCTGAGGCTGGGTCATCGCCTACCAGCAAGGTAGCCACTATGGGTGTTTTACCGCTGTGACTTTTGAGAGCATTGACACGCTCCAGCAGAGCGGCCTCGGTGCGTTGAGCTTCGACCTTGCCGTCAAGAACAATGGCACTCATAAATTCACTTCCTGCAAAAAGCGGCCATTGTCCCACGGAGACTTTCATCAGGGAAAGGGCTACAACTGGCAAAAGTGCCTGAAAGTGGGGAATTGTTCGTTGACGCTGTCGGGTCTCGTGAGTATTATGCGCCTCCTGAAATCGAGGGATGTTTGGGTTTTACAGCCCGATGTTTCGCAGCATAGTTCGGGGTATAGCGCAGTCTGGTAGCGCGCCTGCTTTGGGAGCAGGATGTCGGGAGTTCGAATCTCTCTACCCCGACCAACTTTTTGCCACAATCTGAAAGTTGGCTGTAATGTTTAAAACACGAATCTGTCGGCTTGTGTTTATCAGATTTCAGTTTTCTGTGATGGTGGCCGTAGCTCATCGGGTAGAGCACCGGATTGTGGCTCCGGAGGTGGAGGGTTCGAGACCCTTCGGCCACCCCATTTTTGTTTCATCCCTTGTGGCCTGCTTGTCGCACGGGGCAAATCAGATAGTGCCCTGCAACTTTCCAGGTTTTTTTCGGGGGTATAGCTCAGCTGGATAGAGCAACGGCCTTCTAAGCCGTAGGTCGAGGGTTCGAGTCCTTCTGCCCCCGCCATCTCCCCCGATTAAGCATTGTATTGCATTTTTTCCCTATCTGCGTTTAATGCAATGCCCCCCCTGTTTACAAGGAATACCGTGCAATGACTTCGATTCGTCCCGAGCAACGTATCCAGCGCCTGGACAGGCTTGCCTGGCTGTTGGATAACTCAATCGGTATTCCCGGTACACGCTTTCGTATCGGTGTGGATAGCCTGATCGGCCTGATTCCGGGCTTTGGTGATCTGGCGGGTATTGTACTGTCGGCCTATATTCTGTTGCAGTCGGCCCGCTCGGGGGCGCCTGCTTCGGTTTTATGGCGAATGGCTGGCAATATTTTGCTGGAGGGTGTGGTCGGCGTCATTCCTTTGGTGGGTGATCTGTTTGATATGAGTTTCAAGGCCAATGCACGCAATGTGGCGCTGCTTAAGGCCTATCACCGTGAGCCGCTCGCAATACAACGGCGCAGCCGGGGATTGTTTATGCTGGCTGGTTTGCTGGTGCTGGCTTTACTGGCGGTCTGGGCTGTGTTGATACTGGTATTGCTTCGCTGGTTGTGGATGTTCACTGCCGGTTGATCCCTGCCACTGGCGCTGGCACTGAATTGGCACTAATCTGACAGTCTGAGAGTCGACCTTATTCTACTGTCGTCTCTCCACGCAGTATTGTTACGCAACAATAATATTAATCAGAACAAGTGTCGGTTCTTATGATTTATACATATTTGTATAGCCGTCAGATGGCTGCTTTGCCCCCCCGGTCTGATCAGCTCGCTCGCAACAAGGCTTACTCTGGGGAGGTGTGGTGATGATTGCCTATTTTGGCCTGTTTGCCAGCGTGACTCTATTGATGTGGCTGGCTTTGCGTGGCATTGATATTGTTTTTGCCTCCCTTGTTTGTGCCTTGCTGGTAATTGTTACTAACGGCTTGCCACTGGCAGAGGCTCTGACGCAGTTTTATGCCTTTGGTCCACTGGGTGCTTTCACCTTTGCAGGCAAGTTTTTCCTGCTGTTTGCCGCTGGTGCCATCTTTGGACGGGTGATGGGGGACAGTCATGCCACCACCAGTATTGCCATGAAACTGGTGGCGCAGCTGGGTGCCCATCGCACCTTGTGGATCACCGTAATGGCCTGCGCTTTCCTTACTTATGGCGGGGTTGTGATATTTGTGGTTATCTTCGCCATCTATCCGCTGGGCTTGCGTTTGCTGCAGCAGGCGCAGATTCCCAAGCGTCTGTTCTGTGCGGCCATGGCGTTGGGGGCGGCCACTTTTACATTGACAGCGCTGCCAGGTACACCGTCGATCCACAATGTAATTTCTTCGGTGGCGCTGGGTACAGATCTGTTTGCCGGTGGCTGGCTGGGTGTGTTGGGTGGAACCATTATGTTTGTTCTTGGCATGTGGTATCTGGAGCGCCAGCGTCGCCTTGCGGCTGAGCGCGGCGAAAAGTTTGTGCCCAGCCCGAGGGATAACATGGATATTCCCGACCCGGCACTGGTGCCTCACTGGTTTATGGCAACACTGCCGCTGGCTCTGGTATTGCTGCTGATTATGGCGCCACGCCTTATCGCCATGCTGGTTTCAGCCGACACGCTGGCTGCTGATAATACCCTGATGGCGCTACTGCGTTTTGCCAACTCCCAACCCATTGTCTGGCCCAGTTGTGCCCTGGTGGCAGGCGCCTTGCTGGCTGTATTGCTGTTCCCGGCGGTCAGACGCCACGGTTTGAGCGTAATGGGGCTGGGTACCCAGGACAGTATTATGCCGTTGATTAATACAGCCGCCGTTATCGGCTTTGGTGGGGTTGTTACTCAAACGACCGGCTTTGAGGCATTTATCCATTTTATGCTCGATACCGGTATGCCGCCGCTATTGTCGGCTTTTAGTTCAGTCAGCCTGGTATCGGGTATTACCGGCTCAGCCTCGGGGGGCTTGCAGATTTTTATGCAGACAATGGCACCGGCTTATATTGAGATGGGTGTTGAACCCACAGTCCTGCATCGTATTGTCACCATGGCTGCCGGTGGTTTTGACTCGCTGCCACACAGTGGTGCAGTGGTCGCCATGCTCACCATTACCGGCCTCACCCATAAAGATGCCTATCGGGATGTGGGTGTTATCACTGTGGTGGTGCCGGTAATTGCCACACTAACCTGTATTGCCGTTGCCGCACTGATATAAACAGGCCATAAATAACTGTAATCGAAAAGAGTCTATTTCAGATTTACAAGGGAGTTTGTTCAATGAAAAAACGCAGCGATATTATTTCTGCCAGCGCCAGTCCGGTAATGAATATGTTCAGAAAAGGGCTTTTGCACGGTGCTGGATACAATACAGATGGCTTTCAGAAACGTCCTCTTATTGCTATTGCCAACTCGCATACTGAGTTGACGACCGGACACTCTCATCTCAATTTGCTGGCCAGTAAAGTCAAAGAAGGTATTATCGCTGCCGGTGGGGAGGCTGCTGAGTTCAATGTGCCGGCTCCCTGTGACGGTGTGGCCATGGCCCATGATGGTATGCGCTTTGTACTGGCCCAGCGTGATCTGATAGCTGATATTGTCGAAACCCATATTCGTTCCCAGCCCTATGACGGCGTGGTATTTATCGCCGGTTGCGACAAGATCAATCCGGGTATGATGATGGCGGCGGCTCGCCTTGATTTACCCTCCATCTATTTATCTGCCGGACCCGGCCAGATGGATATTCGCAATACGCAGGGACAGCGCGGCTCCATTGATCACGGTGATTACAAGGACGATCCCTCCCTGTTTGCCAAGACATCCACCTGTTCCACCTGTGGTGCCTGTGAAATTATGGGTACAGCCAATACCTTCCAGTGTCTGGCTGAGGTTTTTGGTTTCTGTTTGCCCGGCAGTGCCAACATCCCTGGTTGGCACAGTGACAAGTTGCAAGCGGCACGGGCCACGGGTGAGCGTGTTGTGGGGCTGGTTGAAGAGGGGCTTAATGCGCGTCAGTTATTTACCCCTGCCGCCTTTGAAAACGCCATTAAAATGGCGATTGCCATTGGTGGTTCCACTAATTCCACCCTGCACCTGCCCGCCATTGCCCAGTGTGCTGAAGTGCCGTTGAATCTGACTGACTTTGAGGCGGTAGCTGATATACCGACACTGTTGTCGATCAGCCCGAACGGACCCTACGGTGTGCAGGATTTATGGGCAGCTGGCGGTATGCCGGCTGTTATCAAGCGGATGGCGCCGCACCTGGATTTAAGCTGTATGACGGTGAGTGGCCTGCCGCTGGCTGCGGTGGCTGAGGCTGCGGTGGTGATGGATGCACAGATTATTCCCCCGCTGGATAAACCCTTTCGTGCCGATGCCGGTATTGTGGTATTGCGCGGCAATATTGCCACTGAGGGATGTGTGATTAAAGCAGCGGGTGTCAGTGAAAACATGCAGGTTTGCAGTGGTCCAGCCCGTTGCTTTGATACTGAAGAAGAAGCGCTGGCCGCTATTAATAATGATGAGGTCAGGCAGGGTGAAGTGGTTGTGTTGCGTTATCAGGGGCCAAAGGGCTCTCCCGGTATGCCTGAAATGCTCGGTGTAACACTCGCGCTGAAAACCAAAGGTTTAAATGAAGCAGCGCTGATTACTGACGGTCGTTTCTCAGGTGCCACCTCTGGCCCCTGTGTCGGTCATATTGGCCCGGAAGCCAGTGATGGTGGTCTGATTGCACTGATAGAAGAGGGGGATATCATCGAGATCGATATTCCCGGCCGCCGTTTGCATCTGGCGGTGGATGATGCCGAAATTACCCGCCGCCGCGAACATTGGCAGCCTCTGGAAAAACCTGTACCGGTAGGTTTTATGCGCCGCTATCGCAAACTGGTTGGACCTGCCTGTGAAGGTGCGGTAATGGGCTGAACGCAGCTTGAAAAGCCAGGGTATTAACCCGGCAAGCTTTTAGCCGAATGAATAAGCGGCACATGGACGTGCCGCCGCAGGTTGTAAGCCTGCGCGAGTCCTGCAAAAATCAAGAGATTTCACAAATTCCGCTGATTTTAGGGGTGACAATCAAATAGTGAGGGACTCATTTATTTGATTGCCAGGTTAATAGTAAGTTTGCTCTAAACAACAAACTGCCGGTATAGCCCCGCAGTGGCTATACCGGCTGCAATGGATGGCAGTGGTTTTTTTAGCAGTAACATGATGGTTGCCGTAGTCAGTAGTGCCAGCCGCGCACCGTTGTCACCATTGACAGCCATGGGAGCCAGCAAGGCGACCAGTACCGAACCTGACATGGCGTGGATGAACTTCCTGGCCCTGTAGCCGATAGGGATAAAGACCATCACATAAACCCCGCCCCAGCGTGTTAGCAGTGTTACCAGCGCCATTGCCAGGATAATGTACAGTGTGCCTGCTCCGGCCGTTTCAATGTTCATTACTTTGCTCCGGCCAGAAAGTACCGGCCAAACCGCCAACCAGTGCGCCCACAATGACATGACTGTTGTCAGGCAGGTAATAATAAGCCAGAAGGGATGATACGGCGGCGGCTGTCCAGATGACGAACATACGCAGATGGCGTTCGCCGCCGACGACCATTGCCAATAAAAAGCAGCCCATTACCATATCCAGCCCCAGCCCGTGCGGATCATTGATGACATTGCCGAAGTGGGCACCCAGCCAGGTACCGATAATCCAGAAAATCCACAGTGCCAGGCCACCGCCAAAAAGCAGGCCCAGGCCGGGTTGATTGCGGCTAAATGCCTGCATAGCCATAGCCCAATTGGCATCAGAGGCAACCATCATAATGCCGTAACGCTGTAGCAGTGGCAGGGTTTTTAACCAGGGGTAGAGGGTTGCTCCCATCAACAGGTGACGTGCATTGATGGCAAAAACGGTAATCAGCAAGGTAAACAAAGGAACCTGTGGTCCCCATAATTCCAGTGCGCCAAACTGGGAAGCGCCAGCAAATACCAGTGTGCTCATTATCACTGACTGAAGATCATCAAGACCGCTCTGGCTGGCCGCCAGTCCAAAGGCAGCCCCAAAAATTGCAACAAACAAAGCGATGGGTACAAGCGCTGTAAAACCGGCCCAAATAAGTCGATGATTGAGTTGACCCAAATAAGTTCCGGTGTTTTTCATCGGTGAATTAAAACGTTATTTACTGCTGCCGAACGGGCGATCACTATGCCTTGTCCAATAGTGAAAATCCAGTTGAGGCAATGCTTCAATCTGTTGTTGATAAGGTTTGATCTGCCAGCCAGGGCAGTGCCTGTGAGAGCGCCTGCTGCCAGCCAAAATGATGAACAAGATTCTGAAAAGGTTTACCCGGTGTTGCCCGTATAACCAGGTGATTATTGGCGCAGGGATGCTGAAGTTGCATTTCAATACAGCTCAGCAACAGGCCTTGTACCTGATAGTTTGCGGCAATAAAGCGGTTGTGTACGCCCTTGCCATGCTTGGCGTCACCAATAATTGGATGGCCAATGTGTTTCATATGTCGGCGCAATTGGTGGCGACGCCCGGTTTTCGGGAACAGTTCCACCAGTGAGTAACGGGTATGGGGATAGCGCTCAACAAAACAGGGCAGTTCAATCCTGGCCAGACGGCGATAACGACTTATCGCAGAGCGGGCAGGTCCGCGTTCAATACTGGCTTTGGTGTCGGTGTCATCGCGGACAGGGTGGTCAATCAGACCTTCATCCGGTGTCCATCCGCGAACAATAGCCAGATAATGCTTGTATAGTTGACGCTGTTCAAACTGCTGCGACAGGATCGCAGCTGTCTTTGGGTTCAGGGCAAATATCAGTACACCGGAAGTGGGTTTGTCCAATCGGTGAACAGGGTAGACCCACTGGCCAATCTGGTCGCGCAGCATTTGCAGGGCAAAGCGGGTTTCTCTGCGATCAACCGGGCTGCGATGCACCAGCAAACCGGCCGGCTTATTAATGGCAATCAAGTCATCGTCGCGGTAGAGAACGGGGAGGGCAGTTGTGTCAGGTGGCATTACTGGATGTATTCTGGATTAAACAAAAAGTCAGTGATTGTCTGTCGACAAGAGTGCCATTGTTTCATAGGTGCATTGGTTCAGATCTGATATGACAATTATCAACCCGATGTTAGTGTATTTTGTCAGATCAGGTGCAGCCTGCAAGTTTTTCCTCCCGGATTTTTTGCCCGTTGAGCAATATCTCTATTGGTATTTTGCCTCAGCATATTTTGCCCTGATGGTTTTTTTCCTGGTAAGCGGCGGTAAATCCGCTTACTTGTCTTGCGGGTAGGCACCTACCGTTTTTTCAAAACGTGGCAGGTTGATGTTCCAGGGTAGAAGGGACTCCAGCGACTCAAGTGTATCGGCACCGCCGATGCGTTCAAGGATGTGCAGGAGGTATGCCCGCGGTTCGAGCTCATTGGCTTTTGCTGTTTCAATCAACGAGTACATGGTAGCGCTGGCACGGGCCCCACGGGGGGTATCGGCAAACAGCCAGGCTTTGCGGCCGACGGCGAAGGGCCGGATCGCATTCTCCGCCAGCGCGTTGCTGATG
>JBKECP010000042.1:0-4373 GCA_047974765.1 Parahaliea sp. | reverse complement strand
GGATTGAGTGCGGTTTGAAGGGGGGGATTCTCTGGCGCTTACGTTACAACGCTGCCGACAGACTGACCAGCTACCGCCGCACCGCCGCCGGACAAGGCACCCCCGACCTGCAGGCGAACTACCAGTACGACCCCTTCGGCCGACGAATTGCCAAACACGTCACTGAAGGTGGCACAACCAACACCACCAGCACCTACTTCATCTACAGTGAACAGGGCCTGCTGGGCGAGACTGATCAGGATGGTACCCTCACCAAAGCCTACGGCTTCAATCCGGTGGCGGCTGATCAGGGCCTGTGGAGCACCGATCCCATCTGGCAGGCCAGCATACACAACGGCAGCCTGACGGACGCCCGGACCGAAATGCATTACCTGCATACCGACCATCTGGGCACGCCGCTCCTTGCGACCACAAAGGCGGGGCAGACCAGCTGGCAGGCACAGGCAGAGGCCTTTGGGGCGGCGGGCATCTTGCCGGGGAACCGTATCCGGATGAATTTAAGGCTGCCGGGGCAGTATTTTGATGGGGAGACGGGATTACATTACAACTACTTCAGGGATTATGATCCCAGTCTGGGACGGTATGTCCAGTCAGACTTGTTGGATGTATTGAGTCGCAGTAATGATCCCCAGTTAAGACTTGCCCAACAGATAGGCGTTTTAACCATTCCGAATAATGGTGGTTTGAATCACCTTTACAACTATGCTGAAGGCAACCCGATTAATCGTACAGACCCATCAGGGCTTTTAGCGCCTTTAGTCATTCCGGGTATATGTGCTGCGGGTGGGTGTGAAGCGATTGTTGCCGCAGCAGCAGCGGCATACTGCGCATTAAATTCTGCTTGTTCGGAAGCAGCACAAGGTGTTGGTGAAGCCATATTCGATGCAATTGATGATGCTACCGATGGTGCCGGTGAAGATGGCTGTGGTTGTTGGAGAATCCTTGAGCCCCGCAATAGTTGGTGGGATGGGGATCGGATATACTACGAATACCTTGAATGCCTACGCGAATGTAGGGAAGAACAAAATCAGTGTGGAAATTAGACAGCACAATGAACTTTGATGAAAAGCCATACCTACGTGAAATCCAGTTCAAACGTGATGAAGTAGATGCCCATAACGATTATCCGTTTTGCATTCCAGCAGTTAGGGAACTGGATTTCCTTGAGTTTCACCCTGACGTAACGTTCTTTGTTGGTGAAAATGGAACAGGGAAGTCTACATTAATTGAAGCCATTGCTATTGCAATGGGCTTCAATCCTGAAGGTGGAACTAAACAATCTACTTTTGCAACAAAGCGTACACATTCGCCACTTCATCGTTATCTAAAGACGATAAAAAGTTTCAAGCATCCTGAAGATGGGTACTTTTTACGCGCTGAAAGTTTTTACAACCTTGCCACGCTAATGGATGAAACAGGATACTTGAAAATGTATGGCGGGAAATCGCTTCACCAGCAGTCACATGGTGAATCATTTATGGCAACCCTTGTAAACAAGCTGCAAGGTAATGGTCTGTACATCATGGATGAACCAGAAGCAGCTTTATCGCCATCGCGTCAAATGGCTGCACTGTCTGCTATTCATCAGTTAGTTGAAGAAAAGTCACAGTTTATTATTGCGACCCATTCCCCAATATTATTAGCGTACCCACGCGCAAAAATTTACCAATTTACAGAAACTGGCATTGACGTGGTTAAGTATGAAGATACCGAACACTACACTGTTACTAAAGACTTTCTTGATCATCACGAACAGATGGTCAAGTATCTAATGGAAGACTAAGCCAAACTGTTAGTCTCTTATCACTTCAAACATGACAGAAATGGCAAAGAATTTCTCATCGAGCAGCAGCCAAAGCGGGCACGATATTGAATTGTGTCAACGAGCAGGCAGCTGCGATGGCGGCCCGTCCCAAGCGTGTCAGATAGTAGCGATAACTATGTGCAACACGCTTGATCAGTCCCATACAGCGCAGTCGCCGAAGTTGCCGCGAGAGCGCAGCATCACTGAGTCCAGGCAGAAAGGCTTTCAAGTCAGCCCGGCGCAATCCGTGGATATTGAATTCAGGCCGCTCCAGTGCGCGCAACAGCCGTTGTTCGTCACGATGGAAGAAGTTCAGGCCCTTGACGGGGCGCTCTCCATCCCGCCCGGGTTCGCACAGGCGTTTCAAATCCCGTGCCCCACGTCCGGGATCGTCCAGCGAGGAAAGAAATTCCAGATAACGGCGATTGCAGCCAAACAAAAAAACAAAAGGACAGGCGCTTCCCTTCAGTCCCGCGCTCTTCAACCAAAGCCCGGCTATTGATACACAAATCAACTACAGCCCGCAGGGCCACACCCTGAAGGAAAGCAACAGCCACACGACCAGAGACTACGGTTATAACGCCGCCGACAGACTGACCCGCTACCGCCGCAACGCCGCCGGACAAAGCACCCCCGACCTGCAGGCGAACTACCAGTACGACCCCTTCGGCCGACGAATCGCCAAACACGTCACTGAAGGTGGCACAACCAACACAAAGAGCACCTACTTCATCTACAGCGAGCAGGGCCTGCTGGGCGAGACTGATCAGGATGGTACCCTCACCAAAGCCTACGGCTTCAATCCGGTGGCGGCTGATCAGGGCCTGTGGAGCACCGATCCCATCTGGCAGGCCAGCATACACAACGGCAGCCTGACGGACGCCCGGACCGAAATGCATTACCTGCATACCGACCATCTGGGCACGCCGATCCTTGCGACCACAAAGGCGGGGCAGACCAGCTGGCAGGCACAGGCAGAGGCCTTTGGGGCGGCGGGCATCTTGCCGGGGAACCGCATCCGGATGAATTTAAGGCTGCCAGGGCAGTATTTTGATGGGGAGACGGGGTTACATTACAACTACTTCAGGGATTATGATCCCAGTCTGGGAAGGTATATTCAAGCTGATCCCCGTGGCATCAATTTGGACTACAGTGATCCACAGCGGCAGATAGCGGCACAAATGGGATTGCCCGTTCCTGACCTTGCATACTCCAACGGATTGAATCACCTGTACGGGTACGCCGGTCAAAATTCGTTGATGTATTCTGATCCCACGGGTGAAGCCTTAAATCCGCTATATATCGCTGTAGGAGTTGCGCTGTATACAGGTTACACGTACTACTCAAAAATCCAGCGACAGATAGAGTGTGAAGAAGATTGTGCTGAAAAAACCAAAGAACAATGTGAAGAGGGTGATACTAGCGGTTTAACCGCCTGTAAAGTGCAGTGTGTCCAAGACATATGGTCTACTACGCCCAAAAAAGCACCTTGGGTCAAGCGGATGTAAGATTGATGTTTAATAACAGCAAATCAGCAAAACTAATTCTCTATCTGGTGTGTGCCGCTATTATTGGCAGAACAGCTGTTTATCTTGCCGCCAGATATTCCGCGATTTATGAATCCGTTTTCGGGAGCCAGTCCATTGCGGCATTAGTATGTGTCTTGTACTTGATTCTAGTTTTGGCTTGGTCGGTATTGATTCTGACTGGATGGAGAAACAGTGCTTTTTGGTATAGGGCTTTCAGGCATGTTCTTGTGATTATTCTACTTCTTTCAATTTCATTGGTTATAGTTTTCTACTTCATTCCAGTGCAAGAATTTCAGCCGATGGAGTTAGTTTACGTAGTTCATGATATGTCGATTTTGGCAGTGATCATTTGTGTGCTTTGCTGGCTAGTTGGTACGCCTAACATCGGCGGGATTTTGGCTTTAAACCGTCAATGCGAAAATCACTAATTTGGATATAGCGAATACAAAGGTGGGCATGTTGTATTGGATAATCAATACAACTACTCACCCTGTTTTTCGAAGCAATCCGTAGTAATTAACACTTGCAATAATCAGAATAATTCCCAATTCCAATTCCAATTCCAATTCCACGTATCCGTACAGGTGATTTAGCCCACCGCCTGAACCGAAGGTCTGCAACGGGATGCCCATGCTGATTGCAACTTGCATCTGTGGATCACTATAGTCCCGTAGGATGCTAATCGGATCAGATTGAATATACCTTCCCAAACTAGGGTCAGTGAGGGCTCTGGTGTCAGGCGGTACGGCCAAATCGTCGGTAGTGGATTTCTTCAAAATGCTGGCAGCTATAAAGCCAGTCCTGTGCCTGTATAGGGCCTGCTGGAGCTGTTGGTTGACGGCCGGTTGCAAACGCAATTGAAAGACTGGGTAGTGCCACCAGCGCCACCACCTACGCCACCGCGGGCGGCGGCCAGTTCAGCTTTGAAACCGGCCACCGTTACAACGCCGACGACCAGCTGCACAGCCACACCTGGCCCGATGGCAGCCAGCAGACCTACCACTACAGCAAGGGTCTGCTGAGCCAGATCACCCTGCCGG
>JBKECP010000041.1:0-129535 GCA_047974765.1 Parahaliea sp. | reverse complement strand
CAGGCTGTGCTCTTGACTGTCTTGCTGGTTTTGCCGTGTTTGCGGTTGGGAACGATATCCTCGGCCAGATGGGAATCCAGCTCGCCTTCCAGGGCTGCCTCAGTGAGTTTCTTGATCAACGGGGTCAGGACGCCGTCCTTCCCCGTGATGGCTTTGCCTGATTGCAGAGCTTTCAGGGCTTCGTCAAAATCGAACTCGTTGCTCATGGGTCAATCCTCTCATAGTGAGATTAGTTGATTGACACAGAATTTCTAACACTCCCGTTCGATTGCTAGTTTATCAATCTCACGCATTTGGCAGAAACAAAAAGGGCTACGCGTACATAAGCCTTGGAAAAATATGGTAGCTACGGGTGGACTTGAACCACCGACCCCAGCATTATGAATGCTGTGCTCTAACCAGCTGAGCTACGTAGCCACATTGTCTGCGTGGGAGCTGCTGTCCCAAAGAGGCGCGCATTCTCCCCATTTTGTCTGGGCAAGTCAAGTGCTGTGCAGCTGTTCTACGGCGGATCCAGTTACCATCTGGTTCCGGTCAAGGGCTGGTTTGGCGGCTCTTAGTGCCTATAATGCTGGCCGGATATTATCTTGTAATTGCCCTTAGGATCACCTTATGAGCTTTTCTTCCCGGCAGTGGCAGGCCCGGTTTGAGCAACTGCGCTCGAACAAGCTGTTTGAAACAATTGTTATTGCTATTATTTTGTTGTCTGCGCTGGTTATCGGTGTAAAAACCTATGAACTGCCTACCAGTGTGACCCGGATTATTGTCATTCTGGATTGGGCTATCACCCTGTTCTTTTTGGTAGAGATTACGGTGCGCCTTCTGGCTGAGCCGGACAAGAGACGCTTCTTTCGCAGTGGCTGGAATATTTTTGACACACTGATTGTAGTGGTCAGTCTGATTCCGATTGAGGATTCAGAATTGGCTTTGATTGGGCGTCTGGTGCGTATTTTCCGTGTGCTGAGGATGGTGTCGATCATTCCCGAGTTGCGCACTTTGCTGAACTCGCTGTTGGCAGCCATGCCGCAGCTCGGTTATGTCATGCTGATGATGTTTATCATCTTTTATATTTATGCGGCTGTTGGCACCACTTTTTTCTATGAGATTAATCCTGAGCTATGGGGTGATATCAGCATCAGCATGCTGACACTGTTTCGTGTCATGACATTTGAAGACTGGACTGATGTCATGTACGAAACAATGACAGTTTACCCTCTGAGTTGGACTTACTATCTGAGCTTTATTTTTTTATCGGCTTTTGCCTTCCTCAATATGATTATTGGCATCGTAGTCAATGTGCTGGAGGAAGAGCATCGGCGCGAGATGAAGGAGGAGGCCGAAGCAGCGGGAGAACCCACGCTGTTGGAGCTTAAAGAGGAAATACAGGCAGTGAGAGCCATACTTGAGCAGGAATATCGCTAGGGCGGCAGGGCTGATATAACCTGGACCGGGCCCCGATAAGGTACGACACCCGGGTCTGGAATGGATCAGACGTTGAAGCGAAAGTGGATAACGTCTCCATCCTGTACGATGTAGTCTTTGCCTTCAAGGCGCCAGCGGCCGGCCTCTTTTGCACCGTGCTCACCCTTATGGATGATGAAGTCTTCGTAGGCGATAACTTCGGCGCGGATAAAACCCTTCTGGAAATCGGTGTGGATGACGCCAGCAGCTTCCGGGGCGGTGGCACCCACCTTGACGGTCCAGGCGCGCACTTCCTGCACTCCGGCAGTAAAGTAAGTTTGCAGGTTCAGCAACTGGTAACCGGCCCGGATAACACGGTTCAAACCCGGTTCTTCCATACCTGCTTCTTGCAAAAACTCCAGTCGTTCATCGTCTTCCAGTTCTATGATCTCCGATTCCAGCTTATTGCAAATGGTGACAACAACTGCACCTTCGTTGCTGGCAATTTCCTGTACGGTATCCAGGTGGGGGTTGTTGTCGAAGCCGTTTTCATCGACGTTGGCAATGTACATGGTTGGCTTGATGGTCAGCAGGTGCAGTGTTTTAAGCAGGGCATATTCGCCCTCGTCAAAGCTCAGTGAGCGCACAGGTTGGGCTTCATTGAGCTGGGGCAGCAGTTTGTTTTCAAGGAGATTTTTAAGGGCAACGGCATCCTTGTCGCCGCTTTTCGCAGTGCGGGTGACTTTTTGCAGCTGTTTTTCGCAGCTTTCAAGATCAGCCAGTGCCAGCTCGGTGTTGATGACTTCGATATCTGAGCGCGGGTCAATTTTATTGGCAACATGAATTACATTGTCATCATCAAAGCAGCGCACCACATGGGCAATGGCATCGGTCTCGCGGATATTGGCCAGAAACTGGTTGCCTAGACCTTCGCCTTTGGATGCGCCGGCAACCAGGCCGGCAATATCGACAAATTCCATAGTGGTAGCGATTTCACGTTGGGGTTTGACGATTTCAGCAATCTTTTGCTGTCGCGGGTCTGGTATCGGCACAACACCGGCATTGGGTTCGATGGTGCAAAAGGGAAAGTTTTCGGCGTCTATGCCTGCTCGTGTCAGTGCGTTGAACAGGGTGGATTTGCCAACGTTGGGCAGTCCGACTATGCCGCATTTAATACCCATAATTGATGTCCTTTTGTCGTGCCTGGGGAGAGTTCAGGCGGCTGTGAAACTATGCAGACGGGTCATTGCCCTGGTCTTGTCACCGTCCAGTAGCAGGGGCAGGGTGGCGATAGCTTCGTCTATACACTGATTAATACGTTTGCGATCTTCGTCTGATGGCCGCCCCAGAACCCAGCCGCTGACTCTGGTCGCATGGCCGGGGTGGCCAATACCAATACGCAGACGATAAAAGGCATTACTGTTGGCCAGTGCTGGAATAATATCCCGCAAGCCGTTGTGGCCACCGTGCCCGCCAGCCTGTTTTATGCGTGCCTGGCCTGCGGGAATATCGAGTTCATCGTGAGCAATCAGTATTTCTTCAGGTCTGATTTTAAAAAAAGTGGCTATTGCAGCGACCGACTGACCGCTGCGATTCATATAGGTAGAGGGAATCAGTAGACGCAGGTCATGGCCTGCCAGTGTAATACGTGAGCTGAGACCATGATATTTTTTTTCGCTCTGCAAAGTGCTATTGCACTGATTCGACAGAGCCTCGACAAGATCGGCACCTGCGTTATGACGTGTTCCCCGGTAGTCACTACCGGGGTTGCCCAGTCCGACAATCAGCTTAATCACTGTATTGGCAGGCGCAGTCAAGGTAGGGGCGCCGTTGATTAACAGATGAGAGGATAGCGAGGAGATTAGTCCTCGCCACCGTCTTCGGCTTCTGTTTCGTCGTTATCAGCAGCTGCTTCACTTTCGTCACTGCCACCTTTGGGTGCGTTGACAGAAGCAATAGCCAGGTCGTGATCTTCACCCAGTGACAGTGCAACCGAGGTGACGCCTTCTGGTAACTTGACGTCAGACAGGTGGATGATATCGCCGGTTTGTATGTCGGCCATATCAACTTCGATGTACTCAGGAATATCGCCTGGCAGGCAAAGCACTTCGATATCAGTCTGCTGATGCTGAATCATGCCGCCCTGGATTTTAACCCCGTGGCAGGAGGTTTCATTGAGGAAGTGGATGGGTACATGGACCTTGATGGCCACCTTGTCGTCAATGCGCAGGAAGTCGGCGTGCATAACGCGATCCCTGGCCGGGTGGCGTTGCAGGTCTTTCAGAATGGCTTTTTCCGTTTTGCCGCTTATTTTTAGCGTTAGAACGTGAGAGTAAAAGGCCTCATTTTCCAGTGCTTTTTCCAAATCCTTGCGGATAAGGGTCAGCGGTTGGGCATCTTTGCTGCCGCCGTAGATGATGGCGGGTACCAGATCGGCATGACGACGCAGGCGGCGGCTCGCACCTTTCCCCAGGTCTTCACGCACTTCTGCGTTTAGTTCAAATTGGTCAGACATCCGTCCAAACTCCTTTGACAATGCACTGCTTACCTGCGACCGGTGCGGCAGTGGTTGGTGTAAACGCCACTCCTACTGGAATAGCGCGCTAATGGATTCTTCGTTTGACACCCTGCGAATTGATTCTGCCAGTAGATCGGCTATCGTCAGCTGACGGATTTTACCCAGTGATCTGGCGGCTTCGCTTAAAGGGATGGTGTCGGTGACAACCAGTTCATCGAGCTGGGAGTGCTTCACATTATCAAGTGCGCGACCTGACAATACTGCGTGGGTGCAGTAGGCCACCACTTTTTGTGCGCCGCGCTCTTTAAGTGCATCGGCGGCCTTGCACAAAGTACCTGCAGTATCCACGATATCGTCGACCAGCAGGCAGGTGCGGCCATCAACCTCACCAATCAGATTCATTACCTGGGCTTCATTGGCCTGGGGACGGCGCTTGTCAATAATAGCCAGATCGGCATCATCGAGCTGTTTGGCAATGGCGCGGGCACGCACTACGCCGCCAATATCGGGTGAGACTACAATCAGATTTTCGTAGTTGCATTCAATGATATCGGCATTGAGAACAGATGAGGCATAGACATTATCCACCGGGCAGCCGAAAAAGCCCTGAATCTGTTCTGCGTGTAAATCAACCGTCAGTACCCGGTCAACACCGACCCCCACCATCATGTCAGCGACAACCTTGGCGGTGATGGGCACCCGGGAAGAGCGCACACGGCGATCCTGGCGAGCATAGCCGAAGTAGGGGACAACAGCGGTGATACGCGCTGCCGATGCCCGGCGCAGAGCGTCGATCATCACCAGCAGTTCCATCAGATTGTCATTGGTGGGTGCGCAGGTTGACTGTACGACAAAAACATCTTTTCCGCGGACATTTTCATTCAGCTCAACGGCAATTTCGCCATCGCTAAATTTGCCGACATCCGCCTTGCCCAAGGAGAGATAGAGCCTGTTGGCTACCTTCTGGACCAGTTCCGGGTTGGCATTTCCGGTGAAAACCATCATTTTCGAGGACACGGCGCTTTTACCCCTGGTCGGTACTGGTGTGAGTTTCATAATTGTATGTACATGATGACTGTCACCACCCTGTCTGTCGCGCATTCCCTGCGGACGAAAGTTTATCAGCTGGACTGCTCAGTACATAAAACCCGGTACATAAAAATAGTGCCATACTTTCCAGTGAATGCATGGCACGCGATATGTTCCGGTTCAGGGTGTTCATCTGAACACGGTGTTTCCTGTCAATAAACAGGAAAATTACAAAATGGCTGGGGTGGCAGGATTCGAACCTGCGAATGCCGGGATCAAAACCCGGTGCCTTGCCGCTTGGCGACACCCCAGTAAACCTTTGCCGGGCAGATGCTGTCAGGCCAATATTTGTAATACCGGTGACTGCCTTAACCCGCGGGCCATAAAGCCCGTCCAGGGCTCGGGAATCTGTTTAACAACAGCGCTTGCCTTTTCTTCGTTGGCAAAACTGCCAAAAATACAGGCGCCGGTTCCCGTCAGTCTGGAGTTCCCGAATTTCCCTAACCATTTCAAAGCCTTGGCGACTTCAGGATAATGGTTGACGACAACTGCCTCGCAGTCGTTCCGGGACTCCCCCTGAAAAAAGGCCGCTATTGTGATGGCGTGGCTGTTCCTTGTCAATTGCCGGTCTGAAAAAATTTCTCCGGTACTGATGTGGCAGCCGGGATGGATAATGACATACCAGCGCGGTGGTATATCCAGCGGTGTGAGCTGTTCGCCAACGCCCTCTGCCCAGGCACTGTGGCCCGCTACAAATACGGGGACATCAGCACCCAGAGACAGGCCCATAGCTTGTAGCTCGCCGTTGCTGTAGCCACACTGCCAGAGATGATTGAGCACCAGTAAGGTAGTGGCTGCATTGGAGCTGCCGCCGCCGAGTCCGCCGCCCATGGGAATGCGCTTGTGCAGTGTGATTTGTATACCGCTGCGGCTGTTTTGACGGCTGCTTTGCAACAGACGGGCGGCGCGCATGATTAAATTGTCCTGTGGTGCCAGAGCCAGATTATCACCCAGCAAACTGATCTGGCCGCTGTTATCGGGCGTAAATTGCAGTGTGTCGCCATAATCGAGCAGTTGAAAGACGCTCTGTAACACATGGTACCCATCTGCTCTTTGCCCGGTGATATGCAAAAAAAGATTGAGTTTGGCCGGTGACAACAGACTCAGCGTTGGTGTCATGGCGTTTTGCTCACCTGCCAGTGGCGGATGATCATTCGGGCACTGCTGTCGGCTCGCTGAAGCGTGAGGCGGGTCGGTAAATAATAGCCTTCAAAGCTATCGTAAGCGCCAAACTGTACTCGCCAGCCATTTTGCTTCAGTTCCCGCAGCAAATGACTTTCTATGTGCATGTGTTCACTGTGACTGTTTGGATCCGGTATGCCCCGTATCCAGTAGGGCAGGGAGGTCAGTGGCAGATCCCAGCCGGTATTGGCTTCAATGGCGGCCTGGCTGGAAATATCAAAGGTTTGGGAATCTTCGCCGCGGATGATCTGCAAATGCTGACCGTCGCTGTAAATACGGGTGGCGGCCATGCCGAGGGGGCCGCTCAATTGCAGCTCAGACTGGTGCCGCTTTTGCTGCCACACCAGATTGGCTGACTCGCTTGCTCCACCATTGCGCAGAGCAATTTTACCCTCGCTTTGCCAGTGATCCAGCGCCTGTAACCGAGTCAGGTGTTGCGACCAGTCCTGGCTGGGTATTTGCACTGTACCTGCACAGCCTGCCAGCATGCACAGCAGTGCGGTCAACAAAAATCGCACGATCAGGGTGACTCCTGAAGCAGGCCCAAATCAAAGCGGCGGATGGTGGCGAGAAGGATTTTATGCTGTGGATCGAGCTTGAGTGCGCTGGTCCATACGCCCCGTGCCTGATTGGCGCGACCCAGTGCCCACAGTACCTCGCCCAGATGAGCGGCAACTTCGGGGTCCGGGAACAGGCGATAGGCCTGTTCCAGGTAAGGCAGGGCTTCCTCGCTGCGTTTGAGCCGGTAAAGAATCCAGCCCATGCTGTCGAGAATGGCTGCCTCCTGGGGTTGTAGCTCGTGGGCACGTTTGATCAGCTCATAGGCCTCACTATAGCGTTCACTATGGTTGCTCAGTGAGTAGCCCAGTGCATTAAGCGTTGTTGCATTGTCAGGCTCGCGTACCAAAATGTAGCGCAAATCACTTTCCATGAGTTCGATATTGCCCATTTGCTCACCCAGCATGGCCCGGCTGTAGCGCAGGGCGGTGGAATCGGGATTTTGAAGCAGTGCCTGATCAAGCAGCGTCAGGCCGCGATCCGGGTGGCCGCTTTGTCGCAGTACATCGGCTTCCAGTGCATACAGTTGTTCACGCAGGCGAGGGTGCTGAGTGCGTGCCTGTTCGAGCAGGGTATGGGCGCGTTCAGACTCGCCGTTGTCAATGAGAATCCGGGCCATACGGCCACGGGAGCTGAAAAAATTTGGGCTGCGGGGTGAGTTTACTGCCATATAAGCGCGCACAGCATCGTCCAGCAGACCGTCGGCTTCATCAATACGACCCAGATAATAATAGGCCTCATCCGTGCGCTGACCCAGTTCAAGCAGCTGGTTGAGATGGGTTCTGGCCGTTGCGTTGTCGCCCAGCTCGTGATTGATCATAGCCAATGAAAATAACAGGTTGCTGTCATCGGGCTTGGTGGCAGCAAGGATACTGAATTGCGCTCGGGCCTCCTCTAGGCTGGTGCGGGTCAGCAGCCGGGCGTATTGCAGGCGCAGATGCTGGTTGTCTGGTTGGGTTTTAAGTACATTGCGCAGGCGATAAAAAGGATCTTCTGTGTTTTGTTCCTGCAACAGCTTGGCTTCCATGACAAGTGCTGAGACCTGATTCGGATCCTGATCAAGGATACTGTCAAGCAGAGCCAGAGCCTGTTCAGGTTCATGACTTTGTTCAAGGACCAGAGCTCTGGTCAGCGCCAGAGAGTGGTTGTCGGGATAGCGTTGTGCGAGATCGTCAAGCCCGTTGATCAGTGTCTTGCGATCTTGTGGCGAGAGTTCTCCAAAGCCTTTGAAGAGAATAGAAAAATCGACCTCTTTGCCACTGCGAAGCATCTGTTCCATATATTTGAGCGCTTCGCCAGGGCGGCCTTCACTGGCCAGTAAGGTTGCCAGAATATTGTTGACTTCAACATTTTGCGGGTCCAGCCCGGCCCACAGTGCTGCCGAGTCAAGAGTCTCCGGCAGACGGTTCATATAGGCGGCTACCCGGGTTGCGCGCTCTGCCACACCCCGATCCTGCAACCGGTCGGCCTGAGTCATGTATTCGTCCAGGGCCAGCTCGAAATGCTGGCGGTGCAAGGCAAATTCGGCGACCAATAGCGGATAGACTGAAGCCTCTGGAATGGGCCGCTCCGGCGGCGGTGTGACAGGCTCAATAACAGGTTCTGTCTCACTGATGTCGCTAACGGCAGGTGCCGAAAGCTCAGGGGTGGAGGTGCAGCCAGCCAGCAAAATGGTCAGGCTGAGGATCAAAACAAAACGCATGATGAGGTTAATCCAGGCTTTGGTGAGACATGTACAATAATTGTGACATAAGCGGGATTCTAAACCTACCGCCTGCCTGTAATGGGTGGTACCACCATAAACCCGATTGGTCGACAATGTGGCCGGGTGCCTGGTCGGGCGTATTTTATATTCGGGCAATATTATAAAAATCACCTTTTATTTTAATAACTTGCGCTTGTCTTTAGATATTGTTGACATGTTTGCTCGCACAATTGATGCAATGACAGGCGCCCGCTGATCTGTTGTCTGGGTGGCCGACGGGTGTTTTTTAGCCTAGCGGCGCCTGAAAGGCGGGGAAAGCCGCATTAAATGTGCTATTGTGCCCGCCGTTTTCTGTACCGGAGAAACTGTGGCCATTGCTGGCCTTCAGCCGCAAACGATATGAACTTTCTTGTGCTGGGAATCAACCACAATTCGGCTGCAATTGAAGTGCGCGAACGGGTGGCGTTCAGCCCGGAGCAGGTGAGCGAGGCACTGGCGGCATTGACTGCATTAGCCGGTGTGGATGACGCCGTAATTTTATCGACCTGCAACCGGACAGAAATTTATACCTCGATCGCTGACGAGACTGACACCGAACAGCAGGTCAATACTATCGTGGGCTGGCTGGCCGGTTATCACCATCTGTCGGTAACTGAATTGCAGGCGGCGGCTTATTTTCGTTCGGCGGCTGATGCAGTGGAGCATGTGGCACGCGTTGCCAGTGGTCTGGATTCGATGGTGTTGGGTGAGCCACAAATTTTTGGTCAACTCAAGTCTGCTTTTGTCGTAGCCGTGGATGCAGGGGTGGTTGGCACAAACTTCAATCGCCTGTTTCAGCGTGTTTTTGCCCTGGCCAAAAAGGTACGAACAGATACGGCCATTGGTGAAAACCCGGTTTCTGTCGCTTATGCAGCGGTTGATCTGGCCGGTCATATTTTTACGGATTTGTCCCGCTGTGCCGCACTGTTAGTGGGTGCAGGCGAAACCATTGAGCTGGTGACGCGCCATCTGATCGAAGCAGGTGTTAAACAGATTACTATTGCCAACCGCACCCTGGGTCGGGCGCGTGACCTGGCTCATCGTTTTGGTGCTGAGGCGGTGATGATGGCTGATATACCCGAGCAGTTGGCCAGGGCTGATATTGTGATTACCTCCACCGCCAGTCAGTTGCCGATCCTCGGCAAAGGTGCGGTGGAGAGCGCACTGAAAAAACGCAAGCACCGTCCTATTCTGATGGTGGATATTGCTGTGCCCAGAGATATAGAAACCGAGGTGGGTGATTTGCGGGACGTATACCTGTACAGCGTGGATGATCTGCGTGAAATTGTGGACCAGAACATGCGCAATCGTCAGGACGAAGCCCGCAAGGCTGACCGTATGATCGCCGATGGCGTCAAGACCTATCTGGAAGAACTGAGCAGCCTGGCGGCGGTTGATTCGGTCAAAGAATACCGCAGTATGGCTGAACAGTTGCGTGAGCAGGAACTTGATCGCGCCCTGCGCGCACTTGCCCGTGGTGACGATCCTCAAATAGTGCTGGCCCAACTTGCGCGCGGGATTACCAATAAATTGATTCATGCCCCTACGACTGGTCTCAAACAGGTCAGTGTAGCTGGACGCGAAGACCTGTTGGCCAATGCACGCCGTTTGTTGGGGCTGGATGAAGAGCCAGCGCAACATGTGGCAGCGGCCAAGCCGCCGCCTGCAACGAAAAACACCAGCCGTGGTAGTGATGGGCATGTGCAGGTGTCGACAGCGGGGCGCACCCTGCAATGAAACCGTCTTTGCTGGTCAAACTTGATACCCTCAGTGATCGTTACGAAGAAGTTTCTATCCTGCTCGGCGATGCTGAAACCATTGCCAATCAGGTGTTATTCCGGGATCTTTCGCGGGAGTATGCCGAACTGGAAGAGGTGGTTCGCTGTTACCACAGCTATACACAGGTACAGGCAGATATCGAAGAGGCCCGGGCCATGCTGGCCGAGGATGATCCCGATATGGTAGTTATGGCTGAGGATGAAATTGCCAGTGGCAATACCCGGCTGGAAGCACTCACCGACGAACTGCAAACGTTGCTGTTGCCGAAAGATCCCCGCGACACGCACAATATTTTTCTGGAGATCCGCGCCGGTACTGGCGGTGATGAAGCGGCTATTTTTTCAGGTGACCTGTTTCGTATGTATTCACGCTATGCCGAACAGATGGGTTGGCATGTTGAGGTACTGTCTGAGCGCTCTGGTGAACACGGTGGCTACAAGGAATTGATCTCCCGGGTGCAGGGGCGGGATGTTTACGCCCATCTCAAGTTTGAATCGGGTGCCCACCGGGTGCAGCGGGTGCCCGAAACCGAATCCCAGGGCCGTATTCACACGTCGGCCTGTACGGTGGCAATCATGCCGGAGGTAGCGTCGGTGGATGAGGTTGATATCAATAAAGCTGATTTGCGCATCGATACTTATCGCGCCTCCGGTGCAGGTGGTCAGCACGTCAATAAAACGGATTCTGCTGTGCGCATCACACATCTGCCCACGGGCATTGTGGTCGAGTGCCAGGACGAGCGTTCCCAGCACAAAAACCGGGCCCGTGCCATGTCATTGTTGCAGGCCAAACTGCTGAGCAGCGTACAGGACAGACAGGCGGCAGAGCAGGCTGAGGAACGTCGTAATCTGGTGGGAACGGGGGACCGCTCGGATCGTATTCGCACCTATAATTTTCCTCAGGGGCGGGTCACTGATCACCGTATTAACCTGACGTTGTACAAGCTTGATGAGGTGATGGCGGGGGATATGAATGCCGTGATTGGGCCGCTGCGCCAGGAATATCAGGCGGATCAGCTGGCGGCACTGGCAGAGTAATCCCGTTCTCACAGATGCTGCCGGATGAGCATGGCATGAACACAGTACGAGAGCTGTTGGCTCTATCGATAAATCTGGATTCGGAGACACCCCGTCTCGACGCCGAGTTGTTGCTGTGCCACTGCCTGGGTAAGTCCCGTTCATGGCTTTATACCTGGCCTGACAAAACACTTGCGGCGTCTGTTGTGGAAAATTACTGTTCGCTGCTCCAGCGTCGTGCCAGAGGTGAGCCGGTGGCTTATCTCACTGGCCACCAGGGCTTCTGGTCGCTGGAATTGATGGTCAGCCCGGCTACACTGATTCCCCGTTCGGATACTGAAACACTGGTTGAGCATGTGCTTTTGCTGTCTCTGCCAACGAAAGCACGCTTGCTGGATCTTGGCACGGGTACCGGTGCTATCGCACTGGCATTGGCCAGCGAGCGACCGCAGTGGGTGATTTGTGCCAGTGATGCCAGCGCTCAGGCTGTGGTATTGGCTCGCAGCAACAGCGAGCGTCTGCTGTCGATAGATAAGCCGGTTGATATTCGCCAGGGCAGCTGGTTTGAACCCTGGGCTGGTCAGCGTTTTGATGTAATTGTGAGCAATCCTCCCTATATCGAGGAAGATGATGCCCACCTTGCATGCGGTGATCTGCGTTTTGAACCCCGTTCGGCGCTGGTGTCTGGTCCGCTCGGCCTGGATGCCATTCAGGACATCGTAAAACAGGCGCCGGACTATCTGTTTGATTGCGCGTATCTGCTTTTGGAACACGGCTATCAGCAGGCAGAGCCCGTGCGTACACTGTTGCGGGAGCGCGGCTTTGACGCTGTGACTACTGTGCAGGATCTGGCGGGACGTGACCGGGTCAGCTATGGCCGCTGGCGTATCAGCTAAACTTTCTTTGGTTGTGACTGTCTGAAACAGCAACTTTGCAATGCTGTCGGGCTTTTGGTTAATGAACACACCTGTATGCAGTTACTACCGCCTTCAGGATCTGTTGATCTCTCCCCTTCGCCATCTGGACGGGTTGGCACCATTGGCACTGCGCCTCTATCTGGCGCCTGTGCTGTGGATAGCGGGCACTCAGAAAATAACACATATGAACGCCACAGTTGAATGGTTTGGCAATGCCGACTGGGGCCTGGGTCTGCCAATACCCGGATTATTGGCCCATCTGGCTGCTTATACGGAAATCTTTGGTGCGGTGGCGTTGTTGCTGGGTTTGGCAGTGCGCTGGTTCAGTATTTTGCTGATGATCGTTATGGCCGTTGCTGCTGCAACCGTGCACTGGCAACACGGCTGGGCTACTATCGCCGATATTGGCGTACCGGAAATTGCCGTGCGGCTGGGCGTGGCCCGTGAGATTCTTGAACAACATGGCAATTATCGCTGGCTTATTGAGCGCGGCAATTTTGTAATTTTTAATAATGGCATTGAGCTTGCCGTCACTTACTTCGTTATGTTGCTAAGCCTGTTGTTTAGTGGTGGTGGGCGTTTTGTCAGCCTGGATTACTATCTGTCACGTCTTTATCCACCACCAATAAGTGTAATAGAGAAGTAAATACCCGTCAGTAAGCTGAGACAGTGTGTATTAAAGCCACGCACATCAGGTGCCAGAAGTGGTAGACTTGCCGGTTTTCTTAAGCAGGATTTGCAGTGATCAAACGTTTTATGGGGCGGCTGTCGGGCAGGCCCGAAGGTGATTCCCGAGCCGCTCCGGTTGATAAAGCCAGTGGCACCAACGCCCGGCATGACCGGCAAAAGCAGGACAAAGACTCCCAGGCTCATAATACGCGGGCTCGCCAGGGTGAAGGCAAACGGCATTCACGGCGGCGTAAAAAGCCGCAACACAGTGCTGCCATCTGGAACCTGGACAGTTTTCAGGTGGAAGAGAAAGAAGGGCAGACCCGCTTTCACGATCTTGGCCTGTGCGATGAGCTGATGCACGGCATTGCCGATCTCGGCTTTAAATACTGCTCTCCTATTCAGGCCAGTGTCCTGCCCCATACCCTGCAAGGCCACGATGCTATTGGCAAGGCGCAGACGGGCACGGGCAAAACAGCGGCCTTTCTTATCACGGTTTTTAATGACCTGCTGTGTAATCCGGTGGAAGGTGAGCGCTTTCTCGGTGAGCCGCGGGCACTGGTGATTGCGCCCACCCGCGAACTGGTTATGCAGATTGCGGCAGATGCTGAGGAACTGGCTCGGCACACGGGCTTTAAGATAGCTACTTTGATCGGTGGCATGGATTATCAGAAGCAGCTCAATCGCCTTGCTCAGCATGTGGTGGATCTGGTTGTGGCCACCCCGGGTCGCCTGCTCGATTTTATGGGGCGGCGCGATCTCTTTCTCGACAGGGTTGAAATTTTAGTGCTGGATGAAGCAGATCGTATGCTCGATATGGGTTTTATCCCGCAGGTAAAGCGTATTGTTCGCGCCACGCCGCGCAAAGAAGACCGTCAGACCCTGTTGTTTTCAGCCACCTTCACGCAGGACATTATCAACCTGTCGCAGCAGTGGACTTATCAGCCGGTCAGCGTTGAAATTGAGCCTGAACATGTTGCGACTGATACAGTAGACCAAAAAGTCTATCTGGTCAGTAGCGAGCAGCGTTACCGGGTGTTGACTAATCTGCTTCGCAGTCCTGATGCAAGCAGCATCATTATTTTTGCCAATCGCCGCGATCAGGTGCGCCGCCTCCACGAGCGGCTGCGCAAGTCGGGTGTGGCCGCCGGTATTTTGTCGGGTGAGGTGCCTCAGGCCCGGCGCACACGCACGCTGGAGCAATTTAAAAAGGGTGAGCTGAAGGTGCTGGTGGCTACTGATGTGGCTGGTCGTGGTATTCATGTTGACGGCGTCAGCCATGTGGTCAATTTTAATTTGCCGGAAGACCCGGAAGACTATGTGCATCGCATTGGTCGCACGGGGCGTGCTGGCGCATCAGGGACTTCCATCAGCTTTGCTTCGGAGGACGATGCTTTTTTGCTGCCAGAAATTGAAACCCTGCTGGGTGAGCGTCTGGAGTGCACCCACCCGCCTGCTGAGTTGCTGGCCTGATTAGTGACGACGGCTGGTTTGTCCGGCCGCTGCCGGTGCCAGTTCCAGACTCCATAACAAGGTGGCCCCCACAACAGCAGAGGGCACTACAAAGAAATTAACAACAGGAATGCCTGTGCAAAGAGCAACCATACCCCCAAAGCCCAGGCTGGATGCGCGGCGAATGCGTACAGCATCCTTTACATCCTGAAAATTCAGGCGATGGTTGTCCATTGGATAATCTACATACTGGATGCTCATCATCCAGGCACCCAACACAAACCAAAGTAGAGGCGACACTGCATTTAAAACCGGTATGAAGGTGAGTATCAGTACAAAAACAGCCATGGGCAAATAGTAGGCCAGTTTAGCCAGTTCCCGCAGCAGACTGCGGGGAATATCCATTAACGCCGCTCCCAGGCCTTCAAGCCCCTCAACTTCCCGCCCGGTAATCAACTCCTCGGCCTTTTCTGCCAGCAGGGAATTAAAGGGAGAGGCAATTAGCAGTGCCAGCGCGGTGAAGGTATAGCCTGCGATCAGACTGCCCACTAATATCAGTAAAGGCCAGATAATCCATTCGATAAAATTCAGCCATTGAGGCAGGCTGCTCATCCAGCCTTGCAGCAAACTGTCGATATAGCTGTAGGCCAGACCAAACAGTGAAGCAAATATCACGATATTGATCAGCAGTGGAATAATTACAAACAGGCGCAACCGGGGGTGAGTCAACATACGTGCTCCCTGCATGACATAACTGGCGCCCTGCATGGCATTACCCTTCATGGTTCATCTCCATCTTTTTGTGTAGCGTTTACGTTATCTGTACCGCCACACTGAGGGCAAATACAGCGATCGCCCTTCAAACCGACAAGGTGTTCAGGGTTGACGGGGGTAGTCAGACACCAGCAGGCATTGTGGCTTTTGTTAGCGGCCATTGCGCACTGATTGTCCTGTCGGCAGCGGGGGCAGATGCTTGCTGATATGGCTGTATTGTAATGCTTCATTAAGAAATTGACCCGAAATCTGTTTTAACTGGTAATCTTGAGAACTGTGCCTTTGTATAGTGCTTTGTTTCATCCATAATTAAGCTGACAATAAATACCGGTTCGTTTAATGCTTTGAAAACCGATATAACTACAAGGGTGGCTATAATAGCCGAACCACCACGGGTGATGTAGATGAGTGATGATGACAGCCTGTTATTTGAGCAGGAGATGGCAGATGTCAAACCCCTCAGGCACGATGAGCGTATTCTGTTAAAAGCAGCCAGCGGTCGTGATAGCTCGCAGGCTGCGCGCCGACAAGCCGCACTGATCGATCATCGCCATGACCCCAATACCCTGAGTGATAAAGAGGTGGCGCCGCTGGATGCCTGGTATGTGCTCGACTTCAAGCGCCCCGGTGTGCAAAACGGTGTTTTTCGCAAACTCAAACAGGGGCGTTATGAACAGGAGGCCCGTCTCGACCTGCACAATATGACGGTTGCTATTGCACGCCGCGAGCTGTTTGACTTTGTTGAAGAGTGTCTTGGTCTTGGTTTGCGCAGTGTGATGCTGGTGCATGGTAAAGGCGAACATAAAAAAGAGCGCGACAGCGCAGCTGTGCTCAAGGCATATGTCAATGTCTGGCTGCAGGAATTGGATAGCATACTTGCTTTTCACAGTGCACAGCCTCGTCATGGTGGTACCGGTGCTGCTTATGTGCTGCTGCGAAAAAGTGATGATAAAAAACGTGAAAACCGAGAGCGTTTTATGAAAGGGCGTGTGTGATCTGTTTCAAAAGAAAGTATCTGCCGATGGGGGTGAATGTATTTATTCAAAGGCAGTCAGTTATCAGGCAGGCGTTCATAAACCGGATTAATAGCATTTTGTATATCCCGTAGTTGTAGCCTGTTCTGTTTGAAATAAACCACTTCAAATAAAAAAGGAGATGAATTATTTGTAGGAACGATGTGCAGTTGGTAATTCTCTGCTGTATAAGCATCAAATGCTGTGCCAAAGATAATAATGGCTGCTGCAATAAAACGCATAAATTTCCGTTTTTGTTATACCGCCTTAATCTGTGCCGTATTGTGATCCAGCTTCAATGCGACAAAGTTGTTTGGCGCTGTTTCCCTTGAACATAATGGCGCTGCCATCGACTTCAACCATATAGTGATGGCCAGCCTCGGTGAGAAAATGCCAGGCAAGAGTTTCATGGCCCTGATACTTATAGTTGGGGTCACCCGCTGTTACCCGCTCAAGTTGCTGGCCAACCTGCGCGCACAGGGCGCGAATCACTTTATAGTAGCGTGGTTCTGCGGCCA
This sequence comes from Parahaliea sp., assembly GCA_047974765.1. Lineage (GTDB taxonomy): Bacteria > Pseudomonadota > Gammaproteobacteria > Pseudomonadales > Halieaceae > JBKECP01. The sequence continues at coordinate 112,905 of JBKECP010000041.1, read as the reverse complement.
ACGCCTGTTGAATGCGTTCTTCTCTGTCGGGCAGGGTGCTGCTTATTTGTTTGATGCGCTCTTGCATGTTATTCACATCAAGCACTTCAAGAGCCGGGTGCTGCTTCAGCCAGCGATAGTTAAATTCAACCAGGTCTTCCTCTTCCTGTAGGTTAAAAAACAGATCACTGATCGGCTCAAGGTGATCACGCTCATCGTTCTCGCCAAAATATCCGGACTGAAGATAATGTGCCAGATCTTTTTCTCCAAGGCTGTCAACAAGCGTTGCTCCCTGTTCAAAGAGTGCCAGATTACGTTTTGCACCAATGGCCAAAAGTCCCTCGCGGACCAGTTCTATGGCTTCTTCCTGCCAGCTGGTGTTATAGACAAACTGTGAAAAACCACCATTGTTCACTTGCCCCAGGTAATAGTCGATATAGTAACTTTTCAGTGCTTCGCGTGATACTTCTGCGGTATAGACATAATCATCAAAAAGGGCATTGAGAAACTGGATATTGGAATAAATGAGGTCGTAGGGGTCTGTACTGTTATGACTTTCCTGCGAGACAACGATGCTGGAGAGTTTCATTTTTTTGGAGTCCCTGTTGTGCCTTATTGTAGTTGATTGTAGAGAGCCATTACATTTGGGATAAAATACCCTGTTATTAATCCGGCTCATTTGTCAAAGACGGGGGTATTATAAGCCTGCAGTCAGGCAGCGAGAAGCCTGATTTGTAAGTGCTCGCTTATTTTTTGATAAAAATCATATTCATTTGCTATTAAAATATTAGTTTTTATATGTTTATGGGTTGAGTAAGCGCGCTCTGACTGGACTTTACTATGGATTTTTGCAGTGGCTGGGCCGGGCTCATGCCGTATTCAAGCATACGGGTGAACGGCCTGGCATTATGGCCGTGAGGGTGAATAGCGGCATCAGGGCTAAAAGCCATGTTGATATCGGTTTCAAGTGCCGAGTGAAAGCTGTCGCGTTGAGTCTGAGCAATAGCAGCATCTTTTTTCAGATTTTTTCCGGCACCCTGTTGGCTTTGCCCTGGGCCTGGGTGTAGTCGGTGTTGTAGATGTCCATGGAAAGGCAGGAGCCGTGTTTTCTGGCGATACAAGAAAGTTTGCCGCTGTGGCTATAATAGTCACGATCTGGCTTCGTGCCGATTGCTTACTTACAGGAGTTTCAATGAAAAAACTATTGCAGGCGCTGGCGATCCCGGCGCTTATCAGTACGTCCGTTTTGGCAGAAGAGACGACACAGGCATCAATACAAGCTCCGATAAAGGCCGCTGAAGCAGCGAAAAGTACAGAAAGTGCCGATGCCTTTGTTGCCAGAGTTAACGCAGAATTAGATGAAATGAGCGCTGAACTGGGCGCCATCAACTGGGTGCGTGCCACTTATATCAACGGTGATACGGCCATTATTGCGGCCCGTGCCCAGGAGCGTTATGCCGCCTGGCACTCCCGTACGGTAAAGGAGGCGCAGCAGTTTGAGGGGCAGCCCATGTCAGCCGAGACGGCCCGTGCACTCAAATTGCTCAAGCTGGGAACGTCGGCGCCGGCGCCCAGTGATCCGGCCAGGCGCAAAGAGCTGGCCGAGGTAACGACTGAACTCAGTGGACTCTACGGTGCGGGCAAATACTGCCCCGAAGACGGCCGCGATTGTATGGCCGGTACCGAACTGGAGGAGCTGATTGCCAATAGCCGTGACTATGATGAGGCACTGGATTACTGGCTTGGCTGGCGGCAGGTGTCGGTGCCCATGCGCAATCTGTACGTTCGCTATGCCGAGCTGCTCAACGAAGGTGCGAGTGAGCTGGGTTACTCTGATCTGGGTGAGATGTGGCGTGATGATTACGATATGAGTCCCGCAGCCTTTAAGGGTGAGACAGAGCGACTGTGGCAGCAGGTGAAACCCCTGTATGACGAATTGCACTGTCATGTGCGGGCAACGCTGGCTGAGCATTACGGTGAGGACAAAGTATCACTGGATAAGCCTATACCCGCTCACCTGCTTGGCAATATGTGGGCACAAACCTGGGATCGCATCTATGATCTGCTCAAACCCTACCCGGATGCTCCGGCGCTGGATGTAACCGAGACGCTGGTGGCCAATAACTATTCGCCTGAGGATATGGTGCGTTCGGCAGAGAGCTTTTATGTGTCCATGGGGCTGGAACCGTTGCCTGCAACGTTTTGGGAACGCTCCCAGTTCAGCAAACCCCGCGACCGGGAGGTGCAATGCCATGCCAGCGCCTGGGGACTGGATGGCGGTCGGGATTTGCGTATCAAAATGTGCATCAATCAGACTTACGATGAGCTTAAAGTGATCTACCATGAGTTGGGCCACAACTACTATCAATATGCCTATCGAGACCAGCCGCCACTGTTCAGAGATGGTGCTCACGGTGGTTTTCACGAGGCTATTGGCGATACGGTAGTGCTGGCCATGACACCGGATTACCTCAAGCGTGCCGGATTGGTGGATAAGGTGGAAGACAGTCATGAAGCACTGATTAATGACCAGATGCTCAGAGCCTTACGTGGTATTGCGGTGCTGCCCTGGGCCAAACTGGTTGATGAGTGGCGCTGGGGTGTGTTTTCCGGAGAGATTAAGCCAACAGACTACAATCGCGCCTGGTGGGAGCTGCGTGAAAAATATCAGGGTGTGGCAGCGCCGGTGGCGCGCAGTGAGGCTGACTTTGACCCGGGTGCCAAATACCATATTCCCGGCAATGTCTCCTACACTCGCTACTTTCTTGCACGCATTTTGCAATACCAGTTCCTTGAGACATTGTGTGACGCTGCTGGCTATCAGGGTGAGCTGCACGCCTGTAGCTTTGAGGGTAGCAAGCAGGCGGGAAATCGTCTCAATGCCATGCTGGCTGAAGGTGTCAGCCAGCCCTGGCAGGATACCCTGGAAAAGCTGACCGGTACCCGGCAGATGGACGGCAGCGCTATTATCGCCTACTACCAGCCACTGATGCGTTATCTGCGCGAGCGCAATAGTGGCCGACAGTGTGGTTGGTAACAGTGTGGTTGGTTAAGATCGGATTTATGGCGGATTGTCATCATTGTGGCGTATAGGCTAGCTCGTGAAAAAATAAAAGGGTTCAGAAAGTACGAAACATACCGATACTCAGTGAGCCAACCGTTGCGTCATAAAAATTCAGTTTGTGGTCTTCTTTATAGTAACCAGCGCTGATATTCAGAGCCCAGTCATTCAATCCAAATGGCTGGGTATAAAAGGTGCTGATCGATACCCCATAACGGTCGGCATCATCCCGCCTGCCATAAACAGGGTTGCTGTGATCAAAATCGAGCGCCGAATAACTGGCGTTAAAGACCCAGCGCCAGCGGTTGCCGGGCATATAGATATAATTGGCATAGACGATATAGCCATTATTTGCCATGGCATCACCGTCGAGATCGTTGTCAATATAAGCAATGCCGGGAGTGATGGTGTTGCGACCTTTATCAAGACTGAATTCATAGCTTACATCCAGGCGTTTGTTGTCACCTTCGCGTGCAAGCCGTTTGCGATCACTGATGTCGAGATTGAGGGCGAGACCGCTGTGGTCATCGTCCAGGTCGATATCGTAAGTGGTGTAGCGAACTTCCAGACCGGTATCCATAATGCGCTCCCAGCGCAGACGATAACCCAGACTGCTTCGGTCAGTAGCCTGGCGTTTCCTGCCGCTGACATAAGGATCACGCCAGACTTCTGTTGGTGTGGGGGCGGCCAGTGCAGCCACGCCAATAATACCGGCCTTGCCCAGGCCCTGGCGGATACCAATCTGGGTGAATACATCAAAATCCAGGTAATCCTGTAACAGGTTGCCGAGGTAAACCTGGGTTTTGTTTTCGGCAAAGGTATAGCTCAGTTCAAAACTGAATGCGGGTATGGCACTGGTTTCATAGTCTGGTGCATCGTGAAGTGTATCAATACGATTATCTGATAAATCAATATTACCTCCGGCAATAGAGGCGATCATATTGGTTTTGGCACTAAGAACGCCTGCACCAAGATTAATATAACCACCGAAGCCACCCTTTTCAGGGATAATGGTGGCAGCTTCGATGACGGAGCCAAAGAACGCACCCAAAATACAACTGCCTGCCAGGGCGGGCCGTAAGCCTGAGGGCAGAGTTGATGCCTGTTTTTGCAGAGTTTTTTGCATAATATTGAAGCTCCCTATCGCTATATTGATGTCGTTTGAGTGAAAAGTGTTGGTCAGGATGTTGAATTCTGCCAACAATTCAGTAAAAAGACTGTCCACACTGAGATGGTGATGATGGAACCCGATATGCAAACAAGACGACTGCCGGCTGAGTGGGAAGCTCAGGATGCTATTCAGCTGACCTGGCCCCACAAGGATAGCGATTGGTGTGAACTGTTGGTCGGGATCGAATTGGTTTATGAGCAGCTGGTAGGGCTTTTATGTGAGGCTGGCCAGGTGCTGATTGCCGTACCGCCAGGCAATATTGCCGAATTGAAACAGCGCTTTGACAGGCTCGGTTATCCGCTTCAGCGTATTCACCTCTATCCGGTGGCCAGTAATGATACCTGGGCGCGTGATCACGGTCCCATTACCGTATTGCAGGATGGGAAACCCTTGTTGCTGGATTTTCAGTTCAATGGTTGGGGTGGCAAGTTTGCGGCCGAACTGGACAATGCGCTGACGGAAGAGTTAGCGCAGCAGAATGCTTATGCAGGTGCCGATATTGAGAGGCAGCAGATGGTGCTTGAGGGCGGTGCTATTGAAAGTGATGGCCGCGGCATGCTGTTGACTACGAAAATTTGCCTGTGCAACCCAAACCGCAACCCGCGGATGGATTCCGCTGCTATTGAGCGGGCATTACAGCAGGCCTTTGGCGTCAGCAAGATCAACTGGCTGTGCCACGGCGCACTGATCGGCGATGACACTGATAGCCACATCGACACCCTGGCCCGGCTCTGTCCCGATAATACGATTCTGTATCAGGCCTGTGATGATGAGCAGGATGAGCACTATAAGGAGCTGTCTTTGATGGCGCAGGAGTTGCGGCAATTCAGTGATGCCAAAGGTCGCCCCTGTCGTTTGTTGCCACTGCCCTGGCCTGAGGCACGTTATGATCCTGATGACGGTCATCGTCTGCCTGCGACCTATGCCAATTTTCTCATCTTCAACCAGTTGGTACTGGTGCCTGCCTATAATGCGCCACAGGATGCAGAGGCACTGAAGCAGGTGAGTCAGGCTTTTCCCGATCATCGTGTAATCGGCCTCGATTGCAATATGATCATTCGGCAACACGGCAGCCTGCACTGTATTACTATGCAGCTGCCGCGAGGTGTACTCGGATCCCGTTAAACGTATTTCAGGAGAATAACATGAGCACCCTGAGTATTGGGCTTGTCCAGCAGGCCTGTAGTGATGATATCGGAGCCAATCTGCAAAAGAGTATAGAGGGCATTCATACAACAGTTCGTGAAGGTGCCAGGCTGGTTGTATTGCAGGAGCTGCATCGCAGTCGTTATTTTTGCCAGCACGAAAATACAGACCTGTTTGATCTGGCTGAGCCCATTCCCGGGCCTTCCACTGAAGCTTTGGCGGCGGTGGCCAGGGAGCTGGGTGTAGTGATTGTCTGTTCGTTGTTTGAGCGGCGGGCCGCAGGCCTTTATCACAATACCGCTGTGGTACTGGAAGCTGATGGCAGTATTGCCGGTATCTATCGCAAAATGCATATTCCCGATGATCCGGGCTACTACGAGAAATTTTATTTCACACCCGGAGATCTGGGTTTTGAACCCATCCAGACTTCTGTTGGCTGCCTGGGCGTATTGGTGTGCTGGGACCAGTGGTTTCCCGAAGGTGCACGCCTGATGGCGATGGCCGGTGCTGATGTGTTGATTTACCCAACGGCTATCGGCTGGGATCCGGGTGACGATGAAGCGGAACAAGAGCGCCAGCGTGATGCCTGGATAACCATTCAGCGTTCTCATGCGGTGGCTAACGGCTTGCCGGTCATCAGTGTTAACCGTATCGGTTACGAACCAGACCCGGCGGGAGGTGCGGGTGTGAAGTTCTGGGGCTCATCGTTTATGGCCGGTCCTCAGGGAGAAATTCTATGGCAGGCTGACAGCGACAGTGAAACCTTTGCCATTGTCGATGTCGATCTTGCACGCAGCGAGGTCGTGCGCCGTATCTGGCCTTATTTGCGGGATCGTCGTATCGACCATTATGGTGATCTTACACGCCTTTACCGGAAATAAGTGACTAAGGGCGCTTGTGTTAATGGATGGCGGAACTGGTACCGGGTTGGCGAATTTGTGTGCTTTCGGGGAAGAGATAGTCCAGTTGCAGGCATTCAGTGGCAAGTTGGCGGGTGCTCTCCATTGTCATTGTCACAAAGGTAATAAATTGTTCCCGGTTTAGTCCTGCGCCCAGCGGTAGATAGCCTGCAATAACCAGTTGGGGAGTGGCATCATCGACAATATCAAGAAAAATTTTCAGATTGAGAAATTCCATATTCAATCGGCCGAGGTCAGCCGATAGTGGCAGCAGGGCCATGGGGCGAACTTCCAGACCTGTACTGAACAGCAGGCCGTGGTGTTCCACCAGAATACGGCTGTCGATAGCTCCGTCAAGTGCTTGCAGGGCACGGATATGGAGACCCTCACACTGCCCGCAAAGCTCAAATACAACCTTGCCTTCTTCCAGCCAGTGTTCGAGGTGACTGCGATCCGGTATTTCAAGAATAGGCATAAAAATGTTGTAAAAGCCTGAAAAAACTGATGATACGTCAGTGAATCGCCCCCTGCCAGTGGCCGGTAATTCTGCTAGCGCAGATCTGAAGCGAGAATGGCTGCTTCCAGTTCCTTGTCGACGCCCATAACATGCCGTGTCAACCATTCTGTGAGGAAGGTTGAGGCCGTTGCCAGAAAGTCCTCAGAATCAGACTCGGAGTAACGGCAGAGCTCTTCGATCTCTTTTTGAAACTGGCGATGGGCACGGGTGTGGCTTTCATAATCAGAATAATCGAGCCGCCGCATATATTCTTCTTCAAGGGCGAAGTGGGAATCGATATAACTTTTAAGCTGGTCCAGTGCCTGTCGACTGGTTTCGGGTTGGCGCAGCAATTCAAGAATCTCAAACAATCGCCGGTGCTGGGTATCCTGCCAGATAAGACGACTGGTTTTCGGGATGTCGGGCACAAGTCCCTCCCCGCGACCAAAATCGCGTTTCATCAACAAAATGATCCGTTAGTGTCGCATGTTTGAGTGGTGATTGCACCGTAGTAGATTAGCGGCTTTTAGCGACAGTGAGGGCATCGGTCGACTTTCGTCGTATGGTCTCACCTGGCTGTTTGGCCTAGAGTGCAGGTTGCCCAGCCGGGCAAGACGGTTCCAGGGTCATTCCGTTCAGAGCTATTCAGAAAGACAACGACAAAAGGTAAGAGGGGGCGTAAGTCTCCCCCGAAATTTTGATCATATGATAACAATGCAGGTGTCACTGTCATGAGCTATCAATCTGAATTTCAACAATCTATTGATGAGCCTGAAGTCTACTGGGCACGACAGGCGGCAGAGCTGGACTGGTACCGTACGGCCACAACCATTTTGGGGCGGGATGAAAATGGTTTTGAACGCTGGTTTGTGGATGGTGAGCTTAATACGGCACATCTGGCATTGGATATTCATGTTGATAATGGTCGCGGCGATCAGGTGGCTATTTATTACGATTCACCCGTCACTGACAGCCGCCGGGCAATCACCTACCGTGAGCTGCGTGATGATGTGGCTCATTTTGCCGGTGCTCTTCAGGCGAGAGGTGTGAGCAAAGGCGATCGCGTACTGATTTATATGCCGATGGTACCCGAGGCTGCTATTGCCATGCTTGCCTGTGCTCGTATAGGTGCAGTGCATTCTGTGGTGTTTGGTGGTTTTGCCGCCAGTGAACTGGCGGTGCGCATTGATGATGCTCAGCCGGTACTGATTGTGTCGGCTTCCTGTGGTATCGAAATTAATCGGATTATCGCCTACAAACCTCTCTTGGATGCCGCTATTACCAGCAGCAGACACAAACCTGAACAGATGATTATCCTGCAGCGGCCACAGGTAGAAGCTCAACTGCTGGCTGGCCGTGACTGCAGCTGGGAAGAGGCCATGCGTGGTGCCCGACCGGTCGGCTGTACACCTGTGTTAGCGACAGATCCCTTGTATATCCTCTATACCTCTGGCACTACCGGTAAACCCAAGGGTGTTGTGCGTGATAATGGGGGGCATGCGGTGGCCATGCACTACAGCATGCGAGTGGTTTATGGCATGCAGCCGGGTGATGTCTTTTGGGCGGCATCGGATGTGGGTTGGGTTGTGGGTCACTCTTATATTGTTTATGGGCCGTTGATTGCGGGTCTGTCAACTGTGCTTTATGAAGGCAAGCCCGTGCGTACCCCCGATGCGGGCGCTTTCTGGCGGGTCATCAGTGACTACGGTGTAAAAGCATTATTTGCCGCCCCCACGGCCTTGCGTGCCATTCGCAAGGAAGACCCGGATGCCTCATTATTGGCTGGCTATGATCTATCTTGTCTGCAAAGAGTTTTTATGGCGGGCGAGCGGCTGGATCCGCCTACCTATTACTGGGCAAGAGGAACGCTGGATGTGCCGGTGATCGATCACTGGTGGCAGACAGAAACCGGCTGGGCCATTTGCTGTAATCCGGTGGGTATTGAAACTATGCAGACCAAAGCGGGTTCGGCAACGGTGCCCGCGCCCGGTTATAACGTCCATATACTGGATGAGAGCGGTGAGCCGTTGGGAGAAAATGAACAGGGCAGTGTTGCGATCAAGCGGCCATTGCCACCGGGCTGCCTGCCAACCGTTTGGGGCGATTTTGACCGTTTTACACAAAGCTATCTGTCTACTTATCCGGGTTACTATGTTTCCGGTGATGGTGGTTATCGTGACAGTGATGGTTACATTTTTATCATGGGGCGCACTGATGACGTGATCAATGTGGCAGGCCACCGCCTTTCCACAGGTGAAATGGAGGAAGTGCTGGCTTCTCATCCTGCCGTGGCCGAATGTGCTGTAATTGGTGTGCATTGTGAACTCAAAGGACAAAAGCCACTTGGTCTGGTATTGCTTAAAGATGGTGTTGGCGCCGATCCGGCTATTTTACAAACAGAACTGATTGCCTTGGTAAGAAATAAAGTTGGTGCTGTTGCCAGCTTTAAAGATGTCCTTGTCGTACCTCGCCTGCCCAAGACGCGCTCTGGCAAGATTTTGCGGGGTGTGCTGCGCAAAATAGCTGATGCTGAAGACTATATTGTACCCTCAACCATTGATGATGCCACTGTTCTGGAAGAGCTGGAAGCTCTGTTGAGCAGTCGATAACAGCTACTTATTTAGCTATTGTTCCCATAAAGATACTATCTGTACGTTAAGTTCAGGGGCATTTTGCTTGTGTTGATATTTGTGTTTGGCAGCTGTTTGTTATCAACCTGACCATCAAATAGATGGGTCCTTCACTATTTGATGGTCGCCCGCTTAAATCGGCGGAATTTTCGAAACCCTTGATTTTAGCCGGATTAATAATACCTGGAAGTGTTCTGAAAATAGGATTCTGATACTTGATTTATGATCTATCGAGGTGAGCCAATCGGGACTATATTTGTCTGTCAGCGAATACTCTGCTTAAGGCACTTGCAAATAGAGTGCTTTTACAGAAGCTGAGATGAGATACTGACATGACAATAACTGTAACTGCCTCCGGCGGTTAATTATTTTACAGCTGTTGTATCCGATACACTGAAGGAAAAACTATGAGCTCACCTGCCAATTTTAATGGTCTTGCTCCTGTTATTGATCCCGATGATGCCGCCATGTTGCTGATTGATCATCAAAGTGGACTATTTCAAACCGTTGGTGATATGCCGATGCCAGAACTGCGTTCACGTGCAGCAGCATTGGCCAAAATTGCAACACTTTGCAATTTGCCCGTTATTACTACTGCCTCTGTCCCACAGGGGCCGAATGGCCCGCTGATTCCAGAGATCCACCAACATGCGCCGCATGCCAGATATGTGGCTCGCAAAGGTGAAATTAATGCCTGGGATAACCCTGAATTTGTTGCAGCCGTTGAGGCGACTGGTCGTAAAACCTTGATTATTGCCGGCACCATTACCAGCGTATGCATGGCCTTTCCATCGATCAGTGCCATTGCTGCAGGCTATAAAGTCTTTGCCGTGGTTGATGCTTCCGGGACTTATAGCAAAATGGCTCAGGAAATTACATTAGCTCGTGTTGTGCAGGCAGGTGCCGTGCCCATGGATACGGCTGCGGTTGCTTCTGAGCTGCAAAAAACCTGGCACCGGGATGATGCCCAGGCATGGGCTGAAGTTTACACACAGATATTCCCCGCCTATCAGTTATTGATCGAAAGTTATGCCAAGGCCCAGGATGTTGTTAAAAATGATGAGGTGCTTGATTCCGTTCGCTAAGCTGAAATTTTATTAACCCGTATATGGTCTCCTCCCCGTTTGCAAGGCTTGCACAGTCGATGTCAGGGACAGGTTGCTGTCGTATTCGGCCTGTTTATGAGGGGCTCTCTTGTGGCCCTCTGGCCTTGATGAAGTTTCGCCGCCTGCAGTCCTTATCGGCATGTCGGCCTCGCTTAAATAGCCTGGCAACACCTTCTTTAAGGCGGCATCCCCTCGTGGTATCACCAGGCCATATTCGCCCAGCAAGCCTCTGAGCTGGTTGCTCAAGCGTAACTTATCCGCATTCAAGCTCCATCGAAACCAGAATTTGTTGAGGATGCTTACAAAGTTGTGCAGGATTTATATAAAGTGGCAGGGCTTACTTTAGAGTGCATAACGTGGTAGAAGTATTGCCTGTTGATGCTGCTGTTTAGCCAGTACGTCAGCTTGTGCGGGTATCGTATAGTGGTATTACCCAAGCTTCCCAAGCTTGAGAGAGGGGTTCGATTCCCCTTACCCGCTCCAGTAGAGAAGCTATCCTTGTAAATAGTAAATGCCTGCAATTTTAATGGGCCAGTGTTGTCGCCACTTCTGCAGCCTGCCTGGCAATTTCCCATTCCTCGTTGGTGGGTATCACCAGTATTCTGGTGTTGCTGTTATTACCGCTGATATCCCGAATGCCTGCCTGACGTTGTTTATTTGTCACCTCATCCAGTATATAACCCAGGCCTGCCAGACCCGACAGCGTAGTTGAGCGAACAGGAGCTGAATTTTCACCCACACCCGCAGTAAATACCAGCGCGTCGACCCGGCCAAGTACAGCTGTATAAGCACCGATATATTTGCGCAGACGGTAACAGTAAATATCCATGGCAAGCCGGGCCTGTTTGTTGCCCATCTCGATTGCTGCTTGAATATCGCGCATGTCCTGCATGCCACTCAGGCCGAGCATGCCTGACTGCCTGTTTAGCAAAGTATCTATTTCATCAATACTCATTCCAGCGCTTCGTGCCATATGGAATATAATAGCGGGGTCGATATCTCCGCAGCGCGAGCCCATTACCAGCCCTTCCAGTGGTGTCAGGCCCATGGAGGTGTCCACGCTGTAGCCACCGGCAACGGCGCTGGCAGAGGCACCATTACCCAGATGCAGTACGATTATATTGGCCTCGCTGACAGGCAGGCCAAGAAATTCAGCTGCCGCACGCGATACGTATTGATGGGACGTGCCGTGAAAGCCGTAGCGACGTATCTGATACTGTTCTGCCAGCTCAGGGCTGAGGGCGTAAGTGTAGGCTTTTGGTGGCATGGAGGTGTGAAAGGCAGTATCAAATACGGCAATGTGAGGCAGGTCGGGGAATTGGCATTGTGCCACCTGGATGCCCTGTAAATTCGGGGGGTTGTGCAGGGGGGCCAAATCACTCAGCGCTTCTACGGTTTGTTCTACGTCATCGTCAATGAGTGTTGCCTGACAGTAGCGGGCACCGCCCTGTACAACCCGGTGGCCGATAGCCAGCAGTTGTATTTGTTTCAGGTCGGGACCGTGATTGTTAAAAGCCGCCATCATGGCGGCCATTGCCTGACTGTGATCAGCGGCGCTGATGTTGGCATCGTGTGTCTGTCCGCTAGTTTTGTGGCTGATACTGCTGCCTGAACGGCCAATTCGTTCGACTAAACCCGTAGCCAATGCTGTGCCACTGTCGGCTTCTACCAATTGGTATTTTAGCGAGGAAGAGCCGGAGTTGATCACCAGAACGTGCTTCATGCCTCATCTCCCTGTGCCTGAATGGCGGTGATAGCCACTGTGTTGACGATATCCTGTACCAGTGCACCCCGGGACAGGTCGTTGACCGGTTTGCGCAAGCCTTGCAGTACGGGGCCAATCGCCACGGCACCTGCCGAGCGCTGCACCGCTTTATACGTGTTGTTGCCAGTGTTGAGGTCCGGGAAAATGAGTACAGTGGCTCTGCCAGCTACCTGTGAATCGGGTAGTTTGGCGCGGGCGACAGCGGCATCCACAGCGGCATCATACTGAATGGGACCTTCCACCACTAATGTTTGTGTGCGCTGGCGAACAGTGTCGGTGGCGCTGCGTACTTTGTCGACATCGGCCCCCGAACCTGATGTGCCGGTAGAGTAGGACAGCATGGCAACGCGGGGTACAACACCGAATTGGGCTGCCGTGGCTGCTGATGAGATGGCGATATCAGCCAGTTCTTCGGCGTCTGGATCGGGATTTACCGCACAGTCGCCATAGACCAGTACGCGATCTTTGAGGCACATAAAAAAGACCGACGACACGATGGAGACGCCAGGTACGGTTTTAATAATTTCAAAAGAGGGTTTGATGGTGTGAGCGGTGGTGTGAGCTGCCCCGGACACCATGCCATCAGCCATGCCCAGGTGAACCATCAGGGTGCCAAAATAAGACACATCAACAACAATCTCCCGCGCCCGATCGACAGTCATTCCCCTGTGCGCCCGCAAACGGGTGTATTCGACGGCAAATTGCTCCCGCAGTGCTTCGTTATATGGAGACAGCACCGTTGCCGCATCGATATCCAGACCGAGTTCGGCGGCACGTCCGCGCACAGCCTGCTCCTCACCTAAAATGGTTAAATCGACAACATCTCGGGTCAATAACTGGCTGGCTGCGCACAGAATGCGGTCGTCATCACCTTCTGGCAGTACGATATGTTTGCGCTGGCTGCGGGCGCGCTCGATCAGGTTGTATTCAAACATCAGCGGCGTTACTACCTCGCTTTGGGGCAGGTCCACGGTTTGCAGCAGTTGCTCGGCATCGACATACTCTTCAAACAGTTGTCTGGCAATGTCGAGTTTGCGACTGCTGCCAGTGGCGAGCAGCCCCCGTGTGTGGGCTACCCGGGTGGCTGTTTCAAAGGTGCCGTACGATGTTGTTATTACCGGCAAACGAGGATTCAGGCTGGCGGCCAGCTCTTTCACCCTTGGTGATGGCAGATAACCTCCGTTAAGAATCAGCCCCGCTAAAGAGGGGAAATTATCAGCCACGTGGGCAGCCACCATGGCCAGTATGACTTCACTGCGATCACCCGGCACAATGGCTACTGTACCGTTGCCAGTGCGCTCCAGTACATGTTCCATACTCATGGCGGCCACGACCAGATTTTCAGCTTCACGATCCAGTAATGCTTCGTCACCACTGACCAGTTCGCCATCAACCGCTGCCATCAGATCACGCACGCTCGGTGCACACAGCAGCGGCACATGGGGAATGGCCCAGGTGGCTGCGCCGATATTTGCCAGTGCAGCCAGTATTTGCTCCCGTTCATCGATTTCGGTGCGATTGGCGATCACTGCGACCACTTCGGCGTGGGCTGCGCGCAGCTCGGCAATGGCAATATCCGCTACCTGGCGCACCTCTATACCACTGCGTTGTTCGGCTGACAGTACCAGAATGACAGCAGATCCGAGATTGGCGGCGATACGGGCGTTATAGGCCAGCTCGGTTGGGCCAACAATATCGGTATAGTCGGTGCCAACAATAACGACAATGTCGCAGTGTTGTTCCATCCGGCGGTATTTGGTCATGATGGTTGATAGCGCGGTATCTGGATTGCGGTGTACCTGTTCATAGGTAACACCAATGGTATCTTCGTAGTTCAGATCAACCCCGTCGTGGGTCAGCAAAAAAGACAAAATGGCATCCTGCTCGCTTTCACTGCGGGCGATGGGGCGAAATACACCCACTTTCACCCGTCGGGCAAACAGCTCTACCAGGCCCAGTGCAATTGAGGATTTACCGGTATTACCTTCCGGTGAGGTGATGTATATGCTGCGTGCCATGTTTACCGCTCTCTTCCCGAAAACAACAAGTATAAAGTGAAAATATGTGCTATTGCCTCTCCGTCTTTCCTGACGTAGTTTGGCATTTATTATCAGGGTATCTGATAAATAAATAGGGATATAAAACTAACTTTTTGCAGTTTTGCATATTGGGTTCATGGTTGGAATAAATTGTTGAAATAAAAGAGCTGTTGCAGCCATGAAGCAGACAATTCATATTGTCGGCTTAATAAAACATAGACAGCAGAATAAATTCTGTATTCACAGATCAAGGGAGATTGCTGTGAAACAAATAATGATTAATGGTCATGCACATAAGATCAGTGCCGCTGACGATACACCTTTGTTGTGGGTGTTACGCGATGAGCTGGGTATGACAGGCACTAAATTTGGATGTGGTATGTCCCTGTGTGGTGCCTGCACTGTACATATGGATGGCGTACCGATTCGCTCCTGCGTCACTCCGGTATCGGCTGTATCCGGGCGGGCGATTTCTACTATTGAGGGTATGCAGGATGACGCCGTTGGCCAGGTGGTGCAGCAGGCATGGATAGAAAATAATGTCGCCCAGTGTGGTTACTGCCAGGCCGGGCAAATTATGTCGGCGGTGAGTCTGCTTAAAACCACCGCTGCACCTTCGGATAAAGCAATTAATGATGCCATGAGTGGCAATATTTGTCGCTGTGGTACCTATGTGCGAATTCGTGCAGCGATTGATCAGGCTGCTGATGTGTTGGCGCAGGGAGATGAACAATGAATGCTGAGCTGTCACGTCGTCGTTTTTTGCAGGGCAGTGCCGGTGCATTGGCACTGGTTGTTAGCGCCAGAGGTTTGGTCAGCACGGCCTGGGCTGCCGAAGAGCCGGGCAGAAAATACGGTGCCGATGCCATGCCCGGAGGTACCGTGGATGACCCGCTGGTATTTGTGTCCATCGCTGATGATGGCACCGTGACTATTGTTGCTCATCGGGCCGAAATGGGAACGGGTGTGCGCACCAGCTTGCCAATGGTCGTGGCCGATGAGATGGAAGCTCTGTGGGAGCGGGTAACGGTAGTGCAGGCCGAGGCGAATGAAGGTCGCTATGGCAATCAGAATGTGGATGGCTCGCGCAGTATGCGGCACTTTTTGATGCCGATGCGGCGAGTGGGTGCGGCAGCTCGTCAAATGCTGGAAGCGGCCGCTGCCGAGCACTGGTCGGTGCCGGTGGCGCAGGTGAAAGCGGCTCAGCATGAAGTTTTGCATGAGGCCAGCGGTCGCCGTCTTGGTTATGGTGAGCTGGCGCAGGCGGCTGCCAGTCAGCCTGTGCCCAAAGGCGGTGCGCTCAGGCTGAAGGACAAGAGTGAATATCGCTATATCGGCAAAGATCTGGTGCGTTTGTTCGATCTGGAGGCAATTGGCAAGGGAGAGGCACGTTACGGCATGGATGCCCACCTGCCCGGTATGGTCTATGCCGTAATAGCGCGGCCACCGGTGCTGGGTGGTCAGTTGCGCAGTTTTAATGCAGACAAGACACTGGCTGTACCCGGCGTCTTGAAAGTCGTCAGGATGCCACCTTATGAAGCGCCACCACGGTTTTTACCACTCGGTGGTGTAGCGGTAGTGGCCAGCAATACCTGGGCGGCAATCAAGGGGCGGGATTTGCTGGCTATTGAATGGGACGGCGGTGCCAATGCCGGTTACGATTCTGCCGACTATCGTCAGACTCTGGAAGAGGCTGTGCTTCGTCCTGGACGGATCGTTCGCAATGAAGGTGATGTGTCGCAAGTGTGGGCGCAAACTGATGACAGTGCCCGGTTGGTGGCACAGTACTATGCGCCACATGTGGCGCATGCCACGATGGAGCCGCCGGTGGCAACGGTGCGACTTGAAAAAGAGCGCGCTGAAGTGTGGACTTCCGTGCAGGACGCCGGTGCTGCTCAAAAGGCCGTGGCGGACCGCCTGGGAGTTGGTATCGAACAGGTTAAAGTGAACATTCTGTTGCTTGGCGGTGGTTTTGGTCGCAAGTCCAAGCCGGATTTTGTGGATGAGGCAACGATTGTTGCCCGCGCCATGCCCGAGGGTACACCGGTCAAGCTGTTGTGGACCCGCGATGATGATATTCGTCACGATTATCTGCATACGGTCTCAGTAGAGCGCCTGGAAGCGGTCATGGATGGCAGAGGCGTCGTACAGTCCTGGCTGCATCGCAGTGCCTCGCCCACTATCGGGGCACTGTTTCGTGAGGGTGCACAGGGACAGCAGATTTTTGAATCGGCCATGTCGGCTATCAACATGCCTTATCGTATTCCCCATGTGCGGGTTGAAACGGCAGCTGTGCCTGCACATGCGCGTATTGGCTGGTTTCGCTCGGTGGCCAATATTCCCCACGCCTTTGCCGCCCAGTGTTTTATTGCCGAGCTGGCTCATCGCGCTGGTCGGGATCATAAGGATTTTGCACTTGAGCTGATTGGCCCGGAGCGCAAAATTGATCCGGGAACGATGGCTGATAACTGGAACTATGATGAGTCTCCTGAGCGTTATCCCTATGATACGGGTCGTTTGCGCGGAGTTATTGAAGCAGTTGCCGATGGTGCAGGCTGGGGGCGAACACTACCCGCAGGCCGGGGGCTGGGGTTGGCCTTTTGTTACAGTTTTATGAGCTATACCGCCTGTGCTATTGAAGTTGCTGTTGATGAGCAGGGCGGGGTTGAGGTGTTGGCGGTGGATATGGCAATTGATTGTGGGCCACAGATCAAGCCTGAGCGTATCCGGGCTCAGCTTGAAGGTGGAGCCATTATGGGGTTGAGCCTGGCGTTGTGTAGTGAAATCAGCTTCGAAAAAGGCCGCGTCAAACAAAGCAATTTTCATGACTATGAAGTCTTGCGTCATCATGTTTCGCCAAAAATCATTCGCACTCACCTGGTAAATAACGACCACACTCTGCCACCGGGTGGCGTGGGTGAGCCACCAGTGCCACCGGTAGCGCCCGCACTTTGCAATGCGATTTTTGCTGCTACTGGCAAGCGCATTCGCAACCTGCCTGTGCGCAAGGTGCTTTGATTATTGACAGTGCGTCGATAAAAAGGCCGGGGGCGGCTGTTATTGTACTGGCTGCTGGCAGGGGAGAGCGTTACCGGCAGGCAGGTGGAGCAAGCCATAAACTCGATGCCCCCTTGGCCGGTGTCCCTGTACTGGAGCACGTTTTAAAGCGTGTGGTCAAAGCCGGGCTGCCTTTTCATGTTGTTCGGCCTGCTACCGATGTCTTGTCTGATGGTATGAGGGCTGATGGCATGGGCGACTCGATTGCACGGGGTGTTGCCGCAACCGCAGAGGCAGCGGGTTGGTTGATCCTGCCAGGGGATTTACCCCTGATCAGTTCGCACACGTTAAAGCAGGTGGCCAGGAGCTTGCTGTCACATACCGTAGTGCTGCCAAGGTGGCAGGGGCGGCGGGGTCATCCCGTCGGTTTTGGCGCTGCCTGCCAGGCAGATTTGCTGGCATTGTGCGGTGATGTCGGTGCTTCTGCCGTTGTGCGCAAGTACCAACGGCTTGGCCAGCTGTATTCCCTGGCTGTGAATGATCCGGGTATTGCCATGGATATTGATACACCGGCTGATTTGCAGCGGGCTGAATCAATGCTGAGGACAAGTTTTTCGATAGATAAAACATAGTGTTCAGGTAGAAAAATGGACAGCACAGACTTGCGTGTACTGCGATCAGCCCGGGACTGGCACATGGCTGGCCATCATCTATTGCTGGTGACTGTTGTCAAAACATGGGGTTCATCGCCCCGGCCTGCGGGTTCGATGATGGTGTTGCGGGCCGATGGCCGTTGTGAAGGCTCCGTTTCGGGTGGCTGTATTGAAGAGGACTTAATCCATCAGTACCGCAATAATATTCAGCCGGGCAGGCCTGTTTTGAGACGTTATGGTGTCAATGCCGATGAAGCCCATCGTTTTGGCTTGCCCTGCGGTGGCACCCTTGAGTTACTGCTGGAATTTCAACCGGACAGGGTTTTACTGGATACGCTGGTGTGTCAGCTGGAAGCTGGTCAGCTGATGCAGCGCAGTATTGATTGTGACTCCGGTGTGGTGAATGTGCAGGCGTTGACAGAGCCAAAGGCACTGTTTTATGACGGTAAAAAACTGATCACGACACTGGGACCCCAGTATCGTCTGTTAATTATTGGTGCCGGTATATTGGCAGAATATCTGGCAACTATGGCTTTGTTTAATAATTTTGCGGTAACGGTTTGCGATCCTCGCAGGGATTATATTGATGGTTGGTCGGTGGCGGGCGTCAGCATTATCCGGCAGATGCCGGATGATGCCGTAGTGAGTCTGGCACCTGATCGGCATACCTGTGTAGTGGCGCTCAGTCACGATCCTAAACTGGACGATCTGGCTCTGCTTGAGGCGCTGCACAGCCCGGCTTTTTATGTCGGTGCTATTGGGTCGCGCCGTAATACCGACAGTCGCAGGCGACGTTTTATCCAATATTTTGGTGAGACCGAAGCGTCGCTGGCATCGCTGCGTGCTCCGGTAGGTCTTTATATCGGCAGCAGGACGCCGGCAGAAATTGCTGTTAGTGTCATGGCGGAAATTCTGGCCGTAAAAAATAGTGTGAAATTACCAGCTGGCCTGTCGGTTGCCATCGCCAAGGCCCGTCAGCAAGAGGTAACACTTTGATGGTGGGTACCCATTAATCCGACAGGTGACACTGCCGGATTAATGGGCTGTTGTTGCATGTATCCCGGTATTATCCGGGTTGGTGCCGTTTTAGTCGATCGCCAGACCCAGGCCAATATTGGTATTGGGATATTTTTTCATGGTCCCGAAGTGGGACTGCATGAACTTGTTGACCTGGGGCAGGCCCCACTCAAAGTATTGGTGGCCCGAGCTCGACATTTCCTTGGGGTCCATGTTCAGGTTAAAGACCCAGGGTGATGTACCGATATCCTGAAGAAAGGATGCGTCAATATTGCGTCGTACATCGGGGGTATCAAAAACCTTGACGTGTACTTTATAGTCGCGCCAGCGCAGGGCACAAAAATCGCCACGACTCCACATATAAACCACCTGCCTGCGGGATTGCCCGTCTTTTGCCAATAAGAAGGCGGTCTGGTCAATACCGTCGTAATAAAGGTTCTCTGGCAGTTCATCCAGCACGCCACCCAGTCGCAACGATGTCATATACAGGTCAGTCAAATCCATCAGGCCATTGTTCACCTGCCCCGGTTCGATAGTGCCCTTCCAGTAGGCGATGCCGGGAACACGCACACCACCTTCCCAGGTTGTGCCTTTTCC
This sequence comes from Parahaliea sp., assembly GCA_047974765.1. GTDB lineage: Bacteria > Pseudomonadota > Gammaproteobacteria > Pseudomonadales > Halieaceae > JBKECP01. The sequence continues at coordinate 93,349 of JBKECP010000041.1, read as the reverse complement.
GCCCCGCCAGGGGTGATAGCCACTGTCAGGCCAGGTATCTTCGTTGGCGCCGTTGTCAGAGGTGAAAAAGATAAAAGTATCTTCCAGTACACCCTTTTCTTCCAGCAGAGCGACAATTTCTCCGGTTATGGCGTCAACTTCCACTGTGGCGTCCCGCACCGGCATGGCTGCCGGGCTGGCCCCTTTGTATTGGGGTGCAACGTAATTGTCATTGTGAATTTTAGAAAATGCATGAACCAGGAAAAATGGTTTATCTGCATCAATAGATTGTTCGAGGAATTTTATGGATTCATCCTTGAGCACCTGATCGATCATGGCTATATCGTCAACGGTTTTCATCGGATAACCAACTTCACGCTGACCTCCTTTTTTGCCCTTGATCAAACCTTCAGGGCGCAGCTTGAAAGCCATGCTGGCAAGCCCGGGATTATTGATCATGTCAGAGTACTGGCGCTCAACCATAAATTGGGTGTAGTCAGATTGAACTGAGGGCAGGCCAAAAAAGTAATCAAAACCTACCTCATGCGGCAGCATGCCTTCGGCTTCACCAACATGCCACTTGCCAATCAAGGCCGTACTGTAACCCGCTTTGGAGAGCAGCTTTGCCTGGGATACTTCAATTTTCCAGGGGTTTTTGCTGACTTTGTCACCGGTCAGTATGGGTCTGATCAGTCCACTGCGAATGGGCAGGCGACCAGTCATCATGGCGGCACGGGAAGAGGTGCAGGTGGGCTGCGAATACATTGACGTCAGACGCAGGCCTTCAAGAGCCAGTTTGTCTATGTTTGGTGTAGGGGCGCCTATAGTGGTACCGCCGCCGTAGACACCTGGATCCCCCCAGCCCATATCGTCAACCAAAAAAATCAGAATATTGGGCTTTTTGCCGTGTTTTTGTTCCAGATTTTTAAGTTTGGTGGTGGCTATGTTTTCCTGTTGCGGGCGTGGAATGGCTGGCTCCCAGTTTTTACGCTCAACAACGGTTTCATCAAAAACGCTTGTTTCTGCAAAGGTACTGACGGACAGCATCAGTATGGCTATTACAAAGATTGTTCTCATGAAGAATCCTCTGATTAGGGATATACTCAAAGTGCAGTGGCGAGTTAGCGGTATTTATCTGCACCTGCCTGTAAATTTGAAACAAAACAAACGCCTGTCAGCAGGCAGACACTTTAACTATAGGCAGGTTCCTGTCTGCAACGCTGTCAGCTAGTCGACTTTGATGGTTTTGCGTTGCATCAGATCGGCGGCTGTTTTTTCCAGCAGCCGGAAGGTGGCTACAGGGTCATTGCGCTTCATGCCCAGCAACTGCATTTCCGGACCAGTGCCAACTTCAATTTCCTCTACTCCTGCGGCCATCCCGTCAGCAATAACGCGGGCACAATCGTCAACATCCATGCCGGCTTCAATAGCTTCGTCTGATTCGCCATGGATGGAGCCGTCACCCATCATGGCATTGCGGGCCACATCGGTACGGATGGAACCGGGCACGATGGTAATAACATTAATACCCTGATGAGCCACTTCCACCCGCAGTGCATCAAAAAACCCCATGACCGCGTGTTTGACGGCACAATAGCCGGTGCGCAGCGGTGCGCCGATCTTGCCGGCCACGCTGGCGGTCACCGAGATAGTGCCGCTGCCGCGGGCAATCATCAGTGGCAGTACGGCCTTGGTCAGTGCAATCTGGCCCAGAAGATCAACATCGACCAGTTTGCGATAAACCGACATGTCAGTATTTATACACAGTGCGCGCTGAGACAGTCCTGCATTGTTAAGCAGAAGATCAATGTGACCGAAGGTGTTGTGAACCCGTTCGACAGCGGCGGGCATACTGTCATGCTGTTCTACATCCAGAGGCAATACCAGTATATTGTCACCAGCACAGCCAGCTTCGATACAGCTATTTTTGACTGCCTGTAACTGGGTTTCGCGGCGGGCGGACAGTACCAGCTTTGCGCCCCGGCGAGCGGCCTCCTGGGCCAGTGCCGCGCCAATACCGGATGATGCACCGGTAATCCATACAACGGCACCTTTGAATGTGAAGGATTTGCTGTCAGTCATGGCTTGTACTCCGTGATGGTTGTGTGCAGAAGGGATCAGGCTATGGTTAATCGGGTTAATCAGATTATGGCTGAACAGGTATATTCAGCTGATGTTATTGATTAGAGGATAACATCCTAGCACGATGCCGCCGCATACAATGGTCGAGTTCATTGCAATTGACCGATCCCGGCACTGTGTTTGCAAAACCTTGTAAATTACGATTAACACATAAAACAGGAACCCCGGGCTTGCCCGGGAGTCTGAACAATACGCAGACAGGAGATACATGATGGCCGGGCCGGACCTGGAACAGCACGAAAACGATGATGTACTATCAGTGGACAGGCCGGATGAGGTAATGATCGCCAGGCGGGAGATGCCTGATGCTGCCTGTATACCGGCAGCTCGCAGTAAGCGGATGCTGCACCTGCTGGCCGGACTGTTGGCTGTGGCCATTTTTGTCGTGCTTTATACCAGCGATGAGGAATCCTCTGTGGATCATGCAGACCGGTATGATAGTGAGCAATATCACGCCGAACCGGCGATGGAGCACACACGGTCTGAGCCAGTGCTGCCACCGACTGAGGATATTCCCGGACTTGTTGTTACCTCCGAGACTTTGCCAGAGACCGCAGAGATGCCGACAGCGGTATCGGAGTCTGTGGTTTTGCCTGCACCTGCTGAGGCCGACGCACTGATGCGCGAGCAATTACAGGCTGTGGGTGCAGGTGGCAAATTGGCCGGTATTGCCAGTGGCGAACAGCTCCTGCCACGGCTGGTAGCGCTGGTGGATGGCAGTTCCCGCGGTGTACTGTTGCGCAAGCTGTTGCCTCTCACCCCGCCTGTCGGCGCTTTTTTGGTAATACAACAAGGCGACAGCGTATATATGGACCCTGAGGGTTATCAGCGCTACGACATTTATGTCGATGCTGTGCTGGCGCTGAATGCAAAAGCCGTGGCGGCCAGTTTCCATCGTTTGCGTGCGTTGTATGAGACGGCTTATGGTGAGCTTGGTCTACCGGTCAATGATCTTGACAATGCTGTTATTCGTACACTTGACCGCATTTTGTCTGCGCCAGTGATCGAGGAGCCGATTGCACTGGCCCGGCCTTCAGTCATGTATATCTATGCAGACCCTGAACTGGAAGCCCTGCCGCCTTTGCAAAAGCAGCTATTGCGGATGGGGCCGGACAATATCCGCCGTCTCAAAAGCAAGGCCGCTGAGTTGCGGCGGCAATTGATGTATACCATCGACTGAATCTGCCTGCTTTGAGGCAGGTCGTGACCTGTTGCCAAGGTGGGCAGTAATAGCTGTTCAGCCTTATTGTGTGCCTGGATTATCTGCTGTTCCAGTGAAATATGTGCTCAAGTGACTGTGAGCAAATTCTGCAAGTACAGTTGACAGCACCTTGTCCGCTGGCTCAAAGTCTGCCCCCTTCTGATTTTGGCGAATGGAAGCGCGCATGCCGCTCAACCTTGAATTATCCCTGTCACTCGTTCTCATTGTGGCTACGCTCTGTCAGTGGCTGGCCTGGCGCATACGTTTGCCGGCCATTCTCTTTCTGCTGTTGGCGGGCTTGTTGGCCGGGCCGGTAACCGGCTGGCTTAAGCCGGACGATATATTTGGCGATTTATTGATGCCGATGGTTTCCCTGTCGGTAGCCATTATTCTGTTTGAAGGCAGCCTGACACTGGATTTTGCTGAAATTCGCGGTGTCGGTCGGGTAGTGCAGCGCATGATAACGGTGGGAGCGCTGGTTACCTGGGTGGTGGTTGCCACCTCGACCCACTATATCTTTGGTTTTTCCTGGCAGATCAGTGCACTCTTTGGTGCTGTTGTGATTGTAACCGGGCCTACGGTGATTGTGCCGATGTTGCGCTCGGTTCAACCCACCCGCAAGGTTGCCAACATTTTGCGCTGGGAAGGCATTGCCATTGATCCTATCGGTGCGCTTTTGGCGGTTGTCACCTATGAATTTATTCTGGTCAGTGCTGACGGCCAGGCATTTGAGCATGTGGTATTGCTTTTTTTGCAAACATTGGCAGTCGGCTCACTGCTGGGTATTGCCAGCGGTTATATTCTGGGACAGTTGTTGTCCCGGGACTGGTTGCCGGAGTATCTGCATAATATCGCCGCACTGGCGATGGTGCTGTTTGCCTTCAGTGCTTCCAATGCCATGGCGCATGAATCGGGTTTGCTGGCGGTTACTGTCATGGGTATGTGGCTGGCCAACCGGCGAGATGTGGATATTCACCACATTCTTAACTTTAAAGAACATCTCAGCCTGATGCTGATTTCGGTACTCTTTGTGGTTCTTGCCGCCCGTATTGATTTGTCCCAGCTGGTCAGTATCGGCTGGCGCGCATTGCTGTTGTTGGCTGTACTGCAATTTGTGGCACGCCCGCTCAAGGTACTGGTCAGTACCTGGGGGCTGGATGTAAGTTGGCCTGAGCGGAGCTTGCTGGCCTGGATTGCGCCTCGCGGTATTGTGGCTGCGGCAATTTCGGCCTTGTTTGCAGAGAATCTGGCCGCAGCAGGTTATCCTGAGGCGGCCTATCTGGTACCGCTGACCTTTACCGTCATTATCGGCACGGTTGTGCTGCAAAGTGCAACCGCCCGTCCTTTGGCGCGCCTGCTGGGTGTGTGTGAACCTTCTCCGCGGGGTTTTTTGATCGTTGGTGCCAATACGTTTTCGCGTTCTGTGGCCGAAGCATTGAAAACCCAGGGCTTTCGCTGTGTATTGGCAGACTCCAGCCGTGAGGATGTACGTGCAGCCCGTTTGGCCGGGCTTGAGACTTATTATGGTAATCCAGTGTCAGAACATGCTGAGATGCATCTGGATTTGTCCGGTATTGGTGGTCTTCTGGCAATGTCGCGGCAGCGGTACGTTAATGTTATTACAGCTATCCACTACCGGCAGGATTTTGGCGTCAAGCGGATATTCCGTCTGGCTTCAGATCTGTCTGTGCGCAAATCTGAAAAGCATCAGGTAACACAGGGTTATCAGGGTGCCCAGCTTTTTGGTGAAAATATTACCTACGGCGAACTGATTGTACGGATGAACCGGGGCTGGCTTATTCGCAGTACCCGTTTGACGGAAGAGTTTACCTGGGAACAATACCGTCAAAAGCATGGCGATAATTGTATTCCCCTGTTCGTGGTTGACAATAAAGGCTGGGTAACACCGTTTACGACCAGTAATAGCCTCAGCCCTGTTGCAAATAATGTGGTGCTGGCGCTGTTGCCTGAGGATGAACCGGGTAACCGGCGCAATAACAGTGATAAGAATGAAAGTAAAAATGCTAAAAAAAAACAGCAATAAAAACAGTAATAAAAGCAATGGTATTTGAGTATTTTTAAGGGATTGTTTTGCGGATTGATGAACCGATGCTGACAACACCTGGTCTGCTGATCAGTGCGCCGGCCTCAGGTGCGGGCAAAACAACGGTGACGCTTGGTCTGCTGGGTGCGCTGCGAAACAGAGGATTGTCGGTACAGGCTTTTAAATGCGGCCCTGATTATATTGATGCGGCTTTTCACCGGCGGGCCAGTGGCCGCGATAGTTTTAACCTGGATAGCTGGGCAATGAGTCGCACGCAGCTGGCAGGCATTATTCATCAGGCAGCGGGTGCTGATCTGGCGATTGCAGAAGGTGCCATGGGCCTTTTTGATGGTGCGCTGGATAAAGGCATTGCGGGTAATGGTGCTGCGGCTGATATTGCAATCCTGACCGGTTGGCCGGTGATATTGGTGATTGATGTCAGTGGGCAGGCCCAATCAGCGGCAGCTGTAGCACTGGGTTTCAAAAATATGTGCACAGACATGAAACTGGCCGGTGTTATTTTTAACCGGGTTGGCAGCCCGCAGCATGAGGCCATGTTGCGGACCAGTATGGAAGGTGTTGCTATCAATGTTCTGGGTGCGATACCTCGAAGTGAGAAAATACATCTGCCTGAGCGTCATTTGGGACTGGTGCCAGCGCAGGAGACGGCAGATCTGGATGGCTATCTGCTTGCGGCAAGCCATTGCCTGGAGCAGCACTGTGACCTTGAGGCAATCCTGAAACTCGCCCGATCCAATATGTTGATGGTCAATGTCATATCGCGTGCTGCAACAGGTCGGCGTATTGCGTTGGCAAGGGATGCAGCGTTTGCTTTTATCTACCCTCACCTACTGGCTGCCTGGCGGGCGGCAGGTGCGGATATTCTGCCCTTTTCACCGCTGGCCGATGAGGCGCCTGACCCGCGGGCTGATATCTGCTGGTTGCCAGGTGGTTATCCCGAATTGCATGCAGAAAAACTGGCCAGCGCCGTCAACTTTATGGCGGGCTTGCGTGAATTTGCCTTAACCCGACCCGTACACGGTGAGTGTGGTGGTTATATGGTGCTGGGCGAATCACTGATTGACCGGCAGGGCCGGTTGCATAAAATGGCGGGGCTATTGGAGCTGGTGAGTTCGTACCATGAGCCACGCCTGCATGTGGGTTATCGACGCGCCCGTCTGCTTGCTCCCATACCGGGTTTTGAGGCGGGGATGCAGTTGTATGGGCATGAATTTCACTATAGCAGCACGGTCAGCCAAACTGACCCGCCACTGGCCAGAATATATGATGCCAGTGGTAATTCAGTAGCAGAAACAGGCGCCTGGCGTGGTTATGTCAGTGGCAGTTATTTTCATCTGCTGTCGCCCGACCAGACTTGATGTCAGCCTGGGTGGCTCGCTTCCAGTTGCCATTTAAGCCGCTTTAAATCGCGCCTGAATATCTCTCTCAACAGTGTGGCAATGAGTCTGCCGGACAAGGGAAGGCGATCTTCAAAGCGTACACCCCAGCGCACTTTGCTTGTATTTTTGCCGGTGTCCTCTATGAAAATATCACCCTGATACCACCGAAAAGGAGCACCACTGAGTACGCGGTAACGGTAGTGAGATAAAGGCTGCCAGTGGGTGATTTCTTCCTGTACATCCATTGAAAATGCTGAAATACAACGGATGCAGCCGTTTCCGTTACGCTCTTTACCGGGTGTTATGACCCGCCCGTTAAACATCATCCACTGGCCCAGTTGGTCGTGGTTGGTCAGTTTTTGCCAGACAGCAGACAGTGGTGCTGCTATTTCAATCTCGTTAATGAAATACGGATGCGATGGCTTGAATCCGGTTAATCCCTGAAAGGCTTTTCTGGCGTGAATCAGCTCAATACTGATTCCCTGTGGGTCGTTGACATACATCACCCGGAACACGCCGATATCCACTGGTGAGGAATGATTGGCTTGCAGGCCCGAGCGGGTTGCGTGGTTAAAGGCGCGATTGAAGGCTTTGGTGGAAGGATAGGCAAAGGCGATATTCATAAAGCCCTGATCGCACAGGCGATAATCCTGTGGCCGCTTTCTGACGGATGGGTGAGTGTACTGAATGAGTTCTACAAGGAAATTGTCTGCGCGCAGCAAGATGTGCTGGCTAATGACATTGTTCAAGCCCCACAGGGTTTCAGTTTCGGGTGTGTGTAATGCATGGTTGCTGACTTCGACCATACCCATGCCTGTGCAAAAACTGTCTCTGGCTGTCATCAGGTCTTCAACTGAAATACGGATGCTGCGGGCCAATGTGGGAATTTCGGGCTTGCTAACAGTGGCTTTGACCAGATCCAGTGCATCGAGAGGATCCTGTTCAAAGAGTTCCAACCAGTTTCCTTCAGGGTCTTGCAGGTAGGCGCGACGGTCGCTATTGCTGTCGGTTTCACGGATGATGACGTCAATATCCTGGGCGCGCAGGGTTTTAATGACATTATCAAAGTTGTCGACGACCAGGCCGAGCAGGTTATAGCCAATATCAGAGGGCAGTACAGGGTGTGAACGAGGTTTGGGGACTGGTGCGGTGAACTGGAAGAATTCAAGTTGGAAATAATCCTGCTGGTCAACCAGCCAAAAACATTTTTCCCAGGCGCCCGGTATACCCTGAATCTGACTGGTTCCGGGAGGGGGAAAGATGGCTTTGCCTGACTTTGAAAAACCAAAAGTACGTTGATACCAGCGTCTGAGCCGGGAGGCATTAATACAGGAAAAGGCAACCTGACAGATATGGAAGGTTTTATTATTACGTTTGTTGTTGTCTGTATTGTTCACTGTAGAATTTCCTGTCAGGTTGCATCCGGTGTTATTTTGGTGCTTCAGGAAAATACCACTGTCTTGTTGCCCTGCACTAATACCCGGTCTTCCAGATGATAACGCAGCCCGCGAGCCAGCACGGTTTTTTCTACATCTTTGCCCAGTCTGACCAGATCTTCCACGGTGTTGTGGTGATGGATACGCACCACATCCTGCTCGATAATGGGACCGGCATCCAGATCTTCCGTTACATAGTGGCAGGTGGCACCGGTCAGTTTTACGCCCCGCTGAAAGGCCTGATGGTAAGGGCGGGCGCCAACAAAAGAAGGCAGGAAACTGTGGTGAATATTGATAATCCGATTGGGGTATTCACGACATAACCAGGGCGGCAGTATTTGCATGTAACGCGCCAATACAATGGTGTCGGGTCGGGCCTGGCGAATTAGTTGTGAGATTTCCTCAAACGCGTTCTGCTTGGTACTGGTTTCACCGGGAACGGGAACATAGTGGTAGGGTACGCCGTGCCACTGTGCCAGATCTCTCATGTCTTCATGGTTTGAAATAACGCACACCGGGTCGAAGGGCAAATCACCACTGCGGCATAAATGCAACAGGTCAGCAAGACAGTGGTCCTGGCGACTGACCAGTAGAACAACCCGTTGCAGGCGGGCTGACTCAGTTAGCCGCCACTGCATATTCAATGCGTTGGCTGTTGCCTCAAAAGCCTGCCGAAAATTCTCCGCGTCCATTGGCAGACTGTCGGCATCTACAACATAGCGCATAAAAAACATGCGGGTGTCACTGTCGTGATACTGGCTGGCACCCGTGATGGAGCCGCCTTTGTCGGCAATAAAGCTGCTGATGCGGGCCACAATGCCCACTTTGTCGGGGCAGGTGCCTACCAGACGATAACTGCGTTGAATCATACTTTATAGTGCTCCTGATAAAGTGCTTGCTGCTCCTTTGGTGCCTACAGTAGCAAGTATCAAGGTAGATCACAGTGTTATCACATCACTTTGTGGGCTTCTTCCATATTCTTCATTGTCTGGGGGATATGCGAGAAGGTGTCGCCGGTCTGAATCCGATATTGAAAATACTTGAACGAAAACAAAACATACTTTATGTTCAAATTCTTTTGTCGCTAAATAAGTGATTACCGGGCTTGCCTTTGCTGTCTAGAGTGTTGTCTTCAAAGTGCTACCGGACATCACAACGGCAATTGCAATTGCAATAATCGACATTTGAGGGTGCTCCCGTGACTGACCTGGATCAATTTCGCACAGAAACCCGTGTTTGGCTGGAAGAGAACTGCCCGCCGTCCATGCGTGTTCCTGTCAAGAGTTACGAAGAGATGTATATGGGTGGGCGTAAGCCTGAAATCACTCACCCGGACCAGAAGCGATGGTGTGAGTGCATGGCTGAACGTGGCTGGACTGTGCCTCACTGGCCGAAGGCGTACGGTGGTGGTGGTTTGAACAAGGAAGAGACGGGTATTTTGCGTGAGGAAATGTCACGCATCGGTGCCCGGCGGCCACTGGACAGCTTTGGTATCTCCATGCTTGGCCCGGCTTTGCTGAAATTTGGCACTGAGGAGCAAAAATTGGCACATTTGCCACCCATTGTGCGCGGGGAAATTCGCTGGTGTCAGGGTTATTCTGAGCCCAATGCCGGGTCTGACCTGGCCAGTCTGCAAACCCGGGCTGAAGACAAGGGAGACCATTATGTGATCAATGGCCAGAAAATCTGGACCTCCTACGCTGACAAAGCCGACTGGATATTCTGCCTGGTGCGCACCGACAATTCCGGTTCCAGGCACGAGGGTATCAGTTTTGTGCTCTTTGATATGGACCAGCCGGGCGTTACGGTCAAGCCGATCAGGCTGATCAGTGGCTCTTCACCTTTTTGTGAAACCTTTTTTGATAATGCCACTGCCCTCAAAAAAAACCTGATTGGTGAGGCAGGCAAGGGCTGGGCTATCGCCAAATATCTGTTGACACACGAGCGTGAAATGATCTCCGGCTTCGGCAGTGCGCCCAGACAGTCGATCGGACAGACAGCTATATCCCTGATGGGCGCCGATGCCAGTGGACGCCTGAATAATGGCATATTGCGCCAGCATATTGCCCGGTATCAGCTCGATGCGCTGGCGTTTGGCCATACCATGGCCCGAATTGGCGACGAGGCAAAAGTGGACCAGGGCTTGGGCGCTGCTTCCTCCATCTTCAAGTATTACGGGACTGAACTGAACAAGCGGCGCAATGAACTCAATCTGGCTGTGCAGGGTGAAACAGCGCTGGGCTGGGATGGTGAAATTTATGACGGCGGACGCTTAAGCCGTGACTGGTTGCGCTCCAAGGGCAACTCAATCGAAGGTGGTACCTCAGAAATTCAACTGAATATTATCGCCAAGCGGGTTCTTGGCCTGCCTGACGCCTGAGCAAGGGAGTATCGGTATGACATTGGTATTGAATGAAGATCAGATGATGCTCAAGAATGCCGCCGCAGGTTTTTTGAGTGAAAAGGCAGCTGTGGCACAACTACGGGCGTTGCGAGACAGCAGTGAAAGTGGCAATAAGAATGGTTATGACCCGATCATCTGGCGTGAAATGGCTGGTATGGGTTGGGCCGGTATTGCCATTGACGAAGCATACGGCGGGTTGGGTTATGGGTACACGGGACTGGGGCTGGTGTTGGAGCAGGTGGGGCGCCATCTGAGCTGTTCGCCACTGGAGTCCTCGGTATTGGTGGCTGCCACCCTGATAAGTGAGCTTGGCCGCAGCGATCAAAAAGAACAGTGGCTGGCGGGTATTGCCACCGGTGAAATCAATATTGCGCTGGCCCTGCAGGAAGGCGCCCACCATGCGCCAGAACAGGTGGCATGTACGGCCCGGGGCGATGGCGATAGCTATATCCTCGATGGCAGCAAGCGCATGGTACTGGATGCGCCGTCGGCACAGCACTTTCTGGTGGTGGCTCGCACGGCGGGAAGACCCGGCAACTGCGATGGTTTAAGTGTTTTTCTGGTAGCGCGCGATAGTGCCGGTTTGCATGTTGAAAATTGTGCCATGGTTGATTCGCGTGCAGCAGGCAGCCTTGTCTTGAATGGTGTTCGTGTTGCCAGCGAGGCCTTGTTGGGGGTGACAGGCAAAGCCTGGGTTGCATTGGAAAAGACCCTGGATATTGCCAATATCGGTCTGGCATCCGAGTTGTTGGGGCTGTCAGTGGAGGCCTTTGAACGGACTATTGGCTATTTGCAGGAACGCAGGCAATTTGGGCACGTTATCGGCAGTTTTCAGGGCTTGCAACATCGTGCCGCACAGCTTTATGCCGAGCTGGAGCTGGCTCGCTCAATAGTGCTCAGGTCGCTGCATGCCATTGATGAGGGTAGCGAAGAACTGGCTGTACTGGCCAGTGCAGCCAAAGCCAAATTGTGCGAAGTGGCTCAGCAGGCCACTAATGAAGCGGTGCAGATGCACGGGGGTATTGGTATGACCGATGAGCATGATATCGGTTTCTTTCTCAAGCGGGCGCGGGTCTTGCAGCATACGTTTGGTGATTATCATTATCACCTTGACCGCTTTGCCCGGCTGAGTGGTTTCTGAATAACGATACACATACAGAACACTACAGGCCTGGAAATCGGCCCGGACCCTTTACGATACGGTGTAAATACTTGATCGCCATGTTTTCATACTGTATGTTCAAATTCGTTTTTCAGGTGCTGACCGTATGAGCAGCTGTTGTGCGTTCGGTGTGCAATCTGTTGCAGGTATGGCTGTTCCTGTGAGCTTTATACTTAAAAAAACGAGCTATTTTTTTGGTTGCAAGGAGCATCATCATGGCACTGACGGTTATTCCCATATCAGCAATGCTCGATCAAAAAGGCAGGAAATTTGAGCCCGGTCCCTGGGTGATGATTGACCAGGCACGCATCGATGCCTTTGCCGACTGTACAGAAGATCACCAGTTTATTCATATTGACCAGGAGCGGGCGGCACAGACACCTTTTGGCGGGACTATCTCCCACGGTCTGTTAACACTGTCAATGCTGGTCAAAATGTGTGAGGACACCGGTATCGTGCCGGAAAATCTGGTTATGGGCATTAACTATGGTTTCAACAAGGTGCGTTTCCTGGCACCGGTCAAAGCGGGCAGACGGGTACGCGCCCATGTTGAAATTGTGGATGTTCAGCAAAAAGAGACCGGGCGCTTTTTAGTGACCCAGAATATTTCAGTTGAGATAGAAGATGAGGATACGCCCGCCCTGATTGCCCAATGGATGGGTATGTCGGTCACTGGTTGAGCCGCACTGCGCAAGCAAGTGAATTTATCAAGTAATGAGGATACATGAATGACAATCCGCTATGACGGTAAAGTTGCTATTGTAACCGGCGCCGGTCAGGGGCTGGGTCGCTGCCATGCCATTGAGCTGGCCAAACGTGGTGCAAAGGTTGTAGTTAATGATCTCGGCGGCTCCAAAGAGGGCTCGGGAAGCTCTTCTGAGACAGCGCTGTCTGTTGTGGCCGAAATTGAAGCAGCCGGTGGTGAAGCTGTTGCCAATGGTGCCAATGTTGCTCGTTATGAGGACGTTGAAACCATGGTCAAACAGGCCATCGATAAATGGGGGCGTATTGATATTCTTGTCAACAATGCTGGTATTTTGCGCGATAAAAGTTTTAGCAAAGGCTCGCTCGATGATTTTCGCACGGTGCTTGAGGTTCATTTAATGGGCACTATCAACTGTATTAAAGCCTGCTGGGATATTATGCGCGAGCAGGAATATGGCCGCATTGTGGTGACGTCTTCTTCCAGCGGTCTGTACGGGAACTTTGGTCAAACCAACTACGGCGCCGCCAAAATGGGCGTTGTCGGCGCAATGAACACACTGGTGCAGGAGGGGGCAAAATACAATATTCATATCAATGCACTGGCGCCGACGGCCGGTACCCGTATGACCGAAGGTTTAATCCCTGAGCAGGCCTTTGCGCTGTTGATGCCTGAAACGGTTACCCCGGCTGTACTGTATCTGGTGAGTGAGCAGGCGCCCAATCGCACAATTTTGTGTGCTGGTGCGGGTGCTTTTTCGGTAGCCAAAATAGTTGAAACCGACAGTGTGTGGCTCAAGCCTGAAGAGCAGACTCCAGAGGGTATCGCCGCTCACTGGCATCAGATCAACAGTGATAACGCCAGGGAGCTCAAGGCCGGTTTTGAGCAGTCCACCAAAATGGTGACAGCCGCAGCCACTGGTCTGGGTATCAAACTTGACTGAATTAGGAGCTGATGAATGAAAGAAGCGGTTATTGTTTCAACTGCGCGCACACCCATTGGCAAGGCTTATCGGGGTGCTTTCAATAATTTGACGGGGGCGTCCCTGGGTGCGGCTTCTGTTGCTGAAGCTGTCAGGCGAGCAGGTGTCGAGCTGGCAGAAGTGGATGATGTCATTATGGGTTGCGCCATGCAGCAGGGTACAACCGGTATGAATATTGCCCGTCAGGTCGCATTGCGTGCGGGTTTGCCTGCCAGCGTGTCGGGTATGACGATTGACCGCCAGTGTTCATCGGGGCTGATGGCAGTGGCAACCGCCGCCAAACAGATAGTTGATGATGGTATGAGCATTGTCATCGGCGGTGGCATTGAATCCATTTCGCTGGTGCAAAATGAACACCAAAATACCTATCGCGCCTCGGATAAAGAACTGTTGGCCATGCACCCGGATATTTACATGCCGATGTTGCAAACAGCAGAAATAGTGGCCAAACGCTACAACATTTCCCGTGAGGCAATGGATGAGTATGGTCTGCAATCCCAGCAGCGTACTGCTCTGGCCTATGAAGAGGGTCGCTATGCTCAGGAGTTGGTGCCAGTGACCTGCAATCGCATTGTCTGGGACAAGGAAACCGGTAAGCCGTCTGAGGCTCAAATTACAATATCAGCCGATGAGGGGCTGCGCGCCACGACAGCTGAAGGTCTTGCTGGCCTGAAGCCGGTTATTGAAGGCGGTACGATTACCGCCGGCAATGCCTCACAGCTATCTGATGGGTCGTCTGCCCAGGTAATAATGGATGCCCGGTTAGCCCGGCAGCGGGGTCTGGAGCCTTTGGGTATTTATCGCGGTATGGCGGTTGCCGGCTGTGAGCCTGATGAAATGGGTATTGGTCCCGTTTTTGCCGTGCCTAAACTGCTCAAACAGCACAACCTGAGTGTTGATGATATTGGTTTGTGGGAGCTCAATGAGGCCTTTGCTGTGCAGGTGCTGTACTGCCGTGACAAACTCGGTATCGATAACGACAGGCTCAATGTCAGTGGTGGTGCGATCTCAGTCGGTCATCCCTACGGTATGAGTGGTTCGCGCATGATTGGCCATGCCCTGATCGAAGGTCGGCGCCGCGGTGTCAAATATGTAGTCGTTACCATGTGTATTGGCGGTGGTATGGGCGCAGCGGGATTGTTCGAGGTGGTTTGAGGGGTAGCGTGCTGGTGCGGCACCTGCGGGCGCCGTTTTCGCTTCCAGGGTTCAGGGCTTGTTATTGAAGGTCGAAGTAGCTAAAGAGGCAGGATGAATGAAAGCGGTGGTATGTAAAGAATATGGCATGGCTGACAAACTGGTATTGGAGAACAACTGGCAGGAGCCGGAGCTGGGTGAAAATCAGGTACTGATCGAAATTAAGGCCAGTGGTCTGAATTTTCCCGATGTACTGATGATGCAGGGCAAGTATCAGAATCAGCCTGATTTGCCTTTTGTCAGTGGTGGCGAGTGTGCCGGAGTGGTGATTGCTGTTGGCAGTAAAGCCCGGCGGGTCAACGTGGGTGATAAGGTGATTGCCATGGTGGGCTACGGTGCTTTTGCCGAGCAGGTGGCTGCTGATGAGAATCTGGTTTTTCCTATGCCTGATGGTCTTAGCTTCGAGCAGGCCGCCGGTGTTGGTATCACCTATTTCACGTCTTATCATGCGCTGGTGCAGCGGGCCAATATCCAGCCGGGTGAAACCCTGCTGGTGTTGGGGGCGGCGGGCGGCGTAGGTGTGACTGCTATTGAGCTGGGTAAATTACTCGGAGCAAAAGTGATTGCCGCTGCCAGTAGTGAGGAAAAACTCGAACTGTGCCGGACAATGGGTGCTGATGAGCTGATTAATTACAGCAAAGCTACACTCAAAGATGAAATCAAGCGCCTTACCAACGGCCGGGGTGTGGATGTGGTTTATGATCCGGTTGGTGGTGATTTTGCTGAACCGGCTTTGCGCAGCATGGCCTGGGGCGGACGTTATCTGGTAATTGGTTTTGCCAGCGGCCCGATTCCAAAAATACCACTCAATTTAACCTTGCTCAAAGGCTTGTCGATTGTCGGTGTATTCTGGGGGCGCTTCACCATGGAGGAGCCCGAGCGCAATATCGCCAATATCCATGAGTTGTGGGCCTGTTTTGCCAAAGGGCAACTCAAGCCTGTTGTTACAGATCTGTTTACACTCGATCAATATGAGCAGGCCTATAACTGCATGATTGAGCGCCGTGCGCGAGGCAAGGTGATTATCACGCTTGCAGAGTAATTTACAGGTGCCTGCTCACTGGCGGCGGTAAGCTATCAATACCATCAGTACCAACACAAAAACGCCTACACTGAACAGACTCGCAAACAGTGGGTCAACCCGGTAGAGCAGGCCGGCGCAAACAGGGCCGATAACAAAGCCAAAAGCCGGACAGGCGCTGATCAAACCGGCGATTGAACCCTGCTCTTCAGCATTGACCGCCAAAGAGGCGCCGGCAGCGGCTGCCGGTGCGCCCAGTCCCAACCCGGTGCCAATAAAAGCCATGCCTACGGCCAGTAAACCAAAATGCTCAAAAATGGCTATTATGTAGGCGCCAACGGCCAGCGAAGCCAGTGCCAGCTGCAAAAATTGCCTGGGTGTCAGCTTGAGTCGTTGCATGGCCGTCATCTGCATGGTGAAAGTAAACAGCGCTGACACCATCAGGGCAGCGCCGGTGGTCTGGGCCGTCTGAATGCCGTTTAGCCCCAGTTTGTCCTGAATATGAAACCCGAGAGTCTGCTGGATGGCGGAAAAGCCGATAAACAGACCGGTAGCAACAAACAGGTAGCCACGGATACGCACATCGTTCACTCGCAGGCGGGACGTGGTATTACGAGGCGTCAGATAGTGTTTTGGTGTGAGTGGTAGCAAACGCCAGATCACCCAGGCGGCAATGACGGTCAGAGCAGCGGCAAAGTAGAGCGGAGCCAGCAAGCCGAAAATGGCCAGAGCACCACTGACGGCCGGACCTAAAATGGTACCCAGGCTGTTGGCTGTACCAAGGCGGGCTAATGTACGGGTGCGATAACCGGGTGTGCTGTTATCGGCGGCATAAGCCGTGGCTGCTGGGCCGGTGGCTGACATAATGCAGCCCTGTAGACAGCGGGTCAGCAGCAATATCGGATAGAGAAGTGTACCGCTGATATAACCGGCCAGAGCGGCCTGAAATACACTGGTGAACAGCAAGGTGCCGAGTGTATAACCGATCAGGCCTGTCATCATAATAGTCTTGCGACCAGCACGGTCGCTCAGGCGTCCCCAAAAGGGTGAAGCCAGGGAGAACACCAGCGCTGAAATGGCGATGATGGAGGTGATCTGGATCTCGCTCAGAGCCACCTCCCGGCCCAGCGGTGCCAGGATGGCAAATACCAGTGACTGGCCGATGGCGGTTGACATTAGCGCACCAATCAACACCGCCAGCTGGTTGCGGCTCAGCTGGCGCAAGTCGCTGTTGTCCGGGGTGTTATTGTCTTTATCTGGAGAGTTGGCCTGGTGTGAGTGCATTGGAATGCCTGTTATCCTGATATGCCTTGCTGCAATGGCCGATGGCAGACAGATGATACTTCCTGTCTGATTCGCCGGGGCGGCCCTTGGTAATATCACCAAAGTTGGCTTGTTGGCGCAGTGGGCGGGCATCCTGTGCTGGACACCCCGGAGGGCTTCACCTACAATTCGCTGCCAGATTTCACACGCCCGGTCAGCGCCCCGGTGACGTGCATTCCTGTGAACAGCCAGAGCTGATTGTATGTCAAAAAGCGAGATGAGTTTGTCCCATCTCGCTTTTTTTGGGTGCGCACGACAGGCACAGGCTCAGTGATTTTTGGAGGTGTCTTTGTTTAAACCGGCTCTGTTAGCCCTTGAAGATGGCAGTATTTTCAAAGGTATCGCCATTGGTGCTGAAGGCTTGCGCATCGGTGAGGTGGTGTTTAATACCGCAATGAGTGGTTATCAGGAAATTCTTACTGACCCATCCTATGCGCGCCAGATCGTTACGCTGACCTATCCCCATATTGGCAATACTGGTGTGAATGCCGAAGATGAAGAATCCCGCGAGATCTGGGCCTCCGGCCTGGTTATCCGCGACCTGCCGTTGCTGGCCAGTAATTATCGCAGCGAAGAGGATCTGTCGGCCTGCCTCAAACGGCGTGATGTGGTTGGCATTGCCGATATCGACACCCGTCGCCTGACTCGCATTCTGCGTGAAAAAGGTGCCCAGAACGGCTGCCTGGTAGCCGCTGGAGCCGGTGAAAACATCGATGAGCAGGCTGCACTGGTTGCTGCCCGCGGCTTTGCCGGCCTCAAGGGAATGGATCTGGCCAAAGAAGTCTGTGTCAGCGAACCCTATGAGTGGGTTGAGGGCAGCTGGCATCTGGAGCAGGGGTATGCCAGGCCTGTAGCTGCTGAGCTGCCCTTGCATGTGGTTGCCTATGACTACGGAGTCAAGCGCAATATCCTGCGTATGCTGGTTGATCGCGGCTGTCGTCTGACAGTGGTACCGGCACAAACACCGGCTGCCGAAGTGCTGGCGATGCAGCCAGACGGTGTATTTTTGTCCAACGGCCCCGGTGATCCCGAACCCTGTGATTACGCCATCAAGGCCATTCAGGCCATCCTGCAAACGGATATCCCGGTATTTGGCATCTGCCTCGGCCACCAGCTGCTGGCCCTGGCCAGCGGTGGTCGCACCGTCAAGATGGGCCACGGCCACCACGGCGCCAACCATCCGGTGCAGAAGCTCGATGACGGCACCGTGCTGATCACCAGCCAGAACCACGGTTTTGCAGTCGATGAAGCGAGCCTGCCTGCCAATCTGCGAGTGACCCACAAGTCGTTGTTCGACGGCACTTTGCAGGGGATCCACCGCACCGACAAGGCCGCCTTTGGTTTTCAGGGGCACCCCGAGGCGAGCCCAGGCCCTCACGATGCCGCACCCCTGTTTGACCATTTTATTGAACTGATACAAGCCAGAGCAGGAAAGCTGTAGCCCATGCCCAAGAGACGTGATATCCAAAGTATTCTGATCCTGGGCGCAGGCCCGATTGTTATCGGTCAGGCCTGCGAATTTGACTACTCCGGTGCTCAGGCCTGCAAGGCGCTGCGCGAAGAGGGTTACAGGGTTATTCTGGTCAATTCCAATCCGGCCACTATTATGACTGACCCGGCAATGGCCGATGCCACCTATATCGAACCGATTGAATGGCAAACAGTGGCGCGCATCATCGAGGTGGAAAAACCGGATGCCCTGTTGCCGACCATGGGCGGCCAGACCGCACTCAACTGTGCTTTGGACCTGGCCAGACACGGCGTACTGGCGCAGCATGAGGTGGAGATGATCGGTGCCACCAAGGAGGCCATCGACAAGGCTGAAGATCGCCAACTGTTTGACAAGGCGATGAAGCGCATTGGTCTTCAGACACCCCGGGCTTCGACCGCGCACAGTCTGGAAGAGGCCTTTCAGGTACTGGATTCGATTGGCTTCCCCTGCATTATCCGACCCTCTTTCACCATGGGTGGTTCCGGTGGCGGGATCGCCTATAACCGCGATGAATTTGAGCAGATCTGCGCGCGCGGACTTGATCTGTCACCCACCAATGAGCTGTTGATCGATGAATCCCTGATCGGCTGGAAAGAGTATGAAATGGAGGTGGTCCGCGATAAAAAGGACAACTGCATCATCGTCTGCTCGATTGAGAACTTCGACGCCATGGGCGTGCACACCGGTGACTCCATCACTGTGGCGCCAGCGCAGACTCTGACTGACAAAGAGTACCAGATCATGCGCGATGCCTCACTGGCGGTACTGCGCGAGATTGGCGTCGAGACAGGTGGTTCCAATGTGCAGTTTGGCCAGTGTCCGAAAACCGGCCGCATGGTCGTCATCGAGATGAACCCGCGAGTGTCGCGCTCGTCGGCACTGGCCTCCAAGGCAACCGGTTTTCCCATCGCCAAAGTGGCCGCCAAGCTGGCCATTGGCTATACCCTTGATGAGTTGCAGAACGACATCACCGGCGGCGCCACCCCCGCTTCTTTCGAACCGGCCATTGACTATGTGGTCACCAAAATTCCGCGTTTTGCCTTTGAGAAATTCAACGCCGCTGACCCGCGCCTGACCACCCAGATGAAGTCGGTTGGTGAGGTTATGGCTATTGGCCGCACATTTCAGGAGTCTTTGCAAAAGGCCCTGCGTGGCCTGGAGGTAGGTTCTTCCGGTTTTGAGCATCGCATGGATGTGGATAACCCGGACCTGCGCGATGAGTTGATTGGCGAGCTGGTCAATCCAGGCCCGGACCGTATCTGGTATCTGGCCGATGCCTTCCGCGCCGGTATGAGCGTGGATGAAATTTATGGCCACTCCGGTATTGATCCCTGGTTTCTGATTCAGATTCAGGACATTATCGACAGTGAAAACAGCTTGAAAACCATTGCGTTGGCTGACATCGACGCCGCTGCCATGTTCCGCCTCAAACGCAAGGGTTTTGCCGATAGTCGGCTGGCGGTACTGCTGGCGGTGAGTGAGGGCGAGGTGCGCCAGCACCGCCACAGCCTGGGTATTCGGCCGGTCTACAAGCGGGTTGATACCTGCGCTGCCGAGTTTGCCTCATCGACCGCTTATATGTATTCCACCTATGAGCAGGAGTGTGAGGCGGCGCCCTCAACCCGGGACAAGATCCTGGTGCTCGGCGGTGGTCCCAACCGTATTGGCCAGGGTATTGAATTTGACTACTGCTGTGTTCATGCCGCCCTGGCCATGCGCGAGGACGGTTACGAGGCCATTATGGTCAACTGCAACCCGGAGACTGTGTCCACTGACTACGACACCTCTGACCGCCTCTACTTCGAGCCGGTGACACTGGAGGACGTGCTCGAAATTGTCGCCCTTGAAAAGCCAAAGGGTGTGATCGTACAGTTTGGCGGTCAGACTCCGCTCAAGCTGGCCCGTGCACTGGAGGCGGCAGGGGTGCCCATTATCGGTACCACCCCCGATGCCATCGACCGGGCTGAGGATCGGGAGCGCTTCCAGCGCATGATCCAGAAGCTCGGTCTGTTGCAGCCGGCCAATACCACCGTGCGCAGTGTGGATGAAGCCGTCGCCGCCGCCGACAGCATCGGCTATCCATTGGTGGTGCGCCCCTCCTATGTGCTGGGTGGTCGCGCCATGGAGATTGTCTACCGCGAGGAAGATCTGCTGCGCTACATGGGCAGTGCGGTTCAGGTATCTGAGGATTCACCGGTGCTGCTGGACAGTTTCCTGTCAGCTGCGGTGGAAGTCGATATCGATGCGGTTTCTGACGGTGAGCAGGTGGTGATTGGCGCCATCATGCAACATATTGAGCAGGCCGGTGTGCACTCCGGTGATTCAGCCTGTTCTCTGCCGCCCTACAGCCTGCCGGTGGAGGTGCAGGACGCCATGCGCGAGCAGGTACGGCAAATGGCACTGGAACTGGGTGTGCGCGGCTTGATGAATGTGCAGCTGGCCTGGCAGGATGGTGAAATCTATGTCATTGAGGTCAACCCGCGTGCCTCGCGCACAGTGCCCTTTGTGTCCAAGTGTATCGGTACTTCGCTGGCCAAGGTGGCGGCCCGCTGTATGGCCGGTCAGAGTCTGATTGGGCAAGGCTTTACCCGCGAGGTGGTGCCGCCGTATTACTCGGTCAAGGAGGCGGTGCTGCCG
The DNA here is from genome assembly GCA_047974765.1 of Parahaliea sp. GTDB lineage: Bacteria > Pseudomonadota > Gammaproteobacteria > Pseudomonadales > Halieaceae > JBKECP01. Next base: position 72,229 of record JBKECP010000041.1, on the reverse strand, counting down.
TTCAATAAATTCCCCGGTGTAGACCCGATCCTGGGGCCGGAAATGCGTTCCACCGGTGAGGTGATGGGCACAGGCGATACCTTTGCCGATGCCTTTGCCAAGGCCCAGCTGGCTGCCGGTGATCCGCCGCCGCGCAGCGGCACCGCTCTGATCAGCGTGCGCGATGTGGACAAACCCGGTGTTGTGCGGGTGGCAAAAGCACTGGTGGAGCTGGGCTTTAACCTGGCGGCTACCGGCGGTACAGCCAATGCACTGGAAGCGGCCGGTCTACAGGTGCGACGGGTCAATAAGGTACTTGAAGGGCGCCCTCACATTGTCGATATGATCAAGAATGATGAGGCCGACCTGATTATCAACACGACCGAAGGTCGTCGGGCCATCGCTGACTCAGCGCCGATCCGGGCCAGCGCAGAAGCCCACCGGGTGTTCTACACGACCACCCTGGCAGCAGCGGAAGCGGTTACTATGGCGCTAAAAATGGAAAGTGATAAAACTGTACGCCGCCTGCAGGATCTGCATGCGCGCCTGGAAGGAGTAGCATCATGAGCAAGGTGCCAATGACAGTATCCGGTGAGGCCGCATTGCGCGAAGAGTTGGAGCGTTTGAAAAAAATTGAACGCCCGCGCATCACCGAGGCTATCGCCGAGGCCCGCGAACACGGTGACCTCAAGGAAAATGCCGAATACCACGCCGCCCGCGAACAGCAGAGTTTCAATGAAGGTCGCATCATGGATATCGAGGGCAAGTTATCCAATGCCCAAGTGATTGATGTCACTGTTTTGCCCAAAACCGGCAAGGTGATCTTTGGCACGACTATCGATTTGATCAATATCGATACTGATGCTTCAGTGACCTACCGTATCGTTGGCGATGACGAAGCCGATGTAAAAAATAATCTGATATCGATCAGTTCACCGATCGCACGCGCCCTGATCGGTAAGGAAGAAGGCGAAGTGGTTGTAGTAAGGGCACCTGGCGGTGATGTTGAATATGAAATCGACCAGGTGCGTCATATTTGAGGTTTGTCAGGTGCGGGCTTTTTGTTTGCGCAAAAAGCCAATACCGATGGCGCTCAGTAGCAAAACGACAAAAGCCGATAAGTTGTGATAAGTCGCCGGTACGGGTACTGCCTGTGGTTGAGGTGTAATCGGGATCAGGGGAGGCAGTGACTGGCAGCGTATGTCGAGATTGTCAAAAGCAAAGCCCGGTACACTGGTAAATGATACGCTTGGCGCCTGAACGTCAGCACTGAATGTTACGGTGATGGTATCGACCGGGCTGTCAAAAGCGACGCCCAATACGCCTTCCATTGGCGCCAGGCCATCTTCGCCGATATAGGGTGCTACCTCATTGTAGCCGCGCACAGTATTGCCAGATACCACCATTTGACTGGTTGGCGTGAGCGCGGGTGTAACAGCTGCGCCTTCAAAACTACCTGTAATGGTATAGACTTCCTGCCGTAAAAATCTTGGGTCTTCATCCCCGTCGACATCGAGTAGATTAAAACTGACAGTGGATGGATCTCCCGTTAGATGGATTTCGACGGTAATGGTATTACTCCCCAGCGAGAATAAATGAGCGGAGATGCCGTATTCCTTTGCACTACCATTGGCGCCATAAAAATCTATATTTTCAACACTAAGCAGGCCACCAGGATTTGTAATGGAAAAGTCAACGGTGTGATCGTTCAGTGACAGAGGAAAGCCTGGAAGCAGACCTAACGAATCCCAGTCCAGCGTGCTGTCGGTGCAAGCTGCAAAGGCCGGGCGATAGCTGATCAAAAGCAGTACAGTAAAAAGGGTGAAAGGGTAAAAAAAGGATTTCAAACGCAGAGACATATATACCTCCTGTGTCTAGTGTTTGCGTTTTGTGGGAATGGAGTGCGCGATCATTGAGCTATTGCGCAAGATGCTTGGTGTTTCACCAAGAAAACCAATGGTATCAAAAACTAGCTTAATTTTAAAAATTAGTAATTATTAACTTAATAAAATGTGATGTGCTTCACATGCCTGACGCGGCATAGCGAATAATTTTTAGGTGTTTGAGCGGCAGAGGCGCAGATACTGGAAATTAAAGAGGGGAGTGCGAGCCCGAACAGGCGAAAGCCTATTCGGGAATTTCACGCCTTTGGGTGTGGTGGATACAAGGCGTAGCTATACCAGTTCCAGTTTGCGTTGAACCTGTTGGGAACCTGATACCTTTAAATCTGTGATTGCAGGTAGTTTTCCAGGCCAATACGCTTGATCAGACCCAGTTGTTTTTCCAGCCAGTAGGTGTGGTCTTCTTCGGTGTCAGCCAGCATACCAATAAGAATCTGGCGCGTCTGGTAGTCCTGTTTTTCTTCGCAGTAAGCAATAACATCTTTAAGTGCTGTAACAACGATATATTCAAGAGCCAGATCACTTTCCAGCATTTCCGGTACGGTCTTGCCGATATTGAGCGGGTCGCGTTTGGACAGATCGGGCGTGCCTTCCAGAAACAGGATTCGTTCTATCAGTTGGGTGGCGTGTAGTTTTTCATCGTCCATTTCGTGGTCGATGCGCTCGAACAGTTTGGTCAGCCCCCAATCCTGATACATGCGTGAATGCGTGAAATACTGATCCATCGCTGTCAGTTCACCTGCCAGTAATACGTTCAGTTTATTGATAAGTTCTGCGTCGCCCTTCATTGTGACCTCCTGAATGGGGTTGCTTGAAAAAGGTGCCGTTGCCAGCTGGAGGCAAGTCTACTCCATACCTTGGGTTTTATCGCTATTAAAAACACAAAAAATACAGCTTAAATTGTATATTTTTGTAAATTTCCACTAAAAACACCGCGAAAGCAAAAGTACATTTTTATGCGAATTGGTGCTGTTTTCGTTTACGTTTTCGTCTTTCTGTTTTTTTTATGTTTGATTTTTTGGTGGCAGTTTTTTAATTTTAAATGTAAATAATTATTCTTTTGTTTTGTGCTTTATGGCATCAGTTCGTGTTTGTGGCAGTGATTGATCTGAGTGTGAGGCTTGCCGGTATCTATGGGTAAAAAAGGCCTGCTGATATTATTAAAGCCTGGTGTTTCCAGGCTCTGCTTTGGAACTCTGTCTGTCCTATAAGGTGCGCAGAAGATTTGACAAGCGGGGGTCGGGTTGTGATGAGCGGCGCAGAATCAGAATAATATTCCCGATAGATTGAATACGGTCAGCGCCGGTCTGCTCACAGATTTGTCCGGCAAGTGCTTTGCGGGCATCTCTGTCTGTGGCCATAAGTTTGATCTTGACCAGCTCATGGTCCCTGAGTGCGCGCTCAATTTCTGCCAGAACATTTTCGTTCAGGCCTTTACCGGCAACAGTGACAATGGGCTTGAGTTTATGGCCGATAGCGCGCAGTTGCTTAATATCCGGGCCGGAGGTTTTGCTTGTAGAGGTTTTGCTCATATAAAAGGTACATCCTGCTGAGGCTGAATTGGCGGGTGCATATTTTACATGAGGCCCTGTTATCTGACGATAGAGTGTTACACTGCAAGCCCTCGATCGACCCATAAGCGGATTTGATTTCCATGCCCAAGAAACGTTCATCCAGCCGCGCCTGGCTGAAGGAACATCACAATGATCCCTATGTACAGAAGGCTCAGCGAGAAGGTTATCGTTCGCGTGCCTGTTACAAGCTGTTGGAGTTGCAGCAGCGGGATCGTTTGATACGCCCCGGTATGACCGTGGTTGATCTGGGTAGCGCGCCGGGTGGCTGGTCACAGGTAGCGGCAGAGCTGGTTGGCCATCACGGCCGGGTGGTTGCCTCAGATATTCTGGCGATGGACAGCCTGGCAGGTGTTGATTTTATTCAGGGTGATTTTACCGATGAGGGGGTGTTTGATCAGATACTGGCTCATATCGGCAATCATCCGGTTGATCTGGTGATGTCAGACATGGCGCCAAATATGAGTGGGCTGAATGCGGTTGATCAGCCGCGTTCAATGTATCTGGTTGAGTTGGCTCTGGATCTGGCTGTGCGCGTGCTGGCGCCGGGGGGGGCGTTTGTAACCAAGGTTTTTCAGGGTGAGGGTTTTGATGAGTTGGTGCGCATGGCCCGCAGCCAGTTTGGCAAGGTGCTGACCCGCAAGCCGGATGCTTCCCGGCCCCGTTCGCGGGAAGTGTACCTGCTGGCAAGGGACTTTCAGTCTTGAGTGCCAGACAGGCATCTGCCTGGCCGATATTGTGATGAGTAACGGTTTAAGCCCTTCGCGGTGCTGTTTTTTCCCTTTATAAGCATTTATTGTTCTCTCTTGGTAAAGAGAAACTTGAAACGTGGTGAGCTGCCCCTATCTATAGTACATTGAGGCTGCCCCCAAAGATGGGTTATTGATCCTGAACTGGAGGCGGCTTCCCCATGGAATTCCGGTGGCATCTTTTGATAGGCGGCATTTACCCAAAATGCAGCTATAATCCGGCTGTTAAAAAGAGGAGTGTAAGGCTGTCAGGCCCGTCTGGTTGGCAGCGTTAAGTAATATGGCGAAAAATTTACTGCTTTGGCTGGTTATTGCGGCGGTTTTACTGTCGGTATACAGCAATCTCAATGTTCAGACAGCGACTGATCAACTGGGTTATTCTGCCTTTGTCGAGGAAGTTCAACACGACAAAGTCAAGCAAATCATGGTGGATGGCCTGCTGATCAGTGGTGAGCGTACTGATGGTTCGCTTTTTGAAACTATCCGCCCGATGGTGGAAGACCCCAAACTGATGGATGATCTGTTGTCCCACAACGTAGTAGTGGAAGGCAAAAAGCCTGAGCAGCAGAGTGTATGGACCCAGCTGCTGGTGGCCTCTTTCCCTATCCTTATTATCATTGCGGTGTTCATGTTTTTTATGCGCCAGATGCAGGGCGGCGGCGGTGGTCGCTCTGGCCCGATGAGTTTTGGCAAAAGCAAGGCCCGTCTGCTGGGTGAGGACCAGATTACGACCACTTTTGCTGATGTGGCGGGTGTGGATGAGGCCAAGGAGGATGTGCAGGAGCTGGTTGAGTTTTTGCGTGATCCCGGTCGTTTCCAAAAGCTTGGTGGGCGCATTCCCCGTGGGGTGCTGATGGTCGGCCAGCCCGGTACGGGTAAGACGCTGCTGGCCAAGGCTATCGCCGGTGAAGCCAAGGTGCCGTTTTTCTCTATTTCCGGTTCTGACTTTGTTGAAATGTTCGTTGGCGTGGGTGCCTCCCGTGTGCGCGATATGTTTGAACAGGCTAAAAAGCAATCCCCCTGTATTATTTTTATTGACGAAATTGATGCTGTTGGTCGTCACCGGGGTGCCGGTCTGGGCGGCGGTCACGATGAACGTGAGCAGACACTGAACCAGTTGCTGGTCGAAATGGACGGTTTTGAAGTCAATGACGGTGTGATTGTGATTGCTGCCACCAACCGTCCGGATGTGCTCGACCCGGCCTTGTTGCGCCCCGGTCGTTTTGATCGGCAGGTGGTGGTTGGTCTGCCCGATATTCGTGGCCGCGAGCAGATTCTGAAAGTTCACATGCGTAAAGTTCCGTTGTCGGATGATGTTGAACCGTCAAAAATTGCCCGCGGTACGCCCGGCTTTTCCGGTGCAGATCTGGCCAATCTGGTCAATGAGGCTGCCCTGTTTGCCGCCCGTGCTGGTGTGCGCACCGTTGGTATGGTCCAGTTCGAGCTGGCCAAGGACAAAATCATGATGGGTGCCGAGCGAAAATCCATGGTGATGTCCGAGGAGGAGAAGCGCAATACGGCCTATCACGAGGCTGGCCACGCTATTGTGGGTCGCCTGGTGCCCGAGCATGATCCGGTTTACAAGGTGAGTATCATTCCTCGCGGGCGGGCACTGGGGGTAACTATGTTCCTGCCGGAAGAGGACCGCTACAGCCATAGCCGCCGCCATTTGATTAGTCGGATATGTAGTCTCTTTGGCGGCCGTATTGCCGAAGAAATGACCCTCGGCAAGGATGGCGTTACCACGGGTGCTTCCAATGATATCCAGCGTGCAACCGAGATTGCCCGCAAGATGGTCACGCAGTGGGGTCTGTCTGAAAAAATGGGGCCACTGATGTACGACGAGGGTGACGAGGAGGTCTTTCTTGGTCGTTCTGCCGCACAGCGTAATAAAGCGATTTCCGGTGCTACGGCCAAGCTGATTGATGAGGAAGTGCGCCGTATCGTTGATGAATGCTACAGCACGGCAGAGCGTATTTTGTCCGGCAATGTCGATAAACTGCATATGATGGCTGATGCGCTGATGATGTATGAAACGATTGATTCAGGGCAGATAGACGACATTATGGAGGGTAAATCCCCCCGTGAGCCTGAGGATTGGCACGACCCTGATGACAATGCCAGCGGCAAGCTTGCTGAGGCAGCCGGGACCGGTGCTGATGATGAGGTAAGCGGCACAATCGGTGATCCTGCCAGCGAACACTGAATCCATTCAGTTTTGGCTTTTGCAATACTAAAGGGCCGATCGGTACTTGACTGTGCCGGTCGGTCTTTGTCTTTCAGTTGTCCCCAGGTGATGGGGATTATTAACGCAACACCTGATTCTTTTTCCGATGGCGGTACACTCTATCGCAATGGTCGGCTTGATTTGGAACAAGCGATGAAGCGGGCGCGCACAATGGTGGCCGAAGGGGCCAGTGTGCTGGATATCGGTGGTGAATCAACACGCCCGGGTGCCCAGGCCATCAGTGAACAGCAGGAGCTTGATCGTGTTGTGCCGCTGGTGGAGTGTATAGCGACTGAGTTGGATGTGGTAATTTCTGTCGATACCAGTTCAGCCGCTGTTATGCGTGCTGCTGCAGAGGCCGGAGCGGGCCTGCTCAATGATGTGCGGGCACTGATGTGTGAGGGGGCGTTGGCGGCCGCCGCTGCAACCGGCTTGCCAATCTGTTTGATGCATATGCAGGGGCAGCCGGGTACTATGCAGCACAAACCTGATTATGTGGATGTGGTCAGTGATGTCAGGGACTTTTTGGCTGCGCGAGTGACAGCTTGTGAGGCAGGGGGAATTCCCCGGCAGTCCCTGCTGATTGATCCCGGCTTTGGTTTTGGCAAGTCACTCAGCCATAACCTGCAACTGCTGGCCTCTTTGTCAGCCTTGGCAATGTTGGAGGTACCGTTGTTGGTGGGCTTATCGCGCAAGTCCATGATCGGTACGCTGATTGATCGCCCCGTTGATCAACGCCAGGCGGCGAGCCTGGCTCTGGCAGTGCTCGCAGTAGAGCGCGGGGCATGGATAATACGAACCCACGATGTAGGGGCAACAGTCGATGCGTTGGCCATGTGCCAGGCTGTGGCTGAAATTAGGGAAGATTAATATGGGCAAGCGATATTTTGGAACTGACGGCATTCGTGGTGAGGTGGGTATCAATCCGATCACACCGGACTTTATGCTCAAGCTGGGCTGGGCCTGTGGGCGGGTCTTTTCACGGGATAACAGCGGCAACAGTCACCGCACCGTTATTATTGGCAAGGACACCCGCGTATCGGGTTATATGTTTGAGTCGGCGCTGGAGGCGGGTCTGGTGGCTGCTGGAGTTGATGTCAAGCTGCTCGGTCCTATGCCAACACCTGCTGTGGCACTGATGACCCGCACCCAGAATGCAGTTGCCGGTATTGTGATCAGTGCATCTCACAACCCTTTTTACGACAATGGAATCAAGTTTTTTTCTGCCAGTGGTGCCAAGCTGCCGGATGAAACCGAGTTGGCTATCGAGGCTGAGCTTGAGCGCGATCTCACAGTGGCTCACTCCCGGGATATTGGCAAAGTACTGCGGGTAGTGGATGCGGCGGGTCGTTATATTGAATACTGCAAGGCAACAGTACCTGATAATTTCAGCTTGCGAGGCCTGAAAATTGCTGTTGATTGCGCCAATGGTGCAACCTACCACATTGCGCCCAGTGTGCTGTCGGAACTTGGCGCAGAGGTTATTACCCTGGGTGTGCAGCCCGATGGCTTCAATATTAACCAGGGGGTAGGTTCAACAGACACTGCGGCACTGTCACAGTTGGTGGTGGAGCAGGTGGCTGATCTTGGTATTGCCTATGATGGTGATGGTGACAGGGTATTGTTTGTCGATCGCCACGGTGAGCTGGTTGATGGTGATGAGCTGCTCTACATAATGGCAGTTCATCGTTTGACCAAAGGGCGGTCAGATGCCGGTGTGGTTGGTACGTTGATGTCCAATCTCGGTCTTGAAATCGCTCTGCGTGAAGCGGGCCTGGAGTTGGCCCGGGCTAAGGTGGGTGATCGCCATGTCAAGGAAATGATGGAGCAGCGGGGCTGGGCGCTGGGCGGTGAGTCTTCCGGGCATATTATCTGTGCTGATCTGACAACCACGGGCGATGGTATTGTGGCTTCGTTGCAGGTGTTGGTGGCGGTTTGTGAATCAGGCCGCGATCTGGTGGCATTGCGTCAGGCAATGGTTAAATGTCCCCAGACGATGATCAATGTACCCATTAGAGGCAAAGTCAATCTGGCTGATTTTCCGGTTGTGACCGCAGCAGTTGCTGCAACCGAAGCAGAGCTTGGCAGCAGGGGGCGGGTGCTGCTGCGGCCCTCGGGGACCGAGCCGTTGGTGCGGGTGATGGTTGAGGGCCAGGATGGTGAGGAAGTGGCGCGTCTTTGTAAACAGCTCGCTGATTCTGTAGCCACTGAACTGTCCTGACAGGAAGTTACAAAGTATGGCTGGTAACGCATAAACGGAGAATAAGACAATAATGATGAAACACTCGGTGCTATTGATGGCTGCTGCTTGTCACGCGCAGGCATCTCGGGTAGGATTGCCGCCGTTTTCGCATGGGAGCAAGTAACTATGAGTCGGCCTATAGTTATAGCGAACTGGAAAATGCATGGCACACGCGCCAGTGTTGATCAGTTGGCGTCGGCGCTGACCGGATGTCTGCTTCCCGATTCTGTTGATGTGGTTTTGTGTCCGGGTTTTGTTCACCTGCCACAGGTGCTTGGTGCATGTGAAAACAGCCTGATCACGGTTGGAGCCCAGGATTGCAGTCATATGCACAGTGGTGCTTACACAGGTGAGGTTGCCGCTGACATGCTGACTGACATAGGTTGTCAGTGGGTGTTGCTGGGGCATTCCGAGCGCAGGCAGTATCACGCGGAATCAGATGATATGGTTGCCGCCAAACTTGGGGCAGCGATAGAGGTGGGTTTGAGGCCTGTGCTTTGTATCGGGGAAACCCGTGAGCAACGAGAGAATGGCGAAGCCTTCAGTGTGGTTGCCTCGCAATTGGAAGGTGCTCTTGCGGGGCAGGCCTCTCTGAGGGGGCTGGTTGTTGCCTATGAGCCGGTTTGGGCTATTGGCTCTGGCCTGACTGCCACACCGGATGAGGCGCAAGAGATGCATGCCTATATTCGTCAGCAGCTTGCTGGTCTGCGAAATCTGGATGCCAGTGCAACGCGTGTACTTTATGGTGGCAGTGTAAAGGCAGCAAATGCCGCCACCTTGTTTGAGCAGGCGGATATCGACGGTGCTTTAGTGGGTGGTGCGTCATTAAACAGTGACGAGTTTGCACAGATTATTGCAGCAGCTGCCCATTAGGGCAGTTACAGTAACTTGGCCCCATATGGGGTAGACAGGATTATGTTACAGATTCTTTTGATTGCTTATATGCTGGTGTCGATGGCTATCATCGGCCTGATTATGGTGCAGCAGGGCAAAGGTGCTGACATGGGCGCCTCTTTTGGTGCCGGCGCTTCACAAACACTTTTTGGCAGTGCCGGTAGTGGTAATGCCCTGACTCGTACGACATCGTGGCTGGTGGCTGTATTTTTTGCACTGAGTTTCTCGCTGGCGCTGGTTGCCACCCAACAGACACGTACATCAAATGAGCTTGATCTGCTCATTCCAGATATGCCTGCTGAGGCATCGGCAGAATCAGTTATTGAGCCGACGGTCGATACTGATTTACCACAAATTGATATTGAAACCCCTGAAGCAACTGCTGTTGGTACACCGACAGGTGGTGCAGAGGGTGATGTTCCGGAGCTGTAAGTCTGGTTATTGCAGCAGCAAATTTTTGCCGAAGTGGTGGAATTGGTAGACACGCTATCTTGAGGGGGTAGTGAGCTATGCTCGTGCGGGTTCAAGTCCCGCCTTCGGCACCACAATATAAAAAGGCCTCCCCTGGTGAGGTCTTTTTTTTAGCACTTGTCTTTTGTTTGCAGTTATATCCATAACCCTAGCCCGCATCGCTCACCGATTTTGATCTGACCGTGCTTTCCGAGTCATTTCAGTCGGCCTGTCTGCGATTTTCCCGGTGGCTACCTTGTTGGTGTGGCATCGGGGCGCTACAACAGCCCGATTATTGGCAGTTCGAAGCCACCCGAGGCGTCTTGTACGACTTCAAGGCAAAGAAATCCCCGGCCAGAGAGTATCTGATCGAAGTTTTTGAGCAGTGAGATCTATCCAGGTGGCGCCCAGGCCGGGTGTCGGCGCGCGTTGGCCAGGATCCGGGCAAAGTCACTGGCGTAAGGGTAGGCCTCCGAGAAGGACAGCCAGGCCTTGCTCACCGTGATACTGTCTGATCAACAGCGTTCCGCCAAATAGCTGGAGCCAGCGAAAGATGACCTCCGTGTCCGACCATGCTTTGCCGGAGTTGAGGTGCAACACCAGGTGGTAGTGATTGCTCATTACGGCATAGGCGCAGACATCGATGGCAAATATTGAGATGAGAAGGTGTATGCGTTCAGTGACCCAGTCCCGGCTTTGCCTTCTGCCGAGTCATTATCAACAGTTTGATCTGATTTGAATAAAAAGCGGGTGCCTGTCCAGTGATCGAGGCCGACCTATAGCCTTGTTCCAGTATGGAAATATGGGGCTCTATTTTGGGGGGCCGTTGAGCAGTGTATTTATGTGCTGGAGTAATTTATAAAATAGTGCGTTTTCAGGTTGACCACGCTGTAGGTGCTACCTATAATGCACACCCTCAAATTCAGGGTGTCAGCAACACGGGGCCTTGAAGTGAAGTGCCAAGGGGCTCTTCATATTGAGCGGTATTGATGCGGGGTGGAGCAGCCTGGTAGCTCGTCGGGCTCATAACCCGAAGGTCGTCGGTTCAAATCCGGCCCCCGCTACCAATTACTATAGCGGTGTTATACAGAGAGTGGATTACCGATGAGCGCACTTTCTGTCCATCCAGTAGCTTGGGTGATATTTGTCGGTTCCAATCCGGCCTCCGCTACCAGCCAGATGTCACTAAGGTATATTAGTGGTGATATTGATTCAAAAGCCCCTTTTCAGGGGCTTTTTCGTATATACGGAAAAGCCCGGTGGGTGGGGGATCGCGTGGCAACAAAAGAGCAGGAAATTCAACAATTACTTGCCCCTTCCGTAGAGGCGCTTGGTTTTGAATTGTGGGGTATTGAGTATCTGTCTCAGGGGCGGCATACCCTTTTGCGTATCTATATAGAGAGTGAACAGGGTATAACGATTGATAGTTGTGCCGCCGTTAGTGAGCAGATCAGTGCGGTGCTGGATGTGGAAGACCCCATCAGTGTTGAATATACACTGGAGGTGTCCTCTCCCGGTGTGGACCGACTGTTGTTTCGACTCGATCAGTTTGGCGCCTATATTGGTGAGTGGCTTGAACTGCGTTTGCGCACGGCTTTTGAAGGGCGGCGCAAGTTCAAGGGCGTATTGCAGGGAATAGAAGGTGAGGATGTTGTGGTGCGTGTTGATGACCACGAATATCTGCTGCCACATAGTGCTATTGACAAGGCGCGTGTTCACCCCCGCATCGAGGGGCAGAATTAACAGACCCGAATGGGATCACAAGGGCGAGGCTTGAGATGACAAAGGAAATTCTGTTGGTCGCAGAGGCCGTATCGAATGAAAAAGGTGTCTCTGAGGACATCATTTTTGAAGCGATAGAACTGGCGCTGGCAACGGCCACCAAGAAACGCTATGACGAAGATGCTGAAATCCAGGTGACGATCGACCGTGTCAGTGGAGATTATGAAACTGTGCGCCGCTGGCTGGTGGTATCGGATGATGAGCTGGCCCTGCTCGGTACTCAGCTGACCACTGAAGAGGCAGCTGAAAAAGATCCCAATCTGAAGCCTGGTGATATCTACGAAGAACAGGTAGAAAATGTTGGTTTTGGCCGTATTGCTGCTCAGACCGCCAAGCAGGTTATTGTGCAGCGGGTACGTGATGCCGAGCGTGCGCAGATTGTTGAGCTTTACCTTGATCGTGTAGGTGAGCTGGTTGCCGGAACAGTAAAAAAAGTCACCCGTGACAATGTTATTGTTGATCTGGGTAATAATGCCGAGGGTCTGCTGCCTCGTGATCAACTGGTTGGTCGTGAAACGTTTCGTGTTAACGACCGTGTGCGCGCCATCCTCAAGGAAATCAGTGCCGAAAACCGTGGTCCACAGCTGATTCTCAGTCGCGCCTGCCCGGAAATGCTGATAGAACTGTTCAAAATTGAAGTGCCTGAAATTTCTGAAGGGGTTATTCAGGTGCGCGCAGCAGCTCGTGATCCCGGTTCACGTGCCAAAATTGCAGTTAAAACCAATGACCAGCGTATCGATCCGGTTGGTGCCTGTGTAGGTATGCGTGGCTCCCGTGTGCAGGCGGTATCCAATGAGCTGGATAATGAGCGTGTTGATATTGTGCTCTGGGATGACAATCCGGCGCAATTGGTGATCAATGCGATGGCACCGGCGGAAGTGGAGTCCATCGTCGTTGATGAAGACAGCGGTACGATGGATGTAGCGGTATCTGAAGACAATCTGGCTCAGGCTATCGGCCGCTCGGGTCAGAACGTGCGCCTGGCCAGTGAACTCACAGGTTGGAGCATCAATGTGATGAGTACGGATGAAGCCGCCGAAAAGCATGAGGCTGAATCCGGTCAGGTGGTACAGACCTTCATGGATCAGCTGGATATCGATCAGGATGTTGCTGAAATTCTGATGGAAGAGGGCTTTACCAGCCTGGAAGAAGTGGCTTATGTACCACTGGAAGAGATGACAGCAGTAGAAGGCTTTGATGAAGATATTGCTGAAGAACTGCGCGCGCGCGCCAAGGATGCCCTGCTGACGCAGGCGATTGCTTCAGAGGAGCAGCTGGGTGCCAATGAGCCGGCAGAGGACCTGCTGACCATGGACGGTATGGATCGGCATCTGGCCTATATTCTGGCCAGTCGCGAAGTTGTCACCATGGAAGATCTGGCAGAACTCGGTATTGAAGATTTGATGGATATCCCGGACATGACAGAAGAGCGGGCGGGTGAATTGATTATGACCGCCCGTGCGCCCTGGTTTGCTGAGGATGCCGAATAGATGCCAGCAGGCATACGGTAAAGCAGACAGGGTAAAGGGATAGAGGAGATTATTGAATGGCGCAGGTGACAGTAAAGCAACTGGCAGAGACTGTGGGGGCTTCAGTAGATCGTCTGCTGGCGCAGATGAAAGATGCTGGTTTGCCGCATAAAGCGGCGGCTGAAGAAGTGTCTGAAGAGGACAAGCAGACACTGTTGAGCTATCTGAAACGGAGTCATGGTGAATCTGCCGCGGCCCCCAAACGTATTACACTCAAGCGTAAAACACTGAGTACCTTGCGTACCTCGGGTTCGCAGGGCAAGAAGACAGTCAGCGTAGAAGTACGCAAGAAGCGCACTTATGTAAAGCGTGATCCTCAGCTATTGCATGCGGAAGCGGAAGCGGAAGAATCATTAAAAGAAGCGGCTGTACGAGAGGCGGCGGAAACCGTGGCCACAGAGGCAATACTGGCAGAAACTGTGACGGAGGAGCCTACTGTTGAGGCTGTACCAGAACCAGAGGAAGCCGTTGAAGTTGCCACAACAGAAACGGAGATTGCTGTAGAAGCCGCAGCTGAGCCTGAAGAGTCAGCCGTTGTGGCAGATGAGCCAGAACAACAGCCTGAAGAACTGGCAGTTGAAACGGTTGTGACTGAGGTTGATGCTAAAGCCGAGGCAGGCGGGACGGAAGATCCTCTGGATATTGATCCGGAGATTCTTCGTCAGCGTGCGGCTGAGCGTCGCATGAAAAAAGAAGCCGAAGAAAGTGCAGCCAGAAAGGCAGCGGCTGAGGCGAGAAAGGCTGAAGAAACACGGCGCAAGGCCGAAGCCAGCGCAAAACGGACTTCTGCGCCTGCCAGCAAAACAGATGACGACAGTGCCCGCCGCCCCAAACGCCTGCACGATGCGCCCGTAACCCGAGATGAGGCAGGACATCGCAAGTCGGCGGGTCGCGGTCGACTTGACCGTCAACCGGCGGCAAGCCGTGGCAAACAACGAGGCCACAATCTGTCGCTGAATGACATTGAAGCGGCGGAGTCTGGCTATGGTCGTCGTCGCGGCGGTCGTCGCAAACTGAAAGCCGCCCATTCTGAACATGCAAAACACGGATTTGAAATGCCGACAGAGCGCCAGGTACATGAAGTTGAGCTGGCTGATGCCATTACAGTTGGCGGTCTCGCCCAGCAGATGAAGGTCAAGGCTGGTGAGGTCATCAAGGAACTGATGAAATTGGGTGTAATGGCCAATATCAATCAGATTATCGACCAGGATACGGCCATGCTGGTGGTTGAAGAGATGGGACATACCGTCAAATTGATCAGCGCGGATGCCCTGGAAGAGAAGCTGGAGGAAACACTGTCCCTGCACGAAGGTACACCGGAGCCACGCGCGCCGGTTGTTACTGTTATGGGCCATGTTGACCACGGTAAAACCTCACTGCTGGATCATATCCGCCAAAGTCATGTTGCCTCTGGCGAGGCCGGTGGTATTACCCAGCATATTGGCGCCTATCATGTTGAAACCGGTCACGGCATGATTTCCTTCCTCGATACGCCCGGTCACGCGGCCTTTACCGCCATGCGTGCCCGTGGTGCCAAAAGTACCGATATTGTGATTCTGGTTGTGGCCGCCGATGACGGTGTGATGCCGCAGACAGAAGAGGCCGTGTTGCACGCCCGGGCGGCACAGGTACCATTGATTGTGGCAGTCAACAAGATCGACAAGGAGGGTGCCGACCCTGATCGCGTCAAGAGTGAATTGGCAGCCAAGGATGTTATTCCCGAGGACTGGGGTGGTGATACCCAGTTCATCAATGTTTCGGCACATACTGGTGAAGGCATTGAAGCTCTGCTTGATGCCGTATTATTACAGGCTGAACTGCTGGAGCTGAGTGCTCCTCGTGATGTGCCGGCCCAGGGTATCGTGATCGAATCCCGCCTGGACAAGGGCCGTGGTTCGGTGGCCTCACTGTTAGTGCAAAGTGGCACCTTGCGCCAGGGCGATATCGTATTGGCTGGCCTGCAATATGGCCGCGTGCGCGCCATGCTCGATGAAAATGGTCAGCCTGTTGATGAAGCCGGTCCCAGTATTCCGGTGGAAATCCTCGGCCTTGATGGCACACCCGATGCCGGTGATCAATTTGCTGTTGTTGAGGATGAACGTCGTGCCCGTGAGGTGGCTGATTTTCGCCAGGAGAGGCAGCGTGATAATCGCCTGCAACGGCAACAGGCCGCAAAACTCGACAATATGTTCGAGAGTATGACCGCAGGTGAGAAGAAAACACTGAATGTTATTGTAAAAGCCGATGTACGCGGTTCACTGGAGGCTATCCAGAGTTCGTTGCTGGAGCTTGGCAACGACGAAGTACAGGTGAATATCGTTGCCGGTGGTGTTGGTGGTATTGCCGAAACCGATGTGACGCTGGCGATGACATCCAACGCAGTGATGTTTGGTTTCAATGTGCGTGCCGATACCTCGGCCCGTCGTCTGATCGAGAAAGAAGGTGTGGACCTGCGTTATTACAACGTGATCTACGATTTGATCGATGATGTCAAACAGGCCTTGTCAGGTATGTTGGCACCGGAACTGCGCGAGCAGATTCTGGGTATTGCCGAAGTGCGCGATGTCTTCCGCTCGCCGAAGTTTGGCTTGATCGCCGGTTGTATGGTGACAGAGGGTACTGTTTACCGCTCGCGTCCGATCCGGGTATTGCGCGATAACGTGGTGATCTATGAAGGCGAGCTGGAGTCGCTGCGTCGCTTCAAGGATGATGCCAGCGAAGTGCGCAGTGGTATGGAGTGCGGTATCGGTGTCAAAAACTACAACGATGTCAAAGTCGGTGATTTGATCGAAGTATTTGAGGTCAAGGAAATCGCCCGCAGTCTGTAAGGACAGTGGCTGGAGCAGATTGTAGCGATGTCGAAGGAATACAGCCGCAGCCAGCGTGTTGCCGATTATTTGCAGCGTGAACTGGCGGCGATTATCCAGCGGGAGGTGAGAGATCCCCGGGTGGGTATGGTCAGTATCACCGGCGCCAGTGTGAGCAGGGATCTTGGTTATGCCAAGGTTTATTTTACCCGCCTGGGCTCGGACACTGGTGAAGAGGCTGCCGAGGTTGTTGACGTGCTCAATAAAGCTGCCGGTTTTTTACGCTCGCAGATATCGCGTGACAGCACCATGCGCAGTGTGCCGCAACTGCGCTTTTATTTTGATAGCAGCGTGGGTCGTGGGCGCGATATGGAAGCGTTGATTCGCAAGGCTGCCCAGGCAGACCGTGATCTGGGGCTGCGTGATGACGAGCAGGTCAAAGAGTAGTGGGGCGGCAGCGCAAGGGGCGGCCGGTCGATGGCATTTTAATACTCGATAAGCCCAGCGGTATAAGCTCCAATCAGGCTCTGCAACAGACGAAGCGCCTGTTGTTTGCTGCCAAAGCTGGCCATACGGGTAGCCTGGATCCACTGGCAACGGGGGTATTGCCTCTGTGTTTTGGTGAGGCAACCAAGTTTTCCCGGTATTTGCTGGATGCAGACAAAGCTTATCAAAGTACCTTTATTCTCGGTGTGGCCACTACCACTGGCGATGCCGAAGGTGAAACAGTCAGTGAAGGCGACGCATCTGCCATCACCCGTGAGCAGATGGAGATCGCGCTGGCGACTTTTAACGGCGATATCGAACAGGTGCCGTCGATGTTCTCTGCCATTAAGCAAAACGGTCAGCCGCTGTACAAGCTGGCCAGAGAGGGGCGGGAGGTCGAACGCAAAGCACGGGCCGTGACCATCCACCAGCTTGATTTGTGTGAGTTTCGTACAGGCTTGCCGGGAGGTCGAGCCGAGGTGGATGTTGAGCTGACATGCAGCAAGGGCACTTATGTGCGCTCTGTTGCTGAAGATCTGGGCCGGATTCTGGGTTGTGGTGCTCATGTCAGTCGCTTGCGGCGAACCAAAGTCGGCCCATTTCATCTGGCAGGCAGTATCAGCCTGGACAAGCTGGAAGTGCTCAAGCAGCGTGGGCAGCTGCCCGAGATGGATGCCCTGTTGTTGCCGCTTGATACCGCTGTCAGGCAGTTGCCACTGGTTGAGTTGACCGAATCCGGAGGGTTTTATATCCGCCAGGGGCAGCCGGTGATGGTGCCAAATGCGCCCTGTAATGGTATGGTGCGCGTCGCACTGGAAACTGGTGAATTTCTGGGTGTGGCAGAGATATTGGACGATGGGCGTGTGGCGCCGCGTCGGCTGATTGTCACCAACAGGTGATGCGAACCTGTCTGTAAATCTGCACGGACAGGCTCTTTTATCAATATATGGGAACAAGTATTACACTCCCATAACAGGCAGATTAAACAGAGGAGTTTAACAATGGCTTTATCCGCAGAAAAAAAAGCAGAAGTTGTCAAGGAATATCAGGTGGCCGAAGGTGATACAGGTTCTCCTGAAGTGCAGGTTGCGCTGCTGACAGCTAATATTGAACAGCTGCGCAGTCACTTTGATGCTCACAAGCAGGACCACCACTCCCGCCGTGGCCTGATCCGCATGGTTAACCAGCGCCGCAAATTGCTGGACTACCTCAAGCGCAAAGATGTAGCGCGCTACGCTGAGCTGATCAAGCGACTGGGTCTGCGCCGATAAGCTGCGTACCAATACCGGGGCCATGTGCCCCGGTCGTCATATATAGACATAGATAGAATTGGAGAAAACAAAGTGAATCCAGTAACCAAGACTTTCCAGTATGGCGGTAAAACCGTTACGCTGGAAACCGGTCGTATTGCCCGTCAGGCAAGCGGTGCGGTCATGGTGACAGTTGAGAATACCTCCGTCCTGGTCACCGTGGTAGCTGAAAAAAGTGCCCGCGAAGGACAGGATTTCTTCCCGCTGTCAGTTCATTATCAGGAAAAAACCTACGCTGTCGGTAAAATTCCCGGTGGCTTTTTCAAGCGCGAGGCGCGCCCGTCTGAAAAAGAGACCCTGACCTCACGTTTGATTGACCGTCCAATCCGCCCCTTGTTTGCCGATGGTTTTATGAATGAGGTGCAGGTGGTTTGTACCGTCATGTCGGCTGACAAGCATATCGACCCGGATATTCCCGCCATGATTGGTACTTCAGCTGCCCTGGCGATTTCCGGAGTACCTTTCAATGGCCCGATCGGTGCTGCCCGTGTCGGTTTTAACAATGCCGAAGGTTATATTTTGAACCCGGATTATGAACAGCTCAAAAGCAGTGAGCTGGATATGGTTGTGGCGGGTACGAGCGATGCGGTCCTGATGGTTGAGTCCCAGGCCAAAGAACTCACGGAAGACCAGATGTTGGGCGCGGTGCTATTTGCCCATCAGGAAATGCAGGCGGTTATCCAGGCGGTTAAAGCATTGGCTGCCGAAGCCGGCAAACCCCGTTGGGACTGGCAGGCGCCAGCTATCAATGAAACACTGCTGAGTGCAGTTGAAGAGCAGGTAAAAGTGGATCTTGGTGAGGCCTACCGCATCACTGAAAAAGCTGCCCGCTACAGTCGCGTCGGTGAAATTCGAGAAGCCGCCGTGGCTGCGCTGGCCAGGGAAGATGGTCCCAGTGCAGACGAAGTGAAAGACATTTTCAAAAAAGTTGAAAAAGATCTGGTGCGCAAGCGTATTCTGGCGGGTGAGCCCCGTATTGATGGCCGCGACACCCGTACAGTTCGCCCTATTGCCTGCGAAGTGGATCTACTGCCAAAAGTACACGGTTCTGCTTTGTTTACCCGCGGTGAGACTCAGGCTATCGGTGCTGTTACCCTTGGCTCCACCCGCGATGCACAGATTATCGATGCCCTTGAAGGCGAGCGTCGTGACCCTTTCATGTTGCACTACAACTTCCCGCCCTATTCCGTTGGTGAGGCGGGGCGTATTGGTTTTACCGGTCGTCGTGAGATTGGCCATGGTCGTTTGGCCCGTCGCGGTCTGGCAGCGGTGCTGCCCAGTGAAGAAGTGTTCCCCTACACTGTGCGTATGGTCTCTGAAATCACTGAATCCAATGGTTCCAGTTCAATGGCTTCTGTTTGTGTTGGTTCACTGGCACTGATGGCTGCCGGTGTACCCCTGAAGGCTCCGGTTGCCGGTATTGCTATGGGGCTGGTTAAGGATGGCAACCAGTTTGCCGTGCTTACGGATATTCTTGGTGACGAGGATCATCTCGGCGACATGGACTTTAAGGTGGCTGGTACTGCCGAAGGTGTTACCGCTCTGCAAATGGATATCAAGATCGAAGGTATTAATGAGCAGATTATGGACATCGCCCTGCAACAGGCCCAGCAGGCCCGTTTGCATATCCTGGGGCAAATGAACACCGTGCTCAGCTCAGCCCGTGAAGTAACCTCTGAAAATGCACCGTCAATGGTGACTCTCAAAGTCGACTCCGACAAGATCCGTGACATTATTGGTAAAGGCGGCGCCACTATTCGCTCTATTACTGAAGAGTCCGGTGCTACGGTTGATATCGACGATGATGGCACCGTTCGTGTCTTCGGTCAGGATCAGGCAGCCCGTGACAAGGCGGTCAATATGATCGAAGAGATTACTGCTGAAGCTGAAGTGGGTGCAATCTACACGGGTAAGGTGGCACGTATTGTTGATTTTGGTGCCTTTGTGACGATACTGCCGGGTAAAGATGGTCTGGTGCACATCTCCCAGATCGCCCATGAGCGAGTGGAAAATGTCACAGACTATCTGAGTGAAGGTCAGGAAGTTCAGGTAAAAGTTCTCGACGTTGATCAGCGTGGACGTATCAAGTTGTCCATCAAGGAACTGCTGGAAAATGAGGCCGCGGTGGATGTCACTGCAGCGGATGATCAGGATTCAACCGAAGCCTGATTCTAGTCTGTGCTAATAAAAACGGCCCGAAAGGGCCGTTTTTATTATGGATATTGCAATTTTGCGTCACTCAGGTGAACTGTGAACTGAGAGTGCCATGTTTATTGTGATTCAGTGCAGGATCGGGGGCCATCACATCCTGTTTTTCGGTTTATGAATTGTCAGCCATAACGATCAATGTGTCAGACTATTTTACACTTGACTACTGCATGAGCTTATGAGCTTCTGATAAGTATCTGGTAAATAATAGCTTTCAGCTACATGGTATTGATTATGCTGCACCCTTCAAGACAGTAAAAACTGTTTATTTAACTCAATCAAAAAAAAGAATGAGGGAGCAGAAATGAAAAAGTGGCTGGCTGTTTTGTTTGTTTGTGTGTTTGCAGGGAACGCAAATGCCGCTTTGATTAACTTCACAGGACAAATCGCGTTTCACAATGATGTGATTTATACCTACTTCACACTGGATAATGATACAACTAACATACGGATGTGGACGGATTCATTCCAGAATGGTACAAATTTTGACCCAATAACGGCGTTATGGGATTCGGCGGGTAATTTGATCGATGAAAATGACGATAACGATTTAATCAATCCGGCAACGCAAACCTACTACGACTCCGGTTTTTCACTGCCCAGTCTGGCCGCCGGTAACTACCTGTTCACCGTTGCTACTTATGCCAATTTTGCTGTGGGTACGACTCTGGCTGATGGCTTTATCTATGACAGTGAAGCACCGATTCCTCTGCCAACCTGGAATCAGCCTGCTAACAGCACCAATATGGGACCGTTTTGGAGTGTTTGGCTGGATGGTGTGGACAGTGCAACCAACCCCGGTACCAATCCGGTTCCTGCACCTGCATCACTGCTTCTGGTTGCCTTGGGTTTGATGGGTGTTGCTGTTTTCAGAAGAAAACGCTCAGTCTGATTCGCATTTGCTTTATCAATGAGAGCCAGCGTGGGTATGCACTCATCTGGCTCGTTGCTTTGTCGCTGCCACAGCTGGTTATGGCTTTTCAGACAGATGGGCAGCCAGTTAAAGCTACCATATGACCTGCATACTTAGAGCCACAGTGCGAGGCTCACCGATACGCAGTCCCCAGCCATCAGTGGACCAGTAGGCCTTGTTGCTGAGATTGGTGGCAGTGCTGCGCAGAATGATCTCTTTGTCATACAGCTGGGTGTTGTAGCTGATGCCGACATCAAAAAGCGTGTAATCTTTTAAGATCCAGATATTGTCAGCATCAAGTGGCATTTCGCCATAGTATTTTGCTCCCGCCTCCAGGTTAAGGCCCGACACGGCAGGCACCTGGTAGCTTATATGAAGCGAACCCTGTTTTTTGGGTGTGGCGGCAACGTCATTGTCTTTAATAGTGCTGTCTGGTCCGGTTTTTTGATAGCGGGTACTTAAGTACATACCATTGGCACGCAGCAGCCAGTTTTGATGTAACTGCGCACTGATCTCGATTTCCAAGCCGTCATAACGTGTTACCCCTTTTTGTACATACACATTATGATTATTGACGTACTCGGCACTGCGTTCGATACGAAACAGTGCAGCACTGGCAACCCAGCTGGATTTTTTCAGTTTCAGTCCCGCCTCATATTGCTCGCTCTCAAGGGGGGGCAGCATTTCATTGGCGTTGGCGTAGGTTTCACCTACGGTTCCGCCCTGTTCGAGTGCTTCGACGTAGCTGATATATAGCATTGTGTCGGCGGCGGGTTTGTACATCAGTGCGGCTACGGGGGTAACGGCATCTTCCTCATAAGCTGTCCAGTTGCTCCATGCTTCGGCATATTCATAGTCGTTGTAGCGCAGGCCCAGCAGCGTTGACCAGCCACTGCCCAGCTCAACAGTGTCACTCAGCCAGGCAGAGCGCTGGCTCGTGTAATAGACCTTTTCCAGCTGTTCTTTGAATACAGAATCGTAGTGTTGTGATGCCGGCCTGTAGAGGTTATCCATGCCGGGCAGAAATTCGACAATGCGGGTCGGGTCACTGCGGTAGGCGATAGTTTTCTGATAGGCTGCGCCACTAACGAATTGATGGTCCATGCCCAGAGCGCTGAAGTGACCGTTTAATTGCAATTGGTACTGTCTGAAATCCATATCGAAGGCCTGGTCGTAGATGCGTATACTCAGGTCGCCCTGGCTGTTCTCCAGATTGGGCATGGTCTTGATCCAACGGGTATTGTTTTCGGTGTAGCTGTAGTCGAGGCCAAGGTGCCAGTTCTCAGATAATGACCAGTCCAGCCCGGTCATGGCAATCAGGTTTTCACTATCATCAAAACTGCCTGCTACCCCGAGATTACGACTGCCATCGACAGGGTGTGGCAGGTCCTGGTCTGATGACATCCAGTTGTTCATCCAGGATACAGAGTTATTTACATGGCGATCGTTATAGATCATATCCAGGTGCCAGTAGAGGGCCTCTGAAAGGCGATAATCCAGTGACAGGGCGGCTGTTTTGCGTTTCACTTTACCGTCATCATTGACGGTGTCACCGTATTCATAACCCAGGTTCAGGCGATAGCCCAGGCTGTCTCTGTCGCCGATATGACCGCCTGTATCCAGATGTGCGTTATAGATGGCATCAGAGCGAAAGCCGCTGTTTATGGCCAGTTGTTTTTCTCCCGTTGGCTTTTTGGTAACGTAATTGATCACCCCACCTGGTGCTGCAAAACCATACATAAAGCCAGTTGCTCCTTTAAGCAGTTCGATACGCTCAAAAACCTCGTAGGGCAGTTCGCCACTAAAATTATTCAGTGATAGCCCATTGATTTTGTAACTGTTGCTGTAATCAAGTGGCAGTCCTCGAACACTTAACGTAGAGCCAAAATTACTATAGGCGCCCCCTTGGACAGAGACAGAAGCCTCATGGCCGAACAGGTTTTCCAAAGAGCTGATCTGATGCTGTGCAATCTCTTCACTACTGAGCACTGAGATAGAAAAAGGAGTGTCCAGAATCGGACGGGCACCAAGCGCTCCAGTAGCGGCATCTGCTGACAGGCCGGTCTCGCGTTGCCCCCAGACGGTTACGGTTTCTATGGGTTGCTCCACCGTTAATGTCGTGTCTTCTTCTTGTGCCAGAACTGTCCCGACATTTGCGATACTAAATGCCAACAACAGTGGTCGGAGTGAAATATGTTGCCTCATTGATGAACTCCCCCTGAGTCATATTTGTATTGGAATGTTTATGCCGAATCTTTTGCCTGTCCTTTGTCACGACATTTGTCACGACAGATACAGTGATGAAGGGTGTTATTGTCATAACCATAAAAGGAAGGCAGATATTGCTATTGCGTAATTAGCATAGTTAGAATACTCATAGTAATCGCAAACGATAATCATTTCTATGTGTGTTCTTGTTAAAATAGTGCGCTGTGATGGCTGGGCCAGAGTTGGTCTGGTTCTGGCTTTTGTGTGGATGATCGCGCAGGCTGCTACAGTGCAGGGGCAGGTGGCCAGCGTAGTTCTGGAGCGGGGTGCTACGCTGACAGCAAGATTTTCTGGTGATGAATTGCCGAGAGATTTCATTCTGGCTACGGTTGAAAATGAATATCTGAACGGTATTTTTGAAGCAAAGGATGCACCACTTAGTCTGGCCCTGGTGGATGAGACTGGCAAACTACTGCGACAGCTGGTCGATCGTGGATATGGCAGGCATACCTTTCATTTTCTGGCAGCACAAAAAACGACATACCTTCGTGTATCGGGAGCGGTACCAGCGGTATTTTCACTGACGCTGATCAGTCCTCCTTTGATTGATACGCCGCTAAAACAGGCACCGGTCTATTTGAGCCCGGCGATTAGCCGTGTATCCGGCGGCGGTAATATTGATGCTTTCTGGTGCGAGGTCAGTGTCAGTGGTACGCCGCTGGTGGAAACGACAGAGCAGGGTGTCGTAATGACTTTTCTGGCCCGCGGTGTACGAGATAATGCCCGCTTGCTGGGTGGGCCAGTTGCCGATCACACCTGGCTGGAGCAGTTGGGCAATACGGATATTTGGTTTGCCAGTTTTTTGGTGCCACCTGGAACCCGCTTGTCCTATCAGATTGCCCGGGATGTCCCCTTGGTTGAAGGAAGTTCCCGTGAGCAACGGCTTGCCATTTTGGCTACTGCCCAGCGTGATCCCTTTAATTTATCGCCCTGGCCGGTTAGCGCAACAGACCGCTTTGCGCAGTGGTCAACTGTCTCCCTGCCTGAAGCGCCAGCGCTGCTGGTTAAGCCAGATGAAGTTAATATGCAAGCCAGTGGGCACTTCACACATTTTATGATTGACAGTGAGCGGCTGGGCAATCGACGTAATATTACGTTCTATCAGCCAGTGGGTGTTGAGGCCGGGCACAGCGGCTTATTATTTGTATTTGATGGGCGCGCCTATCAGGAAAAAATATCTGTGCCACTTATCATTGATCGCCTGATGCAAGGTGGCCAGATAGCACCGCTGATCGTTGTATTTGTGGCCAATCCGGATCCCGGCAGTCGTGCTCATGAATTATCGGCAAATCCGGATTTTGCAGATTTCATGGCACTGGAGCTGTTGCCGGAGGTGTCACAACGACTCAATACCCGCTTTACGGCAGATCGTATTGCTCTGGCGGGCTCTTCCTATGGTGGTCTTGCAGCGGCGACCATTGCCCTGCGTTACCCTGAGGTATTTGGCAAAGTATTGGCGATGTCAGGATCATTCTGGTGGCACCCCCCCCAAACGGCACCTGATACACCGAACTATGTGGCCTCGCTGGTGGCGATGCAGCCAACGTTGCCGCTATCTTTCTTTCTCAGTGCAGGTCTGTTCGAGAGTACACACCCGGCAACGGGTGTGGGTATTCTGGAAGCATCCCGCCATCTGCGCGATGTGCTGATTGCCCGCAAGGTGCCGGTTACATTCAGGCAGTACCCCGCCGGACATGATTATTTTGCCTGGCAGGTTGCCATCGCTGACGGCTTACAGGTTCTGTTTCCGGCTCATGAGTGATGATCGCAGCATCCTGCTTTTTGATCGTCAGAACACCAAATATTCGATAATGTCCGCTGAAAACAGGCTTTGCTGGCTGAACGGCGGTCGATATAACTGTTTGTTGGAGAAAAGATTCAATTGTCCGGTACGACCGGGCGAATCAATATCCTCATGCTGGCCGTGGCTGAGTAGTACATCGGCGATCAGTTCGCCATTTTGCCAATAAGTGCGTTGCAAATATGCCGTACCAAACAGAATAAAAGGAAAGCCCTCACGGGTCAGTGGTGCAGGCATCTCGCCGTTGAGGATACCTTCCTGATAAGAGCCGCCATGCAGAGGAACAGGTTTGCCTCCTGCCTTTGCGTATAGCACCTTGCCCCAGGGTTCATCCACAGCAAAACCCAGAGTATGAAGTTGCTGTACCGTAGCGATGAGTGCGGCGATCAGTTCTTTGGTATTGTCAGGTGTAATAAGCAGGCGTTCATTGATTTCAGGATTACCGGAAGGATTGGCGGGCAGGAAGGAGCCATTGTGCACAAGCCGGTTCCAGAACTGATGAAATAACAGAGCGCCCCGGCTGTCGCGGTTATTTTTCCTGTCCCAGTTGGTGAGCGTGGTGCAAGCGGTTTGCGCATCACTATCTTTTGATTTTTGGCAGAGGGTGAGAATGGTATCCAGGAAGGTTTCGGCGGCATAGTTGCGGTTGTCAAACACGACCTGGCTGGCCTCTTCTGGTGTCACCACTCCGTCGGCACTGATCTCCTGCATGCGGCGGGCCGACATAATGAGCCTGGGATCGTAGCGTAAACCGGCTGCCAGTTTCTGATCAGGTGTGTTTTGTTTGGAGTGGAGGCCAAATACAGTGGGAAAGTCCCTCTGTTCTTTGCCGTACTCTGAGTATTTGTAGCTGTTGTTGGTGTTGTGAATAATGCTGCGGGATATTAAATCAGGGTAGAAAGTGGGTGCTGCCAGCAGAGGTTTTCCAGTACTGTCCCGAAATGCACAGGCGCTGCGTGAGCCGTCAACAACTTTGAAATTTTGACCAGTACCCGGTGGCAGATAGCAGGCGTGCAGGGTCTTATTATCAATGGGCAGCACATTGCCTGCGATAACATAACCAACATCTCCGTAACGGTCGGCAATCAGCAGCTGAGACAGGATGCCACGGTGGTTTGCAACCGCTTTAATCAGGTCCGGTGTGGATCGGGCTCTGGCTACGGCAAAAAACTGATCCAGCCCGCGGGCATTTTGTTCTCCGGCATTGGTGATGGCGTACCAGCCAGCCGCTCTGCCCGGTGCAGCAGGGAGTTTGTACAGTACGCCCAATTCCGAATGGGCAAATTTGAAGGTGCGGGTTGTAACGCTGCCATCGGTCTGGCGTATATCGACGCCAAGGATTTTGATCGTCAGTGCTTTGGTTATACCGTCCATGCGATAGGTGGGATTGTCTGACTCCTGCACGTCCATCGCCTGCAGTACATAAGGTGATACGGTTGCTGCATCGAGAATAGTCCAGGCAACGTCTGCGTTATAGCCTGTGAGCGGCAGCGGCATACCAAGAAAGGTGGCGCCCGCTACATCCAGTTTGCCAGGAATACTCAAATGGATCTGATGCATATAAATGCGTTGTTTGTGGGGGCTGCGTTCCCAGGCTGAATGAGGGTTGGCCAACATCAGAGCACCACCTTCAGCCAGGTCGCCACCATAGGCCCAGGCATTACTGCCAAAACCTCCTTCCACACCGACGGCTTGTGCGTGTATCTGATCGGTGGGTAAAGCGTTCCGGTCTTGCTGCCAGCCGGAGGCCGATGCCAGTAATGCCGGTCCTGTATCAATCAGTTCTTTCATAACACCAAAACGCATGGCTGAACGTACGATGTCTGTTTCCAGAAAGGTTGGAACGGGTTCATCGCCACAGACGTTCTGGCGCTTGTGGGGCGGCAGTTGTGCAACGTAGTGATTCATGCCTGTGCTCACACCGCGAATATAGGCGCGTGTTTGCTCATGCAGTTTTTCCAGCTCGGCCTGAACCCAGTCATCCGGCATACGCAATTTAATGGCGAGGTCGGAATTGAGATTGGTAGTTTTCAAAAAGCCTATGGTGGCTATGCCATTGGGACCGTAATAGCGTGAACGTTCACCGCGCAGAACAATTGTGCGTCCGGCAGACTCGCAAAGCCGGTCACGAGCCAGCACATAACCGTAGCCAAAACCCAGGCTTTCATAGTTATCCGCTTTGATATGAGTGACATCGTACTTCGTCCAGCGGATTTCAACGCGCTTGCCTGCTGACGCTGCGGTGGAGGTGTAAGCGGTGAGAGCGGTTACACATAAAAGGGTGGTTAGTTTTGCAGATACTAAACCGTAAGACACAGTCTGGTCCTTGTTTGTATTGTTGAGGTGGTTCTGCCTGTTTTTTTTGAACAGGCCTGGGCTTGGGACAATAGTATAGTGTTCAAATAAAAATGATAATTATTCCTTTTGAGATAAGACCAACCTGTCGCAAGCCATATGTCATTGTCTGGTTTCACCGCAGCAGCTGTGGCGCTTCATCTGGAGATTTCAGGTATTACTGCAGGGAATTGTTGACCATCAGGGGACAACGCCGTAGTGTGGCAATCCTTTTCCCCCTACCTATGTGAGTGTTTACTTATGAGATTTGTTGTAACGCTGGTTTTTGCTCTTTTACTGAGTCCTTTTGTACAGGCTGATATTATGGCCCTGAAGGGTTCGTTGGCAGTGTGGAATGCAGAGGGTGAGGCTCCCCTTTTTGATGCTGACGCCGAACAGCAGTTTTCTGCCACGGTCGCTTTGGAGCATCCCATTCCTATTATCCCCAACGTCAAACTGCGTTACTGGGATTACTCCGAAGTTGATAGCCGGATACCACTGGAGTTGACCACCATGGATGCCATTCTTTATTACGAGATTTTTGACAACGATGTGATTGATCTCGATCTCGGCGTCAGTGCCACCAATTACCTCGATGGCCGCGCTTTTGGCAGGCGTTCTTTTGATGGCTGGTTGCCGCAGGTTTATGGTGCAACCCGTATTCACCTGTCCGATAGCGGTTTTGGTCTGTACGGTGAAGCCACAGCTACCAACTGGGATGACAGTCAAAACTATGATCTGGAATTGGGTGTTGATTACCGCTTTGATATGCCCGTACTGGATTTGTCTTTCCGCCTGGGTTATCGGCAGGTTGAAAACGATTTTGATGACTTTGACAACTACACTGGCAAGTTTGAATTCAAGGGTTGGACGCTGGGAGTGCTAGTCGATCTTTAACTTTTTTCTGGCCGCTGCTATTCAGGAGCGGCCATTGGTGGGTAGCCCCTGCGTTCGCGTATCCAGTTGATGCCTTTGATGACGCCGGGGCTTTTGATCAGCGCCCGTTCCAATTTGTATTTGCCGGGAAAATTCATAAGAGCAAGCCCGGCCAATATGGTCAGCAAACCCTGACCGGGTATAAACAGCATAATAAAACCAAGTATGAGTAATAGCAGACCAAGAGTATTTTTAAGAATCAGCAATAGCAGTTTAAGGGCGGGGTGAGTGCTTGTATCACTCATTGTTTGTCGTCTGGTCCCGGTGAAATAATCTACCGGTAGTTGGGTTACTGCCCAGGGCAGAATCAGTACAGTCCCTGCCAATGCAATCAGCGAAATAATACTTACCCAGAGCAGGATGCCCTCCCAGACACTCTGATCCCAGATCTGAAACTGGTTGTGTAGCCAGTTGGAAATATCAGTCACGAAATGACAGGCGGCAGATCAACGGGAGACCTGCATGCCTGCATCATCGAGCGCTGTGTTAAAGGTCAGCCGAACGTTGTCAATCAAGCGGGTCAAACCCAGCCTGGCAGCGGCAAGAATGACAATTTCTTCTGTGCACTGGGTGACTGTGCGCAGAGTGCGGGCATCTCTGATAGCAAAGTAATCCGGCTCCAGGCCGGCCTGTAGCAGGCGCATGCGAGCGTGGGATTCAAGTTGCAGAAAGTTGTCAAAGCCACAGGCAATAGCCTCGCGGCAAGTGGTGAGTGTCTCGTGAATAATCGGGGCTATAGAGCGTTGCTGTGCCGTCAGATATATATTGCGTGAACTTAAAGCAAGACCATCTGTATCACGGGCAGTGGCGACACCTTCAATCTGGATCGGGATGCAGAGGTCTTCCACCATTTTGCGAATAATGGACAGTTGCTGAAAGTCTTTTTCGCCAAAAACAGCCATATCGGGCCAGACAATATTAAACAACTTGCTAACCACTGTGGCCACACCCGTGAAGTGCCCGGGGCGGCTGCTGCCGCAGAGTGTCTCTGAAAGATCGGGTACCTGTACTTGTGTGTGCCTGCTCATGCCCTCGGGATAAATTTCATCGACTGTGGGAGTAAACAGTATTTGTACACCTTCGGCAAACAGCTTTTCCTTGTCTGCTGCCAGTGTGCGTGGATAGGCGTCAAGATCTTCACCGGGGCCAAACTGAAGTGGGTTGACAAAAATACTGACGACTACCACATCGCACAAGGTATGTGCGTGACGGACCAAATGGAGATGGCCTTCATGCAGGTTGCCCATGGTGGGAACAAAAGCAATGGATAAGCCCTGCTGGCGAAAACCCTGAAGATCCTTGCGCAGTTGAGCGCATGTAGAATGAGTTCGCATATCTGCCCTATCCCCCCCTTCTTGATGGACTGGTGACGCTGAACCGGTACTGCCTTCGCAATCCGCTTGTCTGTTGCCTACTGCTGGCGGCGCAGGGGCAGTATGCCCCAAGGAATCTGTTGCGGGCAATCCATTTTTGAGTGTGGAAAAAGGTGGAGGGAATACCTGCTGCCGCCTCGTAGTTATTACTGACTATGCTTGTTGCCCTGTTTTGCTTATCCAGGCTGATTATCAGTGATAGGCGTGTTCTTCGGCGGGGTAGCGGCCTGTCCTGACCGCATCAACAAAGGCGCGCAGTGCCGCCTGAACTGAGGACTGGCCCGCCATGAAGTTGTGTACAAACCTGGGTTGATGGTCGCTCAGGCCGAGTAAATCGTGCAATACCAGTACCTGGGCATCGGTACCGACGCCAGCGCCAATTCCTATAACCGGAATATCCAGTTTGGCGCTGATATCTGCTGCCAGATGAGCGGGAATGCACTCCAATACCAATAGGCTGGCACCGGCATCCTGAATTTCAACGGCATCGGCAAGGATGGACTTGGCTCCCTTGGGGGTGCGCCCCTGCACCCGGTAGCCACCAAATACATTGACAGACTGCGGTGTCAGACCAAGGTGGGCACAGACCGGTATGCCTCGCTCCACCAGCATACTGATGGACTCACTGAGCCAGGTGCCACCTTCCATTTTGATCATTTGGGCGCCGGCCTGCATCAGCCGGGCCGAGTTGATGAGGGTATTTTTCGTGGTGGCATAGCTCATAAAGGGCAGGTCGGCAATTACCAGTGAATGTGGCTGGGCCCGTGCAACACATTCGGTGTGGTAGGCCATGGCATCAACCGTTACCGGAATAGTGCTGCCGTGTCCCTGAACAACATTCCCCAGAGAATCACCCACTAGAATGGTTTCTGCACCGGCTTCGCTGATCAGACGGGAAAAGGTTGCGTCGTAGGCTGTAATACAGACAAATTTTTCCCTTTCAGCCTTCATCTTGTTCAGTGTACTGATGGTGATTTTGCCCATGCCGGTGTTATCCAAAAAATGTCGGGTTGAAATAGTGACGACCGCTGCGAATATCAAGCAGGTAGTCAACCAGGTGATGGTAATCCTGGGTGTTATTGGCAAGATCGATTTCGCTGGCGTTAACGATCAGTAATGGCGCTTCGTCGTAGTACAGAAAAAACTCACTATACACTTCATTGAGGCGCTCAAGGTAGTCCCGCTCAATGTTGCGTTCATAGCGTTTGCCGCGATTTTCGATGCGTGAGAGCAGTACATCGGTTGAGGCTTGCAGGTAGATCACCAGATCGGGCCGGGGAGCGTCGATAGTCATTTGCTGATAGACACGTTCGTAGAGCTGAAACTCCTCGGCTTCCAGGTTGATGCGGGCGAATAATGGATCTTTATCGATTAAAAAGTCGGCTACGCGCACGGGTTCAAAAATATCCCCCTGGCGCAGACTCTGTATTTTTTCACTGCGCTGGAACAAAAAGAACAGTTGGGCTGCTAGGGCCGCCTGCTTGTGGTTGAGGTAAAATTTTTCAAGAAAAGGATTGTCTTCAGCCTGCTCCAGTAAAATCTGATAATTAAAGCTGGCTGCCAGGTGTTTGGCGAGGGTCGTTTTACCAACCCCAATGGGACCTTCCACCGCAATATAACGCGGCGGTGTCCGCCCTTTCAGATCAATAGTGAGTGCGGGCTTGTCAGCGCTCAAACCTGTGCTCCGGGGTGATATGCAAATTAATGTCTGCGCGTTGCAGTGCCGCTGTACGGCATGTTGCCAGCAGGGTGTCAGGTAATTCACCTGTTGGCAAAACCTGTCCTTTTGGAAAAATATCTGCCAGGGGTTGCAGCACAAAACGACGTTCTTTCATGGCAGGGTGGGGAATACGCAGGTGCTCAGAATGAATCAGTTGATGACCATACAATAAAATATCGATATCCAGTGTGCGCGCCCCCCAGCGTTCATGGCGAACCCGGCCCTGAGCCCGTTCAATAGTTTGCAGTGCTTCCAGCAGTTGCTCAGGCGCCAGTCGGGTATCAATGGCTGCAGCGGCGTTCAGGTAGTCGGGCTGTTCGCCTGGGCCAACAGCGCGGCTGTGATAAACAGCTGATATGGCGACAAGCACAATATCGGGTATTTGTCGCAGATGCTGAATGGCCGCGCGCAATTGTTTCGCAGGATTTTGCAGGTTGCTGCCCAGCCCGAGATAGCAGCGGATCATGGTTCGTTGCTGGCCCGGCGTTTACGGGGACGACGGCGCCGCCGCTGAATAGTCTGCTCATTGGCGGCGCTCTGAATTTGCTGCTGTTGTTCGGGCTGTTCCTGAAAATCGGTCCACCACTGACCGAGACCGTCAGTTTGTGCGCCAGCCTCTTCACGCAATAGCAAAAAGTCGTAAGCGGCCCGAAAACGGCGGTGAGTTAGCAGGTCAGAGGCTTTGCGGGCACGCTTTTCCAGGCGCAGTTGCAGTTCCCAGATTTCCCGCATTGGCTGGCTGAAGCGCTTTGGTATCGCCAGGCTGCGGGCCGAGGCAAAAACCACCTGCTGGGCTGCGCTGTGCATGGCCTCAATCGGTGATGTATTTTTGGCACGCAGACGGTCATACAATCTTTCGACAGCGGGCCAGAGCAGGGCGGCGAGCTGGAAAGCCGGTGTGACCGGCATATTGCTGGCGATGCGGCGGTCAGTATTGCGCATGGCTGCCTGTGTCAATGCCGCTGCGGCTGGATCAGTGCTGATCAAGTGGGCGCTTTCAGGAAACAGGTATGTCAGCAGTTTGTGGTCCAGTAATAGTTTGAGCGTAGCCTCGGCATAACCAGCCAGGAAGAGTTTCAGAAATTCGTCAAACAGGCGGGCTGCCGGAATATCGGCCAGTAGATGGACGCATTCGGGAATGGCCGCAGCTGTGTGCCGCTCAATACTGAAATCCAGCTTGGCGGCAAAACGCAGCACCCGCAACATTCGCACAGGATCCTCACGAAAGCGCTGCACAGGTTCGCCGATGATACAAATACTGCGGCGTGCCAGATCATCAAGGCCGTGGACGTGATCAAATACTTCAAAGGTTTTGCTGTCGTAATACAGGGCGTTGACGGTCAGATCCCGGCGCACGGCATCCTCTTCCAGAGTGCCGTAGACATTATCTCTGAGCAGCATGCCACTGGAGGACTGGTGTGAACGACTGTTGTGGCGATTGGATGCTTCTGCATCGTGATGGCCGCGAAAGGTGGTTACTTCGATGATTTCACGGCCAAAGCGGACATGGACGATACGAAAGCGGCGGCCAATAATACGGGAGTTGCGAAACAGTGCATTGACCTGTTCGGGGGTTGCATCAGTGGCAATATCGAAGTCTTTTGGATGGCCACCCAGCAGTAAATCGCGGACAGCACCACCCACAAGATAGGCCTCGTGATTGCTGCTGCGCAGTCGCGCCATCACCTTCAGGGCGCTGTCGCTGATATACTTGCGGGATATGCAATGCTGATCCCTGGGGATGACCTTCAAACGCGTTGCCTTGTGGCCGTGATTGAGGGGCGCCAGTCTAACACAGTTGAATGTAGGGTGTTGAAGCGCTAAAAGGCAGGATCGAATGATTAAGGCAAAGGAATAAATGGGGAAAACAGCTGTTTTCCCCATCCAGGTCATATTTCATTATTTTTATCGACTGGCCGCAGATTATTGTTAGACGGCAAGCAAAAGAACTTTACGCTCAGGGAGCTGTCAGATGCTGTTATGCCGAAGCAGAAAACTGCACGGCGGGGTATCAACTCCTTCAAGTTAGCCGCTAACAGTGCGGACTCACAGAGAAACCCCAAACAGACATGAACGAAAAGGGGAAGATAACTTCCCCAACCAGGTCCATAGTGACATAACATTATTTTTATTAGTGGCTACCTATTTATTTTTATTGTTGAAGCCGAATAGGTATTTGCAGTGCCTGTGCCAGTTTTTTGTAAATCTTTAAAAAACAGCGGCTTACCATTTTGTGCGTTTGATCACAGATTCAATTGTATCGCTCTTTGTTACCTTTTTACTCTGGCAATTGTTACGTTGATGGTTTCGGGTAACGTCTAGCCGACCCGTTTTTTACGATTGTTGCTACTCTTCTTGCGCGGCATATCGAAACGTTGTCGCCGCTCCCACAAACACTTGCGACTGATGCCCAGTTTTTGGGCCAGCTCGGTTTCGCTCATCGAATCCTGGTGCTCCAGCACAAAACACTGGAAGTAATCTTCCAGTGACAGGTCTTCGTTTGGGTCGGTGTTGATATTGCGTGGCTGCTGATGAGAAACAATATTGTCTGAGTGTTTTTTCAAAGAGCTGGTACTACGTATGCGATTGACAGTGGCCAGTTCAAAGTCGATACCCAGTACATCGTGGCTGATTTCATTACCTCTGGTCAGTACGACTGCCCGCTCGATAGCATGTTCCAACTCCCGCACATTGCCGGGCCACTGATAGGTGCTGATCGCCTGAATGGCCCGAGGTGAGAAGGAAAGGGATTTTTTGGCCATTCGTTCCACCTGCCGCTCCAGCAGGCGCTCGGCCAGGTGCAGGATGTCTTTGCCGCGTTCACGCAACGGCGGTAGGGACAGGCGCAACACGTTAATCCGGTAGTAGAGATCTTGCCGGAACTGACCTTCAGCCGCCAGTGTCTGTAAATTTCTGTGTGTGGCACAGATAAGACGCACATTGACCTTGCGCGAGGTAACCGAGCCAATACGGCGAATTTCACCCTCCTGGATAAAGCGCAATAGCCGGGCCTGGGCCTCCATGGGCAGCTCGCCGATCTCATCGAGAAACAGGGTGCCGCCATTGGCGGCTTCAATCAGGCCCATACGGCTGGCATTGGCACCGGTGAAAGCACCTTTTTCATAGCCAAAGAGTTCAGACTCGATCAGAGTGTCAGGAATGGCGGCACAGTTTACCGAAATCAGTGTCTTGTCGGCCCGGGTGCTGTGCTGGTGTATGCTGCGGGCAACCAGCTCTTTGCCGGTGCCGGTTTCCCCCAGTACCAGAACAGTTGAGCTGGTGGGTGCCATCAGGCGAATATTTTCACCCAGCGCGAGCATGGAAGGGCAATTGCCGATCAGATTGTTGTCATTGAGTGGCGGGGATTGTTCGTTGTCTTCTGTTGGTGCCTGTGCCTGTGCTTGCTGAGACGTCCTGTCGCCAGCCTCGCCAGCGGTGGCAGTTTTTGAATGATCGGCGATAATGCGCTCCACTGCACGTAACATGTCGCCGTGATCGAAGGGTTTTGCAATATAGTCGACAGCGCCCATGCGCATGGAATCGACGGCTGAGCGCAGGCTGGCATAGCTGGTCATAATCAGTACGGGTACATCCCCGGCCAGTTTGATCAGGTCGGTGCCTGGTGCGCCGGGTAATCGCAGGTCGCTGATAATCAGGTCAAAATCTGCCAGTGAAAACCTGCTTTGGACCTCCCTGACTGACGCGGCTTCAAAAACCTGGTAGCTGTGATGCTCCAACAGGCGTCGCAGTGCCGTGCGAATGACTGATTCATCTTCAACCACCAGAATTTTGTGCATAACGTTACCCAAAGTCTGTTTGCCTACACAAAATACCCTGCAGATTGGGAATTTTCCAGTAATTGTCCTGAATTGTGTAACTGGAAGTTACAGTAGAAGCTCTTCAGATGAGTATTCACAGCCACCTTCATAGCTCATAGCTACCCTGGCGGAGTTTCAGACTTATCCGGGTGCCTGGGTTGTCGCTCTGATCAAGTGGGCTGAGCAGGCTGATGCTGCCACCCATGTCTTCCATAATGCTGTGCACCAGTGCCAGCCCCAGCCCGGTGCCTTCACCGGCCTCCTTGGTGCTGAAAAAAGGCTCAAAAATCTGGCTTTGGATGTCATTGGCAATACCGTGACCATTGTCTTCGATATCAATACACACGTTATTGCTATCAAGCCTGCTGCTGATACTGATATGACCCCCTCTGTCAGGACAGGCATCGCGGGCATTGGCCAGCAGATTGATAAGCACTTGCAATAGTTTCTGACTGTCGGCGATCACCACCGTTTCGCGGTCACAGCTATTGTTAAAATCGACAGGTTGCGCCTGGAGATCGAGTTGCAACAGATGGATGGCTTCATCTACGCAGTCGGCAAGATTGCAGGTGGTCAGCCGGGTGTCGTTATAGCGTGAGCCCGCGTGTGAGAAGTTGATCAGGGATTCGACAATGCGGCTGATCCGTTCTGTTTGTTTGAGAATATCCCGGCCTGTTTCATTGATATCGTCGCTGTTAGCGGCATATTCCAGATTTTGAGCGAGACAGGCAATGCCTGTGATGGGATTGCCAATTTCATGGGCAATGCCGGCGGCCAGTCGACCAATCGAGGCCAGACGCTCTTTGTGCAGCAGTTCCTGCTCCAGGCGCTCGACTTCGGAAATATCCTCCACCAGTACCAGACGGTTACCCTCATCGTCAGTATTGGTTTTGTGCAGGCTGATCCAGCAGGATTCTTTGTCTGCCAGGGCAACTTCGCGTTTGAGCATGCTTTCGGAGTCATCGCACAGAAAGTGGCTGAAGATCTGCCGCCAGGGTGGTGGTATGGAATCCATCAGGGAGCCAATAACACGGTGAGCAGGAATTCGGGTGATAACGACCATGGACTGGTTCCACAGCAATATTTCACCGTCAGCAGCGACAGAAAAAATACCAATGGGCAGGTTGTCAAGGGTCTGACGGTAGTGCCGACGCAGGGTGTTCAGTTCGGCGGTCAGACCGGTAAACTGGCTCTGGGCCTTGTCCAGCTGGTGTTCGATCAAAAAGAAATCCTGGTTGTTGCCTTTGCGGTTGGATCGGTAGGGAATGCAGGTGTTGACAATGCTGCTGGCCACCGATGGGCCAAGCAGCCCTGACAGGTTGGCTTCGATGTGGTCCCTGAGTCGGCGCAGCGCGAAGGGTCTGCGTTCACTTTCTTCCAGCTGCTGTTCCTGCAGGGCGCGTTGTACTTCTGTGTGGGCTGTGCGTTCACCCAGCGCGCTGGCCAGCGAGTTGGTAAATTCACGCACACTGCGCAGTACCAGTGTGCGTCGTATCGGGCGGTACAGCTCCTCGGTCGAGCACAATTCGGCAGCTACACGCTCCTCTTCACTGTGCCCGGTCGCTAACGATACCAGTACAAATAATACTGTGTTAAAACTCAGCGATAGAATGGCGACAACAGCCCAGATATCCTGTGCTGTGCCAAACCAGTCCAGTGCCAGTGCATTCAATAGCAGCCGGGGTTCGCCATTCAGGCTCGGAAGCAGCAAGCCATAGGCCCAGATGATTAATCCGGTGGCCAGTCCTGCCAGCAACCCTCTCTGGTTTGCGCCCGGCCAGTAAGGGGTGGCGATAACGCCGGGTAAAAATTGCAATGTGCCAACAAAGGCCATCAAACCGAGATCGGCAAGATTCTGATAGCCGTTTATAGCGATAAAATAGCCGTAAGCAATCAGTATCAGTACGGCGATCAATACGCGGCGCTTGTCTTTTAAATGGGTGTACAGGCTCTGGTTCTGGTCAATGCGATTGAGCCAGCCAGGCAGCACCAGATGATTGAGCGCCATATTGGCCAGTGCCAGTGTGGTAACAATAATTGTTGCGCTGGCGGCAGAGACACTGGCTATAAAAGCAGTGGCGGACAGTGTTGGCGATTGCAGCGCCAGACCAAGGGCAAAACTGGAGTACTCCGCAGGTAATGCCTGCCGAACAGACAGGGCAGCCCAGGTAATGGGTAGTACGGGCAGGCTGATCAGCAGTAAAAAAAGGGGGACGCCCCAACTGGCCATGCGCAAATCAAAACTTTCCCGGTTTTCTGCGCAGACCATGTGAAAGACGTGAGGCATGCATACGGTACCGGCAAAAAAGATCAGTAACAGTAGACGACTCAGGTTGCCATCGACAGAGCGCTGCATCGTGACCATTGCCTGAGTGGATTCGCTCACCCACTGTTGCATCTCGCCAAAACCACCAAAAATCTGGTAGATGGCGGCAAACATCAGTGTCAGCAGGGCTGTCAGCTTCATCAATGACTCAAAAGCGATAGCTACCACCAGGCCTGTATTGCGGCGGGTGGTGGCAATATTACGGGTACCAAAGAGGCTGGCAAAACCAATAATCGTGAGACAAAACAACAGGGCCAGCCAGTCCGGGCGTTTGCTGGCAGAAACCGGTTGCATTGAATTGTGGGCGAGAATATAAAAACTGTCTGATACTGCCTGAATTTGCAGGGCAATCAGCGGAATGACGGCAATGCACATGGCAATACTGACGATAGAGCCGACCCACTGGCTGCGAAAACGAAAGGCCAGAACGTCAGCCAGTGAGGTGAGTTGGTAGGTGCGACATAAACGCAACAGAGGCAGCAGGAGCAGTGCCGCCACCAGAAAGATCAAAGCGGCGCCCAGATAGTAAATAAGAAAGCCATAACCGTAACGATAAACCAGCTCAAAAATGGCATTGCTGGCCATGCCACCGGCAAAGACGCCCATCGACAGCACATAAACAAGAGGATGAGTGATCAGGCGGCGGGGCAGCAGGTTGCGCTCTGCCAGTATGGCTACCAGAAAAAGAACGCCCAGATAGGCCACTGTGGCCAGCATGATCTGGGCCATACTAAAGCTCATCGCGGTATTTTGAATGTTGGATCCACCAGCACAGTGCGATGGCTGCCAGCCACAACAGATAGGGTCGATACCAGCGGGCGCCACTGTTCCACAACCAGTGCTCAATGGTTGGCAGAAAAATCAACGCCAGCCCCAGCAGTATCAGCAGAACCCGGTTGATGTACATGCGTCTATTCCTTGTGCGTAAGGACTGATACTACGCAAGCCCTTTCAGAGGGTAAAGGTACCCTGGCCTGCCAGTTGCTGACTCATACCGGTGGGCATGTGTTGCCATTGCCAGTTGGCAATGGCCTGGTGCAGAACGTCGTTGCAGTTGTCTGTGTCCGGGTCCGGTGCCTGCTGGCCCAGATAAGCCAATGCCACCTGCAAATTGGCCATGGCCTGGCTGTCATCCAGGGCTGGCGCATGATTCTGCTTGCTGAGTTTCTGTCCGTTGCCGTCCGTCAGTACCGGCAGGTGAGCATAGTCAGGGCTGGTATAACCCAACTGTTGTTGAAGCCAGAGCTGGCGTGCAGTCGAGTCAAGCAGGTCGCTGCCGCGCACAATCTGGCTGATGCGCTGGGCGGCGTCATCAACAACAACGGCCAGCTGGTAAGCAAAAAGTCCATCCCTGCGGCACACAATAAAATCCTGTACGCGTTGTCCGATAGGCCAGTGCTGTACTCCCTGCCAGCGATCGGACCAGTGGGCTGTAAAGTGTGGTGCCACGACTACCCTCAAGGCGAAAGTATCTGTGTCTGCATTGACAGGTTGCCGTTGACGGCAGTGCCCGCCACAGTTTCCTTCGGTGTCACTTTGTCTGCGGCTGCAATAACAGGTAAACAGGGTGCGGCGATTTTTCAGATGTTGCAGGGCGTCGAGATAGGCTTCTGTGCGCCGACTCTGCCACAGAATGTCTTCATCCCAGTGCAAACCATGTGCCTCAAGGCTGCGCAGAATGCGAGTGGCTGCGCCCGCTTGCTCGCGGGGTGGGTCAATATCTTCAATGCGCACCAGCCAGGTGCCGTTCTGTGCGTGTGCATCAAGGTAGCTCGCCAGAGCTGTGGTCAATGAGCCCAGATGTAAGGGGCCGGTCGGGGAGGGGGCAAAGCGGCCACGATAAGTCACTGTCGTGGGAGGTGAGAGAGGAGCCGCCACTGAATGCGGCTCGTTGGACCTCAGCCCAGTTCCTGCCTTTCCTTGATTTCGTCGAGTGTCTTGCAGTCGATGCACAGTGTCGCCGTTGGACGGGCTTCGAGGCGTTTGATACCGATTTCAACACCGCAGGCATCGCAGAAGCCATAGTCGTCCTGATTGAGACGCTCAATGGTACCGTCAATCTTTTTGATCAGCTTGCGCTCACGGTCGCGGGTGCGCAGCTCAAGGCTGAATTCCTCTTCCTGTGTGGCACGGTCAGCCGGATCGGGGAAGTTGGCGGCTTCATCCTTCATATGGGTAACGGTGCGATCCACTTCTTCCATCAGGTCCGACTTCCATTTCAGCAAAATGGCTCGGAAATGTTCCTGCTGGACCTCGTTCATATACTCTTCACCCCGTTTTGGCTTGTAGGGTGTAAAGCTCTTGAACTCCAGGCTGGTGCTGGCGTTTTTTTTGATCGTGGTTTTAGAGGCTGCTTTTGGCATGTTCAGGTTTCCACACTGCACAAAATAATCTAGTACTTGGAAAGGTTATCGTGTTTAACCTCGCCGGAGACACATTGGCAGCCAATTCTGGTCAGGCCAGCGTGTCCAAGCGCGCAGAAGCTACCAGATTAAGCGGGTCTGTGCCACTAAAAATTCCGGACTTTACGAACATGTCACGCTGGCACCTGGCATTGTTAGAATGTGTAGCTTCGCACCCATTTATTTATCCCCGCCAGAGTTCTGTTTGCCAATTGCAACCAGCTTTTGGGTCAGGTTGATGGTTCCAAAAAGGAAGCAAGATGATTGAGTTTGGTCCGCTGACTCAGGCACGACTGTTGCGCCGCTACAAACGCTTTCTGGCGGATGTTGAGCTGCCGGATGGGCAGGTTGTGACCGTCCACTGCCCCAATACCGGTGCCATGACAGGTTGTATGCCCGAAGGGGCAACCGTCTGGCTGTCACACAGCAATGCC
Source organism: Parahaliea sp. (assembly GCA_047974765.1). Lineage (GTDB taxonomy): Bacteria > Pseudomonadota > Gammaproteobacteria > Pseudomonadales > Halieaceae > JBKECP01. Next base: position 31,769 of record JBKECP010000041.1, on the reverse strand, counting down.
AGAGGCCGCAAATATCCTCACACATGGGAGTTGGTGGATACTCCGGCTGGCATGGCCTGCGTCCATTCAGCGCTTGCCAACAAAGTGGTAAAGGAGGGGTTTGAAGTGGGGCGTGTACGGGGTTTTGAGGATTATCCTGTATTGCGCAGTGAAGTGCCCTACGGTAGTGGCAGTCGGGTGGATTTGCTACTGGAAGGCACTGCCGACCGGGTTTTTGTTGAAGTTAAATGTGTGACGCTCTGTCGAGCTGATGGCTGGGGTGCCTTTCCTGATGCCGCCAGCGAGCGTGCCCGCAAGCATGTGCGTGAATTACAGGCTGTGTGTGAGGCCGGTGAGCGCGCGATATTGCTGTTTTGTGTCTTTCACAGCGGTGTGCGTCAAGTCTGCGTTGCTGGTGATATTGATCCGGGCTATCGCAACGCGCTGGCGCAGGCGATGGCGGCTGGTCTTGAGGTTCTTGCCCATGCCGCAGATATTACAACCCGTGGTCTGAGCCTGGCTCGCAGGCTTCAATTCAGTCTGGATCCGGCCTGAATACTGTCTCAATCAAGGTAGATATCGCCATCGGCAAGGGTGAAGGGGACGGCGTGCAGTTCATCGCCCAGGCAGGGGCCGGATACGCACTCTCCGGTATCGCTTAGAAATTCAGCTCCGTGGTGCTGACAGGTCAGCAGCAGACCGTCACTGCTGCTGACGGAGCCGCCCATGGGGTTCAGTTCAAGGCTGGCATGGGGGCAGTTGTTCTTATACAGGAATAATTCCCCGCCGCGTTTGACCACCAGCAGTTCCTGTTCATCGACTTGCACGCTGGTACTGCTGTTGTCCTCGAATTCATCGATATGTCCGATACGGCTCATGTTGGTCTGTACTCCCTTGCTGTTGATTATCAACCTGACAATCAGCGAAATTTGTGAAATCCCTCGATTTTCGCAGGGCTCGGCAGGCTGACAGCCTGCGGCGGCACATCCATGTGCCGCTTATTCATTCGGCTAAAAACTTGCCGAATGAATAATTCAGGCACTGTTACGCACAACTGTTTCCCATGACAGTGATTTTGTCAGGATCTTTAAACCTGGAATCTGCAGTTGGGCGTGTCCAATGGTGCTGCAATCGGTGTGTCAGGCAAGACGGAGCAACGCTGTCTGACGCGCCGAGTACAGTACCAGTGGGTGCGTAGTGTTTCCACCCGGAAGGTGAGTGCGATCAAAGACCAGAAGCTCAGTATCCATACGGCCTTCAAGAAGAAGGCAAGCGCTCGACTGCGGAATCTGGGTTAAAAGTGGGGTATTGTCTCCAATCGCAAGGGATTGGCAAGTTACCATTACTGTGGGATTGTCCTTTGTCTGCACAATACAGGAAATATATATGTCGTCATCAAGCAGAAGTTTTGAACCTGCGCCGCAGCAGTTAACCGGTATTGATGAATCGGCGCTGGTGTTATTGGCAGATGGGCATCGTTTGCTGACACCAGTTGCTGAGGCATTTTGCCGTTTGCAAAAAAAGGCAGCTCTGGACGGTTTTGAACTGGCTATTGCCAGCAGTTTTCGTTCCTTTGGCCGTCAGCTGGCCATTTTCAATGGCAAGGCCAGTGGCTGTCGACCTGTACACGATGACAGGGGGCGGGCTGTCGCTATGACTGAACTGGATGGCCTTGGGCAATTGCAGGCCATTTTGCGCTACTCCGCTTTACCAGGTGCCTCGCGTCATCATTGGGGAACTGATCTGGATATTTATGATGCTGCTGCGATACCGGCAGATTATTCAGTTCAGCTGGTTCCGGAAGAAGTGGCCGATACAGGGTTTTTTGGTCCTCTTCATTGCTGGCTTGATGAACGTATGGCTGCCGGTGAGTCGGAAGGCTTTTATCGGCCCTATGGTGAAGACAAAGGTGGTGTGGCTCCAGAACGTTGGCACCTGAGTTATGCATCGGTGGCATCTGTTTATGAGCAGCGGTGGACAGCGGATGTGCTACTGGATTGCTGGCGTTCGATACTGGTTCCCGGCGAGTTGTTGTTACAGGATATTATCGAAGAGCATTTGCCTGTACTTATCCGGCGTTATGTCGAAGTGGCACCGGGCTGGTGTCCGGTGCCACTTCGCTGATGTGGTCAGTCTTCTTTCTGGCTGTGCAGATGACCGTAGTGGTTGTCGTAGTCTTTTTGGGCGGCGGCAATCACCTTCAGAGCCTCTTCACGACCATATACAAAGTCAACTTTGATATCCACTTCTTTACCCGGCACCAGCTTGTAGGTTGAGAAGTAGTGTTGCAGGCGCTCAATTTTGATGGATGGCAGATCGCTAATGTCGTGTACGTCACCCCAGATATTGTCACCTTCCAGTACCGCGACAATTTTGTCGTCGGCCTCGCCACCGTCAATCATCTGGATACCACCAACAACGCGGGCGTTTAGCAAAATGTCGCCGCGAGTGATCAGTCGCTCGGAATAAACGCAGATATCCAGCGGATCACCGTCAGCCACGTCCACATCGGGGCAGCGTCTGGCCACTTCTTCGGCGCAGTAGGTGCGGGGAATAAAACCATACAGAGCTGGTGGACAGGATGTGGTGCGCTGAGGGCGGTCCACCATCATAAAGCCGGAGTTTTTGTCAAGCTCGTACTTGACCACATCGGTTGGGGTCATTTCCACAAAGACCTGGACGATATCTTCCGGTGAATCTTCCGCGCGGGTGTGCAGTCCGTGCCAGGGGTGGCGCCGCCAGCGGTTCAGGTTGCGATTGCTGTACATGGGTTTCCTCGTCGACTCATAGTGGTTGAAAAAGAGGGCGCTATTGTAGCCCCTTGACGCCTGAAAATCTCGCTCGTGCTCAAACCTTGAAATTGCGCTTGAGTTTGCGTGGCACGCTTACCAGTTTAAGCCGGGTGTAGCGCGGCAGGCCATCTTTGTAATCGGGGTAGGCTTCACCGCCAATCAGAGGGGCCAGATAGTGACGGGCCGCATCGGTAATACCAAAGCCATCGCGGGTAATAAAGCTGCGTGGCATCATTTTTTCCTGATTGGCCACTTTGGCCAGCGGCGCTTCCTGGATATGCCAGCTATAGCGCTTGCCCTGACCGCGAATAATCGCTGGCATAACGGCATTTTTACCTGCCAGAGCGAATTCCACGGCAGCCTTGCCGACGGCGTAGGCCTGATCAAGATCGGTTTGGGAGGCAATGTGCCGCGCTGAACGCTGCAGATAGTCGGCCACTGCCCAGTGGTATTTATAACCCAGCTCAGACTTGACCATCTGTGCCAGTGCCGGTGCCAGTCCGCCGAGCTGCTTGTGGCCAAAAGCGTCGACTGCACCGGCATCGGCAAGGAAGGTTCCGTCTTTATATCGGGCGCCTTCAGAGGCCACTATCACACAGTAACCGCATTGTTTAACGGTGCGTTTGACGCGGGCCAGAAATTTCTTGCGGTCAAAAGCAATTTCAGGGAACAGGATAATATGTGGTGCATCACCTTCCTCTGCCGCCGCCAGCCCTGCGGCCCCTGCAATCCAGCCAGCGTGGCGGCCCATCACTTCAAGGATAAAAACCTTGGTGGAGGTCTCGCACATCGAGGCCACATCCAGTGCCGCCTCACGGGTGGAGATGGCAGTGTACTTGGCTACCGAGCCAAAGCCCGGACTGTTGTCTGTCAGGGGCAGATCGTTATCAATTGTCTTGGGTATGTGAATGGCCTGGATGGGATAGCCCAGACTTTCACTGAGCTGGGAGACCTTCAGGCAGGTGTCGGCTGAATCACCGCCGCCATTGTAGAAGAAGTAGCCGATATTGTGGGCTTTGAAGACTTCAATCAAACGCGCATATTCAGCGCGATTGTCTTCCAGACTCTTGAGTTTATGGCGGCAGGAACCAAAGGCTCCGGCGGGGGTGCAGAGCAGGCCGCGAATAGCAGCCTTGCTCTCCTTGCTGGTGTCAATCAGGTCTTCACGCAGAGCACCGATAATACCGTTGCGACCAGCATAAACCTTGCCGATCTGTTGGCGGTGTTCGCGGGCGGTTTCAATAACGCCACAGGCAGAGGCGTTGATAACGGCAGTCACACCACCGGATTGTGCGTAAAAGGCGTTTTTCCTGGCCATGTTAGAGAGGTCCACTTTTGTTGTAATGCTGGCTTGTGATGTCGGGTACTGACAACGTGGCAGACCCTTCATCCACTTAAAAAAGTGCGGATGATACGCGAAGCACCGTCTTATGTGGACCACGGCAGGTCACATTGGGCAGTATTACCGCACTGGGGCTGCCGGCGATGGTTACCGCTGCGAGCTATTTCACACGCATGCTACACTCGCCCCCTCAAAATCAGGAGCTCCCCTTGAAAGGTCATATTCATATTCTTGGCATTTGCGGTACGTTTATGGGTGGTATTGCCCTGCTGGCCCGCGAATTGGGCTATAGAGTCAGTGGTTCAGACGCCAATGTTTATCCTCCCATGAGTACTCAGCTGGCAGCGGCGGGTATCGAACTGATGGAGGGCTATCGGGCAGAACATCTACAACCTGCTCCTGACCAGGTAGTGGTGGGTAATGCCATGACCCGGGGTAATGCAGCGGTGGAGTCTATGCTTGACCGGGGTTTGCATTACATCTCCGGTCCCCAGTGGCTGGCGGAGCATCTGTTGCAGGACAAGTGGGTGCTGGCGGTATCCGGTACTCACGGCAAAACGACAACCAGTTCCCTGCTGGCCTGGATTCTGGAATACGCCGGCATGAAGCCCGGTTTTTTAATTGGTGGGGTACCGGCTAATTTTGGCCTGTCGGCCCGTTGTGGTGACAGTGATTTTTTTGTGGTTGAAGCCGATGAATACGATACGGCCTTTTTTGACAAGCGCTCCAAATTTGTTCACTACCGCCCGCGCACCCTGGTGATTAACAATCTGGAGTTTGATCATGCAGATATTTTTCCTGATCTGGCTGCTATTCAGCGCCAGTTTCATCATCTGGTGCGCACCGTGCCGGGGGAAGGGCTGATTGTTTGTCCTGGAGCTTCGCAGGCGGTGAATGAAGTATTGGCCCAGGGCTGCTGGACTCCCGTACAGCATTTTTCACTCACTGAGAATGTTTATTGGCGGGCACAGTTGAGCGAAGGTGATGGCGCTTCTTTTATTGTGCAGGGTGATGCTGTTGAAGCTTTGCCGGTGAGCTGGGGCTTTCTCGGTGGCCATAATGTTGAAAATGCGCTGGCGGCGATGGCTGCGGCGCGACATGTTGGCGTCAGTCCTGTTGTGGCAGCCGAAGCCATTGCCGCTTTTCGTGGTGTCAAGCGGCGGCTGGAGTTACTGGGGAGCCCCGGTGGTGTTTATGTCTACGATGATTTTGCTCATCACCCGACGGCTATAGCGCGAACCTTGCAGGGTCTGCGCGCCCATCTTGGTGAGCGCAAGGGGCCAAAAGCAGGCGGGAGCAGTAACCGGGGGCGACTTATTGCTTTGATCGAACCCCGCTCCAATACCATGCGCATGGGCAGTCATCGAAAACAATTGGCAGCAGTGACTGCCGATGCAGACAGCGTGCACTGGTTTCAGCCTGCGGGTATGGACTGGTCTCTCGATGAAGTCATTGCTGCCAGTCCGGTGCCAGCCCGCCTGCACAGGGATGTGGATGAGCTGGCGCGTACGGTGGCGGCCACGGCAGTGGCGGGTGATCGCATCATTATTATGAGTAATGGCAGCTTTGGTGGTGTGCATCAGCGGCTGTTGCAGGAACTGGAAAAGGTGTTTGACGGATGTCCAGATTGATCAATTTCTACGATGGAGCCGTATTGCGTCGGCCTGTTTTGTGGCTGCTGCTAACAGCGCTTTTACTGGCGGCCTGCCTGACTCAATTACCAAAGATAAAACTGGATGCCTCAGCGGATTCACTGTTGCTACAGGGCGATCCGGCGCTGGATTTTTATCGCAATATCAGCAGCCAATACAGTTCGGAGGATTTTCTGGTCATTACCTGGCAGCCCAGGGCCGAACTGCTCAGTGATGCTTCACTTAAACCCCTGTCACAGATGGCCGATGAACTGCGTCAGTTGCCGGGGGTGTCGTCGGTTGTAAGCGTGCTGGATGTGCCACTGCTGGAAAGTCCGCCAGTCAGGTTATCCGATATTACCTCTGGTGATGCGCTGCTGAATCTGCGCACTGATGGTGTTGATCGTGAATTGGCTCTGCAGGAGTTCAAAACCAGTCCGATCTACTCTGAATTACTGGTCAGTGAAGATGGTTCCCTGAGCGCCGTGCAGATCAATCTGCAACGCGATGAGTATTATTTTGAGCTGCTCGGCGAGCGTGAAACCCTGCGTCAGCAGGCCGGAGAAGGGGAGCTCAATGCCACTGAAAGTCATCGTTTGGCAGCGGTGGAAGTGGCCTTTAAGAAACACTCGGCACAAATGCTCGAAACCCAGAGTCAGCTGGTGCATGCTGTGCGTGATATTGCCGATGGCTATCGCAATGAAGCGCGTATTTTTGTAGGTGGCGTGCCGATGATCACTGCCGACATGGTGAGTTTTGTACGCAGTGATCTGAATATTTTTGGTATTGCCATTTTGGGTGTTATGTTGCTGGTGTTGGCCATTATCTTCCGGCGTGTGCGCTGGGTGGTCATTCCCCTGATTACCTGTAGTGCTTCGGTAATAGTAATGTTTGGCATTCTAGGTTATTTCGATTGGCGGATGACTGTGATCTCATCCAACTTTGTAGCTATTTTACTGATTATCAGTTTGGCTATCGCCATTCACCTGATTGTTCGTTACCGGGAACTGGATGCTCTGGAACCGGAAAGTGAGAGACACCATAAAGTGCGTGAAACTGTGCGGCTGATGGTGGTGCCCTGTACTTACACAGGTATTACAACCATTGTCGCTTTTATCTCTTTGGTGGTGTCGGGTATACAGCCAGTAATTGATTTTGGCTGGATGATGACTGTGGGGGTGCTTGTTGCACTGTCAATGGCGTTTATTCTGGTGCCCTGTCTGATTTTAATCTGGCCCCGGGGGCGACCTTTGCGCTACGTCACAGAAGCTACCCCTCTGACAGTTTATTTTGCCCGTATGACTGATCATTTTCACCGCACAATCATGGTTGTTACATTGCTGTTATGTGTGCTGGTGGTGGCGGGTGTATCGCGTTTGAAAGTGGAAAACCGTTTTATTGATTACTTTAAAGACACCACTGAGATTTATCAGGGTATGGAGCTGCTTGACTCCAAACTGGGTGGCACCATTCCTCTGGATATCATCCTCAGTGCTCCGGCTGCCGGTCAGCCGCTGCCAGGTTTGGAGGCAGATGATCTGGCAGGCAGCCGTGTCCGTACAGTGCCGCCGCCAGCACAGGATGATCCCTTCCTGGAAGTAGGTGACAGCTTCAGTTTTGAGGTGGTCGATAATGCTTTGACTGATATGCCCTCAGCGAGTGACAAGGCGGATGAGACCGCCTTTGACGATAGCGGCCTCGATGATGCATTTGGCGATGATACTTTTGCTGATGACAGTTTCAGCTTCGAGGCAGCTACGGATGATATTCGCAATGCCCATTTTAAACCCAGCTACTGGTTCTCTTATGAAGGCATGAAACGCATTGACACCGCCCATGCTTTGGTGGATGCCCGCGAGGAAGTGGGCAAGGTGTTGTCTTTGTCTACCACTTACTCAGTAATGCGCAAGCTGCTGGATGATGATATTGGCAGTGTTGAGTTGGCACTGGTCCAGAAAAATCTGCCAGAGGCAGTGTCGGCAATGATGGTTGAACCCTATTTTTCAGCTGCCTATGATCAGGCGCGCATTTCTGTCCGGGTCAAGGAAACCAGTGAAACCCTGCGCCGTGATGACTTTTTGAAAGCCCTGCATGCAGATCTGGTTGAAACGCTCGGTGTACAGGAAACGGACGTGCAGTTTACTGGCATGCTGGTGCTGTACAACAATGTGTTACAGAGTCTGTTCCGTTCACAGATTCTGACACTGGGAGCAGTTTTTCTGGCGATTATGGCAATGTTTATGTTGCTGTTTCGTTCCTTCTGGCTGGCGCTGATTGCAATTGCGCCCAATATTCTGGCAGCGGGGCTGGTGCTTGGCATCATGGGCTTGTTTGGTATTCCGCTGGATATTATGACCATCACTATCGCCGCTATTGTGGTTGGTATCGGCGTGGATAACTGCATTCATTATGTCCACCGCTATCTGCGTGAATTTCCTGTTGATCGTAATTACCTGGCTACAATGTATCGCTGTCACAGTAGTATCGGGCGGGCTATGTACTACACCACGATTACCGTTGTGATTGGCTTTTCCATGCTGGCTTTGTCAAATTTCAATCCGAGTATTTACTTTGGTCTGCTGACTGTCATGGCGATGGTGGCAGCGGTGTTGGGTGCGCTGCTGTTATTGCCGTTACTGATTATTCTGTTTAAACCGCTGGGTCCGGAAGGGGTCGCAACGAATACGCAGAGGTAATAAAATGCAGTGCCGCCCAGCCTGTGGTGCCTGCTGTATCGCACCTTCCATTGAGCAGTCCTTTTGGGGTATGCCCGCAGGCAAAGCGGCGGGGACTCGTTGTGTTCATCTTGATGAACAGCAGCGCTGCCGTATTTTTGATGACCCGCGACGACCACAGATCTGTGCCAGTTTTATGCCGGAGGAAGCCTTCTGCGGTAGCAGTACAGAGCAGGCATTGAGTATTTTAATGGCACTGGAAATTCAAACCCGGACATCACAGAATCCGACCATTATTATTAGCTCGACAAGCATTTAGTCGAGTTAATTTGCGGTGCATGGATGCGCCGCCGCTGGTTTTTTGGCCAGCGTGGGACAGCATGATTTGTTCTGCCGAGGAAGCATCAGGGAAATATAAAGGAATGATAACCATGGATAAAAAACAGCAAATTCAAAAAATCGAACGTCAGTTCATGTGGCTTGGCGTGATCGACAGCATTCCCATGATTATGCTCGGACTGGCCCTGCATGCCAAATTTGGTGGAGCCGGAAAACCGGTGTTTGCATTTCTGGAGAATGAAAGTACGGTTGCGGCCATGTTTGCGGTGAGCATACCTATCCTGACTTTTTGCGCTTTTAAGGCGATAAAACTTGCATTGGAAAAACGCAGGCTTGAAAGAGATGGATTACAGTGACTGGAGCCTATATTAAAGTAATGTCTGGTGGTGGCCGGGCTGCTCTTGTTATTGTGTAGATACCGATAATACAGAACCCATCTGACTGGTATTGTCGGTGAAAATAATGGAGCCGGATGGGGTTTACTTAATGAGAAAAATGGAGAAAGTATGAAATTTCATAAGGAATTGATGGCGGGTTTGCTGCTGACAAGTACTCTGGTCCAGGCACAGGAAGTGCCAAAAGATCAGTGGGTATCGGCTATGAAAGATATTCTACCGACAGCTTTTTGTAATGCCGATGCGTATTTTCGGCAGTGTTTTAAAGTGGATGCAGTCAAATGTGAAGAAGTGGCCGTTTCTGCAACCAGAAACTGCCTGGATAAATATGACAGCCAGATTCCCGCTTCATTGAGCCAACCTCAGGATGGTACTCGATGGGGAACGGCTGTTGGTCAGTGTGCGGGTGAGGCCTATGAGGTAACGTTGATGGACAAAAGAACCTCGACGGCCAAGTGCAACGATCCGGCCCAGTGGCAGTAGTGGTTATCTGGCTTGTCTGCATCTGAATCATCATTGGGCAGCATTGAGGTGCTGCCTCTGTTTCCTTTGAAATCTGTGTTGTTGCCCGGTGGTCGTATGCCGCTGCGTATATTTGAACGGCGTTACCTCGATCTGGTGCGTGACAGCCTGCGTGAAGGGCATGATTTCGGTGTTGTCTGGATTCGGCGGGGAGAAGAGGTTGCCAGTCGTGGCCAAGCCTGTCCCGAGCTGGGGGACTGGGGAACCAGCGCTCGCATTGTCGACTGGTATTCACTCGACAATGGTTTGTTGGGGATCACTATCGAAGGTTGTCAGCGCTTTTCACTATTGCGCAGAGAGATGGCGGTCAGTCAGCTGATGACAGGCAGGGTGCGGCTGGATGCTGTACCGCCACCGCTAGCTGTAACAGAGCAATGTCAGCCATTGTTGAATGTATTGCGCAGTCTGACTGTTCATCCACATATTGAACAACTGCAATTGCAGATTGACGATAATAATGCCTGGCAGGTGGTTTATTCCCTGATTCAGTTGCTGCCACTAGAAGAATCTCTGAAGTATGCCCTGCTGGGTCTGGATGATCTGGCCACGGTGGTACGGTCACTGAACGATACGCTCAGCCGTATTAGCGGAGAAGGCTGAGTTTGTCAGTCTATCCGGTAATTGGCATTCAGTGAATTCCGAGCCTGATTTCAATTTCAGGTTGTTCTTGTTGTATCAACAATAAACGTTTTTCACCAGAGAGTTCAAAACCTTCTGATTGTACTTGTTTGCTGAATTGCCGTAACTGCTCGGGGAGTGCAGAGAATGCAGCAGTATCAACTGGTAAGCGCAGCCAGGCATATTTGAAAGAACTGGATTGATAGAGCTTGAAGCGGCCTCTTGCCTGGGGTGAGCCACGCACAGGTTGTGCTAATCGCGGCTGTTTGTCAGGTAACAGGATAATTTGCAGGGGGCCATTGGTGCTGCCGCCCGCTTTTACCAGGTTGATATTAAGCCGTACTGCTGTTGATTTTGCTTTGGGCAGGAAGTCTGTCAATGACTCATCCAGGTTGAGATAGAACATGGATTGTGGCCGCTCTTCTGCCAGCTGTAATGTTGATACCGTGTTTTGAATTATATCGCCTTCACCCGGGGAGAACGCAGTAGATGGCTGCGCGGGTTCTGGTGATGACGGCTTATCCTCCAGCAGTGTTGCCTGTTTGCCTTTGCTGCCGTAACAGGGGCCGCGAACACGCCGCAATTCCTCGTCGGTAGCCGGTGATGCCTGCATATAACGCAGCCACTGGACAGCCTTTGCTGTGGCGCCACCAACAAGGGTGGCATTAATCAGCACCTGGCGTGCGGCAGTATTGCGCTGCTGTTTAAACAGGCTGATACCCAATAGCAGATTGGCGCGACTGACGTAATGGTCAGGTAGTGGCCTGCGGCAGGCTTTGAGAATTGTCTGTTCGGCGCTGCTCCATTGTTTGTCTTCAATATGCAGTTGGGCCAGGTAGAGTGATAATTCCATATCACCGCCAAGGGCCACTGCTCTGGATAAGGCCTGTAGGGATCTGGTGCGTTCCCTGGCCTGTAACCAGAATTCAAAAAGTTTTTGGTAGTTGCTGCTATCAGCAGCAGCCTGGTTCGAGGAAATGGCATTTTCCAGTATTTCAGCCGCCCGATAGGGATTGCCATTGGCGGCCAGTATATTCAGCAGTTGCTGCATTTGCTCAGCGGTGAAAGGTACCTGTTTTTCCAATGCCAGGGTAAGCTGGTCCTGAGCCTGATGGCGCTTGCCCTGTTGCAGATAGACAGCAGCAAGCTGATGCCAGGTGTCGGCGTTATCGGGCTCGGCACGAAGCAGCTGGTGAAGTATCTGTTCGCACTGCTCATAGGCACCGGCGCGGTAGTACAGCGCCAGAGCCTGCTGCATTTGGTTGTGGTCCATGACCAGGTGCAGGTCGTTCATATGATCCAGTACCTTTACAATGGCGACATAGTCTCCCGTGTAATAATACGCCTGAGCCAGCAATAGAAAATCACCCGATTCAGGTACGAGATTAATTTCAAGTGCTTGTTGCAGGGCTTTTGTTGCGCCAGAGTAATCGCCTTGTAGCAGTTGTACCTGTGCCAGTTCCCGCAATATTTCGCGGTTGGCAATATCGGATAAGCCATCGGCCTGAAGTGCCTGCTGATACCATTTTATCGCCGCCGCATAGTTCTTTTCAGCAACGTAGTGACGGGCCAGATGTCGGGTGGCGCTGGCGCGGGTATAGGCCTCATTGATGGTGTCAATTTGTTGTTCCAGCTCGGTAATACTCAGCTCACTGCTCCTGCCAATGTTGTTCTCAGGTGCGAGCAGAATACGGCTGCGATACTGGCTGATCTCCTGGGCAGATACTTCAATGGCAACACCACAGAACATCAGTAGCAAAAAAAATGGAATAAAGGATTTAATTGCCATTGGGAATATTGTGGGCGTAGTCTTGCCAGTTAATTTCAACGCGCTGCGTCAGGATAATTTTCCCGCCGTGTTTTCCTCGTACAGAAATGCTGTAGCGCCAGTCTTTTACGGCAGAGATAACTTCATCTTCAAACACTCCACGCGGGTTTGCGTCCAGTATTCGAATATCTTGTGTGTGTCCCTCGGGGGTGAGTGAAAAAGCAAGCAATACCCAGCCACTTATTTTGTTCTGCCAGGCTGTTTTGGGCACATTCGGTTTGCGCGTGTCAAAGGGTGTTACCTGTATATAAGCACTGGCGTCTTTACCGCTGCCCAAATCCATAGCACCTGCACCTGCCGGTGCATTCCAGCTGGTGCCGACACCAGCGATGGTGGCCAGATTAATGTCAAAGGCAATATCCGCCGTATCCATGACGGGCTTTGCCAGCGGCGCAGATGATGCAGTGTCAGGATTCATCACCAGCGGTGCCATGACGGGTTCTTCTATAGATGGCTCCTCTGTTTCAGGTTGTTTTTGTTCTGTCTCAGCAGGTGTTTCATCTACTTCGATAATGCGGATGTTTTCGTGTACTGCCAGTGTGATATCACGATTTTGAGACTGTGCGATCAATCGCTGCATAAAGGTAAATACTGCCAGTGTGACGATGATGGCGCCCGCAAATGCAGGTAACAGGCGCAATGGTAAAATGCCAGCCGGATTCATTTATCTGCCTTGTTGGCAGCAATGGCGATGCCTTCCACGCCTGCCAGGCGCACCTGATCCATAACGTCAACAAGAATGCGGGTTGATGCATCTTCATCAGATTGAATGATTACCGAGCCTTCAGGGTTGTCAGCGTGCAGGCGGGCAATGATGGCGCGAACACTGCGCGGATCTACCGGGCGATGATCCACCCATATTTCACCATTGGCGGTAATGGCAATAAATATATTGGCCTTGTCCTGCTGTGATGTGGTTTTTGCCTCGGGACTGTTGACAGCGATACCTGATTCCTTGACGAAGGATGTGGTTACAATGAAAAAGATCAACATAATGAACACAATGTCCAGCATGGGTGTCATATCAAGCTCGGTTTCCTCTGCCGGTGGAAGATGACGATGAATGCTCATGATTCAGCTCCTTGAAGTGGCAGAGCATCTTTGAGTTGGCTGCTGGCCCGATTGGCGATCTGATGCAGGCGAATATTGAAAAAAATGCCTGTAAGTGCCACGACCAGACCTGCCATTGTCGGAATAGTGGCGCGGTAAATGCCTTGAGCCATGGCCTGGGCATCATCGTTGCCACTAACAGCAATGACTTCAAAGACACTGATCATACCCAGCACTGTTCCCAGTAGTCCCAACAATGGACACAGAATAATTAATACCCTGATTACTGGCAGCAGGGTATGTAATAACAAGGTACTTTCTGACACGATGGCATCGCGGATTTTTTGTGCTGGCCATGAGTGGCGGTCGATGCGCTGGCGCCACTGCCGGTGCAGCTGGATGACCTGGTGAGGCCAGGTGATATAAAAAAACCAGAGCCGCTCCAGAATCATCAACCACAGTAACAAACAGGTGACAAATAGCAGCCACAAAACAGGGCCGCCCAATTGTATGAAATCGATAATGGCGTAGAGCAGACTCATGTAAACTGGCTGCGTTGTTCAGCGTTGCGGGCCAGCACGCCTGCGCATTGCTCATCCAGACGCTGAATCAGTGTGCGGGCGACATGGTTGACCAGAGCGTGACCAAACAGCAGGGGGATGGCGACAATCAGGCCAAGCACTGTGGTCACCAGTGCCTGTGATATGCCTCCCGCCATCAGCTTTGGATCACCGGTGCCAAACAGGCTGATAGCCTGAAAAGTGAGGATCATACCAGTAACCGTACCCAGCAGGCCCAGCAGGGGGGAAATAGCTGCAATCAGTTTAATAAAACCATTGCCACGCTCCAGTGCGGGAATTTCCGCCAGTACGGCTTCATCAAGTTTCAGTTGCAGGAGGTCATCTTCTGACAGTGAAATATTTTCAACGGCAAGCAGTACGCGACCCAAAGGGTTGGAGGAGGCGGGTTTGTCAACTTGTTTCAATTGCTGCCGGATACGGCTCGATGCCCGCCACAGATAAGCCAGACGGCATAGTGTCCACAACATACCGACAATACCAATAGTGATAATAATAAGGCCAATGGTGCCGCCCTGAGCAATGCGTTCGCGCCAATTGGGTGTGTAACCCAGTACGCCCAACAGATTGCCGCGTGTCGGGTCAATGGCTAACACCTGTGGTTGAATATCTGCGCCAAAGGTTTTGGCTGCACGACGAAAGCGCTGTGAAGGTTGTCTGGCGGGAGCCAGTAACTCGCCTGTTTCTGGAACAAAACGCAGGTATTCATCACCTGACCATGCGGTGAATACCCCTGCACGCAATATATCTGCAGGGTGAGCACGCCCCGCCGGGTCAACAAACTGCCCGGAAAATCGTGTGATCTTGCCGGCGGCGGTCATGTCTTCCTGCAGAATCAGCCACAGGGTCTGTATGTCTTCAATGGTTGTCTGGATATCACTATTGGCTAGTGCTTTTAATTGTGAGGAGCGCTCAGGAAACTGGACCGACAGTAATGACTCATTCAGCACGGCTGAAAAATCACCGGCAAACTCCCGAAAAGTGCTGGATAACTCGCCAATATCATCTGTGACTGCTTTGAGTTCCTGCTCCAGGCGTGTAATTTCAGCAGTATTGGCTTCGGTGATAGCCAGCAGTGGCTGATTTTCCTTTTGCTGCCGCTGGAAATTGGCGCGGGCTTTGGCAAGCAGGGTAGCCTGGTGTTGTTTGTCAGCGAGAAATGCCTGTTCACGTTTTCTGTGAACAGCGCGCTGCTGCTGTTGTTCCTGCTTTACGATATTGAGAAGCTGGTCCAGATTGGTGATCTGCCTGGTATCTGAATTATCGGCGATCGCAAAGGGGCTCAATAGTAAAGAAAAAATAATAAAGACTCTTACAGGAGCTCTCATTGTCTGGCCTCGCTTACCACCTCAGTCATCAATAATGGCAGTTCCAGCAGCTGGGGGGCTGTCTGATTGCGCGCTATACGCAAGGCCTGTGCCAGTCGGCGATTATGGCTTTTGTCGAGAGTAAGCCAGGATTGATTTTTCTGCTGCCAGTAACCACTGTGCTCACCATCGAGTGTCTGGTAATACAACGCGGCTCGACCCAGACGAAGATATTCCACCGACACAGTTTCGCCCTGTAATTGCAGCGAATCACGCCAGGCTTCAATGCTGGCACTGTAGTTCTGTTCAAGCTGGTAGGCTTCCAGCAATAACCGAAAACGTGCCACTACGGACAGCTCCGGATTATCCAGCCGCTGTTTTAATTGCAGTATTGCACTGACACGCTGTTCTTGATGAAAGGGCAAATCAAGTACAACAAAGGTTTCCAGTGCATCTGCCATACTTCGCATCAGTGGAAGAATACGCTGACGGGTAATACGCGCCTGAGCGATTTGTTGTTGAAGTAATTCAATGCGGGCCAGCTGGGTGGTGTTGGTGTGCTCCAGCTCGCGTGTATAAGCCTGCTGGTATTCATTGGAGTCTTGCAGATTGCGGTATTCTTCCAGCAGCAGGCGTGTTTCACGGGACAGTTTGTCAATTTTCAGTTGGGAATGCCCGGCTTCGCGGTTGGTTGAGGAAACCACATTCAGGCTGTCCTGGATCGTCTGGGCTTGAACGCTGTGACTTATCAGTGCCGGATATGATGTCAGCATTAACACCAGAGCGAGAAATCTGGATTTTCCTGTGGACACGCGAAAACCACCTCTGCTATCAGTTTTATTGGTTGCTATCTGTTTATCGCTGGCCGCTTATAGTAGAGCAGTGTTCAGCGAGCAGGCAAGCCGATAGTCTCAGTTGATAGCTTGGCGACCATTTCCCACCCGGTATGGCAAATGAAGGGCGAACGGTGAGCGGCTGTATTAACCGGGGAAGTTGTTGGCGGAGACCTGATAACTGAGCCTGTCAATCCTGTTCGGCCTGGTTATATTTTTGAAGGCGGGTTTACTGATGCTGCGGCAACGATACCGTACGATTTTAAAAGCCCCGATGGGGATTTTTGTTGTTAAGTGAACTCTAAATGCCTGCCCAATTGGCTGGTTTATAAGTTGTCAAAAGCTGGTATCCAGCCACCAGACTCCTTCCAGCGATTGACGATATCGCAAAATAACTCTGCTGTGCGCTCAGCATCATAGGCGGCAGAATGTGCTTCGTTATTGTCAAAGGCAATGCCTGCTTCGACACAGGCCCTGGCCAGGACCGTCTGGCCATAGGCGAGTCCGGCAAGGGTGGCGGTATCAAAATGGGAAAACGGGTGAAAAGGGTTGCGTTTGATATTGCAGCGTTCAACGGCAGCATTGACAAAACCGGCATCAAAATGTGCATTGTGACCCACTAAAATGGCACGGTTACAGCCCTGATCACGAATTTCCTTGCGAATGGCCTGAAACAGATTGGTAAAAGCTGTCTCTTCGTCAATGGCCTCACGAAATGGATGCCAGGGATCGATGCCGGTAAAGTCCAGTGCTGATTGTTCGATATTGGCACCCTCAAAAGGCTTTACATGGAAATTGCAGGTGCGATGTACACTGAGCAGACCGTCGTCATCCATGCGTACAATGGTGGCGGCAATTTCCAGAATAGCGTCGGTGGCGGCGTTAAAACCGCCAGTTTCCACATCGACAACAACAGGTAAAAAACCCCGGAAACGCTCCCTGATATGATGTTCACACATATTGGTCTTATCCCTGATATTGCTCAGTACTGACCTGCCAGGCGAGCAATTCGCCCGCGCGCAGGGGCGTCAGGCTGTCTCCACCAAGGTCTTGTTCATCTGCAACCTGCCAGCTGTTCTTGCGTAAATTGATGGTGTCAGTGTTGCGTGGCAGGCCATAAAAATCAGGGCCAAAGTGAGAGGCAAAGCCTTCCAGTTTGTCGAGTGCATTCATGGCCTGGAAGGCCTCGGCATAAAATTCAATAGCGGCGTGGGCGCTGTACACACCGGCACAGCCACAGGCACTTTCTTTTTTATGGCGGGCATGGGGAGCCGAATCAGTACCGAGAAAAAAACGGTGATTGCCAGAGGTGGCTGCTGCCAGCAATGCCTGCTGATGTGTGCTGCGTTTTAGAACAGGCAGGCAAAAATAATGTGGCCGGATAGCACCAACCAGCATGTCGTTGCGATTGAGCAGCAGGTGGTGAGCGGTAATTGTGGCGGCAATATTGGTCGGTGCTTCACGGATAAAGGCTACTGCATCAGTCGTAGTGATATGCTCAAACACAATTTTAAGACCGGGAAAGTGTTTGCTGATGGGCTGTAGATGACGCTCGATAAAGACTTTCTCTCGGTCGAAAATATCAATGGCGGTATCGGTGACTTCACCATGAATCAGCAAGGGCAGGCCGCAATCCTGCATGACTTCCAGTGTGGGATAGAGTCCTGCCAGATCGGCAACACCTGCGGCCGAGTTGGTGGTGGCGCCCGCCGGGTAGAGTTTGATGGCGTGTACAAAGTCGCTGTCAGCGGCGCGTCTGACCTCATCGGCAGTGGTGCGATCGGTCAGGTAGAGCGTCATCAGGGGTTCAAACCGCCGTGGCAGAATGCTCATGGCGGCAATAATTCGCTGCCGGTAGCTGGCCGCTTCAGCCACGGTGGTGACCGGTGGTGTTAAATTGGGCATAACAATGGCGCGACCAAAGTAACGGGCCATATCGCGGCAGGTATCTGCCAGGGCATCACCATCGCGCAGGTGAACATGCCAGTCGTCCGGTCGGGTAAGGGTCAATTCAGTCACGGCGGGCCTGATAGCTGGTTCCAGATGAGTATTATGAGTGTTTCAGCCGCATGCTACCGCATGTCGGCTTCTGACGACAGTCCGAAACAGCGCTGTTGTGGTCAGGCAGCGATGGTGAGAGTACACTGTGCGCCGGTTTTTATCACAGCGGGAATTGATTCATGTCGGATGTTAACAAGGTGGTGCTGGCTTATTCCGGTGGTCTGGATACATCGGTAATCGTGCGCTGGTTACAGGAAACCTATAATTGTGAGGTGGTGACTTTTACCGCCGATATTGGCCAGGGTGAGGAAGTGGAGCCCGCCCGTGCCAAAGCGCAAGCACTGGGCATCAAGGAAATTTATATCGAGGATTTGCGCGAGGAATTTGTTCGTGACTTTGTCTATCCGATGTTTCGTGCCAATGCTTTGTATGAGGGCGAATATCGCCTGGGTACCTCAATTGCCCGCCCGCTGATTGCCAAACGACTGATCGAAATTGCCAATGAGACCGGTGCCGATGCCATATCTCACGGCGCCACCGGCAAGGGTAATGACCAGGTGCGCTTTGAGCTGGGCGCCTATGCGCTTAAACCTGGTATCAAAGTGATTGCCCCCTGGCGGGAGTGGGATTTGAATTCACGGGAATCATTGATGGCCTATTGTGAACGGCACAATATCCCGGTTGATTTTTCTGGCAACAGGAAAAAATCCCCTTATTCAATGGATGCCAATCTGTTGCATATTTCTTATGAGGGCGGCGTACTGGAAGACCCCTGGGCGGGGCCAGAAGATGATATGTGGCGCTGGAGTGTGAGCCCGGAGGCTGCTCCTGATACCCCGACCAGCATTGAGCTGGATTTTGAGCGTGGTGATATTGTTGCCGTCGATGGCCAATCATTAAGCCCGGCTACGGTACTGGAGCAGCTGAACAAAATTGGTGGCGCCAATGGTATCGGCCGCGATGATCTGGTGGAAAATCGCTACGTTGGCATGAAGTCCCGGGGTTGTTATGAAACCCCGGGCGGTACCATTATGCTCAAGGCTCACCGCGCTATTGAATCGCTGACACTGGACCGTGAAGTGGCTCATCTGAAAGATGAATTAATGCCGCGCTACGCTGAAATGATCTACAACGGTTATTGGTGGTCGCCCGAGCGACAGATGCTGCAAAGCGCCATTGACCAGTCACAGCTGCATGTGAATGGCAAGGTGCGCCTGAAACTGTATAAGGGCAATGTAATTATTGAAGGACGCCAATCGGCTGACAGTCTGTTTGATGAGCATATTGCCACGTTCGAGGAAGATGCAGGTGCCTATAATCAGGCTGATGCTGAAGGCTTTATCAAGCTCAATGCCCTGCGTATGCGCATTGCCGCCAATAAAGGCCGTAAACTTTTGTAATGCCTGTGTACCGCCGTCTGAATTGCTTGGGCGGTGGTATAGCTGTTTCACAAGGCACCTTATTCGAATGCATATTTGAAAATTTGCTGTCTTTGGTATTAATGACCTGGCAACCAAACAAACCGGCAGCCTGTTTGATGATGCATCTTTAAAAGGTAGTCAAAATATAATGCTTCTGTGTATATCAAGGGCTGGCAGGCTTGTTAAAGGTGGTGTTGTCCAGAGAGTGCTGGTGGCTGATTCTGGTATCGACCGGCGGGTGTTGAAACAGGGAATAAAGTACGCGATCAAGCACTGCACGGCCATTCCAGGCTGGATCATTGTTGACTATACCGACCACGGCCCAGGTTGTCCCGTTGCCGTCCCGGCTGAAACCGGCTATCGAACGCACGCCGTTCAGTGATCCGGTTTTAATACGCCCTTGTCCCTTGAGTCCGGTATCGCGCAAGCGCCGGGCCATGGTGCCGTCCATTGCGATAATGGGTAAAGAGGCGAGCAGGTCTGAAGCATAGGGGCTGGCCCAGGCCTGTTGCAGTATTTGTACACCCAGACGGGCTGAAATACGACCATGGCGGGTCAGGCCGGCGCCATTTTCCAGTACCATGGATGAACTGTCGATACCTTTGTTGGCAAGCCAGTTGTGAATGGCGCGTAAACCAATAATGCGATCATCCTGCCCGGCCCCTTTGTATTGCTCTGGATGTTGTTTGCGCTCTTTGGCCCCGATGTTCAGCAGCAGTTGGCGTGCTATGACATTATTGCTCCATTTATTGATGTCGCGTACGGTACTGGCCAGGTCCGGTGATGTTGTGCGCAACAGGCGTCGGGCACCGGCAGGTGTTGCTGCGCTGCGATCCTTGCCACTGATGCTCACGCCTGCCTGGGCCAGCACACTGCGAATCAGCGTTGCGCTATAGCGTTGTTGAGGTAGCAGTGACAGGTAGCTGTCAACGTGGCAATTGCGTGGTAACTGGCCGCTGATACGAACACTGACCTGCTGTCCTTTGTAAACGGGCTCCCAGGTTAGTTTGTTGCGGCGAGGGCAGTGGCCTGAAGAGGCAAACCTGACCTTGTTGTCGATGCTTACGCCAGCCATTTTGGGTGTGGACCAGGCGCGCAGACCGCGCTCGTCGGCCACAACCTGGAAGCGTTGCAGGTTCAGATTACTCAGGTAGGGAGAGGGCTCGACCAGAAAGGGGGCATAGGGATTACCGCCCTTGTCGTCAAACACCGGCATGTCCCCGGACAGCTGGAAATAGCTGCCATCGAGCACCAGATCCCCCTCGATATGCTTGATGCCCATACCTTTGAAGTCATCTATCAGTGTGCGCAGGCGTTCTACCGTCAGTTTTGGATCTCCACCAAAGCGTACATAAAGATCACCCTTGAGTGTATTGCTGCTTAGCTTTCCTTCGCTGAGAAGATCAGTATTCCAGCTGTAATTTGGACCCAGCAGTTCCAGTGCGGCATAGGTAGTAACCACCTTGATGATCGAGCCCGGGCTCATCGGTGTGTCGGCATTCAGATATTGAGCCTGACCAGGACCATTGAGAGGCACAGCCGCTACACTGAGCGCATGATCACTGTCGAGCGAGCGACTGGCGTAGCTCTGAAGATCGTTGGTCCAGGCGCTACCTGCATAAACCGCGTTGCCTGCCAGTAGTGAGGCGGCTACGATGGTGCTTGTGATGATAGCGTTGACTATCCGGCAAGGTCTGATGCCTTGCCCCCTGTTTACACGCTGACTGCTCACATTGCCTCGCAATGATATCCGGTGTTCTTTACAGATCGTTGCGAACCATAACAGAATAGATAGCGATCTGTATCTATTTTGCCAGATAAAAATGTGTAGATGTGATCTGTGGCGCTTTTGGATGGCTGTACTGCTGAAAAATATACCGCATCAGTATTAAACAGGGAAAACAGGCAATGAAGATGGCTGGTTTTATACTACTGTTGCTGCTGTGTCAGAAAGGCCTGGCCGCAATGGAGATTGATTATCTACGCTATGACTATCACAGCGATCCTGAGCCTCGTCGTGCACAGTTGCCGGTACTGGTTTACGATATTCCTTATTTTGGAGCCTGTGGCATTTTCCCGCCTTATGAAGTCAGTCGGCAGGTGTTTCTCTCTGGTGGCAGTGATGGCGGTATGAGCCCGGGAGCAACATGGCAGCCTTTTGAGCTGAGTAAAAAAGATTATGCTGGTCTGGTTGAGATAATAAAAATCCTCGACCCTGCCAGTCTTGGAGAAGAGGCGCGTTATACCTATGTGCGCTTTGCTTTTGATCATAGTTTTGATCACCTTCATGATCGTTTGGCCTGGCTTGTGGCTGTCTGTGAAAAATACAAAGAGAGCCACCACCAAAAACTTGATCAACTATAAGACCACCAACAATTATAGAGACAATACTATATGTTTGAATTAAAAACTCTCGGCTTGTTTATGGCCACTGCGCTGGCTGAAATAGTTGGTTGTTATCTGCCTTATTTGTGGCTGCGCGAAGGAAAATCCATTTGGCTATTAATGCCAGCAACGGCCAGTCTGGCATTATTTGCCTGGCTGTTATCACTACATCCTGCTGCCGCAGGGCGGGTTTATGCAGCCTATGGTGGTGTGTATATTTTTATGGCCATTGTGTGGTTGTGGCTGGTAGATGGTATTCGTCCTTCGGTTTGGGATTTGCTCGGTTCGGCCGTTGCTTTGGCCGGAATGGCTATTATTATATTTGCACCGCGCAGCGGTCACTCTATGTAACCGGGTTATCAGCCTGGCAATCAAATAGATGAATCCCTCACTATTTAACGGTCGCCCCTGAAAATCAGCGGAATGTATGAAATTCCTTGATTTTCGCAGGGCTGCGCAGGCTTGCAGCCTGTGGTGGTATATCTATGTGCCACTTATTCATTCGGCTAAAAGCTTGCCGATGAGATGGTCTCCTCCCCGCCCAAATGGCGTCGCGATGCGCCAGGATAGAGATGAAAATTGCTCTATCGAAACGAGACGAGGAAAAACAAAACAGGAGCGTTTTCCCGGGGTTGCGAAGGCGACAGACAATTGATGACATAACAGGTCAAACCGGTCTGCAGAGAACCTGATTAACCCGGTGGCCCTTGAGGCCGACATGCCGATAAGGACTGCAGGTGGCGAAACTTCATCAAGGCCAGAGGGCGCAGCGAGTCCCTCATAAACAGGCCGGATATACGACAGCAACCTGTCCCTGAAATCGACTGTGCAAGCCTTGCAAACGGGGAGGAGACCATATACGGGTTAATAATAGACCGGTAATTTTATTGCCGTTTTAACTAATCGCCATCGTACATGAAGACTATTGCCATCACTTCATCGTGAGGATGAATGAGTCGAATTTGTTCAGCTATGATACCCGCCTGAAGTAGGTATAGACCTTATGCCAAAAGAGGTAGATTCAAAAAAATTGTAGGTATTTTTAATCTAAAGCTGTGCTTTCCCCTGACAATGCCGCTACTCAGGTTTCGGTTTGAACGTATGCGCTTTTGCAGGTGTTTCTGGTCTGCTGTTTTTTCTGTTGTTGTTCTTGGTTTAGGTGCCTGCGCTGTGTCTGTGAAAGACCGACAGGTTGATGATCATGCTATCAATGAGCAGCGAAAAACTTTTGTTAAGACTGCCGGGAGATATGATTATGGTCCTCAAAGCCCCCGGAATATTGATCTTGTCCAGGGTGGGAATAAGGTCATATTTAGTCTTGCACCGGATTACCGTCAGATGAATCTGTGTAACATTCATTTTCATGCAGGCGCAGAACACAAAGGTGGGGAGTTCACGCGTTATGCCGGTGATGGTGATGGAAAAGGGCATAATAGCGGATATTTATATACGGGTTCATTGTCGAAAAATGAATTGAATCCCTTGGCCACTGATGTCTGTCGAGGCCAATATAGAGGCATTAATGCCGGTGATACGATTGAGGTGCATTATGTGCACACCAGCGCTCACGTTGTTCCCGGTGAAAAGCTGGACTCCTGCTTCAATGAAATGAACAAAAATCCTCAGCTGAGGGTGGAAGCTCAGGTTTATGTGTTGGTCAACGATGACGACGCTGTTGATTTTGAGCATTTCACCAATGTTGATCAGAAAGACGGGCGCTATCAGGTTGAAAATATCCCGGAGAATACCGGTACACCAGTTATTTATGCTGGTTCTACCACTGGTTCGTCCTATAACAGGAAAGGTTCGCCTTTCCAGGTAACCTGGAGCATTCGCCCGGCAGTACTAAAAGTGAATGTCGAGTCGGTTGGGCGGTGGTGTAAGGATAATATCTTTGAAGAAGATCATGCGCATGGTGTTCGTAGCCTGGTTACTGATCTGAAATTACTGTCCCCCATTGATTGAGTTCTAAAAAATGTCTGTTGTCATGCAGAGTGGTTGCTATCAAAAGTTGTAGCTCATTTTCAACCAGGCGGTACGTCCAGGCTCATTGATGCGGCCAAGCTGATCGAAACCGGAAACAGCTGCGCCTGCACGGCTGATATGTTCTGCATAGCTTTCATCCAGCAGGTTATCGACACCGGCTGTTAATAATAATGAAGGTGTTGCTCGCCAGCCGATGTTGAGTGAGAGCACATCGGCACTTTCGCTTGTGCTGATATCCTGGCCAACAATATTGCCCCGGCCAATATCTACCCGGTCTTGTTTGGCTATAACACGCCACAAAATACCAGCAGACCAATTGTTATAGTCATAGTTAAGACCCAGACGCATTTCCAGTGGTGGCAACTGTGGCAGGGTTTTGTCATCACTGTCATTGGCACCGCGAACGGAAGCCAGTGAACCCTGTAAACGCAGGTGTTCAATAATCCGGTAGTCAAAATCCAGCTCCAGTCCCCAGGAGCGGGCAGAAATATTACGCACAACACTGGTTGTGCGTGTTGTATTCATTGCACCATCCATCGACATGCCTGTTTTTTCATAGCCGGATTCAATCAGTAGAAAATCATCAATTTCATTGTAAAACAATGATACTGACCCACTGAGACGGTCGTCACGGTAAAGTACACCGACATCAATTTGAGTGTTTTTTTCAGATTCTATATCAAGAGCGCTGACTGAATCGGTTGATTCTTTGGCAATTATTTCCCAGTAGTCAGGAAAGCGTTCGCTGTGGCCAATACCGGCATACCAGGTGGCATTGTAACTGTCGGAACTGTGGGTGTTAAATTCATAGCGGGCAAAACCACTGTAGAGTGTATCGGATTGCGTCTGGTTGGCGGTGGGATTGTCGATGGTTGACATCATCGACAGACTGATTGTGTCACGCCTGTCCTTCAGCTCCCAATCATCTATACGCAGGCCGCCAAAAATGCGGCCGTTGTTACTGACCTGCCAGGTCAGTTCCGAAAATACCCCGGCCTGTTCAAAGCGGGCGTCAGTATCGCGCCTTATATCGCGGTAGTCCATCATATCCTGGTTCATGCTGCTGCGATTGCGGTGGCGATTGCGCTGTAAATCGACGCCGATTAATAAATCAACAGAGTTGGCTGGTGTGAGTCCAAAAGAAAGGCGGGCACCAGTGGTTTTGCGATCAGGATTCATTGCCATGCGCTGTGACCTCATTCCGGCGGGCGTGCGCAGGCTGTAATTATCCATTACATGATCAACATAATTGTCATAGGCGGCAATCTCAAAACTGTTTAGCCATTTGCCCCCGATATTGTTTTTTTCAAAACTGGCACTATAGCTTTCGCGCTGAAAGCGTGAGCCGTCCACACCGCGATCAGCATAGGCCGCTTCCCCGTCACTGAAACCCGCTCCCACTTTCAGTGCGGTATCATCATCCGGTGTCCATAACAGATCAACCTGGCCATTCCAACGCTCATAGTTGGAGTGTATACGGGTGCCATCACCATCTTTGTAATCATTGGCTTCGGCACTGGAGGCTGAGGTGCGCAGGGTAATGTCGCGGGTGCTGTATTGGGCATTGATCATACCGTCAAATCTGTCGGCACTGGCTCCAAGCACACTGGCATGTCCACTTAAACCTGCCTTGGCAGGACGGTTGTTATCGCGTTCAAAAATTACTGTGCCAGCAGAACTGCCTGGGCCATAACGCACACTTTGAGGGCCTTTGATTACTTCAATGCTATCGAGTGTTTCGGGGGAAATATAGGCAGTAGGTGGGTCCATGCGGTTGCTACAGCCACCAAGAATAACATTGCCATCAAGCAGCATGGAGATTCGTGATCCGGCCATACCGCGGAGAATGGCATCACCATCGGTGCCCCCTTTGCGCACTACAGAAAAGCCAGGGATCGTTTTAAGATAATCGGCGCCATCATGGGCAGGCAGGGGCTGGCGAGGCTTAAGCGGATCTGTAGACAGGCGCAGAGGGCCATCCATTCTGACAGCGGTAATAATCATTTCTTCAAGCTCTTCTGCTGCCAGATTATTTGATGCTGTTGTTAGTGTTGTCAGTGCAGTAAATAAAACCGATAGTTGTTTTATGGGTTTTTCCGAAAATATCATCAGATACCTCACAGATGAAATTTGACCTTGCAATCTGCCAAAAAAAGGAAGGGGATATCGAAAATTCCCGATACCCCCTTCCAGAGAGTGATCACTATGTTCTGTACTGCCCTGCATTGTAAGGGGGCAGATTGATAAAGTCAGTGCGACCAATTGTCGCGTTGAGGGACGCTAAGATATGATCTTCTGTTGTGTTGATCTGTTGCCATCGTCAGGTGTGTGGCATAGTCGAGGCGGTGTATGGTGGTGCGATAAGTTTTTTCTGTGATGTTGGTGCTAACTTAAATCTTTAAAGAAAAGGTAGGGTATTGATTGTGGGTGATAGCCATCCGAACCCCTGGAGTTTTTCAAATGATGATGAAAACTTGTTTTCACCAGACAAGAACTTCAAAGTTGAATATAAATCGTTGAACGAAATTGCAATGGGGTCGCCACTCACAGGAGCAAGCTATTTAATTTATAACGACAAAAAAATAAAATTAAATGAATGGAGTGGTGGCCCCTGTATTTGGCGTCGGGAAGGTGACGCGGTTGCGCTGCCTTTGTGGGTAGAAAATAATAACCAGCAAATATTGATGGTCAATCTTGTTGATTTGACGGTTGTTACCTTCAGAAGGCGGTTTAGAGTTTTATATTTTAGGAATTTTTTTGGAAATACCCTGTCAGGTATTGACAGCCCTGTCTATCAGCCGGAAAAATTTATTTTTAATATCAACAATGAAAAAATTGAAGAAATTTTGCCATTAAAAATACATGGAGATGGTGTCATCCTGTTAAAATAGCGAGATGCTGCTTTTTATCTTTGATTGAGGGTTTTTGAGCGGGAATTTTTCAATGGGTACGTTGATGAAGTCCTGTTTGTGTTTTAGTGCGTGAATATTGTTTATTATTAGCCCGGCAATAATTATTGTCGGGCTAATAGGGTGATACGGGTAGTGTCGTCCATTGGCGTAGTCGATGTAAGCCCTTGACTGGCGATGAAAATCACACTTTTCCCGGATAGGAGTTGCTTGCGTTAGGCTTTCTCATGCCTGCCCTCCTCAATGTGACTCTGCCACAGTAGTTTTCTCAACTTTAGGGTAGCCCACGAATGTTGAGGTTGGAGAGGTTAAAACATAATGTCTAATAACCTGGGATATGGATTGTCGGCTTAATAGTGGCTATGTTGTGTCACTATTGGCAAAGTTGATCGCCGATTCTGCGGTGATTTTTGCCGTATTTGGTGTTGGATGTGTTGGATGATAGCGGTGGCTGTGGCGAGAAATGATATAGTGCTATTTATTGGGATGCCGATGGGTGCTGTATTGGTCAGTCTTTGTTGATGAAATACTGTTCAATAGAATGGAGTGATTTTAAATAGTGTATAGCCTGCTGTTAGTATTGCACATTCTGGGTGCGACAATCTGGACGGGTGGGCATATTGTATTATCCTGCGCGGTTTTGCCGAGAGTTTTGCGTGAGCGTTCACCCCAGCGCTTGATTGATTTTGAACAGGCTTATGAAAAAATTGGTATGCTGGCACTACTGGTGCAGGTAGTGACCGGGCTAATGCTCGCCTACCAGTTTCTGCCTGATCTGAGTCAATGGATGGATTTTTCAAATCCTCTGGTACACCTGTTGATGTTTAAACTGACGCTGTTACTGATAACTGTACTATTTGCGCTGGACGCCCGTTTTCGGGTATTACCTGGCTTTGATGAGCACCGGATAGTATCAATGGCCTGGCACATTATTCCTGTTACTATCCTGTCAATACTGTTTGTCATCGCCGGTGTGTCTTTGCGTGCGGGATGGCTGTTTTAAGATCTGTCAGCAATATGCAATCCATGGCCATAGGAAAGTCATTAAAAATGAAAATATAATTTTAACTACTATTTGATTGTGGTTGTTCCTTGTCTGGAAGAGGCTTCCCTCCATCGGTTAACCTGATAGATAATGCTGGCCCTGATGCTGGCTACCTACACAAAAACAGGCATTTATATGAAAATTGGAATACTTTCACGCAACCGGAAGCTTTACTCCACCCGTCGCCTGATTGAAGAAGCAGAGGCGAGAGATCACGAGGTTCGTGTTGTTGATGTGCTCAAGTGTTATATGAATATCACCGCCAATGAGCCAACGGTCCACTACCAGC
This sequence comes from Parahaliea sp., assembly GCA_047974765.1. GTDB lineage: Bacteria > Pseudomonadota > Gammaproteobacteria > Pseudomonadales > Halieaceae > JBKECP01. The sequence goes on along the minus strand of JBKECP010000041.1, from coordinate 3,844 downwards.
GTTCAGAAAAGGTGGTGGAATCCCTGTCATTTGATGCTGTTATTCCCCGTATTGGCGCAAGTGTGACCTTTTATGGTTGTGCAGTTTTGCGGCAATTTGAGGTGAACCATACTTATTCCATCAACGAGTCAATTGCCATTACACGTTCCCGTGATAAGCTGCGAGCCCACCAGCTGCTGGCACGGCGTGGTATTGGCCAGCCGGTAACAGCTTATGCTCACTCTGCGCGCGCGACTGATCAGCTTATCGAATCAGTAGGTGGTGCCCCCCTGATCCTCAAGCTGACCAGCAGCACCCATGGCAATGGTGTCTTGCTTGCTGAAACCAAAAAAGCGGCCGAGGCTTTGATCAATGCCTTTCGGGGTATTGGTTCGGATTTTCTGGTACAGGAATTTATCAAGGAAGCCGGCGGTTCGGATATTCGCTGTTTTGTGGTGGGTGACAAAGTTATTGCTGCCATGCAGCGCAGTGCTGTTAAAGGTGAATATCGCTCCAATTTACACCGAGGTGGCACTGCTGAGGTGATTAAACTGCGTCCTGATGAGCGACGATTGGCGGTTCGTGCTGCAAAAGTCATGGGGCTGGATCTGGCGGGGGTGGATATTCTGCGCTCATCCCATGGTCCTTTGGTAATCGAGGTGAACTCTTCTCCGGGCCTGGAGGGTATTGAAACAGCTACGGGTATCAATGTAGCCGGTAAAATTATTGAGTACATTGAAAAAGACTCAAAACTTGGTCCTAACAAGCCAACAGGGCGTGGCTGACAACTTTACAGGCGGCCTGCGCAAAATTGTGCAAATGAACAGGCAGCACCGTGGATAACTACAAATAAAAAGGGACTCAGTGGCCCCTTTTTATTTGTTTGATAGTATCTGCACGCCAAATTCAGTGTGTCCTGGCTGGCTGTATTAACGTGCGTTATCTAGAATCTGGAAACATTCAGCAGTGTCCATTCGGCCTCGCCGTCAGCTTGCTCTGTGTAACGGTATTTAACTGTGGCACCGTGAGGTGCGTCGTTAATATCTGAGTGCTTTGATTGTTTGAATTCAACACGATTGCGACGACTGTTGATAGTGCAGTTGGTGCTGTGGTTTGTTTTTTTGGCCGAATGGAAAGAAACATAGACGTCTCTGCCTGTGCGCTCAGCCTTGTGTTTATCCACTGTGCCTTCAAGAATGCAGTCCTGCTGGTTGTCAGCCCATGTTCCCGTCATTAAAGGTAGAAGTAGCAAGGGCAAAATTCTGATTGTGGTTTTCATGTGTCACCTCCGGTTTTCGTCATCCCGACGATTTCAATTGGTATATGTTTTGATGGCGTTCTTTGTCAATACGATCGCAAAATCAACGGTTAAGATAATTGATCATTTAGTGGTACAAGCGGCTGTTTTTATCCTTTTGTCATACAAATGACACATTGCTCTGTTAGGCCAGTGGAATCATCTTACGCTCAACTTTCTGTATAAAGCCATCGTGCAATATGGCTGTCACAATAATTTCATATTTGCTCAGATCAAAATATCAATGTTTTAGTCAGATAGTGGCAATGTGACAATACTTGGGAGATGTATGCGAGGTATGTGAAACATTCTCACTGCATACTGACAAATGAATACGAACCAAGGAGGCTACTTTGAAGCGACTGGCTCAAACAGTGATGTTGACCGGAAGGAAGGGTGTTGCCCCGGCCACCTTCTAAACTAACAACGTACAATACTCATTTCCCAATGCTCATTCCCACGCCAAAGGGTAAGCACAAAGTAATTGTTTGCGCTATTACAGCTTGACGACATTCTTTCATCTACTTTTTCTGTAAATTGGTTCGCTTTCGCTAACTTGTAGAAGAAATGATATATCACGCTCACGTACTCATGTATCGCTGCAGGCTGTAAGCCTGCCAGATTAAGAATACAAATTAACTGTATTGGTATGTAGATACTGATGCATTACTATATTTTTAGTATAGGAAGATAAATGGAAAAACAGCAGTTTAATGGCTTACTCTTAGTAGTAATACTTACGGTCATGCCAGTAATGAGCATGGCAGCACGCGTGACTGTCACTGATGGTAGTGGCATTGTCTATGAAGCGGATGACACGGATATTCCAGCAGGTGCCACCGCTATTAATTACAAAGGCCCAACGGGTGTTGATATAGTCATCCCTGCTACCATTAGTATTGATAGTAACACTTACACTGTTACCGATATTCAGAATTGGGCGTTTGATAATAATGACTTAACCAATGTCACCATACCTGATAGCGTTACTGCCATTGGAGAGTATGCATTTTTTACCAACAACTTGACCAGTATCATTATCCCCAATAGCGTTACCAGCATTGGAGAGGCAGCGTTTTCTGACAATAGCTTAACCAGTATCACCATCCCTGATAGCATTACCACTATTGGTTGGTATGTATTTTCTAATAATCAATTACAAACCATCACTATCCCCGATAGTGTTACCCGCATCGAGGGAGAGGCATTTTCTGGAAATGCCAACCTAACTGAAGTGTGGTTTGATGGTGATGCACCAGCCATTACTGCAGCAGGATCGCTTGGTTCATTTGGCACGGCAGCGGGGAAAACACTTTATTATAATTGTACCAATACTACATTTACCTTAGATACCAATACTGTGCCACCCACTTGGGAAGATTATGGTATAGGTACATTCTGTGACGCTGCCTTTGATTCACAGGGCGGCAGCCCGGTAGATTCTGAAAAAGTCATTGTAGGCAATACGGTAACGGAACCGGCCGACCCAATCCGTTCAGGCTATACCTTTAATGGTTGGTTTACGGATGCAGCTGCCACTACAACGTATGACTTTTCTATCCCAATGGAAAACCGTAATATCACTCTTTATGCAGGTTGGGCAGCAATGGGTAATGCTGGAGCACAGGCCATCCCAAGCATTGGTTTAATTGGATTACTTGTTATGGCTGGGATGTTATCAGGTGTGGCCGGAAAGCGAATTAACTCAGTTAAATGCTTGTCGAGGTAATAACAAGAAAATAATAGTCAATAAACCAAAAAGGCGAACAATTAGAGTGAGTTCTGTGTTCGCTTTTGTTTTGGGAGTGTTAGAAATCCTGTGTCAATCAACTAATCTCACTATGAGAGGATTGACCCATGAGCAACGAGTTCGATTTTGACGAAGCCCTGAAAGCTCTGCAATCAGGCAAAGCCATCACGGGGAAGGACGGCGTCCTGACCCCGTTGATCAAGAAACTCACTGAGGCAGCCCTGGAAGGCGAGCTGGATTCCCATCTGGCCGAGGATATCGTTCCCAACCGCAAAAACGGCAAAACCAGCAAGACAGTCAAGAGCACAGCCTGCCCCTTTGAACTGGATACGCCGCGGGATCGGGCCGGAACGTTCGAGCCTCAACTGGTGAAGAAGCACCAGACCTCGGTCAGCGACGAGATCGAGGCCAAAATTCTGTCCATGTACGGTCTGGGCATGAGCTACCGCGATATCGCCACCCAGGTCGAGGATCTGTACGGCATCACGGTTTCCACGGCTACGCTAAGCGCCATTACGGACAAGATCATTGCCGAGGTCAGGGAGTGGCAGCAGCGCCCCCTGGAGAGCTTGTATCCGTTCGTCTGGCTTGATGCGATCCGCTACAAAGTTAAGGACAACGGACGCTACCAGAGCAAGGCGGTTTACACGGTTTTAGCCGTCAATCTGGAGGGCAAGAAGGAAATCCTCGGCCTCTACCTGTCCGAGACCGAGGGCGCCAATTTCTGGCTCTCCGTTCTGACCGATTTAAAAAATCGCGGTGTCGATGACATCCTGATTGCCAGCGTTGATGGCCTGACCGGCTTCCCGGATGCCATT
>JBKECP010000040.1:0-4766 GCA_047974765.1 Parahaliea sp. | reverse complement strand
TTATCAGGCAGATTGTCAGTGCCATTGGTCAGGGGCTGAGTGATCCGGGCTCTTTTGAACACCAGCTTTACAGCAACCATATGATGCCTGTGCGCTCGACCACAGTGGTGCGTATGCAAAGTGATGCCTGGGAGAATGAGCTGATGGCCTCCATAGGCGATCAGGCCACTGTTCGCCAGCAGGGAGGCCCGGAAGAGCAGACGGTTAGCGATGTGAGCGGGGCGGGTGAAACGGGTGAAGCTGTTCCGGGTACCCGTGGTGGTTATCAGGGCAGTCAGGCCAGAAACTACGTCCCGCAAAACAGTGGTGGCAGTAGTAGTGGCGGAGGTGCCAGTGGTTCCTGGGACAGTGGCGGTGGAGTCATTCCTGAAGAGTCCCTCTGTGAACCAGTGCCAGAGCCTGCAACAGAGGAAGACGGGGGCAGAGGCTTTTTTGGCAGCTTGTGGAACGACCTCAAGGATATGGGGGTGGCTGCCTATAACTTTGTGCGTGGCTTCTGGGATGGAATAAAAAACCAGATTAGCGATATTGTCGGGATTATTACTGATCCCATTGAGACGGCCAAGGGGCTTTACAAGCTCGGCAAGGCATTTATTAATGATCCTGAAGGTACCGCCAAAGCTATTTTTGGTGAGCTCTACGAGGATTTTGAGACCGTACTGGAATGTGGTGCCTATGATCGGGGCAGGATTATCGGAGAATATATCAATCCTGTCTTCATGCTCAAAATAGCCACACATATGGCCAAATTGAGCCGGTATGAAAATATTACCGATGCTATTCGCAAATCGGCTGATGATCTGGGTTGCCCTCCTAACAGCTTTGCCGCCGACACACTGGTCTGGACCCCCAATGGTCAGGTGGCCATCGATACCATCCGGGTTGGTGATATTGTTTTTTCACGTAATGATCTGAGTTTCGATGATAAACCACAACGAGTGAGCGGTATTTCGCACCGTACTGCGAATGACTACTACCAGATTGTTACCGAAGGCGATGCAATAAAAATTACGGATAATCATCCCGTTTGGGTGCAGGCCAAAGGCTGGGTATCTGCTGAAAAAGTGGAACCCTACGATGTGATTGCCACAATTGATGGTGATGCTACAGTCTACTTCGTTAATCATTTCGACGAGCCGTTGGAGGTCTATAACTTCAGTGTTGAACAAAGTGAGAATTACTTTGTTGGTAATGAGGGTTTATGGGTACACAATACAGCGACTTGCAAACTCTCCGGGCCAATCTCTGACTTGAAGAATCAGCGAACAGGTGACCTGGGTCAAAACTCCAAGACTGGACGGGGCATGAACAGCGAAATTGGCCTGGTCGGTGAAGGCAAAGTCAATCTTTTTTTTGAAAAAGAGCTGGGTATGACATGGTATGGTGATCCTGCCAAGCGTGTAGACCCGGATAATTTTGGCACACAAAAAGGAATAGAAACTGAATTTGCCAGGTATGTTGGCACCTCTGGTATTGATAGCCTCTATGAGGCATCAGATGGCACTATCTATATTATTGAGTCCAAGGCCAGCGGTTCAAAGGAGTGGGTAGAAGGCAACAACAGGCTCGGTCAGCTCAGTAAAAAACCGGCAGATGGCCAACAGATGAGCAAAGGCTGGCTTACGGGGGGGGAGCGGCTCAAAAATGCGGGATTGGATAGGAGCCAGATAGCAAAGGTTGAAAATGGACTTGGGAAAAACGATGGTTCTGTTGTACGGCTCTATGCCGGCACGGATACTAATGGCCAAACCAAATTTTACGAGATCACTGATGTAAACAATTACGAAGTCACGGTCTCCGATACGGAATATGTATTTCCCTGAATAAAGAATGAGGATCAGGAAAAACCATGAGACCCAATCGATTTTTTAATGATCTGGATACCTCAGAATCCATTCAATGGCTGATAGAAACGAGTGAAAAAGACTGTAGTGAAAGTTATATTCTTAAAACTATAGAAGAATGTGATGGACGCGAGGAATTGCGGATTTTTAGCTATGAGTCTTCAGTAAGGTGGTCTCTGAACCTCTTGAGAGCACAGTACCTTCGTGGCGACAGCATAGCCTCCATGCGTAGCACCTATACACTGACCCGCGAACGCTTGCGACTACTTAATGACAGCATCCAGAGCCTTGGTCTGTTTAATGAGACGACGAGGCTGCACTCTTTAAGTAATCTCGGAATACTGGTCGCTCTGGGGACGGCACTGGGGGAAGGTCGCGAAGCCATTGGCAGCAATACCCGCTTCACCATCACCGCAGGTTATGATCTGTTTGCCGATCGTCTGCTCAGTATCTACGATCCTGAACGTCCCCTTGCTCCGGAGATCTATAACAAAAGTGTTTACGGCAAGCTCTATGAGGTTTTTGATGCGCCGCCCGAACAGCGCCCTGCGATGATCGCGGGTTATCTCGATACCTGGGAAAAGCTGTTGCTGGCTAATAAGATCTCGGGCCTGCTCTATCCCGTATCTGAACGCCTGCAAAAGGAATGGGAAGGTTTCTGGTGTTATCCCGCTGCCGCCGTTGTAGCGGCTCTCAATATCGATGACAGCCGTTTTATCGATCATGAGTTTTACCCTGCAGACCTGATGCGCGAATGCGCGAAATACCGTGGCGAGCCGGTCATTTTGGCGCCGCTCAAAAATGGCCCGCTGCCCGAGCCGCCCAGGCCGACTCCCCGGCGCAAGAAGCCCCCTGCCGTGCTCGCTCCCTGGGAGGCCTTGTTTAAGCAGGTTAGTACAGTGCTGCCCAAGGGTCTGCAAAACCTGCTGTGGAATGGTCTGGTGCAGTGGCTGGCGGACGAGTGGGAAGGGGATGCCCTGGATGCCAATGACTTTATTTGTGCGTTGTCAGAGGCAGAATGGACGGTCAATCTACGCACTCAATACCGCCGTATGATTGTGCTGCATGTGGATTGGAAAGACACTGAAAGTGCCTTGTCATTCTGTGCGGACCTGGCCCGCACTGTAGGTATCAAGGACGATTTTGCACCGGATGTGACCACCATGAACAATCCGCATCAGGTGGAAGAAGTCCTCACCGTTTTCAACCAGTGGCTGCAAGCTTATGGTTACCGGCTGATTTCTCCGGATACCGGTGATGATGCCTACTATGCCCTGTTGACCAAAGCCAAAGGGGCCGACAAGTTCATTGAGGTGCTGGAACAGGCCGGTTTTCAGTTGCAGACATTCCTGGGCCGGGTAGATTGAATATATAGATACAGCGTATTTATTCTATCTGTCAGGAGAATTTAAGGATTATGGCAATGCGCTACTTTGCCTGGGTCATGTTGACACTCACACTCTTGCTCGCCGCATTTTGGTCGCAGGCCGGGATTGATCCTCGCACCATGGTAATTAATCGTGAGCCCTTGCTTGGGCTGGAAATCTGGACGGAGTCTGTCCCCGCCTGGCCTACCCGTATTGAAACCCATGCGGGCAAGCCCGTTTTTATCGCTGAGTCACCGCCCTATTACTACCCTCCGGGTAGTATGAGCTGGGCCACCTTCAACTTTGAGATCGGCAAAGATGAAGATTTTCAGGCCGTATTCGATGCGGCCCTCTCTGAGGCGAAGCAGAACTACCGCTTGCCATCCGATATCCAGGTGGAGACCACAGCCGCCAGCTACGGCCCTCTGAAAGGCCTTGAGGGGCGCTTTATCGGCAAGCAGGACAATGATGAGGTGGAAGTACTGTTTTTTGTCGGCCAGGGAGAAGGTGGTCCTGCCGTGGTGATGCAAACCCTGTCCCTGCCCGGCAAGCTGGATCACCTGAAATACCAGGTTTTGCGTAGCTGGGATTCGATCAAATATCTCGATCAGAAGGCGGGTGTGCAATGAGTAATGAAGTCGATATGGAATGGATTCGTATCGTCTGTCCCGGCAAGGCTTTTGCGATTGGCAAGCCGGATAAGTGGTCGGCTACCGGCATGGACGGCAGACCCAACCTGGTACACATTCAGGCGCCCGAGGGAGGTGTGCGAATTTACCTCACGGTATCCCTGAACCCCAAAAGTCCGGGCATGACACTGGCCGATTTTGCCGATAGGCGCTTGTCGCTCGTGGATCAAAATCTGCAGGTGCGCAGTGAAGTGGAGCAGCAGGATGGCGTGATCTTCCAGCAGTACTATGGTTTGGCCGAGGGTGAATCGTCAGAAGAACATTTTATTTACGGTGCCTATGAGTCAGAGGAAATCAGGGGAGGGTTTTTCTCATTTACGCTGGTTACCTCTCCCGAGATGTTTGAAGAAAACCGTTCATTTTTCATGCGGTGGCTTAATTCGGTCCATACGGCTTAACGCTGTTCTCAACAGACAGCTTGATGGGAGATTTGGAAATGGATGCCTTTTTGATAGGGAGTTTATTTGGACGTTTGCTGACGAGCGTCCTGATTGTCTATCTGATGTTGCTCGCTTTTAACCGTTTTGATTTCAGGCAGGCAGGGTGGCGTTTGAGGGGGATTGTTCCCATCATGTCAGTCCTGCTCGTTTTTATCTTCGGTATTGTCGGCAGTATGCTTCAAAGCTGACCCTGAAGTTATGAAGTTGCCTGCATAGTTGCACCAGGGCTGTTTGATTGGAGCGTGTCTGTGCGATTTTCTGGCTAATCAATACGGTGCTGGGCAAGATATCCCGCATACAGCATAAACCCGCATACTCAAGGAAGAGAGCATATGGCCAGGACGCTTAAAGGCTTTACACCCCATGTTCGCCTGCGTGGCGCGGCAGTCGTTGAATCACTGATCGCCCTGCCCATCGTTATCTTTC
>JBKECP010000039.1:0-3753 GCA_047974765.1 Parahaliea sp. | reverse complement strand
TTATCAGGCAGATTGTCAGTGCCATTGGTCAGGGGCTGAGTGATCCGGGCTCTTTTGAACACCAGCTTTACAGCAACCATATGATGCCTGTGCGCTCGACCACAGTGGTGCGTATGCAAAGTGATGCCTGGGAGAATGAGCTGATGGCCTCCATAGGCGATCAGGCCACTGTTCGCCAGCAGGGAGGCCCGGAAGAGCAGACGGTTAGCGATGTGAGCGGGGCGGGTGAAACGGGTGAAGCTGTTCCGGGTGCCCGTGGTGGTTATCAGGGCAGTCAGGCCAGAAACTACGTCCCGCAAAACAGTGGTGGCGGAGGTGGAAGTAGCGGCACTGGTGGCTCCTCGGGGAATGGTCTGGAAATCATCGTACCTGTAGAGCCGGACTGTGCCAGTACCTGGGAAGATGAAAAGTACCAGATACAGGCGTGTGACAGCTGGTACTGCGGCATTATCGGAGAGCGCTTCGCCGAGCTGACGCAGGAGGTCAAGGTTGCGCTGGCCATTATCGGTGATTTTGCCAAAGGTCTTATGGAGGGTATCGGCAACCAGGTGGGAGACCTGATTGAACTGTTCAAAGACCCCAGCGTGTTACTGGACCTGGCCAAAGCCTTTATCGACGATCCGATGGGTACCCTTGAGAGTGTTGCCGAGGCGGTGGTCGGCGATGTCAAAACGGTGATGCAGTGCGGTCCCTATGATATCGGGCGGATTATCGGTGAGAACATCAACCCGGCTGTGGCGCTCAAGGTGGTCAGCAAGCTGGCCAGTATCAGTGGTAATGCCCGACTGGCCAGATACGTTGATGATAACAAAAACAACATTGAGTGCAATAGCTTCCCTGCCGGCACGCTGGTATGGACGCCCTCGGGGCCTGTCGCCATCGAAACCCTGCAGGTAGGTGATCTGGTTGAGTCGAGGCATGAACTCAGCTTTGAACAATCGGCCCAGGCGATCACCGGTAAAACCAGCCGGACCGCGCCGGGCTATCAGCGCATTGAGACCGAGCTGGGCAGTATCGTCACCACGCCGGAACACCCTTTCTGGGTGCAGGGCAAAGGCTGGGTAGAGGCGAAGGAGCTGGCTTGGGAAGACCCTGTTGCCACCCTTGAGGGTGATGTGCTGGCCTTTGGCAACACCTACGTCGAAGAACCGCTGGAGGTTTACAACTTTGGCGTGGACAAGACCTCCAATTATTTTGCGGGGGACATACAGCTTTGGGTGCATAATGACTCTAACTGCAATTATCCTGATGCGCCAGCTAGAATACTGCTTTCAAGAAAGGGGGTTCAGCATGTAAAAGAGCGACATGTAGGAAATAAGCAGGGATGGGAACATAAAAGTAAATGGTCTGTTAGTAATGCTGAGTGGAAATCTATTTCTCGAGATACCTTTAGAAATCCGGATAGGGTGTCACGCGATGGGCAGCGCTTTGTTTATGAGAAAAATTATCACCCAAAAGTAATGGGAGTTGCACAAGATGGAACGCCGCTTTATAAAGTACGGGTTGTGGTAGAGTCTAATGGTGATTTGGTTACGGCTTTTCCTCAAGAAGTATTCAAGGGTCAATAGAAAAGAGTTTTGTCTATGGATATTTTGATAAATACTGGTGGCAAAGTCGTTCATGAGTATTTTTCTGAAGAACTTCACTTTGAGCTTTTTTCTATGAATGAAGTTAGAAATCATAAGTTGTTGAGAAATATAAAAGACTACTATTTAACAGATTTTACGATGTCTCCCGAGGCAGTGTGCGTCATGGTTCGTGAACTCAATTTTTTGAAAAGAAATAAAAACTTCAAAAATGAAGTGGAGCTTGATTTGTTGTTGGCTGTTTTGGGTCAGGATAATGTTCTAAGTGTTCGATTTTCGGGGGATTAGAGAATTTCACATCATGCTCCTTGCGCTTCACTCGTGGTGTCTCATGGTACAGGTAAGTGACAAATTGTATGGTATCCAGATGACGCCAGATTCGGCTCTGATGCAGATCATAACGGGGGCTCATAGCCCCACAATAATCCCGTTCCTTATGAGTGTGTCAATCGGGCAGGAGGGTGGGTGTGAAAACAGAATCTGATATGGTAGGTATTGTTGTCAGTCAGCTGGATAGTAATGTAATCCGAGTTGTTATTAAAATTTATTATTATGATTGTAGTTTCGATTATAAGATCGCCTGGATAAATAAAAAAGGACAAAAAAAAGAAAATTTACTTGGAAATTCAGTATCTAAAATGATGCTGGAAAAAATTAATGAGTTTAAGAAAAATGCTGTCTCAGATTTTGGGTTTCTTGAGCTGACAACGCTCCTCAGGTTGTGGCTAATATTTAACGAAGGTTCACAGTGTTTGCAGGCTTTCAGGAAGTCTTTTAAGGAAAAAGGAATGTGCAATGATGAAATTACAGTTATTAATCGCGCTGACTGCCTGTGTTGATGTTGCCTTCGACTTTAATTTGAATGAACAAAGCGCCAACAGCGTTACACATGTTAGCCCCGATATACGCACGCAATATGGGTGGCAATAATAATGTTGAGTCTGCAAGTCCTGCTCGGCCCAGGAGCATGCATACGAAAAGTTATGTAAATGACGCTGTTGACGAAAAGTCGGATGAATAAGCTGCTGGCATAAAAATATGAATGCTCTTCTATAAATAGCAGCCATTAAACAAGTCTCTTAACAAAGGAATGTAAAGTGATGCACAGTTATCGCCATAAATGCCGGCTAGTCGCCATTGTCATTTGTACCTTGTTATCTGTGTTACTGGGTCTTTCAGCGAAAGCCGATGAAGAGCGCGCAAAGCGCCCTTTTAAAGTTACCAAAATACCTGAGGCGGGATTAGAGCTTTATATCCCGGCCCGCCCCATGTGGAACTGGGAAGTTCAGCCCCGCCGCAATAGCTATGCGGTAATACTCAGTACGCCTGCCCAGTACTATCCACCGACAACGGTGGAAATCGTCAGTATCGAGGGTATGCATATTCCGTCACAGGATCTGCCCCAGGTTGCCGCTTCAGCTCTGGAAACCGTGCGTAAAGGTGCTGCCCCGTTGAATCCCCAGATAAAACAGGCAATGGCAAGAGCCACTTATGGCGATATCAGTGGCTATGAGGAAGTGCTTGATCTGAGCTCGGAAGGAGCAAGCTTCGAAGCCAGGAGTTTTAGCGGCATGCTGCCTTCCGGTCGCCCGGTCAGCTTCTTTGCGGTAAGCGCCAAGGGGCAGCTGGAGCATGTTCAGCCCATGTTGCGAAGGATTATCAGAAATATCAAGCCGCTGTCCCAACAGAAAAGCGATTCCTGACATTATAGCCTGACAATTTACTGGAGACCCTGCAATGGATGCCTACTTTATAGGAAACCTGGTTGGACGCCTGCTGGTGAGCATCGTGCTCGTTTATATCGTTCTGCTCGCGTTCAGCCAATTTGATTTCAGGCGGGCAGGGCGGCGCCTGAAGGGCGTTGGCCCTGTTATTGCTGTACTGCTTGTTTTTATCCTCGGCATTGCTGGCAGTACGCTTCAAAGCTGACCCTGAAGTTATGAAGTTGCCTGCATAGTTGCACCAGGGCTGTTTGATTGGAGCGTGTCTGTGCGATTTTCTGGCTAATCAATACGGTGCTGGGCAAGATATCCCGCATACAGCATAAACCCGCATACTCAAGGAAGAGAGCATATGGCCAGGACGCTTAAAGGCTTTACACCCCATGTTCGCCTGCGTGGCGCGGCAGTCGTTGAATCACTGATCGCCCTGCCCATCGTTATCTTTC
>JBKECP010000038.1:0-15315 GCA_047974765.1 Parahaliea sp. | reverse complement strand
TCGGGTGATGAACGCGTATTTCACCGCGTTTCCTTGGCAAAGAAGACCGTCGCCTTTTTTAAGATGTCTTTCTCCATCTTCAAGCGGCGATTTTCTTCACGGAGCTTCCGGATTTCAGCCTGCTCCGCCGTGAGTTTGCCATTGCCACGAAAGGCCTTCCCATCGCCCTCTGTGTGCTCTTTGATCCAGCGGCCCAGCATATTGGCATTGATCTCCAGGCTGCGGGCGGCTTCTGCACGGCTATAGCCTTGCTCCAGCATGAGGCTGATCGCGTCCAGCTTGAATTCCTTCGAATATTTCTTTCTCAAGGTCATGTAGTACAGTCTCCAGTTGAGGATATTATCCCTTAACTGGGCTGGTCACATCCATTGAACCACTCCACCTTGCGTGGACTGATCTTAGGCTTGCGGCCTGGGCGAGATGCATCCTGGCTGATACCGCCGATTCCGTGATCGGCATAACGCTGCCGCCAGCGACCCGCCTTCTGTCTCGCAATGCCAAGCTCTTCACCGATTTCTTCACTGGTCATACCCTGTTGGGTAGACATTGATTGTTTATAAAATCAAGATCGGCGAAAATAGCGGCCAATTACGATTAACGCGACGGATTTGACAAGCGAAGAACTGAAAAGAGAGTACTTCCAAAAGTGTGTACAAATCCGTGTACAAGCTAAAAGAATTTATACATGGTAAACCACGGTTTAGTTAATGAAATTAGCAAACGAAGGACGTTTGCTATCATCTCACACCCGGATGCGGGTAAGACCACCATCACTGAAAAACTGTTGCTGCTTGGTCAGGCCATTCAGGTGGCTGGCAGCGTGAAGGGGAAGAAGGGTCCCCACGCCACGTCTGACTGGATGAGCATGGAGCAGGAGCGGGGTATTTCCGTTACCTCCTCGGTGATGCAATTTCCCTACCATGAGCGCACGGTTAACTTGCTTGATACCCCTGGGCATGAAGATTTCTCGGAAGATACCTATCGTACATTAACCGCTGTTGATTCGGCATTAATGGTGATCGACGGCGCCAAGGGTGTGGAGGATCGCACTATTAAGCTGATGAATGTGTGTCGCTTGCGTGACACGCCTATTTTTAGCTTTGTCAACAAGATGGACCGGGATATCCGCGACCCGATTGAGCTGCTTGATGAGATCGAAGAGGTTCTTGCCATTCAGGGCGCGCCCATTAACTGGCCGATTGGCATGGGTAGCCTGTTCAAGGGGGTTTATAATCTCTACACCGATATTTTGCATCTGTTTATTCCGGGGCAGGGCAGCCTGCTGCCGGAAGACAAGCGTATCGAAGGGCTTGATTCAGAGGCTGCCCGGGCGTTATTGGGAGAGGACTACGGGAGTTTTGTAGAGGAAATTGAGCTGGTACGCGGTGCCAGTCACATCTTCGATCTGGAACAATTTCTGGCTGGCAAACTCAGCCCGGTTTTCTTCGGTACGGCATTGGCCAACTTTGGTGTGCGTGAGATGCTGGATGACTTTGTGCAATGGGCACCACCACCTCAGGACCGTGAAACTACTGAACGTACAGTGGGTGCAAAGGAAAGTGGTTTCAGTGGTTTTGTTTTCAAAATTCAGGCTAATATGGATCCGCGTCACCGGGACCGCATTGCATTTATGCGAATTTGCTCCGGCCATTACAGCAAAGGTATGAAAATGCGCCATACCCGCATCGCCAAGGATGTCAAAATTGCTGATGCAGTGACCTTCAAGGCGGGGGAGCGGGTGCTGGTGGAAAGTGCTGTTTCTGGCGACATTATAGGCCTGCATAACCACGGTACCATTCAGATTGGTGATACCTTCACTGAAGGTGAGGGTTTACAGTTTACCGGTATTCCCCACTTTGCTCCTGAACTATTTCGACGCATTCGCCTGAAAGACCCGATGAAATCCAAGCAGCTACAGAAGGGCTTGCAGCAGTTGTCGGAAGAAGGCTCCACCCAGGTTTTTGCACCCATCAGCTCTACTGACCTGATTGTGGGTGCAGTTGGGCAATTACAATTTGAGGTGGTGTCCTACCGCTTACAGGATGAGTATAAGGTAGAGGCGATATATGAGCCGGTCAGTGTTTACACTGCCCGCTGGGTGTACTGTGATGATGCCCGCAAGCTGGAGGAGTTTCGCAAGAAGGCAGCTGATCAGCTGTCTATTGATGGCGGCGGTCATCTTACCTATCTGGCGCCGACCCGCGTTAATCTTTCGTTAATGGAAGAGCGCTGGCCGGACATTGAATTCAGGGCTACACGGGAACATTAATGGGATATCTGCTTTTTTCAAGTAAGGCCTCAAGCATATATGTGACTTGCGCTTTAATAGCCTGGCTATTAGCCAGACAATCCAATAGATGAATCCTTCACGATTTGATTGTCACCCGCTTAAATCGGCGGAGTTTGCGAAATCCCTTGATGTTAGCGTGCGCACGCTGGCCCGGAGCCAGTGACAGTGCACCCATGCAGCGCGAATTAACCTGGCTAAATATTTGTCGGGTTAATAAATTAGCTCAGCAGGGCCTCAATATCCTGTGCAATATTTTCGGGTTTGGTTTTTGGGGCATAACGTTTGAGCACTTTACCCGCTGGATCAACCAGGAACTTGGTGAAATTCCACTTGATGCCTTCGGAACCGAGCAGGCCAGGAGCCTCTTTTTTCAGATAATTGAACAGCGGGTCGGCATTGGCACCGTTAACCGCTATTTTGCCAAACATCGGAAAACTTACGCCGTAATTTAGTTGACAAAATTCCATGATCTCGTCGTTGCTGCCCGGATCCTGCTTGCCGAACTGGTTACAGGGAAAACCGAGAATAAGCAGACCGCGCTCATGATACTGCTGATATAGCTTTTCCAGGCCTTCAAATTGGGGGGTAAAACCACATTTGGAGGCCGTATTGACGATTAGCAGCACTTTGCCGCTATAGTCGGCAAGTGACTTGCTCTCGCCTTTGGTATTTTGGCAACTGAAGTCAAACACTGAACCTGGCATAACACGCCCCTCATGATGATTGCTGATTCTCCCAAGATTTGGCACTCCGGGAGTATGATAGGCTCATTATGGCACTAACAGGTGGAATATGAACAGGTATCTTGGCGATAAGTCAAGGAGTTGAATCAGCCACCGTCTTCGTTATCATAGCCAGCCCCGAAAGGAATGAATAGCAGCCATGGATACGGCGACCAATCTGATGTGGGCGGCTCTCGTCTTCACATTTACAACTGCGGTAGTTCTGAGCATATTGGCGGCTAAGTATGGCCGTTCATTGCTGGATCTGTATAGCATGAAAGTGGTTACTCATGTTGATTCGCAGCTCAAGCAGAGTTTTGTATCGTCAACGCCCGCCCAGTTGATCAGTGCCACGGCTTTAAGCTGTGTGATCTGTGTTGTGGGTGCCTTTTTCCTGTTTGACTTCTTTGGTTTGCTGCCTGGTTTGCTGGCGGGTATGTCCACCCCCTGGGTTTATCACTGGCATATCAAGCGTAAACGCCGTAATGAATTTATTTATCAATTGCCGGATGCCTTGTCTTCGCTGGCTGCCTCTATCAAGGGTGGCGGCAGTTTGAATAAAGGGCTGGAAATGCTTGCTGTCCGACAACCCAGGCCCCTCAGCCAGGAGTTTGCCCTGCTCGTTGCCGAAAACAGGGTCGGCAAGGATATCGAAGAGTCGCTGCAGGATATGAAAGAGCGCCTGAAATGCCCCGAGCTGGAATTGATGAATATTGCTATTTCGGTATCCAGAAGTGTTGGTGGCAACCTGGCTGATACGCTGGAGATTCTTGCCGATACCTTGCGGGAAAAGGCGCAGGTAGAAGGCAAAATATCAGCTCTGACGGCAACTGGTCGGGCACAGGGCTGGGTTATCAGCTTATTACCTTTTGGTGTCGGGCTGGCACTTTATTACCAGGAGCCTGAAAAAATGTCGGCTCTGTTTTTTGAACCCTGGGGTTGGCTGATGTTAGCGGTAATCTCGGTGATGATGACGCTGGCTGTGTGGATGATCTATAAAATAGTGAATATTGATGTCTGATCTAATGCTTTATCTGTCGCTTTTTACTGCGGTAATCGCTGCAATTCTTGTGTCGCTGGTGCCGGTAATGCTGGTTAGAGCCAATGTGGCCAAAGATATCGATTTTATGACGGATAATAACAACGGTAATCGGAATCTGGGCCTTTTTATCAGGATATTACGTCCTCTACTTAAAGCCTATTCAAATATTTTTCAAAAATATGCTTCACCGTCGAAGCAGGAAGTTACACGACAGAAGCTGCTTCAGGCAGGCTTGCTGTTTTCTCTGACGTCCAGTGAGTTTATTGCATTGCGTCGGATTTCACTCTTGCTGGCTATGATTTTTGGTTATGTTATTGTCAGTTTGCTTGATATGAATGATGTTCCAAAAATAATCGGCATTATTGGCGGGCTTGCTGCAATTGGGCACATATACCCCGATATCTGGTTGAATGACCTTATTAAGCGACGCAAAAACCAGATGGAAAAAGCATTTCCCTTCTTTCTTGACTTGCTGGTGCTGATGATGCGGGCCGGACTTCCCTTTGCTGGTGCTGTACAACAGGGCATCAATAAAATTCCCGATACACCCTTAAAAGAAGAATTTGTTCGCTATCAGCGGGATGTCAGGACTGGCATGGCTCGTGCCGAGGCGCTGGAAAGTTTGTCAAATCGCATTGATGTGCCAGCGATTACCAATTTTACTGCCGCTATTATTCAGGCGGAAGAAACAGGTGGAAGCATTACCAATATGTTATCCAATCAGGCTAAACAGCGACGTAAAGAACGCTTTTTACGGGCAGAAAAAAAAGCCAATGAGGCGCCGGTGAAAATGTTACTGCCTTTGGTTGGTTTGTTATTCCCAATTACTTTTATGATTATCAGTGTGCCGATTATTGTGCAGTTTCTTGATTCAGGCCTGGTGGAAAGGTTTCTGAAATGACAGTCGTGTCTGCTGAAAAGCTTCAGGTTGAGTGGATGGATTCTTTTTGTAAGCGCTTGACTGGCGCCATTACCCGTCCACTTGAGAAAACGGGGCAATTATTGGTTTTTTCACCCGGAGGATCAATACACACCTGTTTTATGGCATATAAACTACATGTGTTTTTTCTTGATGCACAGTGTCGTTTGTTAAAGGGCTGTTCTGATGTGCGTCCATGGTCTTTTGTTGCTGCACCAAAAGGAACACGCTATGTTGCAGAATGTGCCGCTACCGTCCCCTATAAAACGATTGTTCCAGTATTGTCACATTTGATAAGTTCCCAATGAAACTATTTTTTTCTACTTTTTTAGCTTTCCTGATTTGTGGATGTGTGTCGCCAACTGCTAATGAAAAAATAAAACAGAGTGATCGTGTTTTATTATCTGAGCGATGGCGTCTGGCAGATACAGCTTATCAGCAACAACAGTGGCAGCGTAGTTATGACTTGTATTTGCAGCTTTCAAAACAAATAAGGGAGGCAGAGGTCGAGTTTAGAAAAGGTGTGTCAGCATTCAGATTGCAGCGAGTAAAATTGGCTGAAGCATCATTTGAAAAAGCCATTGAAATCAACCCGAATTATCAAAAAGCCTTGTTTAATCTGGCGCTTATCAATATGTCCAGGGGCTATGCTTTTATGCACCAGTATGTTGACAATATGCCCTATGATGAGCGTCCGGGCGAGCTTGAAGAAGTGCTTGAAGTGCTTGAAAAGTTTAGCAAGTATTAGATTGAAGGTAATGCCTGAGCGGGTCTTTCTGATAAGGTCGTTGCTCTTCAGCCTCTTTGCCGCGTTAACGATAGCTGCCACATTATTTTATAGTGTGAGCCGCTACTGGCCTGTATATATTGCAATTATTGCAGCACATTTTTTTTATACATTTTTTTTGTTACTGTCGGCCAGCATAAGAACCCATGATCTACTGAGAAATTTTATTGTCGTTGCCGTTTTGGTTAGTTCGGTTGATATTGTTTTGTCGATGACAAATCTGCCAATTTCCTACACGGTTTTTTTGTGCAATTACCCCCCCTTTTTATATCTGCTTCCCTATGTCGGCTCGGAAGTGGCATTGGGTATGGTGGCGGCTGGGCTGGCGGTTATTTCCAGATTGTCTACTACTCTTGCTATATCGACTTTTTTGTTTTTCTGGTTGATTCCTGATGTTGTCACATTCTCATCGGAGGAAGATAAAAAAAATAATTTGCGCGTTGCCATTGTTCAGACAGTTCTTCCTCAATATGTGACCACTTATCCTGGAATATCTGGCGGGCTTCACTATTGGAAGTCTCACCTTGTTGACGCACTGATTGAAGCAGGTAGGTACTCTGTTGATGTGGCGATATTGCCAGAGTCATCCATGCCCGGGTTCTATCATCAGCCGACCCCTGTGATGCAGGAGATACTTGATGCGCGCAGTAACTATCATCTTGTTTCCCATCACTATGTCGATAAAGAGCATTCAGCGCGTGCTCTTTCGAGCGAGGTCCGTCTCTGGAGTCCCGCTGGTGAGGTGTTGGCTGTTCATGAAAAACAGCGCCCAATACCCTTTGTCGAAAAACAGGTAGCGCCGGGTGAAAAAGCTGATTTCTATTATAAAGGCTTCAGGTTGACACCATTTATCTGTTCGGAAAGCCTGAATACCTATGCAGTACGCCAGCGATTATCACAAAGTGATGTTGGCATTGTTATGCTTAATGAAGCGGAGATAAGGCACAGCGCTTTGCCTGAACTGCATTATATGTCAGATAAAATCCGGGCAAGAGAGCTTGGAAAACCCTTTTTAAGGGCAGCTAATTATAATTTGTCTGGATATATAGATCACAATGGAAAAGCCACCTTGCGGGCAGCTGACGGACAGTGGGAAAATCTTTATGTCAATGTACCTGAAAATATAAAAGATAGCTTTTTTTCAAAGACGTATATATTACAGCATGGCGTAATTTTATTGGTCGCTATTTTTATTTTTTTTAAAACAAAAAAAATAAAAACCTGTGCGCCATATCAAAGTGTTTACATTGTTATTATTTTCTGTAGTATCTACAGCCAGTATTTACATGGATGTAAACGGGCTTTGTCAGCCGTACCTGAAGCGAATGTTAACTTTCGTATAAGTCAGATAGACAGGTACTTCCCCCTGCGCCAGCTGGGTGTGATTGACGGGTCGAACGACATGGAGCAAGTCGATAGTTATGTTGATTTCTACCACATCCCCATCAAAGACATTCCATTTTCCCGCGGTATTGGTGTTGTTAATACCATTCACGGGAGAATGTACATTACAGAGCGAAATGGAAATCGTTATATAGCACTCAATGAAGGAGGATTTATAACGCTTGAAGAAAACTACCTGGATGAGATCTCGTTAAGTAAGGTTCTTTGGTACACCTATAAACACAAAAGTGACAATTAACATTTGGAGTTCAACATGAAAAATCAACGTTCAACCTCTGTTATGGCTAACAAACAGCGCGGCCAGGGTATGTCTGAGTACATTATTATTACTGCTCTTATTGCTGTGGCGGCCATCGGTGTATTTGCCTCGTTTGGTGATGTGATTGGCAACCAGACTGCTGCCATGGCAAAGGAAATGGCTGGCCAGGATGGTGGTAGTTCAGTGAGTGCAGCTTCTGAAAATGCCGATACAGCTGAATCCAGGGGTGATGTTAACGATACCCTGTCTACTTATCACAACCAGAACTAAGCAGACACTTCTATTGGTGATAGCAAATTGACTGTACGTTCAAGGGGGCAGATCCTGCCCCTTATCCTTTTCTGCCTGGTGATTGCCGGTGTCCTGATGGTGATCATGTTTAATGTGACCCAGAAAGTAACGGACAAAACCGTAGCCAGCAATGCCAGTGATGCCGCTGTCTATAGCGGTGGTGTGTGGGCCGCACGTCAGCTCAATTATATGGCCTATACCAATCGGGCCATGATTGCCAATCATGTGGCGGCCGGTCATCTGATCGCCTATGTCAGCTGGACTGAATACATAGAAAAAGTTGCCGATAATATCAATGATATTGGCCAGTACATTCCTTATGTGCAGGTTGTTACCAGGGCTTTGGACGCTTATGCGGGAATTGTCAAAACTGCAGCGGAAGTTTCGGCATACGTTTTGATACCGGGGATCGATACTGTCAATGGTCTCTATGCTGCATCCCAGCTCCAGGCCAAATTTGATCTGAATCCCACTCGTGTCGAAGCAATTATGAGTGAGGTGGTTGAGGTCCATGATCCGGTATTGAGGTTTAATAATACCTCCGATCTTGGCGGCAGTACCGGAAGTTCCTACCAGCCACAGATTGACCTGGCCATTGCTCAGTACAGGGCAAAACTTGTCGCCGCTACCGAGATTGCCTCTCCTGGATCAGACGACAATGAAATGTCGGATATGGTGGAGTTGAGTTATGCGGGTTCGGAAGAGTGGTTGAACAACCGCGAATGGACATGGACTCTTGCCCCCGGTATCAAGCTAAGGAAATCAGCTTCCACTGAGCAGGAACTGAATGGTGGACTTGGTAACTGGGAGGCAGAAGACGAGCTTGAATTGGGTACCTGGTCAGGTAAATGGAACTGGAACACTATTGGTGAGGGTGATGCCAGTAGTGATGACGCTGATCCAGCCTATGCGGGGATTCGCTCCTACGCTCGCAAGAGTTCTGGTCCGGATGAAGAGCTGTATATCGATCTGGTGGCCCTGTCCACCAAATTTGACAACGAAACCGTTGCCCGCACAGTAATGGACATCGATAGCAAGGGCACTGTTATCAGTGGTTACAGTAAAGCCCGTGTCTATTTTGAAATGCCTGAAACCGGTTTCCTGAAGAATACACCGCAGTATTCAAACCTTTACAACCCTTTCTGGAAAGCGAAGCTGGTGGCGCCCTGGCCATGATTCGTATATTGCTATTCATCCATGGGTTTTTCTTTGCCAACATTCTGGTCGCCGCTTCTGATTGTCCATCTGACGAGGTTGCAGCTGTTGAGCAGGTTATGCAGTATTCAACAGTTGATGTTTCAGGTGGTAAAAGTCTCGATATCAGATCGGAAGGGCGGGGGGAGATCAAACACTATGTCAGTGTTACTGGCAGCACTTATCAACAAAATAGTGGTGAAACTCTGATTCCCAGTGGAATGGATGACTCGGGCAATTTCATCTACCGCTGGTTACCTCTCGAAGTGGATATATGGGAGAGGGGCGAGAATATTTATAGGTCCACCCGGCGTGAAGGAAAAGAGGCCCACCGGCGTAAAAACAGGACTATTGATAAAGACTTTAATCCGCTTGTTGCCATTGAAGATGTTTCGAGCAAAATGCCAGACACGGATATAGTTGCCGGGCATCGCTGCCGTCTATCCCAACAGGCTGTTGGTGAAGATGGCAGTATGTCCGTGTGTAATCTCGAAATATACGGCCTGAACACACCTCTAGAAAGCCGAATCAGTTACAAAAATGGTTCAAGACAAACGTTTGTTACCACCTCACTGAAAGAACTGTGCCTCGAAAAATCCCGGTTTGAAGTGCCCGAGCGTGAGTGGGAATAGTGTCCATGAGAATAAATCATATAAAGTGGCCACAAAACCCGAGGCCCGGAAAACGGTATAGTGAGTCAGGCTCGGCTTCGGTTGAGCTGATTATCGGTTGCCTGGCGGCCATTCCTCTCTTTTTTGGTATCTCCCTGCTTGGGAAGTATGCTGATATGCGCCATAAAACAGTTGAGGCTGCACGCTATGTCGCCTGGGAAGAGGTTATATGGGAAGGTGATAAAAGCCAGGAAGACTACCGGCTTGAGGCGACAGATCGTCTGCTGGGATATCGGAGTGGTTCGATTGTTGATCGTAACGTACTGGTTCAGGATGGCGTATCAGAAGATCCGCTTTGGCGTGATCATTCCACACGTACCCTGATGGTCAGTGATGGAAGCACTATCCGGGTCAACGTAGCGGAGCAGAGAAATATTGGTCCTGCCCATAACGGCCCGGTACAGAGGGTCGCCAGAAATGCAGGCTTGGAAGTCGGCACTATTACCCGCTACGATGTGAGTCTGCCCTTCACTAATCGCTTGCGCATTCCCAAGCCAGATGAAAAAACCAATCTGTTTAATTTCTTTGATCCTGACCACTACCTTGCTCACGAAGTACTGAATTTTCAGGCATCATCGGCTATTTTGTCGGATGCTTGGCAGGCAGACGATATCAATGAATACAAGCAGCGCATCCGTAATTTAACAGTTGAAGATAAACTTGGGGCTGCTGTGGCACTGGGTACTAAGACTTTTGGTGCCTTTGTTCTGTTCAAAGAAGGGCGGGATGGTGATGATCCCGATATTGTTGCAGAACCTGAAGCTCTGCTTGAAGAGTACAAACCGTGAAGTGGCTTGCCCGAATTTTGTCGGGCCTTTTGCTGAGTGCTCCCCTGTCGGCGGGTGAGCTATCCGTTCCCGGTGGTCCTGCTGGTCTGGACATGCTCTGGATTGCCCGCTATATGGAGTTTAATGATCTCCCTATGAGTATCCAGAGTTTTAAATCACCGATAAAACTCGATGATCTGTTGCCTGAACTGGAAGCCTACCTTGATGATTTTGGCAAAAAAGTGCAGATCACTGTTGACCCGGATGGGTGGACGGTTCTTGCAACTGGTGACGACGACAGGTTTTTTAGTATTCGTTTGAAAGAGCAGCTACAAGATACTGAAGGCGTATTTACTGTCTCGGCAAGAAAGTCTAAATCTGAGGGTGATATACCTTTGCCACTGGGCTTTGTTCGAATTGAAAAACAAAAGTTTTTTGACGGTCCCTCCATTCAGGAATTTATAGTACTGGCAACGGCTGCGGGCCAGTCAGCGGCTTTGGCAGATGTTGAGCGCATGCTGAGAAGTGAAGGCTGGAATAGCACGCGCAACTATCGATCCACACGCTACTTCTCCCGCAACAATGAACGCGCTCAGGCAATGGCCCAGCCTGGTGAGCAAGGTGTCGGGACTCTCATTCTTATCAGTAAAGAGCTGTCAAAATGAAAATGCAAAAATATATAAAAGGTGCCAGTTTGGTGGAATATCTGGTAATTGCAGCTGTTCTGGCCAGTTTGTTTTTTGGTCTTCCCATTATTCTGGAGCTGCTTGAGCAGCACCATGATCAGGCAGTTGAAACACTTTCAATCCCTAACTGACTGTAATAGCGAGCATAATTTATGAAGGGGCGTTTAATCACTGCTGCACTTGTTTTGTTTGCTGTTTTGGCAGCAACGGCGGCAGTGTATTTTTCCAATAAATATATTCAAAACACGATTCACGCCAAAGAAACAGCCATTGACAGACAGTATGAGCCGGTAGAGGTTGTGGTCGCGAATTTTGATTTGCGTCCCGGTGATGTGGTTTCGGCCCGTACAATGTCTTTGCGCAAAGTACCTTCCGGTTTTGTACATGGCAGTGCTGTTCGTAAAAATGATTTTTCCTCTGTAAACGGCTTTGCCCTGTCAGAACCTCTTGGTAAAGGTGAAACTCTGCTTCGCTCGCACTTGTCCAAGCGTAAGGGTGGCAAGTTTGCAGCTCTTATTGATACTGGTAGGCGTGCCATTACCTTGAATATTGACAGCCTTTCTTCTGCCGCTGGCATGTTATCTCCGAATGATGATGTTGATATTTTACTTACTACACAGGGTGGAGATGCAAAAAAAGGGCTGCTGACTACATTATTACTGGACAATATTCGTGTATTGGCCACCGGTGTGGAAACATCGGAGAACCCATCAGGGCAACTGGTTCAGTACAACACCGTCACCCTTGATCTGACACCGGAAGAATCATCGAAAGTTACTCATGCCCGCAAAATTGGCGAGATATCTTTTGTTTTAAGAGGATCGGAAGAGACGGGAGAGGGTTATGAAGGCGTTGTTGATAGAGACACTATTTTAGGTATAAGTAAAACAGCCGAAATTTCGGGTGTCCAGATTATTATTGGGGGTTAAGGGTTTGTTATGCATTTTTTCGTGCTAAAAAAACAGAATATTGCACATTTTCTGGCTTTATGTGTTCTTCTGATGTCCTCCCATTGGGCCGTTTCCTCAGATGGTATTCGCTCCTTTCGAAAAACACTCACAGTTGGTGAAACTTATGTTGTCTCTGCGCCGGATTTAAAGCGAGTTGCCGTGGGTGATGGTGATATTCTTCAGGTGGAGGCGCTGGAATCTGTAGGTGAGGTGCTGGTTATTGCCAAAGAATTGGGTGTTTCAGATGTTATCGTTTGGAATAAAAATGGCAATAAAAAACGCTATGTTATTGATGTAAAAAAACATGTAAATGGTCCGACAGAGGCTCTGGTCAGGGAGCTTTTTAAAGATATAAAAGGTATTAATGTTCGCAAGGTAGATAATAACTTTGTTATTGAAGGTACCGTCGAAACAGTACGTGAACATCAGCGTGTAAAGTCCATCGCTGATAACTATGACAATATTTTTTCAACTGTGTTTCCCCCTGAATTTGAGCATGAAAAGACAGTTTTAATTCATGCCCAGTTTCTGGAAGTCAGTCGGACAGCCATGGAGGAAATAGGTATAGATTGGGCTGATGCCATGAATGGTCCGGTATTTTCCTTTCTGGATGATTTTAATACCAATCAGCTCTTTCGTGGTGCTGGCCTGCCTGACGGTGGCATATTGAATTCGACTTTATCTGGTGTGCCAAACTCTGTTTCTGGCAGTCGCAGTTATTTTGGTTTGTCTACCTCGCTGACCTCCTCTATTAACTTGCTCAAAAGCAAGGGTGATGCCAAATTGCTGGCTGAACCCACATTGTCCTGCATCAGTGGTGGTAGCGCTGATTTTCTGGCCGGTGGTGAAGTGCCTATTCCAGTAACCGGCAACGATGGTGAGATGTCGGTTATTTTCAAGCGCTACGGTGTTGGCCTGGAAATTCAGCCACTGGTGGATGACTCCGGTTATATTCAAACAGAAGTCAATGTAGAGGTAAGTGCAGTTGACCCCAGTATCAGTGTACTGGGTATCCCTGGATTTACTACCCGCAGAGCCTCGACTGAAATGCATGCCAGGAGCGGGCAGGTGATTGTGCTGGCGGGCCTGTTCAGCCATGAGGGTTCAAAGTCTGTGGACAAAGTGCCGGGGCTGGGTGATTTACCTGTGCTGGGTGAGCTGTTTAAGTCCCGTGACTTTCGTAATGACGAAACAGAACTAATTGTGCTGGTTACCCCCCGAGTGATTAACAATCAGACTGAAGGTGAAAAAGGACAGGAGCTTTTCAATCGCTTGCAGAAGGAATCTGATGAGCGGATTAAATTTAATATCATGGACTGATAACTATGTTCACGCTTGAAATCAAAATTCCGTCGGAAGCACCTCAAAGAAGAGATCTGGATCCTGGTGTTTATAAAATAGGTCGTTCCATTTGGTCTGATATTCGAATTAAGTCAGATCATTTATTAAAGCATCATATGACGCTAGCCGTTCATGATGAAGGCTTCAAATTGGTTGCTGTCGGCAAGGTGGAATTGAATAATCGGCCGGTTCAAAGTTTGATTACACCCGAATCCGGTACTGTCTGCCACGCAGAGGATGTTGAGCTGGTATTTATTCATCCCTATAAAACAGCACAGGAATTGCTTGATGAATCTGATAATCGTTTGGCACAAAAATCAGTGCATCAACCCGTTCTGGCGGTAGCTTCCGATAGGCCTGCCGTGGAAACAGCGGTTATTATGCAGACACCAGAAGATATTCGTATCTGGACGACGACTAAAAAAGCGCTCCAAAAAGCTATTCTGGATAAAATGGATCTTTATAAACGGGGCATTATTGATGGGCTGGATGACGAAGAGCTGCGGGCCGAGGCGACAGAAACGGCTCAGGCAATTGTGGCCAGTAAGCAGATTGAAGTGCCAGATCATATTAATAAAGGTCAGTTAATCAAGGACACTGTTGCAGAATCCATTGGTCTTGGGCCGCTGGAGCCTTTGTTGGAAGATGATTCAGTCACGGAAGTCATGGTGAACGGCCCCAGCCATATTTATCTGGAGCGCTTTGGTAAAATTGAGCGTTGCAATACGCACTTTACAGGTGATTCATCTTTGCTCAGTGTGATAGAACGCATTGTTTCACCACTGGGACGACGTATTGACGAAGGTTCGCCCATGGTTGATGCCCGGCTCAAAGATGGTTCGCGGGTCAATGCCATTATTCCGCCACTATCACTGATTGGTCCAGTGGTTACTATTCGTAAATTTTCCAATGAAAAATATGATTTAAATCGACTGGTTGAATTTGGCTCCCTAAGCACGGAAATGGCACTTTTTTTGGAAATGTGTGTTCACCACCGTAAAAATATAGTTGTTTGTGGTGGTACGGGTTCGGGTAAAACTACTTTTCTTAATGCCTTGTCAAATTGTATTCCTGCTTCAGATCGCATCGTGACTATTGAAGATGCTGCCGAGTTACGTCTGGCCCAGGAGCACGTTATCTCACTCGAAAGTCGACCGGCTAATATCGAGAAATCCGGTGAGGTAACTATACGTGACTTGGTGAAAAACTCACTGCGTATGCGCCCCGATCGTATTATCGTTGGTGAGTGTCGTGGTGCCGAGGCGCTGGATATGCTGCAGGCCATGAATACCGGCCATGAAGGCTCACTGACTACCGCGCACTCAAACTCGCCACGCGATTTATTGTCACGTCTGGAAGTGATGGTGCTGATGAGTGGCATGGATCTGCCGGTGCGGGTTATCCGTGAACAGATTGCTTCGGCCATTGATATTATTGTCCACCAATCCCGTTTTTCTGATGGCCGCCGTCGGGTCACTTCTATCGTTGAAGTTGACGGTATGGAGGAAGATGTGGTGTTGATGCAGAAACTGTTCGAGTTTCGCCAAACGGGTATTGATGAAGAGGGTTATTTTCGCGGCGAATATAAAGGCATGGGTATTGCCCCTCGTTTTTATGCAGAACTTCAGGAAGCGGGTGTTGAGCTGGATCGCTCTATTTTTATGCCGGTAAACACTGGAATTGGCAGCCGCCAGAGCGCCTAAAAATTAACCATTTCAAGGATGAAGCACATGGTCAGAATGCTTAAAGGCTTTACACCCCATGTTCGCCTGCGTGGCGCGGCAGTCGTTGAATCACTGATCGCCCTGCCCATCGTTATCTTTCTGATTATGGGCGCGGCGGAATGGGCGCGGATTTATGAGGGCAAGACTACTCTGGATCACGCCTCGGTGCAGGGCGCCCGGGCCGGTGCCGTTGACCACGCCCAGGTTGCTGCTATCCAGGCGGGCATCGCCCGCGGCATGCTGCCTTTCTATGCGCCCCGCTCGGGTG
>JBKECP010000001.1:0-66510 GCA_047974765.1 Parahaliea sp. | reverse complement strand
AATATAACCAGCCGTTGTCAGCGCTTCGATATAGCTATCAATCTGCCTTTCATTTACCAAACCTGCGGTAACGTTATAAATAAAGAAAACACTCGCCTGCAAAATGATCAACCTTCCCTGGTGCTGTCATTACCTTGTAGGCAGTATACGCTCAAGATCAAATGGATGTCTCCCATAAATGCAAAGGGCCGCCCCTCTCAAAGAAGGGGCGACCCTTTGCGTTTATGGCGGAGAGCGAGGGATTCGAACCCTCGATAGGGATTAACCTATACACCCTTAGCAGGGGTGCGCCTTCAGCCACTCGGCCAGCTCTCCGGAATTTAATGCAGGATTTAAACAGATATTAAAAAACGCTTCTTCCCACCATTCATTTATAACTGCAAATACAGCCGCAGCCTCCCAACTTTGCGGGATTACCTCTGTTTTGACCACAGGGACCATCAACACAGGCGCGGCATAATACCACAATAGTCATAAATTCAAAGTGCTCGGGATATCAGATTGTACTTTCTTTGCCCTCCTCTTCCTCGTCACCATCCTGAATACGGTTGTAAATTTCTTCACGGTGCACAGCTACATCACGGGGAGCATTAACCCCGATTCGTACCTGGTTACCTTTTACACCCAGCACGGTCACAGTGATGTCGTCACCCACCATCAATGATTCCCCAACTCTGCGTGTCAGAATCAGCATATGCTTCCCTTTCTCCAGCCTTGTGCCCGCTTGCGAAACAAACACTCAACAGCTCATGCCTGATGAGGTCCGTCAAGACACCCCAGCAATGACTAAGTACTAGTTCATATTTCCAAAAACGTAAAATGCATGACCGCCACGTCCGCAATACGCAGACAGCCTTTAGGCAGCACTTTCGTCCTGCGGTTCCTTCTCAAGACCAAAGGATGAATGTAGCGTCCTTACAGCCAGTTCGAGGAACTTCTCTTCAATAATCACTGATATTTTTATCTCTGAGGTCGTGATCATCTGTATATTAATCCCTACTTCCGCCAGAGCGGCAAAAGCCTGTGCGGCAACCCCTGCGTGAGAACGCATACCTACGCCAACAATAGACACTTTGGCAATTTTACTATCGGAGCGGACTTCAACCGCCCTGATCTCACGCGCTGTTGCTTCCAGCACAGTCTGTGCTCGCGCCAGGTCCCCACGCGAAACGGTAAAGGTGAAATCGGTTGTGTTGTCCTCTGCTACATTCTGAAGGATAACATCCACCTCTATATTGGCCTCACCAATCGGACCAAGAATACGGTATGCGACACCCGGCATATCGGGCACACCCAAAACTGTCAGCTTGGCTTCATCCCGATTGAAGGCAATACCGGCAATGGTTGGAGTTTCCATTTGTAAATTATCCTCCAGTGCTATCAGTGTGCCCGGCCCTTCCTCGAAACTGTGCAACACCCGCAGCGGTACATTGTATTTACCGGCAAACTCCACGGCCCGAATCTGTAGAACCTTGGAGCCCATACTGGCCATTTCCAGCATTTCATCAAAAGTGATGCGATCAAGCCGACGGGCTCCATCAACCACCCTGGGATCAGTGGTGTAGACCCCATCTACATCTGTATAAATCTGGCATTCATCAGCCTTCAGCGCCGCAGCCAGTGCCACTGCGGTGGTATCGGAACCACCGCGCCCAAGGGTTGTGATATTGCCTTTTTCATCCACTCCCTGAAAACCGGCCACAACGACAACATAACCATGACTTAAGTCATCGTGCAGCCGCTCATCATCAATCTTGCGAATGCGTGCCTTGGTATGTGCGTCATCAGTCAGGATTCGTACCTGACTGCCATTGTAGCTTCTGGCTTTCACACCGCGCTTGTCGAGCGCCATTGCCAATAAGGCCGTTGTCACCTGCTCGCCAGTAGACACCAGAACATCCATCTCCCGCGGTAGCGGTGCATCCTGAATATCATGTGCCAATCCAATCAGACGGTTGGTTTCTCCGCTCATAGCTGAAACCACTACAACAATCTGATGACCATCCATATGAAAGCGAGCTACCTTATCGGCAACTTTTTCGATACGCTCGACAGTACCTACCGAGGTACCCCCGAATTTTTGGACAATCAGACTCATACGTTGGACTTGCACCCACCCGTTTACGTTCGCGGCAGTGGGGCGCAATTAAACACCAACCAGCTAAGTTTTAAAACCATTGATCGCAAAACATTTGACATTTAATTCAAATTGGCTCCAACCCACTCTGGAACAGCCGCCAATACAGCAGGCAAAGCAGCCACATCAATACCACCACCCTGGGCCATATCCGGTCGACCACCTCCCTTGCCACCAAGGCGACCGGCAAACTCTTTCATCAGATCACCCGCCCGGATACGCCCGGTTAAATCACCGGTTACGCCGGCAGTGAGTGCTATTTTGTCACCATCGACCGCCGCCAGCAGTAGTACACCACTGCCCAGTTTGTTTTTGCACTGATCCATTGTATCGCGCAACGACTTGACATCAGCACCTTCAACCGATGCCGCCAGAACCCGGATACCGGCCACCTCGACAGCATTAACAGTGAGATCCCCGCCTACGGAGCTAGCCAGTTTCTGCTTGAGCCGGGTCAGTTCTTTGTCAAATTCACGCAACTCATTGCGCAGTGCTCCGACCCGGGCAACCACTTTGTCTCGGGGACTTTTGAGCAATTCGCATATTTCGTCAAGGCGCTGTTCATTATTATCGATATATGTCAGTGCGCACTCTCCGGTCACAGCTTCAATCCGGCGTATACCAGAGGCAACACCGGATTCAGAAGTAATACGCACAAGGCCAATATCACCAGTGCGCTCAACATGGGTTCCACCACACAGCTCAACCGAGAAGTCATTTTCACCCATCGCCAGCACCCGCACTTCATCACCATACTTCTCACCGAACAAAGCCATGGCACCCACCTCCATAGCTTCATCCATACTCATCAAGCGGGTAGTGACAGCTGTATTGGCACGCACCTGTGCATTAACCAGCGATTCAATGGCCTTCAGTGATTGATCACCAACAGCTTCTGGATGGGAAAAATCAAACCGCAGGCGCTCTGCATCCACCAGCGACCCTTTTTGAGTAACATGATCTCCCAACACGGTACGCAAAGCGGCATGCAACAGGTGTGTCGCTGAGTGATTGAGACGGGTACGCCGACGCAAATCGGCGTCCACTTCAGCTTGCAGAGCCGTATCACTGACCACCTCACCATCCAATACCCGAACATGATGCAGGTGGTGCCCCTGTGTTTTGGTTGTATTGAAAACCTGCAAGCGTACACCCTGTCCACACAAATAACCCGTATCGCCAGCCTGCCCGCCGGACTCACCGTAAAAGGGTGTCCGGTCAAGAATCAGAACCCCCTCCTGATCCTGTTTCAATATATCAACCGACTCTCCTTCCTGTAGCAGAGCAATAATTTTACCTTCACCGGTTAACGCATCATAACCCGTAAACTCCGTTACACCATCCAGTCGCAACAAGTCGTTATAGTCCACCCGGAATGCACCTGCATCCTGAGACAGCCCCTGCCGCTGGCTCATGGCTGTTTCGTAGCCTTCAATATCCAGTGTCAGCCCCCGTTCACGGGCTATATCATCTGTCAGGTCCACCGGAAAACCATAAGTATCGTAAAGCCGGAAAATCACCTCACCGGGTATCTGGGTACCAGAGAGCTCATCCAGTGCGTCATTGAGAATCTGCAGTCCTTTGTCCAGAGTCCTGGCAAAACGCTCTTCCTCCACCAGCAGTGCTCTTTCAATCTGCACCTGCTGCTTGGCCAGCTCCGGGTAAGCACCAGCCATTTCCTGAACCAGTGTCGGAACCAGCTTATAGAAAAAAGGCCCGACGGCACCAAGCTTGTTACCGTGCCGCACGGCACGACGAATAATGCGTCGCAACACGTAATTGCGCCCTTCATTACCCGGCAACACGCCGTCACTGATTAAAAAACTACAGGAACGAATATGATCAGCGATCACCTTCAACGAGGGGTGCTCCAGATTTTTCACACCAATAATGTTGGCCGCACAGTGGATCAGTGCCTGAAACAAATCAATCTGATAATTACTGTGAACGCCCTGCATCACCGCTGCTATACGCTCCAGCCCCATACCGGTATCTACCGAAGGCGCAGGCAGCGGGTTCATCTCACCACTGCTGTCGCGGTTATACTGCATGAACACCAGATTCCATATCTCAATGTAGCGATCAAGATCATCATCCTTACTGCCGGGAGGGCCACCAGCCACTTCAGGACCGTGGTCATAAAAAATCTCGGAACAGGGACCACAGGGACCGGTATCACCCATCTGCCAGAAATTGTCTTCATCCAGGCGTGAAATCCGTTCCTTTGGAAAACCGATCTCCTCAATCCAGATTTGCTCAGCTTCATCATCAGAAATATGGCAGGTTACCCACAGACGCCGTGGTGACAGACCAAGTTCTTCTGTCAAAAACTGCCAGGCAAAACGGATGGCTTCACGCTTGAAATAATCGCCAAAGCTGAAATTACCCAACATCTCAAAAAACGTGTGGTGACGAGCTGTGTAACCTACATTTTCCAGGTCGTTGTGTTTGCCACCGGCACGAACACAACGCTGGCTGCTGGCAGCCCTTGAATAAGGCCGGGGATCCGTACCCAAAAAAGTGTCCTTGAACTGGTTCATCCCGGCATTGGTGAATAACAGTGTGGGATCATTGGCCGGTATCAATGAGCTGGATGGTACCCGGGTATGACCCTGACGCTCAAAATAAGACAAAAAGGCTTCGCGTATTTCTACGGTTTTCATAATTGGTCTCGGGGAAAATAGTGATGATTCAGCCAATCATCCGGCTTTCAGCTAGCTCGGCACCAGCCAGAATATGCAGATGGAGATGAAATACTGTCTGCCCGGCACCCACACCGTTGTTCACAATCAGGCGAAACGCATCATCAACCCCCAGCTGATGTGCCACTTTGGCTGCCACCAGCATCAGATGGCCCAGCAAGGCCTGATCTTCACCTGAGGCATCAGCCAGCTTTTCAATCGGTTTGCGGGGAATAACCAGCATATGCACGGGCGCCTGAGGAGCAATATCATTGATAACAATGCAAAACTCATCCTCATAGACAAATTCAGTTTCAATTTCACCACTAATGATTTTTGCAAAGATAGTATCTGACATAGGTTATGCCTCTTTTATCAATCACACCGGTGCATGAATGATATTGTTATTCAACAGGGAAAATCCGACCTGACTCAAATATCGCCAAACGAACAGGCGTCAGCAAGCTGTCAGCCAAGTTTTTCATCGGCGCTGAGTTGGCGCGCCTCATCCTCCAGCATAACCGGGATGCCATCGCGCACCGGATAAGCCAGACCCGAGGCCTTGCAGATGAGTTCCTGAGCTTCCCTGTCATACACAACCGGTGCCTTACTGATCGGGCACACGAGAATGCTAAGAAGTTTGTCGTCAATCATGGCCTTACCACTGAACGAAAAAAGGCGGACATTATACGGCCTTTTCCTCTCTCTTGGCACCGGCTTCCAAAAGCGGCGGACAAACCCACCTCAGGGCATGGCAGGTACCAGCAACTGGGGGTCAATACGATGATTGCGCCAACTCATCCGCCAATCCAGATGGGGGCCGGTGGCTCGCCCTGTCGCGCCCACTTCACCGATAATATCACCGGTGCGGATTTCATCCCCCACGGCCACACCCACTTTACCAAGATGCAAGAAAGAGGAGGACAGACCATAGCCGTGATCGAGAATAACCGTGCCACCAGAATAGAACAGATCCGGCTCTGCCAATGTCACCACACCCGCAGCTGGCGCGCGTACGATGGTACCTGCAGGTACCGCCACATCAACACCATAATGCGGGTTGCCGGGTTTGCCATTATAAATACGCTGGCTGCCGTAAACACCGGAAATACGCCCTGTCACCGGCCATTCAAAACCATCCAGCGCATCATCGAGCAAGTCCCGGCGCAACAGACGCTGCGCCTTGGCTTTACTGACCAGCGCACCCTCACGGGCGATACGTGCCTGATGTGCCAGTGATGGTGTAACCGTGCGTTGAGGCACCCCTTGTACCCGGGAAATCCGGTAATCACGCTGTTTTATACTCAACTCCTCGCTACAACCTGGGGTTGTGCCAACAACCAGCATCATCCCAACGGCAGTGTCGCGCCCAAAACCGGCAATGACAGTACCATCTGCCAATACATCCAGCTGCTCATCTCCCAGCATCACTGTTGTGCCAGGCATCACTCTGCCCCAAACCAGCCCCCCCTGCTGCAAAGAACCTTGCCAGTCAATACAGCTGGCCCGTACAGGCGTTGACAATACCGCTGCCAGTAGCAGGGTAAACGTGCATAATTGTATTCGTTGGCAGCACACAGGCCTCTCCTTTATTGAGAAATCTCTTCATAACAGGCACCGCTGCTGAGGTCCAGCACTTCTCCCAACAACACAAAAGCATGGCGAAACAGCACGAACAGGCGCTAGAATCTTCGCCATGGGACGATACAGACCGCCGCGTCCACGCGGCTCAACCTACATTACCCCCGAGGGTGAACAAACGCTGCGCTCGGAGCTGCACCAATTGTGGAAGGTGGAGCGGCCCATAGTCACCCAGGCCGTTCACGAAGCTGCCAAAAATGGTGACCGCTCAGAAAACGGGGACTATATCTATGGTAAACGGCGGTTGCGGGAAATTGATTCACGGGTACGCTTTTTAAACAAGCGTCTGGACGAGCTGAAAGTGATAAATCAGCTTCCTGATAATACCGATAAAGTTTATTTTGGCGCCTGGGTTACCCTGGAGGATGCAACCGGCGCAAGCCAGTGCTGGCGTATTGTCGGGCCGGACGAATTTGATCTTAAGGCAGGCAAGCTCAGTATGGATTCACCAATGGCCAGAGCGCTGCTTGGTCGCAGCCTGGACGATGAAGTCAACATTGCCAGCCCGACCGGTGAACAGCGGCTGTGGATCAGTGATATTTGCTACAGCAGCTCGAAATAAACAGTATTCCCGCCTAATCAAGCGCAGCATAAACCATCGCTTCCAGCTCCATACGCAAGTTATGGACACTGCCGGGCATCAGCTGGGTCATGAACAGCATCATCAGTTCTTCTTGTGGGTCCACCAGAAATTGAGTGCCAGCAAGGCCACTCCAAAAATAACTCCCTTCCGAGGCCGGTGTACCAAAGGCAACCGGATCAAGACGAGTACCCAAACCAAGACCAAACCCGACACCGTCATAGCGGGTTTCAGTGAAGTGGCCATAAGCCAGCCGGGCCAGATCGGCATTATCCGGCAGGTGATTACTAACCATCAGGGCAAGGGTATGCTGGCCCAGAATACGCACTCCCTCCAGAGTGCCGCCATTAGCCAACATTTGACAGAAACGAAAATAATCCCGGGTGGTTGACAGCAGACCTCCACCCCCGGAGAAAAAGCTGCGCCCCTGAAACCGGCTGCTTTGGCCATCATCAATTAACACCATGCCTTTGGCTGGATGAAATTGATAGCAACTGCCAAAGCGTGAACACTGTTCAGAACGCAGATTGAAAGTGGTATCGTCCATACCCAGGGGCTTAAACAGAACCTTATCCATATAATTGGCCAGACTCATACCACTGAGCACTTCCACCAGGTAGCCACAAACATCAATCCCCAAAGAATAATTCCATGCACCGCCGGGGGAGAACTCCAGCGGCAGACCGGCCAGCTGACCAATCATATCCTTCAACGTGTAACCCGGTGCCGGATTGCCGATCTGTAACTTGCGATAGGCATAGTCGATATTGGATTGACGCAGGAAGTCATAGGTCAGCCCCGAGGTGTGGGTCAACAGGTCACGAATCTGCATCGACCGCCGACAGGGCTGTGTCTGAAAGGCGGGGAAAGCGCCGGTTTTATAGACTTGAAGATTACAAAATTCTGGAATATAGCGATGCACTGGTTCATCCAGGGAGAACAAACCCTTCTCCCAGAGCGTCATTAGCGCTACAGCCGTAACTGGCTTAGTCATGGAGTAAAGCCGAAAAATCGTATCAAGAGTCATCGGCTGATTGCGTTCAATATCGCGCTGACCGGCAATATCCAGATGACAAATATCGCCACCACGGGCAAGCAACATAATATAACCGGGAAGTTTTTTGCTATCGATATAACGATGGTGCAACTGCGCACTCATACCTTGCAAACAGGCACTGTTGATTTCAAGGGATTCGGGGCTGACCAGATCCATAATCCATCCTCTACTTATTACACTATTATTAACTCGGTAAGCTTTTAGCCGAATGAATAAGCGGCACATGAATGTGCCGCCGCAGGCTGTAAGTCTGCGCGAGTCCTGCGAAAATCAAGGTATTTCACAAATTCCGCTGATTTTCAGGGCGGCAATCAAATAGTGAGGGATTCATCTATTTGATTGCCAGGTTGATAACCTGGCATCTACTACGACCAGAGCCTGCGAAGTCGCCGCCGCAGATCTGGCAGCACCTCCGCCTCGAACCAGGGGTGCTTGCGCAACCAGAGATTATTGCGCGGCGAAGGATGAGGCAATGGTAAAATTTGCGGCCCAAAATCACGCCAGCGCTCAACCCGTGCCGACAGTGTCTCCTTTGGGTCATCCAGATAATAAGCCTGGGCATAACGTCCAATCAGCAGCGTCAAGCGAATATCGGGCATATGTTTGAGCAGGGGTTCGTGCCACAGGGGCGCACAGTCCGGCTCAGGCGGCAAATCACCGGATTTACCCGTGCCAGGATAGCAAAACCCCATCGGCATAATAGCCACCCGGGATTCATCATAAAAATGTGCTTTATCTATCTGTAGCCAGTCCCGCAGGCGTTCACCGCTGGCGTCATCCCAGGGAATACCACTTTTATGCACGCGCAAACCAGGTGCCTGCCCGACAATCAGCAAACGTGCACTGGTATCGGCACGCACCACCGGACGTGGCCCCAGCGGCAGGCTCTTTTCACAGTGGCGACACTTGCGAATACGCACCAGCAGTTGTGGCATTGACAGTGTTTCATGCATTTTCCTCTCCTGATCAAAGATGTTTGCAAAACCCCGGCAATTGCTCATAGCCAAGGTGACTGCTAACATCGCGGCTTCAAAGCAATACCTCTTAATTACCTGTTTTCTAACTGCCGGAGCCCCCATGAGCCGCCCGTCCCTCGTTAGTCTGGAAAACCGCCAGGATTTTATCCAACGCCACATTGGCCCTTCTGTCAAACAGCAGCAGACAATGGCTGAAACACTGGGCTATACCAGTCTGGATGCGCTGATCGACGATACCGTACCAGCAGCTATTCGGCGTCAGCAGCCGATGGATCTGGATGAACCTCAAACAGAGCAGGCAGTCATTGCCCGGTTACGCCAGCTGGCACAACAGAACCAGGTATTCAAATCTTTTATCGGCACCGGCTATCACGACACCTACACCCCGGCCGTTATTCAACGCAATGTGCTGGAAAACCCGGGCTGGTACACCGCTTACACCCCCTATCAGCCAGAGATATCCCAGGGACGCCTGGAAGCCCTGCTGACCTACCAGCAGATGATTATGGATTTGACCGGTATGGAACTGGCCAATGCCTCCATGCTGGATGAAGGTAGCGCCGCCGCCGAAGCTATGACCCTGTTACAGCGGGTCAACAAGAAAAATCGCAGTCAGACTTTTATTGTGGCCAAAGATTGTCACCCACAAACCATTGCCGTCATCAGAACCCGTGCCGAGGCACTGGATATTGATGTACTGGTGGGAGAACCCGAAGAGCTGGTCGGTTCGGTCGATGCCTTTGGTGTCCTGTTGCAATACCCTGGTACCTACGGGCATGTACGCGATCTTTCAGATTTAATTGACAAAGCACACGACAACGAAACTCTGGTTACGGTGGCTGCTGATATCGCTGCCCTGCTGCTGCTTAAATCGCCAGGTGCATTAGGCGCTGACGTGGTTGTCGGCAACAGCCAGCGTTTTGGTGTACCAATGGGTTTTGGCGGCCCTCACGCCGCTTTTTTTGCCACCCGTGATGCCTACAAACGCTCTACACCTGGCCGTATCATCGGCGTATCCATCGACCGCCGCGGCAATCAGGCTCTGCGTATGGCCATGCAAACGCGCGAGCAGCACATCCGCCGCGAGAAAGCCACCAGCAATATCTGCACAGCACAGGCCCTGCTGGCCATCATGTCTGCCTTTTATGCCATGTATCATGGTCCCGATGGCCTGCGCCGTATCGCCAGGCGTATTCACCGCCTGACCTGCCTGCTACAGGACATGCTGGCCGAGAACAACTTTGAATCAGATAACGACAGCTGGTTCGATACCCTCACCTATCGTGTTGACAGCAAGCGTGATGCAATCATCGAACGTGCCCTTGGCGCCGGTTTCAACCTGCGCCTGATTGATGATACCCATGTCAGTATTGCCCTGGATGAAACCACCCGCTCAGAGGATGTAGATACATTGGTCTTCATCTTCACCGGCAGCAAACCCGAACACACCTGCCGCGCGCGCGACAATAATTCCGGTGAAGATAGCGGGATCCCTGCTGTTCTGCGCCGCAAGATGGATTATCTGAATCACCCCCTGTTCAACAGTTACCATTCTGAGACTGAACTGCTGCGCTATATGCGTCGGCTGGAAGACAAGGACATCGCCCTTAACCGGGCAATGATTCCGCTCGGCTCCTGCACTATGAAGCTCAACGCCACCACTGAGATGCTGGCAATAACCTGGCCAGAATTTGCTGGCCTACACCCCTTCGCACCCAGCGAGCAGACCCTGGGCTATCAGGCCCTGCTGGCAGAGCTGGAGCATATGCTGAAAGAATGCACCGGCTACGATGCCATCTCGGTACAACCCAATGCCGGTTCTCAGGGTGAATACGCCGGTCTGCTGACCATCCTGCGCTACCACCAGAGTCGCGGCGACAACCAGCGCAATATCTGCCTGATTCCATCTTCTGCCCACGGCACCAATCCTGCCAGCGCAGCACTGGCTGGCATGAAAGTGGTCATTGTGGAATGTGACAACCTGGGCAATATCGACATTAACGACCTCAAACTGAAAGCCGAGCGCCACAATCAGGAGCTGGCCTGTATCATGGTCACCTACCCTTCGACTCATGGTGTATTTGAAGAATCCATTATTGAAGTGTGCGATATCATACACGGGCACGGTGGTCAGGTTTATGTAGACGGCGCCAATCTCAATGCCATGGTGGGACTGGCGGCTCCGGGTCAATTTGGTGCCGATGTATCCCATCTCAACCTGCACAAGACTTTTTGTATCCCCCATGGTGGGGGCGGTCCCGGTGTAGGTCCGATCGGTGTGGGCGCACACCTTGCCCCCTTTTTGCCAACCAACCCCGTCAGCCCGGTACCTGGTCTTGATAAAGGTAACGATGTAGTATCTGCCACCCCCTACGGCAGCGCATCGATTCTGCCCATCTCCTGGGCTTATATCGCGCTGATGGGTGCTCGTGGCTTAACCGAAGCCAGCAAAGTGGCCATTCTCAATGCCAACTACATTGCTCACCGGTTAAAAGCGCATTACCCCATCCTTTATACCGGCGGTAACGGCAATGTTGCCCATGAATGTATTGTGGATATCCGGCCAATCAGGGAAAGCAGTGGTATCTCGGAAGAAGATATCGCCAAACGACTGGTCGATTTCGGCTTCCATGCCCCCACCATGAGTTTTCCGGTGCCAGGCACATTGATGGTTGAACCCACTGAATCAGAATCACAGGCTGAGCTGGATCGCTTCTGTGAAGCATTAATTGCCATTCGCCGGGAAATCAAAGCAGTGGAAGACGGTGCTCTGGATGTGAATGACAACCCACTTACCAACGCACCACATACACAGGCTGATGTGGTCAATAGTCAATGGCCACACAACTACAGCCGAGAGCAGGCAACTTACCCTGTCCAGAGTTTACGCCAGAGCAAATATTGGCCGCCGGTTAACCGCGTCGATAATGTCTACGGCGATCGCAACCTGCATTGTACATGCCCGGACGTAGACAGTTATCGGGATTAAAAATCGGAAAAACTGCACCTGACAGGTATCTGCCCACTGATCGAACAACTATTAATCTGACAATAGATACTTGTCGGATTAATAACGACGAGTCTCGTCATTACTTTGTAGTGCAGATGCCACAACAGCCAGCGAACGTATTTCACGCTCCCGCCGACGCTGCATAAAAGCATCTGCTGTAAAAACCAATAATCCACACCAGACCAGACTAAAACTGAGCATTGTTTCCTTACTGAAATTTTCACCAAAAACCTTCACCGCCAGTACCAGCATCAGACTGGGACCAAGATATTGCAAGATACCAAGCGTTGACAGACGCAGGCGTTTGGCTGCAATAGTGAACAGTAACAAGGGCACTAATGTCAGTGGCCCACCAAACATTAATACGCCGTTGAGACCAAAACCATTATTGAACATATTACTGCTGGGGCTATCACTCCACAGCAAATAAGCCAGAGCCAGCGGTAACATATAGAGTGTTTCCACGCATAAACCCGTCAGGCTTTCAACTGGGGCCGCCTTGCGCACCAGGCCATAAATACCAAAGCTGAAAGCAAGGTATAACGCCACCATTGGCAAACGACCAAACAGCCACACCTCATGGCCAACACCAATAAAAGCCAGCAATACAGCCGCCCACTGCAACAGACGCAGGCGCTCTCCCAAAAAACAGACGCCCAACAGAATATTTACCAATGGATTAATATAATAACCCAGGCTGGCTTCTGTCATCTGGCTGTGGGTAACAGCCCAGATAAACACCAGCCAATTGCCACCTATCAACAGACCCGACAAAGCCAGAATACGCATCAATTTCAAATTACAGAGGGTTTGTCTAAAGTTTGGCAGCCTGCCCAATACCACCAGCATAAGCAGTGCCAGTACGAATGACCAGATACTGCGGTGTGCCAGAATTTCTGTAGCAGGCATATCTTGCAGGTATTTAAAATACAGTGGCGCCAAACCCCAGATAAAAAAGGCACCCAATGCCGCTATCAAGCCAATCTGTGTTTCTTTATTGTCCTGCACGAACAGATATACCTTTCAGCAAAACGGGAGAACAGAAAAATGCGCTACAGTCATATTCTGTATGTCACGCAATAATATCGATAAGCCCCGGCACAAGCCATTAATATCATGTTGTACACTAACTGACTTGTTCAAAAAACCCGGATGTTATCCGGGTTTTGATCACCTCACCTGAAAATATTATCAAAGCAACAGATAACTACTTGCCTCCATCCACTTCAATCTGCCCTACAAAAACCATTTGAATAGCGATCAGCAGATTAATACCTTTGTTCGCCATGGTCTGAAGATAGCTCGATATACGGCAAGAAGGAAAAATAAAGGCCAAAATCTTGTCAGGAACTTTTTCAATTATTCCTGGTGCGAGTAGTTACATTTATTATTTATAAAGACTCCCTCCCGGGAGAGTTTTCGCGCCATATCTGGAACAGGAAAAACATCACACCAAGTTACCTTGTTATTTGCACTGGCAGTGGCGACAGTACTTGACAGTTTTCCCGAAGCAGGATTAGCCTCATCAGACAGGTGATGGTAGTGACACTATTACCTGCCCGATACCTGCCCGACAAAATTGATTTTGAAGCTCGTTATCTGTCGGACAGGTATGACCTGTTTGCCAATAGCGTTTGGTTTTATTGCGCAGTGAGAGGCCACAATGACTCAGCCAGAAATACCTGCCAATGCGGGATTAACACAGGCGCAGCTCGATGCCTGCTGGATGCCATTCACCGGAAACCGTAATTTCAAGCGCGATCCAAGATTGATTATTTCTGCCAGCGGTAATTACTACACCTCAGCTGATGGTCGTCGTATTTTTGACGGTCTGTCTGGTTTGTGGACCTGCGGCCTTGGTCATGGCCGTCCTGAAATCAGCGAAGCCGTCAGTCAGCAAATTATGCGCCTGGACTATGCACCCGCTTTTCAATTTGGCCATCCTGGTATCTTTCAACTGGCTGAAAAAGTAAGCTCTTTCATGCCCGATGGTCTCAATCGGGTATTCTTTACCGGCTCAGGCTCAGAAGCAGTCGATACGGCGCTAAAAATAGCCCGTGCCTATTGGTGCAAACGTGGCCAGGGTAGCAAAACCCGTCTGATTGGCCGCATCAAGGGCTATCACGGTGTCAACTTTGGCGGCATTGCTGTCGGCGGTATCGGCCCCAATCGGAGCCTCTATGGAGAAAGCCTTACCAGTGCTCACCTGCCTCATACCCAGCTTGACAGCCACCGATTTTGTCGCGGCCAGCCTGCACAGGGGCGGGAATTAGCCGATGCACTGCTGGATCTTATTGCGTTATACGGTGCCACAACCATTGCTGCCGTCATTGTTGAACCTCTCGCCGGTTCTGCTGGCGTTATTCCACCGCCGGTGGGTTATCTGGAACGACTGCACGAAATCTGCCAACAGCATAATATTCTGCTGATTTTTGACGAGGTTATCTGTGCCTTTGGCCGCCTGGGGAGCTGCAGTGGTGCCGAAGCCTTTGGTGTAAAACCCGATATCATGACGCTGGCCAAACAATTGACCAATGGTGCTGTGCCAATGGGCGCGGTGGCTCTCAAACAGGAAATTTATGACACCTTTATGGATCAGGGTGGACCAGATTACGCCCTGGAATTACCCCATGGTTACACCTATTCCGGCCATCCGCTGGCCTGCGCAGCAGCACTGGCAGCATTGCAGCTGCTGGAGGATGAAGAAGCCGTCAAACAGGCTGCAAATCTCGCCTCCCCCTTTGAAGATGCTCTACACAGCCTGAAAGGTCTGTCTCATGTAGTGGATATTCGCAACTTTGGCCTCGCCGGAGGTATAAGCCTTGCACAGTATCCAGGCGAACCCCTGCGCCGCCCTTATGAGGTAGCCATGGCTATGTGGCA
This sequence comes from Parahaliea sp., assembly GCA_047974765.1. Classification (GTDB taxonomy): domain Bacteria; phylum Pseudomonadota; class Gammaproteobacteria; order Pseudomonadales; family Halieaceae; genus JBKECP01. Next base: position 51,544 of record JBKECP010000001.1, on the reverse strand, counting down.
AAAAGGTTTTTATATACGCTATGGTGGAGACACGATACAACTGGGTCCACCCTTCGGGGCAGAATATCGGGAAATTGACTTGATGATAAACGCGCTGGGAGATGTCTTGTCGACACAGGCTTAGCCAATAGTCAGATACCAGCGCCAATTGACAATATCCAACTGTATAACTGCGCACACTAAAAAATTCGGGAGACTTTCATCCCCCGACAGTCAGTACGGATTGTCCCCTGACCTGATCAGGATTTGCGCGCCGCTATTACCAGAAAAGCCAGCGTTACAATGCCGCCGGTACACCACAACAATAATGCATCTATCTGAGAACCGGTGGTCTCTACACCAGCCTCTACCGGCAGCCAGCGCAATAGCAGATACACAGCCACCAACACCACTGCAACAATCGCAGGGCGGGTGTAGTTATGCCTTTGTGGTTTATCTGCTCTGTTTTCAGTGTCCTCACTGGACACAGGATCACTTGCTACAGTCATCGTCATTCCGTCCCTGCATCACCCGATGATTGTGGTTTGGAAGGACAATAATAGCTCGAATTTCAGATTCTGCTTGTAATAGCTTTGTAAAAGTGAGGGTTAATTCTCAAATAGGCACAACTGAGCCTAAAAATAATTACTTAAATAGCTGAATTGCACCCGTCATACCTTGAAATATATTTAACATATAGCTTCAACTCATTGATTATAATCAAATAATCAATAGGCAATATCATTTAACACGAAGTCAGATGCCGGGCGGCCTTGTTGGATGGTCTCGCACAGTATCTTCCTGCACCTCATCTTCACAGACGTATCGCCTGGCAGCACAAACAAAAACAACACAAGCCAGACACAACACCACAAATACTGCGATACTCAGCAGCAAGACCAGATTTCCCATGATGCAGCCCCCCCAATAGCAACTGCCCATTGAATACAAAAATCCCAAGCTGGATCACAGCCCGAGAAAATAACAAAAGGGTCGGCGTCAGGCCGTAATATCTACGACCAAACCAATTTACTAGTTAATATTAGCATTAATGCGAGGAGAGTGAAATGCAGGCTTGTTATTTGCAACTGAATCAGCGAACACCCTGCCCAAAAAGGACAATTTCTGTTGTTGCCAAGATAATCATGCAATCAAGAAACAAGCTGTGATTCTTGATGTAGTAAAGCTCATACTGCAGTTTTTCCCGGGCGTCTTCCTCACTGGCACCATAGGGATAACGCAATTGAGCCCAACCGGCGATACCTGGTTTAACCTGATGCCGAACCGGATAATAGGGGATCTTTTCTTCCAGCTCATGCACAAACTCCGGTCGTTCCGGGCGGGGACCAACCAGCGACATATCACCATAAAGTACATTTAATATCTGAGGCAGCTCATCAATTCGCAGGCGGCGGATTATAGCGCCAACCCGGGTAATACGATTGTCATTCCGGGCAGCCCAACGGGCCTTGCCATCGCCTTCTGCATCGACGCGCATGGAGCGCAGCTTCATCAAGTCAAATTCACGCCCATATAAACCTACCCGGCGCTGCCGATAAATCACCGGAGCTGAAAAACCGTCTTCAATCCAGATTGCAAACAATGTAATCAGCATCAGCGGCCAGGCGACCATCAGCAGTGCGAAACTAGCCAGGATATCAAACAGACGCTTGGTAAAACGACGCGCCGAACCCATACTGAAGCCATCAGAAAATACAAGCCAGCTGGGACTAAAGAAATCAAGCATAATCTTGCCCGCTTCCCGCTCAAAGAACGTCGCCACCTCAACCACTTCCACACCATCAAGACGACACTCAACCAGCTGGTCTACCGGCAAAGCCCGTCGACGGTCATCCATGGCAACAACGATCTGATCAACATCCTCAGCCAGCACAAAATCAGTGAGTTCATCTTCGTCCAGCTCAACTACGCGTTCATCAACAATCTGAACCACTTCCCCCGGCGCACGAACAAAAGCGACAAATTCAAAACTTTGCCGGTCACTGGTACGTCGCATACGACTGACAGCCGTATTGGCACGCTGACCAGCGCCCAGCACCAATACGCGCGTTTTGAGTTCATTATTGTCAACTACATGATTAAACAACCAGCGACTAAGCAGGGCCATTAAAAGCGCAATAATCACCGACTGGGCAAAAACACCCCGCCACAGATGAAGATCAGCCATCAGATAAAACACCAGTGCAACAGCAAGAATTGCAATAACAAAGGCACTCATCAAACGCAACAAAATACCGCTCGAACCTTCCCTGAGGTGGGGTTTGTACAAACCGGTTGCCGACAGTGAAGACACCATGATCAGAGCAAACAGTGCCGCCCGGAACAAGGTTTCATTGACGTAACTGGCTGAACCGGCATTTGACTGCTCAAAATACAGGTAAGCTCCGATATGAAAAGCAAGGAAAAACAACAAAGCTTCGAGCACGGCCAACACATAATAAACCGTGTGAACGTGGTGGTTGAAAACACGTACCGTGCGCATTTGGGTATTTTCTCCTTTACTTTTGCCGGGAATCCATCCCCAGGCACTGGCCATCCGGTACGCTATGCTACACGCGCCGACAGATTCTGTAGTTAAATTAAGTCAAAAAGTGTGACTGGTATTGCGCTAATAGTGATTTGCGATCAATTTTTCCATTAGGATTGAGCGGCAGTGCATCCACAGCTACTACAGCACGAGGCACCATAAAAGCGGGCAACTCTCTGGTCAGCGCAGCCAACAGCGTCTTCTCCAACGTCTGCAAAGGCAACTCCGGACTGGCTGCGGAAAATACCAGTAAAATAGCCTGGCCCAATTCATCGTGAGGCAAACCAATCGCAGCCACCTGATTCACCAGACTACTTGCATAGGCCGCATCTTCAACTTCTGTCGGGCTGATTCGGTAGCCGGAACTCTTTATCATGTCGTCGCTGCGACCAATAAAGTACAGATAGCCCTCTTCATCGCTATACAATTGATCACCGGACCAGACAGCAAGCTCGTCAGTCACCAGTTCCGGCGCCCGCAAAGGCGCCGACCGGAAACGGGCAGCTGTCAACTCTGGCGCATTCCAGTAGCCCATTGCCACCAGAGCACCCCGATGCACTAACTCACCGGGCTCACCCGCGGCACAGCGTTGGCCTTTTTCATTGATCAACAGAATCTCTGCATTTGGAATGGCTTTACCGATTGATTCTGGCCGCCGCTCCACCTCTGCCGGATCAAGATAAGTTGAGCGAAAGGCTTCAGTCAGTCCGTACATCAGGTAAATCAATGTATCAGGCAATTTTTCACGCAGGATCTTTGTTGTTGTCACTGGCATCGCTCCACCGGTATTGGTGATATAGCGCAGACGCTGACAGACAGCCTCAGGCCACTGCAGACGGGCAAGCTGGTTCCAGATTGGCGGCACTGCACCAAGACCTGTTACCTGATAGCGCACAAGCGCCTGCAATACGTCGCCAGGCAGCAGATAATCCATCAAAACGGCGCTGCCCCCAACCATAAACATCGTGGTTAACTGACTCAGACCGGCATCAAAACTCAAAGGCAACAAAGCCAATACGCGATCATCTGCGCTATTGCACAGATAATCGGCCACACTGTCTGCACCTGCCACGATATTGCGATGCGACAGCACAACACCCTTTGGCGCGCCAGTACTGCCAGAGGTATAAAGAATAGCGGCCATATCGGCATCTATTCGGGAATGGAAGTGCCCGCCTGAACGATCCTGACAAAAATCAGCCCAGACATGTCTGGTCAAGCCCTTTGTCTGCTCCAGTTGAGCATCAGCTTCAACAACAACGATATGCTCCAGCTCAGAACACGCTTCCAGCACTTCACTCAATCCGGCCAGGCGCTGCTTTGAGGTAACCAGCACCCGCACGTTGCAATCCATGAGAATATGGGCAACCTGCCGGGGTTTCAGCAACGGATTGATCGGCACAAAGACTCCGCCCGCCAACGAGCTGCCAAACACGGCTGCCACGACCTGTGGCTGTTTGGGAAGAAAGATGGCAACACGCCCGGCTGACGGCAAACCATTGGCAATCAGACCACAGGCAAAGGCCTCACTGAGTTGCCACAAGGATCGATAATCAAATACCTCATCCCGATACAGCAACGCACTTCGAGAAGCCGCCTGCGCTGTTTCAAGGTGCTGCTGTAATAGTTCATGCACCAGTCCCGGACACTTCCTTTTGCCACCCATAATTTTTGTTGTCCATCTCATATCGTTATAAAAGAGGGGGATTGTAGCCTCTGAAAACAAAAATGCTAAGTACAAGGCCACATTTTGGCATCGGCAAAAATACCGATGTTAAGTATTTCTCAATAAATCTTTTCAGATGTTATGTCTGCGGCCATTCGCTTGCATTCCTGCCTGAATGGTGTTGAATAGCGCCTTTACGAATTGGATTTAGCAGCAGTAATAAGATGCACGACTTTATGACACAGGCTCCGGTTTTGGAAAAAGCAGTTACAAAACTGACAAAATGGGCTGGCGCACTCCTGCTCAGCAGTCTATGCGCAGGGACATCGCTGGGCGCAACTGAAGCAAAAAAACTTGCTCCCTGGGTCGGCGTGGACTTTGGTGGCAAGCTGTGTCAGGGCAAGTCCCTGAATTACGGCCCCTACGATTATATGCAGAGGGGCGCACTCCCTGATGGTACGCTCAGAGTCGTTGAACAACGGCATTTTACGCCCTCTATCGAGCAATTGGTCGATGGCCCCACTACCCTGCCCGATATTGATTACACTTTGCGGGCCTGGCCAAATCACCATCGCGCTCTCTTTTCCATGATCCGCTCCATATCAATGCCCGATATTGAGCTCGGACAAAAACGTATTGGCCCACCTGAATGTTATCTGCAACGAGCCATCAACTTCAGCCCCAATGATGCAATGGCTCGTATGTTGTTTGGTGTTTATTTGCAAAATAAAAAGCGCTACGAAGAAGCACTCAAGCTCTATCGCAGTGCTGAATTGATTGAACCTGAAAATTTACAAATTAAATACAATCTTGGTTTAGTGCTATCCAACCTCAAGCAATATGATGAAGCGCTCAAGTATGCCAATGATGTCTATGCTAGGGGTTTTCCTCTGCCAGGCTTGCGCAATAATCTCAAAGTGGCAGGCTATACAGTCAGTGGAGGCAAAAGCAGCACCGCAACAGATCAAGCCAAATAGTTAACAGTGACTATTTCAAGCTAAACCCACACTCTGATCAGGCACGCCAGTTTTTATGGCAAAATCTCTTTCTACCCGAATGGCCATTGCCTTCAGCATCGCTGTACGCTACCTGATGCTGCTCGCTCAGTTTGGCTCCACCATGGTGCTGGCACGCCTGCTGACCCCCCATGAGATTGGCGTCTATAGTGCAGGTTATACCGTTGTCGCACTGGCCTATCTGTTTCGTGATTTTGGTTTGAATCAATACCTTATTCAGGAACAAAACCTGAATGAAGAAAAAGTCACCTCTGCCTTTACTTTGACAGTGATTATTTCCTGGAGCCTGGGCTTGCTGGTTTACTGCCTGGGAGAGCCGGCGGCAATATTTTTTGATCAGCCGGGTATTGCATCACTTATTCATCTTCTTTCAATCAATTTTATCCTTATTCCCTTCGGCTCCATCACCATTGCCTTATTGCGCAAGCAGCTGAAATTTGAGATCACTGCCGGCATTTCTGCCGTCTCGGCCCTGCTGGGCATTGTCGTATCCATTGCAACTGCACTGCAAGGCGCCAGTTACTTCTGTATTGCCTATGGCGCCATTGCCGAAACAATCTGCACTGTAGTGCTATCACTTTTTTTCAGAAACAGAAATTATAAACTTCGCCTTGGTCTTAAAGGCAGTAAGCAAATTCTCAAATTTGGCTCAATGGTCGGTGCAGGCAATGTTATTCAGCATTTTTCATTGAGTGTGATTGACGCAGTAATAGCACGCATTTTGGGTATGGGCGCACTGGGGTTTTACTCCCGTGCTTACGGTACCTTTTCACTCTTTGACCGCCTGTTTACCGGCAGCATAAACCCAATTATTCTTCCTCTTTTCTCTCATGCCAATCAGGATCAAAACCGTCTGCAAGCGGGCTATATAAAAGCAGTGGATTACTCCATAATTTTTGCCTGGCCTTTTTTCTGTTTTTTGTATCTGTTTACCAGCGATGTCGTTTTGCTGCTTTATGGCCCTCAGTGGGAAACCGCTGTACCACTGGTGAAAGTGCTTTGTATAGGCGGTTTGTTACTACCACCTGCACTGTTCAGTGACAATCTTTTTATTGCCATAGGTCGCCCGGAAATTACACTGAATATTCGTATCATCTCCAATGTAGTCCAACTGCTACTGGTTGCATTCGCTGTTCAATTCGGGCTTAAGGCAATCTGCTTCGCCGTCGTTACTTTTTATGCCTGTCGCCTGTTACTGACATTATTTTATTTAAGAAAAACACTCTCTATGGGCGCTCACCAGTTTGGCAAAATTGTACTGCGCACACTGCCTTGTGTGGTTTTTACTGTCGTTCCGGCATTATTGCTTAACGAATCACTGAAAGATAATGATAACTCTCTTTTTCTGAATATGACGTTTATGGGCCTTCTGTCCCTGAGCGGATGGCTACTTGGACTGTTTATTGGTAAACACCCGTTTTGTACAGAAATCAGTGCCATACTGTGCAAACTCAATATAATGCGTCCGGGAAAACCACCAAAGGCATCTGAGCAATGACACAGCACACCTTATCCGAACAGTTATCCCGCGTGGACGAACAGGTTCTGGTTCTTGATGCTGATACATTGCCTGCACTGGCGATTGTTCGCTCTCTGGGACGGGCAGGCGCCTCAGTAATATGCGCATCTCATGAAGCAAAACCTATCAGCGCCCGTTCACGTTATAGCAGCCTTGTGCTTTGTTATCCTTCACCCCTGGCGCAGCCAACTGAATTTTTGCTTTGGCTGGAGCAGATACTCAATACCCGCCCCAATATCGGAATGGTCATACCTGTGACAGAGCGAACACTGGTACCCATCTCCAAACATTTTGACACACCGGCTTTGCGCGCGCGCTTTGCAATAGCGGAACACAATGCACTGGAACAGGTTCTTGATAAATCATTGACGGCCAATCTGGCAGAGCGCTGCCAGGTACCGCAACCAGCAAGCTGGACACTTCATCAGCCAGAGGACTTATCTACCATTGTCCCTGAGCTGACTTTTCCTGTTGTCATCAAACCAGGTCGGTCTATTACCCAGGGAAATACACAAGACAGCACACGCCAGTCCATGAATGTGTGTTACGCCCATTCGCCACAAGAACTCATCAACCTCTGCCAATCCATGCTGAGCAGCACTCACCTTATTCTTCAGGAATACTTTAGTGGTGAAGGGATTGGCATTGAATTGCTGGCAGCACAAGGCGAAATTGTGTACGCCTTTCAACATCGACGTTTGCATGAGGTTCCACTAAGCGGTGGCGGCAGCAGCCTGCGGGTGAGCGAGGAGCCCATCCCCGAATTGCTGACTGCCAGCAAACAACTGATACGTGAGCTGCAATGGCAGGGTGTAGCCATGGTTGAGTTTAAATGGCAGCCTCTGACGCGCCGCTTCATCCTGATTGAAATTAACGGTCGCTTCTGGGGCTCCCTGCCATTGGCCACAGCCGCCGGTGCTGATTTTCCACAGCTTTTGTGGCACCAGCACTATCAACGGCCGATACCTGTACTGCCTGCATTCAAGCGCAACCTGCGCTGTCGCAAATTATCTGCTGATTTGGCCTGGTTTGAAGCCGTCATGCGACGCGATGCCGACCCCCGGCTGGTAACACTGCCCTCGCGTGCGCAAGCTGTACACGCGCTACTGACAATGCTGCTTCCCGGGCAGCGTTTTGATGCTCAATCACTGTCTGACCCACTTCCTGGCCTGATTGATATGGCCAGTATTATGCGTACATACTGGCAGCGTCTGACAGGTATTATCAGTGACAAACTACGCAGCCTTCTCTATCGTCGGCGTAGCCGCTGGCAGCAAGTGAGTCAAATTGTCGGTAAATCACAGCGTATTCTTTTTATCTGTTATGGCAATATTAATCGCAGTGCGCTGGCCGACGTCCTGTTTCAGCACTACCGGCCAGCTACATCAACTGTGGAGTGTCGCTCAGCCGGCTTTCACCGGGAAGCCGGCCGAAATGCTGATCCACGCATGGTAGCTCTGGCAGCGAAACAAGGTGTGGATATGGGGGCTTTTCGCTCTCACCAACTGGATACAGAATTGCTACAGTGGGCTGATCTGATTCTGGTTATGGAAACCAGCCACATTGAGCAACTGAAAAATGATAAACGGGTCTACCTGATGGGTGGACTCATTGACAAAGCAGGGTTGGCCAGAGAAATTCCAGACCCTTACAACCAGGCCGGGTCAGTTTATCAAACCGTTTATCAGCAGGTTGAGTCTGCCATTAAAGCATTATTGAAACTTTCATAAATCCGGCAGGATCAAAAGAAAGTGCTCACTATCAACCTGACCATCAAATAGTGAAGGATTCATCTATTTGATGGTCGCCCGCTTAAATCGGCGGAATTTTCGAAATTCCTTAAACATCAAACGGCTACTAAAAGAAACCTGTAAGCGGGTGTCTCAGCGGGAGCAGAAGCAGCTGACACCGCAGGAATACCAAAACCTGCAAAAGCGCTATCGCAATCTGTTGACCCGGGGTGAGAAAGAGCTGCCGGTGATCTCTCCAAAACCCAAGGGTAAACGCGGACGAATGGCAAAATCTGACGCTCACAACCGGTGGGAACGGCTGAAAAGGCATGAAGCGGCGGCGCTGTTATTTGCCAAAGATGCAAAAGGTATCGGGCTGCTTTAGAAGCCTTGAACTGGCGCATGCCTATTGCCGTATATCGAACTATCTTCAAATCATGGCGAACAAAGGTATTAATCCTCTGATTGTTATTCAAATGGCTTTTGCCGGGCAGATTGAAGGAGATGAGGGCGAGTAGTTACGACAGGTATAGCGTACTTACTTCCGGACTTTCTTCAGTTTCACCCCGTTTATCAGCCAGTTCTGTAAAATCCGGTTAACTTCAGCTCTGGCCCCCTCATTGGAAAACGTTTGATCGGCCTCTGGTAACACAATACGTTCACTGATCCTGTCTTTAACCACCTGCCCCCAGGCCGCATCAATACGCGCCAGCTCATCAAACTCCCGACTGAACAAACTGGCACCGCTCATTACCAGCAAAACCGGGCCATCAAAGCGTTGCAGGCCAAGGCGCATGCGTTCAATAAAATTGCCTCCGGATGAACCTTGCGCATCCTTGTTGGATGTATCAGAAGAAAATTTTCGGCCAAACCAGGTCAACGCACTCCTGCCATAATCCAGAGGGTTGTACTCAAAGCGAAAAACCTTCATCCAGAAAGACTTTTCACGCAAACGCGAAAGATAGTGTTTGCGTGCGACAACCGCCTGTGTTGTTTCATTACTGACCCAGGGATTACCCAGAGCGATGGCTCTCACATCAGGCAAATGATGGGCATGAATCATAATGGCAGAGGCAGCATCACAACCGCCCCATAACACAACCCCCTCAAGAGCGGGAACCGCTGCCTTAAAAGCCGCAACAGCGGCTTCCAGATCTTCCTGTATCCACTGAAATCCCCTGAACGCCCCCGAACTATCCCCCATACCCCGATAGTCGAAGCGCATAACAGGAATTCCGGCACCTGCCAGCTGACGCCCCATTGCAACCATGCCACGACCTACGCCAGCTCGATACTGGGGGCCTCCAGCCACCACACAGAGCAATCCAATGGATTGGCTATAACTGGAACCGGGCATATGTACAATACCCATCAATTGCTCACCTGCACAAGGAAATGACAACGCTTTCACTTCCACATCGGCAATTTCTTTCATTGATTAAAAATCTCCGACATTGCCAGCAAAACCTTACTGTCATCAGCACGCCTGTTCATCTGCCAAAAAGGAGGGCCACCAAACATCTGTAAATTTACAGATGCTGTCGGCAGGCTCTTTAACAGGCGATCTACAGCCAGAGCGGGGCCCTTTCCTTCTGCAGCCTCATGTTCCAGCCACACAATAGTGGTCGACGGTAAATTGTCAGCCGACATTTCCAGTGCAGATAAAGCCAGCATTAGTTCACCACCAAGTTCATAACCGCCAATTTCCACACACTCACCAGCCTGCCATTGCGCGTTGATTTTTTCTGCTGTTTCAGATTTATCATCCCGGGACAGGGCTGCGGCAATACGTTGGCGCACCAGTTGCCGGGTAAACTGGCGCCCTGAAATCAACGGTGCCAGAAGAAAGAGCGAGGCTATATTTTGCTGATAGCGATGGGCGTAATGCCAGGCAAATAAGGCACCTGTGCGCAATCCCCACAAAACTGGTCGACAACCATAGCGCTGCTGCACTGTATTTACAGCCAGATCAATATCAGCAAACCAGTGCACCAACGTTGCCTCGGAAAATTCACCATCACTGTCACCTGTTCCGTACAGATCCAGCAAGTTACACCCCCAGCCAGCGCTGGCAAATTGTCTGGCCTGACTTGCAACCAGTGAGCGGCAGCGATTCATTTCTTCAGCGAAGGGCGGCACAAATACAATCTGCCCCTGCGTAGCGCTGGCAGGTTGAAACGACAATAAAAAAATTTTCTGACCAGTTTGACCAATAAACTCAGGCTCAAGCTTGAAATTTGCCATTACACTCAAACCCTCAGGCGAGTTTACCAGCAATAAAATCGGCTAAGGAACCAACTGTTTCAAACAGTTCTGCAGAAATTTCAGCATCATCAACTTCTGAACCGGTTTCCTCTTCAATAGCGGCAATAATGGAGGTTATCGTTAAAGAATTCAGCTCTGCCACCGCCCCCAGTAAGGGTGTATCACGCGAAGGTTGCAAGGGCGTATTAAGCTGAAGGTTACTTTCAAGTAGTGTAATAGTAATACTCAGTACATCCATTCATTGAGTTCCTTGTAAGTGAGTGACCAACAATTCGACCAAAATAAAACGCATCAAATTTTAATAATGATTAAATAATTCGGCGTTGCAATAAAGCCACACCCCGCTTTCTTTTATCACTTTCCGGGTTCCAACCAGAATATGCAATTAATTCGCCAACATTATGCCTAAAAACCCTACCCGATTCACAACAATCCACTTAATAAACATAGGGTTGAGGTCGCATTGCATCGTTAGTACCGGTACTATGTGGCAAGTAATGATACATACCTACAAAATTCTAGTGGGTGATAGCACAAACACATCAGGCCGTATCAAGTTATTAGAAATTCTTGTTGTTAGTTATAGCTAATTTATAACTTTATTATACAAACCATTAGACATCACGAGCGCTTTCTGTGACAAACCGACTTTTGCAAATATCTCAGTTGAAGAACCGTAAATTATTGGCGCTACCCATCGCCATAGGCTCTTTTTTATTCCCGGCTTTATCTGCGACCACTTATGCGGATAACCGGCCACCAACTTACCCTGATTCAGTCTGGGAACAATTGCAGGCTATTCGTCAGGCCTTGCAGGACGGTCAGGAGGTGGACCCCCTGGATCCACTGAACCCTGACCCGGTTGTTACACCGCCCGCAACGGGCGATGGCGACGATGGTGGCAGTCAGTCAGGTAATGGAGGCACTTCAGGCGGGAACAGCGATGGTTCTGACGGCGGATCCGGCGAGGTAGTCGATCCAGGTGACCCCGACCTGGCCAACCCCGATTACGATGAAGCTGACTCACAATCCCTGACCAGAATCGTCTACACCCGTGTTCCCAGAACCCAGGGCACTCACCTTGTCACTCTTAAAGACGGCACCTCCTATACACTGCACAGTCCCGATTCCTGGGATCGCCTACCCGATACCCGTCACATATACGATGGCTTTAATGCACCGGGCCAATTGGTCTATCGGGATGCCGAGGGCAATGAACGCATCCTCTACGATTGCATGAACAGACCCACACCCTGCGTTCCACTTGATCCGGCAGTCTCCCTGGACGGCAAAAAAATATTATTCTCTGTTTATTCAGCGGCATCACTTGAAGCCGGCTGGTGGATGGGAACAACCCTTCCCAACCGTTGGCTGGGTAAGAGTACGGGAGCCAGGCTTCACGTTGTCGATGTTGAAAGTGGAGCAGTAACACCACTGGCCCACACAGCTGGAACACGGGACATCAGTCCAACCTGGTTACCCGATGGCCGGATCATGTTCTCTTCTGATCGCCAGTTCCTGCGCGAACCTTTCCTTGACCGGATATCACCTGACAACCGCCCCAATCCGCGCCTGTATATTGCCAATAGCGACGGCACTAACGCCAAGCTGGTTACCCCCCATGAAGTCAGTGCGGCCATGCACCCCTATCTGCTGCGCAGTGGCCGTATTGCTTATGGTTCTTCCTGGTTAAGCCACAACCTGCCTTACCAGGATACAAACGGTGGCATCAACTGGCCCGGCACACTCGACAATATGTGGGTCGTCATGGACATGGATGTCCGTGGTGGAGATATGACCGCCCTGCTTGGCGGTCACAGAGACTACACCAGAGATTCCGCCAACTGGCCCAAGACCATGAAAGCTCTGCACTTTCTGGGACAGCGCAACAACGGTGATATCTGTGTCAGCAATTATTACCGGGGCAATAACCTCGGCCTGGGTGATGTGATCTGCTGGCCACCCGAACCAAAAGGTGTCGAAGGTAATGAATCGCGCTTTATACCCAGAAAACTCTACCATATTGCCAACTGGTCTGAATCAAACGACCAGGGTTCCCGCACCAGTGGTGGCATCTACATGGGCAAAGTTGGCTACCCCGAGCGGGCGCCCAACAACCAGCTTTATCTCACCGTTGGCCGCGGTCATTGTTCACAGTCCACAGGCACTGTCATCTCACGACAGGAATTTGTGGCCGATCAGCCCGAACAACGTGCCTGCGATGTTGGCTTGTACCTCACAACCCGCATTCCTTCACAGACAATGGGTGATCTTGAACGTGTGGTTGACCTCCCCGAGTGGCACGAGTTTGGTGCCCGCACCGTATCAGACCGCACAATTTATAACTCGACACTGAGCAACACTCGGGACGGCAGCTGCGAACTCACCAGTAGCGACGCTGGTACCGCAGAAACCGAGCCCTATAAGGCTTATGAATTCAACAATATGTTTAAAGTATCGGCCAATAATGGCGGCGAAATTCAGGATTTACCGCACACCGAACTGGCAGGCATACGCTTTTGGCAAATCATTCCCAACACGTCAGAAAAAGCTGATTTTATTAATATCACGGGCAATCGCCTGCGCTTACTGGGTGATGCCCCGTTACTGGCGGACAAATCCTTCAAGGTCAGCCTGCCCTGTGACACCCCTTATATCATGGCGGGCATTGATAACGAGGGCCGGGTGATCAAACGCGACCAGATACCCCAGTCCCTGCGCCCCGGTGAAAAACGTGTCTGTGGCGGTTGCCACTTACACTCCAGACTCGGGCGGCCATATGAAAACTCACTGGCCTTTTCCAGCACAGCTCACAAACTGCTCAACGCTGTACCGGTACCTGAGTACGAGCGTGATATTCGTCCGATTCTCCAAAACCGCTGTATATCCTGTCACGACAGCAGCAGCAGTATGCCGCTGCCACTACTGGATTATGACATGCTGGTTTGGGATCAGTTTCAGGAGGCAGTACCTGCCAGCAAGCGTTTACAGGTCTCAGATTCGGATGACGAGAAGCGCCGCTGGGGTCTGCACCGCCCCTACACCAGCCGCTATGTCAACAGTATGTTTGCCCGCGAAAGCCTGCTGTATTGGAAAGCCGCCAACGAACGCACTGATGGCCGCACCGACAGCACATACGATAATGATATTGATTTTGGCCCGAATCATCCGACCAGTATCACGACGGCAGAACTTAAAATGATTGCCGACTGGATAGACTCTGGCGCCACACTCTCAGCAAGCCCCTAGATAGCTTCGTGTCACTTAATGAATGAGCACCGGTATTTTTCCCGGTGCTCATTGTTTACAGTCGATTCTATCGCGCAGTCAATTCCTGTTATGCTTGCAGGTACCTGAAATACAACACCCAACAAACTCATGACAACTAGTTTTTCATCATCGATCCTGGTCGATGAAATACCGGAAGCGCCCCTTCCACATGGATTTTTCGCCCGGTTTGGCGCTAGTACTGTAGCACCAGAAACTGAAGCCACCGCTACATTACCCAGTGATTGGACCTTATTGAATGACCATGCAGCCTCTGTTGATTGTGCTGCCAGTAATAGCTGCGCCAGTTACCATATTGATCAACTGCTCATTATTATTGATGGTTCTATCAGCTGGTCTTCCAACAGTCCTCATATCAAAACAAATTCGGACTTTCCTGAAACACTGGCAACAGCATGGCAGCAACATGGCAGCAATCTGGTCCAATGGCTCAAGGGCTCATTCAGCCTGCTGATTATCGATAACAGCCAGCAACAGATATTTGCTGCCACCGACCGATTCTGCAGCAAAGCCATCTACTACCAGGCTGACAGACTGACAGCAGAAATTGCCAGCTACCCGTCTATGTTAAGTGGTAAAAAGCCGCAAACCGTCAGTAAGCTGTCAGCCCAATCCCTCTATCACTACTGTTATTTCCATATGATTCCAGCGGCAGAAAGTATCTTTTTGAAGATCAATAAACTGCCCGCAGCTCATTATTTTTTGTGGCAATCAGGCAACACCGTCATTGCACCCTACTGTATTCCATCTTTTAATCACAGCAACAAAGCCAGCCAACAAGAACAGTCAGCAACGCTACGCAGGCTACTCAAGGAAGCTGTACGAAAATCCATTGGTGATTGCGAACACCCGGGCGCTTTCCTCAGTGGCGGTCTTGACTCTTCCACAGTAACCGGCTACATGGCCGAGCTTACTGACAAGGGCAAGGCTTACTCTATTGGCTTTGACGCTGAAGGTTATGATGAAATGGCCTTCGCACGCACTGCTGCCAATCATTTCGGCGTTGAACTGAAAGAATATTACGTTACGCCATCTGACATCGTTGATGCCCTGCCCCGACTTGCTGCCAGTGCCCCCGAGCCTTTTGGTAATTCATCGCTGATCCCCGCCTATTACTGTGCTCACATGGCCAAAGTCGATGGTGTCAAAACCATGCTTGCCGGCGATGGCGGTGATGAATTATTCGCAGGCAATGAACGCTACCTGCGTCAACAAACATTTTCACGCTATCTGGCATTACCAAAATCAGTGCGTGCACTGATTGACCCACTGGCGCAACACCTGCCAGAAAAGCCCGCTCTGCTTCGAAAAATACGCAGCTATATCAATCAGGCCAATACGCCATTACCTGATCGCCTGCAGACCTACAATTTTCTGCACCATATTCCAGCCGGAGAAATGTTTGAAGCATCTTTCCTGACACAGGTTGAACAACAGCTTCCACTGATAAAACTCAGAGAAATTTATTGGCGACCGGATAATGCCGATGAATTGCAAAGAATGCTTTATCACGACTGGCAGATTACACTGGCCGATAATGATCTGCGGAAGGTTGGTCTTGCCTGCGAGCAGGCAAACATCAATGTATGTTACCCCATGCTTGATAGTGATCTATGCGAATTTTCAACCGGCCTAAGCCCTTCGATATTATTGGCAGGGGGCCAACTGCGCGCCTTTTATAAATCCTCGCTTGAAGGTTGGTTACCCA
This sequence comes from Parahaliea sp., assembly GCA_047974765.1. Taxonomy (GTDB): domain Bacteria; phylum Pseudomonadota; class Gammaproteobacteria; order Pseudomonadales; family Halieaceae; genus JBKECP01. Next base: position 35,825 of record JBKECP010000001.1, on the reverse strand, counting down.
AGGAAATACTGCAAAAATCCAAACATGGCTTCGGTCTGCCATTTGGCTTGTGGATGCGCACACATAAACCGCTTCAGGAACTGGTTTATAACAACATAGCCGATCTGGCCACGAGAAAAGTTTTTCAACAGGGGTTCCTCGACAACGCTGTCAAACTTCACCGCGAAGGACATGCGGCCTATTATGGCGAATTGCTCTGGATTTTAACCTCACTGGAATTCTGGCTGAAGGCACACTTGAATGAGCAATAGCAGCGCAAGGCATGGCAGGTACTGGCCACACCGGGCGCTGTCCCCCGTGCTGGGTAAATTGTGTGGCGCTGGCAGCTCACATCAGCACTTTGCCATACTCAATTATCACCGTGTACTACCAAAGGCGGATCCTCTGTGCCCGTCCATTCCAAGCCAGGATGAATTTCGCTGGCAGATGCAACTGCTGGCAGAAACCATGACACCACTGCCACTGCATGAAGCTATCGAGCGTCAGTCCAAAGGTGACTTACCACCACGAGCTGTCTGTGTGACCTTTGATGACGGCTATGCTGACAACGCAGACGTTGCCTACCCCGTTCTCAAAGACTACGCCATAGCAGCCACTATATTTGTAGCAACCGCATTTCGGCATGGCGGGCAGATGTGGAACGATGCACTTATTAATTTTGTACGCAATGCCAACAGTGGTAGCTACGCAATTAATGGCATACCTTTTCAGCTCAAAGATAATATTCTCTCCCGCCGCCAATCAGTTAATGAAATCCTGCTGGCCGTCAAACACCTGCCAATGCAGGAGCGACAAGCAGCTGTTGATACACTGCTTGCCACCAGCGAAGCCATTACTGATAACCCCATGATGACAGAAAGTCAGCTCAAGCAGCTGGATAAAAGCCTTATCAGCATTGGTGCTCATACAGTCAATCATCCTATTTTACAATCTATCAGTGACGAGGAAGCACTCTGGGAAATTAGTGAATCACGCCGCTGCCTGCAACAGCTGCTGGGTTGTGACATTGACCTGTTCGCCTACCCCAATGGGGTAATGGAGAAAGACTTTTCGGATAAACATATCGAAATGCTTAAAGAAACGGGTTACAAAGCGGCAGTAACCACACATAAAGGTATAGTTACCCGTTCATGTAATCGTTTTCTTATGCCACGATTCACTCCCTGGGATAAAACACCTGCACGCTTTCTTGGCCGCTTGCTGCTCAATTATCGTAATCGTCACTGAATTTTAAAATGCTATCCATCTGGCAGTTAAGATACTCATCCTGAGTATCTTGACTGTCGCCCTGTCAATCCGGCGAAATTTTGCGAACCTCCGTGGTTTTACAGCGCTTGTGATCGACTTTATCGACGGTGGCAAATCTGTGTACCGCTATTAACCCGACAATCTGCGTTGTTGTGTTTATACATGCGGCTTCAGCCAAAACCAGGGCGCCTTTTAACAGGCACCGGGTTCGGGTGCCTGGTTTTTTGCTGTAGTGCAAACAAAATGACCGTCATTGCCACCATATGCCAGGGCAGATCAAAGTAAGTAAGGCTGAGGAAGGCACCGCCAGACATGTAGGCCACAAAGCTGACTTGCAGCATTTTTGCCAGTAATACATCACTATCACTTACCAAGCCATCTCGATTGGCCACCAATTGTGACAGTTTTCGCCAGCATAAAAAAATTACCAATAAAAACATAAACAGCCCAGGCCAGCCATGCTCTGCCAACGGAGCAAAATAAATACTGTGCGCAACGTAAACCCATTCTGGCCTGGGCGCATAGCGTGCAAACATCGATGCAGTCCAGCAGGAAAAACCAGCGCCAATAGGCGAAGCATTGGCTACATTGATAGAAAATTCCCAGGAGTTGATACGCTGCATAGCCGACGTATCTTCTTCATAATTTTCAATAGTCGACATCCTTCCATGCCAGCTGTCAGGCATAAAACTATACAAGCCAATAGCAGCAATCAGAATGAGCGGCGCAGTAAATAGCTTGGATTTGGATTTAAGCCAGAAAAAACCGGTTACGGCAATAATTGACACCAGGGCACCCCTCGATTGAGAGCCAAGCACCGAGGCCAGACTAAGCACAATGGAGGCACTAATCAGCCAGCGGACCCAGCGTCTGGATTTATACAATTGATAAAGATAAGCCATCAGAGGAACAATCATTAACACAGCCACAGCAAGCGAGTTGTTTTCCTCAATAAAACTATCTGGCGGCCCCCATACACGAAAAGCTCCCGCCGTCATTAATGTAAATATGCCACCTTTAACACTATAAAAGCCAATTGACGCCACAATGACAATAATCAGCTGGTTCAGGCGCTCCCGATTATTAATCAGAACCAGCGTTAATAGTGCAACAATCTGTATTTTTATAACCTTATTGAACTGTATCATTGCCGAATCAGGATAAACTGCAAAAGCCGTTGTTATGCATATCCATAAAATAAACATCAACCAGCCAAGCGTAATCGAATTAATCGGAAAGCGCTTTTTTTCGGAAGAAAACAGCATTGAAACCAGCAATGTAACTGCCACTATTTGAGCAAAAGGCAGGTCATAGGCAAAGCCATAGGTCAGACGGTGCGGATTCATATAACTGAGCCATGACCAGGACAAAATACCGATATAAGGTCGCCATACAATAAGCGGCAAGGTTGCAAAAACCATCGCGGTTATAATAATGTCGCGCAGTCCCATATTAACTAGGCTCCTGGCCTTTCAACCCGGCTGATAACGTAGCGGAATTTTCCTGAGGCTTCAGCGGCAATATCGTCAACCTCTTCGATAGTAACATCTACACCTGCACCCAAACGCTGGCGAAAAGCTGTCGCTACCTGTTCCCGGCAACGCTCATCAAAACCGGTATTGGGAACAAGTTGCACAACAGTTTTTTGCAGACTTTCCTGAATAATTTTAAAGCGATCGACTTCAGGCATATCCCGAAGAATATAAATCAGAGCCAGTCCATGAACCAGCGCACCATTTTCAGCAACAACAAAATCTGTTGATCGCCCCTCTACAGAGGCCAATACCGGCAGGCCACGACCACAGCTACAAGCATCAGGAGAGAGCACACCAATATCACCCGTTCGATAGCGCACAAAGGGAAAATCACGCGTCGCCATATGTGTTACAACAATTTCACCCTGCTCACCTGCTGGTAACATCCGTCCTTCAGGATCAACAATCTCAAGCACAATATCGTCAGCTGTAATATGCAATTGTCCCTGCGGGCACTGGTGGGCAATAAAACCAGCATCCCGGCCACCATAACCATTGGCAACCGGGCAACCAAAGCAGCGCTCAATTACCTCACGCTGATAATCATAGAGGCGTTCAGAAGTAACAAACACAACCCGGATACCAAGGTCGTCCATATTCAGCCCCTTCTTGAGTGCCGACTCAGCCAGCACACCGATAGCAGAAGGATAACCAAACAACATGGCAGGCCTGCGTTGCCGAATTACCTGCAAATGTTTATCAATTTTTTCATCTGACAAATCAAAAGCTGATAACAATTCCGTTCGCAGTAAGCGGTCGCGCAGCAAACGAACCCTATCCTGGGCACCGAGTTCAATGGGCGAGCCCCAAATAACCAACTCAGGATCACCGATATCTACATCCCACCAGCGGGTTGCCCGCCATTTGGCAGCAACATCATGACTGACTCGCTCTGAACCCAACAGAAAAATAAGTGGCTCACCGCTGGAACCCCCGGTATTAAAACGCTGCAATGAATTGGCGTTAGTTGCTTTGAGTTGATCAAAATGTTCACGGATCAGGCTTTTATCCAGCAAGGGCAATACAGCCAGATCAGCTTTATTTTGAACACATTTCGGATCAAAACCGGCAGCCTCGAACATTTTGCGGTAGTAAGGAACGTACTCGTTAATATCCTGTAAAAAATAACGCAGACGCTCGCCTTGCTGGTGCTCAATTTGAGCCATTGGCAGCCATTGGTCCCGCTCCATTTTCTGCCGGACGGCCACTGTAGTATGTTTTTTTAGCGCTTCGTGCAATGGGAATATACAGGAAGATACAAAACGGGTATAAAAACTCATTGCTGCACACTCCCGTACCGGCGGTAAAGTTCAAACCATTGTTCTCGCACTAACGGCCATTCATAGCTTTGACATTGTTGCAACCCTGCATCAGCCAGTGCATCAGCCAGCGTTGGATCATTGACAAGTTTTAATACAGCTTGTGCCATCTGTTGCCAGCCATCAATGGGTACCAGCAAACCATTGCGGCCATCTTCAATAATATAAGGCACCCCACCCACCCTGGTTGAGACAATGGGCAAACCACAGGCCATAGCTTCAAGCAGGGAATTGGGCATATTATCGACCCGCGCCGGATTGAGCATAACGTCTGCCTGCTGATAAAGCGCAACGACACCCGTTCGGTCCAGTCGACCGGCAAAATCAATATATGACCTTACACCCAGCTCATCAGCCAGTTGTTGCAGATTTGTCAGGCATGGGCCGCTGCCTGCAATCGTCAGCTGCGCCTGTAAGCCCTGCTCATGCAACATGGCCAATGCACGAACAGCAATATCAAGTCCATAGATTTCTTCCAGATTGCGGGTAATAACCAGGAAAACAGTTTTTTGTTTTGCCTGATTGCTATCACCTTCACCAGATAGTCGGCAGGATTCCAACCGGGTGTAGCTACCCGGATAAAACAAAGAGCGGTCAACAATATTGGGAACAATATTGCTCTTAATACCATAACGGGAAAAAACAGCCTGTAAAAAACCCGAGGGAACAACCAATGCCGTGGCTCGACGCAGACTCGGCAATATTCTGCGGGAAGATTGAGCCAGATAATCTCCGGCATTGCCACCGCGATAGTTCACAATTACCGGTGTTTTACGAAAACTACACAACCAGATCACTGGCGCACAAAACAACTGCCAGGACCAACCTGAATTAGCCATCAAGTGGACTACATCCACCCGCCCAGCAAGCCGCCAAACTGAAAGCAGATAAGGCAATATACGAAACAGGGCTCGCAAACCCTTTAGCTTTGCCACCCATTGAGGTTGATAAGGAGGGTTGGTCGGCAACAGCTCAACATCAACGCCCTCTTCACCAAGCAGGCGCTGCAACTGCTGAGTCTGCATAGCCATACCGCCATTGGGCGGAGGCACCGGACCAATCAGGCCAAGTTTCACAGCAGTCTTCCGTAAAGTGCTTCATAGCGACTGACACTATTGCGCCAGTTACGTTCCTCTTCAACATAACGCCGTCCTGCAGACTGAACTTCAGACCAGCGTGCTCTGTCAGTCAATACCTTAAGCAGGCTTTCTACCAGTGCCTGGGCAGAACCCGCTGCAAATAAAAAGCCATTTTCCCCATCGCGTATCAGTTCACGGTGACCACCCACATCCGAGGCTACAACCAGTTTACCCTGTGCCATCGCTTCCAGAGGCTTAAGCGGTGTAACCAGATCTGTCAGTCGCATTGATAATCGCGGATAAGCAAAAACATCCACCAGACTGTAGTAGGATTGCACGTCCTGATGCGGCACCCGGCCGGTATAAATAACATGCTTTTCCAGGCCAAGTGCCATTATTTGTTGCTGTAGCTGTATTTCCTGAGGGCCACCACCTACCAACAGCAAAGCAATATCTGGCAGTTGCTTTCGCATCAAAGCAATGGCGTCCAATAGCAGTGGCAAGCCCTCATAGGCATAAAATGAGCCGATAAAACCGATTACCGGACGTTCATCAAGGTTCAGTTTTGCTGCCAGAATCTCGTCACGAGGTCGCTGAAAAATGAAGCTGTCTGCATCAACCGCATTCGGTATTACAGTAATTTTATTTTCATCGATACCTCTGGCAACAATATCGGATTTAAGCCCTTCGCAAATCGTCGTAACAGCATCAGCCTCACGAAAGACATGAGTTTCCAATGCACGGGTCAAACGATACCTTAACCCACCTTCAACACTGGTACCGTGATCAACCGCCGCATCTTCCCAAAAAGCACGACACTCATAAACCAGTGGCAGACCATGACGACGGGCAACACGCAGCGCCGCCAGACCATTGAGCGCTGGTGAATGGGCATGCAAAATATCTGGCGACTTTTGCTCCAGTACACTTTCAAGACGTCGCCCCAACGTCTGTACAACACGCCATTGATTGATGACCGGAATACGATCAGCCAGCAAATTTTCCCGTGGCGTGCGGTAAAACAGCAGATCATCAACCAGCTCTTCCAGTGGACCATCGGCCGTATGTTTACTGCCCGTCACATGAGAGGTTGTCCAGCCCCGCTCACGCTGAGCATTCAAAATAGCGCGGGTGCGGAAGGTATAACCACTATGCATTGGAATGGAGTGATCGAGAATATGCAGAATATGAGGATTTTTCATTACCAGATTCCCAGATCATCATCCCGGGTTGCCGCCTGAAACATCAGCAGCGACCACAGTGGCGCACTGTATTCACGACGGCCTGATTGATGATCATCAATCATTTTTCGCAGCACTTTTGGATCAAACAGGCCTGTATCAGCCAGACCACCTTCAAGCAGGGACTCCCGCAGCCGCTGTCGCAATGGTCCACGAAACCAGTTGCCCAGAGGAACGCCAAAACCCATCTTCGGACGATAAAGAATATCCCTTGGCAGATGCTGCTCTAACGAGGTTTTCAGAATATATTTACCTTCCTGCCCCTTGAGCTTCAGACCAGAAGGCAGGCCAGATACCCATTCAGCCAGTTTGTGATCCAGTAACGGCACTCTGACCTCAAGTGAGTGAGCCATACTGGCCCGATCCACCTTGGTCAGAATATCGCCAACAAGGTAAGTTTTCATATCCAGGTATTGAATTAATGACAATGGGTCATCACTTGGGCAGCGTGTGGCATGGTGTTCAAAAACCGAACTGACCGAATAGCCTTGTAACTCACGTTTGAAAGACTGGCTGAACAGAGCCTGTCGTTGACGGCTGGATGTCAATGAAACCGAATGCAAATAAGCGCCAACAGAATCTCTGGCAAGAGACTCAAATGTCGTTTTTGCACGCAAAAAACGTGGTGCCCAATCCATCTTGGGGTAAAGGCGGCCCAGCGGCCCAAAAACCGGGCGTCGCAGCCCGAAAGGTAAACGACCACGTAACTGTTCCTCATTCATATGCCAGCGATAACGACGATAGCCGGCAAAATTTTCATCACCACCATCACCTGACAAAGCAACCGTTACACGTTCACGAGCCAGCTGGCATACACGCCAGGTAGGTAGCGCCGAGCTATCAGCATAGGGTTCATCATAAAGCCGACCCAGTTCGTCAAGCAAAGAAAAGTCATCACTGCCAACCCGGCGCTCAACATGATTGGTATGATAGCGTTCAGCCACCTGGCGCGCGTAATCTGTTTCATCAAACTGGCCAACATCAAAACCAATAGCGCAGGTATTAACCGGATCAGACTGTAGCTGAGCCATCATCGCAACAACTGCACTGGAATCAACGCCACCTGACAGAAAAGCGCCAAGGGGCACTTCGGATACAAGACGAATATCAACGGCCTCGCGCATCAGTCGCAGCAACTCTTCACGAAGCTCACCTTCGCTACCACCAACAACTGTTTTAAACGGTATATCCCAGTATTGCTTTTGTGCAGGGACAGGTGAACCTCGTTTTAACAGCAGGCTATGCCCAGGGGAAAGTTTGTGAGTACCGCGATAAATTGTCTTTGGTTCAGGGATATAGCCCAGGGCAAAATAATCCTCAACCGACCGTACATCCAGATTCCGATTCAGCTCGGGATGAGCCTTCAGCACTTTCAGTTCAGAACCAAAAATAAAGCGACCATCAGCAAGTTCGCTGTAAAACAGTGGTTTGATACCAAAACGATCTCGCGCAAGAAAGAGACTTTGTGCTGAGCGATCATAAATTGCAAAAGCAAACATACCGCGAAAGTGATCGACACAAGCTTCTCCCCACGCCTGCCAGGCATAAAGAACAACCTCTGTATCACAGTGGGTACGAAAACTGTAACCGAGTTTTTTTAGTTCATTGGCCAATTCGCCAAAGTTATATATTTCACCATTGTAAACCACACAGACATTGCCGTCGGCACTAACCATCGGTTGCTGTCCACTGGATAAATCAATGATAGATAAACGTCGGTGGGCCAGACCGATACCCGGCTCATAAAAAAAACCATCCTCATCAGGGCCACGATGTGTCTGCACTTTATTCATGGAAGCCAGTAAACCCTCAGCCACCGGTGAGTGTCCCCGCAGATCAAATATTCCCGCTATTCCACACATCGTTCCGTCGATCCCGTACCAAAATATAATTTTCAATTTACAAAATATATTTGCAAATCCGATTTAATCTTATCAACGCTCTGCTGCCACTTTTACAGTGTTAAACCATCTATCGACCAGCAAGAACAACATCATAAACTGCCAGATATTTATCTACTGTTTTTGGCCATGAAAAACGGCTTTCAACAAAAGCCCGTGAATTTTCCCCCATCATCTGCCAATGTAGCCGCCGATCAACAGCATCAGCAAACAATTCAGCCATTGCTTCGATATCACCTGAATTATGCAGCTCACCCGTTTGCCCTGGTGTCAGCAACTCGGGTGTTCCTCCCACACGAGAGGCAATAGCCGGCAAGCCTGTCGACATCGCCTCTAATAGAGTATTGGAAATACCTTCACCCAGTGAAGGCAGCAAAAAAATATCAAAACTACGCAATAAATCAGGAATATCATTTCTGTCGCCAGGCAACCAGACCATGGATTCAATAGCACCAGCTCGAGCAGTATCACTAATTAGCTGGCGCATCACACCTTCACCAACAATCACAATCCTCAGCCGCTGTTTCAGCTCGGGCCTGCATTCAATCAGCTTCAGGGCAGCATCTATGATAGACACCTGGTTTTTAACCTCCGCCAACCGGCCAACGGCACCCAATACTACAACGTCTTCTCCAGTCAGCATCAGATTTGAAGGCAAAACATGTCTGCGCGATACACCCTTCTGTGCGGGAGTAAAACGCTCAATATCCACACCGTTATAAATTTGGCTGAGTCGGGCAGATGAAACACCAATGGATTTTTCAAGCCAGTCTTCCAGGTCGGCACTGACGGCAATATAGTGATGAATCAGATAGCGCATCACTTTTCGAAAGTTGCGATACTTCCAGTTGCTGCCATCCAGGTCAGAAATGTCACGACCATGCTCCCCATGAATACGGCGTATTTTAGGTATCAAAGATGTTACCAGCTGTGCTTCCAAGGCGGCCAGATTACGACTGTGAACAACTGCGGGTTTTAATCTGCGGAGTAGTTTGAACAGTTTATAGTACGTTCGCAGCTTGTTGCCCGGCTCCATGCCAAGTTCATATACATCAACGCCCGGCTGATTGATACGATTGGCAAAAACTTCCGCCGTGGTCAGACAAATAATGGCATGGCGATAGCGTTGCGGTGGTGTGCCATTAATGACATGCACAAGACCATTTTCCAGCCCCCCCGTACCCAGGGCATAAATAATATGTACAACTAGCGGCACTTCAGTTTTAACGGACATGATCAGCGCTCTTCCGTCAACTGGGTCCAGTGAGAGTGCAAAAAGGATTGCATACTCATATGAGCAGAACTGTCTTCTGTTTCGCGCGCTACCAGAACAAGGCGATCAGTACCTTCACCGTTACGCAGAAGAGGCATAAATACTTCCAACAGCTTGGCTATATAGTGGTTGCCAACACTATGACCACCAATCTGATACCAATACCAGATTCTCAGGCGCTCATTTTCATAGCGTAAAACAAATTCTGTCACTCGCAATATGCGATGATTGACCTTAACATCAATTGAGCCTGCATCAATCAGCATCGGACCATCGTCACTGTTGAGAAGATGACGATACCCCGCCACCGCTTCAGCCCCATCATGTTGAAGTAGAGGAAAGCGTTGTATTTCAAGATAAACAGGCTGCGTAGCCCCGCGATACATGCCTCCTTTGGTTGCGATAGCACCTTCAGCAGCAGGTGTCCAAACACTTGCTTGCATCAATATTGACCAGCCCCGCGCAGCTATGGGCAAATGAATAGCTTGATCAACTTGTTCACTGGCAATCGACTGCCGAAGTTGCTGGTACGTCTGATAGCTGGCAACAACAAGTATCATTGATATTACAAATCCTGCCCCCATACTCCGAAACAGGTTTTTAGCTGGAGTTTTGTGTTGTTTGGGAATATTAAAAGGTTCTTCAGGTTCGGCCCATTTACTACCCAACCAAAACAGGACAAAAATAACCAGTCCAAAAAATGCCCAACCATAAACCAGATGATCAACACCCGCACCAAAACGGCCATCAGTCAAATGACCCAACATAACCAAACCATAAGCACGAAGGGCATTGGCAATAATCGGCACAATAATCGATAGCAGGATCATCGCCGCACGACGCCACCAGCTGTGATAATTCAAATAAGCGTAGAGTGCCCCTAATGTAATCGATGCAATCAAATAACGAACACCGCTACAGGCCTCAACAACATGCCAGTTACCCGTTGGCAAACTGAATTGCATCCCCTCTCGATAAACAGGAATACCTGATATTTCTACCAGGCGAACCGTCACATCAGCCGTAAATTGCTGCATGGGAGGAATAAATTCCAGACCCATCGGCACAGCAAAAAAAAGAAACAACAAAGGAAATACAATAATTTGTGCTGATTTAGAACCTATAATGGCCCAACTTCCCAAGATCAGCATCATTACCAGCGCAAGCTGTTGCACCACCTGTGTATCAGCCAGGGATCCCAATAACCAGAAAAATCCCGCTGGCAGCAGTAGCAAGGTAGCCCAAATACTGCCAGAGGGGCAGCTATATAATAATGGCTGGCGTTTGAGATAAACCAGCCAGATACTGATCGGTATAATCAGATATCCATGAGCAAACGTAGTCGATGTTGCCCATATTGCCTCAATTGATAACGCAGTTTGCCGAAATAGCAGCAATACTGCGGACCAATAGAAAATCAGCAAAACACAAGCAATTAACCACTGCCTGCGATAACCTTGAAACAGTCTGTCCGCCTGCTCAAGCATGGATATTACCCGCCGTATCCATCGGACTTGACGGCGAGGATAACAAGTAATCATCAACCCGCTGCAGATTTTTGTCCCAGTTAAAATCACTTAACACACGAGCCCGGGCAGCCTGTCCCATCATCGACCACTGGCCTGCCAATAAAGCCTTCACCATCGAGACGGTTGTGTCTGAGTCCTCTGTCAGTAACACTTCCACCTGGTCAACAGCATTGATACCCTCAAGCCCGGCGGCACTGACAAGCACAGGCCGCGCCATGGACATCGCTTCAAGTACCTTGTTCTGAATACCCCGGGCCACCCGCATTGGAGCAACCGCCGCCAGACAATGCTGCAAATACGGTCGCACATCATCAACCCGACCGGTCACTTTAACACCGGGCAGGTTGGCAAGATCCCGTACATCCTGAGTTGGACGATTGCCTACAATGTAAAAAACCAGGTTTGAATTAAACTTGCGCAATGCCGGTAAATGCTCTTTTGCAAACCAGCAGACTGCATCAACGTTAGGCCAATAATCCATCGCACCGGTAAACACTAATGCCTGTTCAGTATCGGAATAGGGATTTGGCAACGTCAGTGCAGAATCGAAGTAATCACTGTCGACACCATTACTGTAATGAGACAATAAACTGGTTGGTGCGGGCGAGAGCGAGCAAAAAACCTCAGCTTCGGCGGCAGATACAAACAGGCTGACAGCGCTGCATGCATGTAGTTTCAGTTCAAACTTCGCCAGCAGGCGTCCTTCCCGACGATAGATCCATGACAAAGGCCAGGGTTTTCGCAAAGCATACTGGGACCATTTTTGTGAATCGACATCGACAAAATCAATAACACGATGCAGCGTTTCAAATTCAGCTCCCAATACGTACTGCCCCATGGCTGAAGAAAATACCACAGCCTGTGAAATATTCTCATCGACAACTTTGTGCCTGACCCAATTAGTCATCAACCGGTGACGGTACAACGACAAGGTCAGCGGCTCAATACCTGATACCGCCCTTAGCAAAGCACTCAGCGGAGGAATCCTGGGCTTTGTCAGCAGCTGCACATCAGCGCACATATCTCTCAATAAAGATTCATATTGCCAGTCATCAGGATCATCAACAAAAGCTGCCAAATAAACATCATAACGCTGCACCAGATAACGCAGCAGATGATAGGAGCGGATCTTATCCCCCTTATTGGGAGGATAGGGAATACGATGACAAAGAAGTAGTAATGACTGGCGGGATACTGAGGTCACAAGCGTTACCAATACGCACTAGCCGAGACTGCCGGCAACCAGTGGACCAATCCGGTTAGCCAGCCACAGAGGTAGTCGCTGCCAGATATTAATCATCGCACTGTACTTGGGGTTGGTTGGGCTGAGGTTGGGCATTTGCTCCGCCTTCACCAGAAAATATTCATAAGGTAGCGGGCTTGGCTCAAAACCAAAATTCTTCTTGAAACTAAAGGGTCCTGTACCTATCTTGCTGCGCCCAAAGTCAAAACCCAAAATCCCCTCATCAACTGAACGACGCATTAACTCCCAGTACATAAAATGATTACAGCCCTTAATACTGCGAGCCCGGGCAATACTGCCACCATAGTAGGGAAGAACTTCCCCACAGTGGTAAAAGTTCATAACACCGGCAACATCTCCCTGTTGGTCGGTAATCATTAAAATACGGCAGTCTTCACCAAACTCTTCCTTGAGTAACTGCAAATACCGCATGGAAAAAACCGGTGTTCCAAGATTGCGGACACTCTCGGCATAAACACGATATAAACGGGCAATATTGTCGGTCTCTTCACTGGTCAATCCTTCCCCGATGCCTTTGCGTATCATTGCCCGTTGACGATTGGGGATATTTTTAAGATTGACCTCATGGTCAGCCTCCAGCACCTTGCGAAAACTGTAATAAAGATCTTTGCTGGGCCAGCCGGAATCATTCTCAGAGGTGGAACGCAGCTCCAGAGCCCCTACAGCCAGTTTAGTGGCCATTTCACAGGCGTACTCGCGCAATGCCTTACCCGCAGAGGCTGAAGAAGCCAGTTCACCGCCATAGACACCAAAAGGAAGGCTGGACAAACTGTGGCCAAAAATCAGACTTCGGGTTTCAATCAGAGGCAAAATGCCAACCAGTTTATTTTCATCCTCAGCAACAAGATAATGCGAGCGATGACCAAAGGCGCGCTGAAGCACCCGGGACCAGCCAAAACGGTGACAAAATGTACCCTCGGGAGCTTGTTTGACAAAATCATCCCAGGCCGCAGCATCACTATCAACTGCCGGACGCACCCTAAGACTCATAATTCATCTCCAACAAGTCCATACACTTCATCCACCCGCCCCCAGGAAAAGTCTTGTAAAAGAGCTCCAAGGCGTTTTTGCATACGCTCCAAATTGAGGTAGTGACGAAACCGGCTCCGAAAGGGCGCATCGTGAATACGAGGCTGCTCGGGATCAATCTCCCAGGGATGAAAATAGAAAATAGCTGATTGCTTTTCTTTGTTATTGAGCGAATGAATTGCCCAACGTGAAAAAACATAGGGAAAAAGACGAAACCAGCCACCACCACCACAGTTAATATTTTTCCCCAATACAGGGATAGTGCTGACGGGAATTTCCAACAGGCGCTCATCAGCGGCCAAAAAAGGAAAACGTGATGCTTCAGGCATACCATAAAGATCATGTTTAATCGGAACAATACTTGAGCTGTAAACATAACCGGCCTTAGCCAGTTCATCGAGTGCCCACAGATTTGAAGCGCCGATGGAATAACTCGCTGCACGATAACCCAGCACAGGTGCCCCACTGATATCTTCCAGTGTTTGCTTGGTACGGCGGATGTCTTCACTAAACTCTGCCGGTTGTTGTTGCGTCACACGAACATGACTCCAACCATGACTGGCCAGCTCATGCCCCTGAGCATGAATACGCCGGACCATATCAGGGTGGCGTTCGGCCAGCATACCTAATGTAAAAAACGTTGCTTTGGTACCGGCTGTATCAAAAAGCTCCAATATACGATCAACATTGCGCTCAACCCGTGAGGGCATGGTGGCCCAGTCATCACGATTGACGACTTTTTCAAAGGCTGACACCTGGTAATAATCTTCAACATCCACACTCATTGCATTACGGATGGCTGTATATTGTGGAGCAGCCTGAATCATGCCTTCACCTGCAACCACCGCGTCATAAGCTGTGCGATCCGCCCTGCTGCCTGGCCATCCCAAAGTTCAGGAATACGCCCGCACTTACCACCATTGGCAGACACATCGCGGTAAACTTCATAAATTGCACTGGCATCAGTGCCAACAAGTGTATTGGTCCCCTCTGTCAGGGTAACGGGGCGTTCGGTGTTTTCCCGTAAAGTAATACAGGGCACCCCCAATGCCGTAGTTTCTTCCTGCAAACCACCAGAATCAGTCAATACAACCTTGCACTCACGCATAACACCCAGCATCTGGTGATAACCAAGCGGCCCACAATTGATAACGCCGGATTTTTCCAATAGTGTATTAAGACCAGCCGCCTCAATACGTGCCCATGTCCGGGGATGAACAGGAAAAATAACTGGCAAATCGCTGCTAATATCCACAACCACATCCAGTAATCGTTTCAGTACAAGTGGATCATCAACATTGGATGGACGATGCAGTGTCAACAGTGCCAGAGGTTTACCTGTTTCATGGGAAAGCCCGATATCTGCCAATGTTTGCGTGCAGGGTACTGCCCGTTCAAGATTGTGAAACAGGCTGTCTATCATGACATTGCCGACAAAATGTATGCGCTCAGCACTAATGCCTTCTCGTTGAAGATTATCCTGGGCACTACGTTCAGTCGTAAACAGCAAATCGGATATCTGATCAGTCAATACACGATTAATCTCCTCCGGCATAGAACGATCACCACTGCGCAACCCCGCCTCCACATGTACAACCGGAATACCTTTTTTAACCGCCACCAGCGCACAAGCTATGGTGGAATTAACATCACCAACAACCAGCACCGCCGCCGGTCGACGCTCATCAAGCACTGGCTCGAATCGTCTCATGATCTCAGCTGTCTGCACCGCATGGCTGCCAGAGCCGACCCCCAGGTCAACATCCGGTTCCGGTATTTGCAGCTGATCAAAAAAAGCCTGCTTCATAGCCACGTCATAATGTTGACCTGTATGCAACAAGCTGGCTGGAACTGAAGCTGATTTAAAGGCTCTGATAACAGGTGCAATTTTCATAAAATTGGGACGGGCACCCACTATGCACAGCACCTCTCCTGACATACTTGTGTCGCTCATCTGCTAAAGCCTTTAGAAGCGATAATCAAACCGGGTTGTTACCTGGTTCTCTTCATATTCATTGTATTGGCTGCCTTCACTCTCGCTGTCTGAATCCCGTTCGAAGTATTCATATATCAGGGAAAAGGTCGTATGAGGGCCCAGATGATATTCAATACCCGCCGAATAACGGTATATATCAGAATCCATGTTCACGATGCCACGCATTTCATCCGGTTCACGGCGATTCCAGTTCGCTCCTGCCAAAAGAGAAAAGCGCTGGCTTACACGTCGACGAAAAGACAGACCAACATCGGTAAAGATGTCTTTATAGCGATCTTCCATTCGTCTCTGTTCAGAATAACTCCCGGTAAGAAGCAGCGTTGTACGACGGCCTTTAAAGCTATACACAAGCATATAGCGGGAATCCAGAATGGGACTGTTGGTTACCGTAGTATCAAAGGCGTCCGGTAAAAATATGCTGTCCTCCCCCGGAGTCCAGTTATCCAGTATATCCTGCAGATTTTCAAACAACAGATCGGAAGTCCGTACATTGGAATCGTAAGTCAACTCCCGCTCATAGCTGAAACGCAAGTTGCTGCGCTTATGGCGATAACTGATGCTGGCCCGTGGGGTAGAGCCAAAAAATCGCTCACCGGTCCCCACTTCTATCATTACCCGTGTATTAGGTGTCCAACGCAAGCCCACATCCCAGACAGTTCCATCTATATCGTCGTAGTAGCTTATAAAATCGTTCCACTCCTGACCGATATAAGCATTCAGCTGCCACTCAGAATCAAGATTGAAAGCACCGCGAATTTTGGCAGAGGAGAGTTCGTTATTAAAAAAGTCACCACCACCCTCGCGCTCCTTATATTCAATTTTGCTGTAATCACCTGTAAGGCCCACGCTAAATCTTGCCAGCTCGGGTAAAGTACCTATATCAAACAGAACATCCTGCATTTCACGATCTTCAACCGTATCAACTGAATTAAAAAATTCACTGTAGCGGTATTGCAGGAATGCTTCTGTGGATCCCCCAAAACGGCGATTAAGATAAGGTGCAACGGAATAACGATAGGTTCGATTGAGATTGCCGCGACCGTCAATGGTGCTCTCACCACCGACAGCAAAAGGGTCTGCCCGATTGACATCGGCAAAACCTGTCAGATCAAGATAAGCCCAATTAGTGATTAATTCTGTCGTGCTACTCAGACGCATTCGTGGTGCAGGCGAGACATTTTTAGCCCCGCGAACATCACACTCTTCACCGGGATCATCCAGAGTATTGAATTCCACTGCGGCATAAAGATCAAAATAACTGCGCGCACCCTGACCTTTCAATCGAATATCCGGCGTCAGTATCCCGACAACCTCATCTTCAGTATCGTAGCGACTCAGGCAAACATTGTCAGTATAAGTTGCACCAACACTGACACCTCCACTGCGCTCCCATTCTGCCGCCTGGCTGGCACCAGCGGCAGTAAGTGTCAGCGCGCTCGCAAGTATCTGCCAACGTCCCAATTTACAAGGCCTTTCCCTGGCAATTTGGTTCATGTTCCACTCACCG
This sequence comes from Parahaliea sp., assembly GCA_047974765.1. Lineage (GTDB taxonomy): Bacteria > Pseudomonadota > Gammaproteobacteria > Pseudomonadales > Halieaceae > JBKECP01. The sequence continues at coordinate 18,904 of JBKECP010000001.1, read as the reverse complement.
GCAAATTATTATCCATAGCACCCCTGCGCTGGGCTCCATAACCCTGCCCATAACCGTAACCATAGCCCATACCGAAACGGTTAAAGCGACTACGCTGTGCCCTGTTAAAAACAAGACCGATAGCCTTGTCTTCACCAATTTGCTCTATAGCTTCAGAAACAGCATGTTGAGGTGTTGTATCTGCCTTAACAACAAAAACAATCTGGCCAACAAAACTGGCTAGAACAGCCGCCTCTGTAGTTAGCAATAGCGGTGGCGAATCAAATACAACCACACGGTCCGTATAGCGACGAGAAAGATCATGCATCAGTTTACGCATAGCTTCACTGGCCAACAGTTCATTGGCATTGGCATGGGGACGCCCCGCCGGCATAATCGTGAGCTTCTCCATATTGGTCTGATAAACCACATCCTCAACACTGACATCCGGTCGCTCAAGCACCTCAATCAAGCCAGGGCTATCGGCAGGGACCCCGAGAACTTCACCCGCATTCGCCCTGGCCACATCGGCATCGACAAAAAGTACTGTCTTATCCATTTCCATGGCAATACTCAGCGCCAGATTAATGGAAGAAAAAGTTTTACCATCACCCTGAATCGCACTGGTTACCATTATCAGATTTGAAAACTCAATATCGGCAGCGCCTTGCCCGTTAATATTCCTGAGCAATGGCCGTTTAATATTGCGGTATTCATCGGCAATAACACTGCGAGGCGCCGATGGCGTCAACATACCTTCGCGGCGTAATTCGTCAAAAGGAATATTGAGCATCCGTCCCGAAGAGGCTGTACGCTGTAATGTATCAGGCCGCGAATGAACAGCGCTGTCACCCGCAGGCATCCGACTATTCTCTTGTGGCTGATTGCCCGCCCTGTGGACACTGGTTGATTTTTCCCTGACCTCACCAGAGGATTTATCAGCACCTAATCTGCCGGTGCCACCCACTGCTTTTTCAATGATGCTCATATAAACCTCTAGTTTTGTAAAAGGCCCGATACATAACCAAACAACAGTTATGCAACAAGACTTCTTCCAAAAGTGACAATTACAAATGCCATCGGCAAGGCCGCCACAACACACAGGTAGAACAGTGAGTTTGCCCGCGCTTTGGCACGCTCAATAGCTGGCTGGGTATAGGTAACAACCCCCAGTAACGGCAAACCTGTTTTTGTGGTGATTGATCTCGTATCGCTATAAACCGGAAATAGAAGAGAGATCAACAGACCAATGCCAACACCGGCACCCAGACCAAGCAATAACCCACCGGCATTAAGTATCAGTTTATTGGGCTTACTGGGGCGTATCGGGGTAAAAGGAGGATCAACCACCCGGAAACTGACACCCGAAGTCGTCTGTTCAACATCATCCGACAGGCGGGCAGATTCCCGGCGTTGCAGCAATTGCTGATGCTGATCAAAAAGAACCGTGTAGTCCCGATTAAGTTGCTTCAGCTGAATTTCAACTTCGGGAATACTATGTACCTTGGCTTTGAGATTGGCGATACGATTTTCATATTCACTCACTCGCACCCGCAATTCAGCAACTCGCCCTTCAGTTTCTGCCAGCATGCTGCGCATACTTTGATACACAGGGCTTCCTGAAACAGCACCAAAAGCCAATGCCCCGCGTTCCATCGCAGCTTTACGTTCTTTTTCTTTTTCTTTTTCAAGTTCGTCGAGTAGCGCCTGTACCTGCCGAACTTCTGGATGGCGTTCGGTGTAGCTTGACAGTAAGGTGTCAAGACGCATTTTCAGTGCCTGGACGCGTGCATCAATGACAGTATTATTGCCAGAGTCACTGCTTTCCAGAAAAACAGGATCCTCACCCGACAACTGGCTACGCAGCTCATTTCGACGATTTTCCGATTCCCGCAATGCCAATCGTGAGTTATCCAGTTCCGTCTGGGCAGCCTGCAAGCGTTCGTAATAACCACCATCACTACCTGGCAATATATCCAGATGCTCCTGTTTGAATCGCCCCAAACGCTCCTCAGCCGATACCAGGCGTTTTTCATAGCTTCTGATTTGTTCATCGATAAAAGACTGGGCATCAGCACTCGCATCACGTTTTTCGCTCTGTGAGTTTTCAATAAAAACGGTAATCAGAGATTGGGCGATACGCAAAGAGGCATCACGACTGGAGTCTTCAACTGCAATGGAATAAAGAGAAGTATTATTGCGATCCCCCGACAGGGTAATAGCCTTTTGCAAAGACTCAACCATTTCCTCTTTTTCAATTTCAGTATTGACTTCCAGATCCAGGTCCGTCATCCGCATCAGCCGCTCAAGATTGGGACGACTAAGCAAAGTCCGGCTCATCATGGCCACCCGCTCACTCATATCAGGCTGAATCGCCAGTCCTCGAAGCAGAGGTCGCAATATACTGTTGGTATCAACATATACCCGTGCTGTGGCAACATAGGATTCCGGCAGACGCCAGATAACAGCCCAGCTGGCTATGGCAACAAGCCAAGCTACCAACAGCACTATCCAGCGATAACGCCATACCCCCAGTGTCAGGTTCCAGATCTGGGCCAATGCCTCATGCATTTCAGCAATCTCCTACCCTTTTAGAACCAGGATTCGGAGATGATGACAACATCTCCGGGCTGCAACGCAAGATTGGCACTGATATCGCCATCTTTGAGCAAGTCATCCAGCCGCAACGCATAACTTTCAGTGGCATCACCCTGAGTCCGGACCAGTACCGAACCGTTGCCATCGGCATACTCGGTCATACCGCCGACGGCAATCATCAGATCGAGCAATGTCATGTGTTTGCGATAAGGAACAGCAGCAGGCGATGTTGCTTCACCAACGACACGAACCTGTTGCGCAGGAACACCAACAAAATCATTGACGATGACACTGACTACGGGCTGACGCACATATTCGCCATAGGCCTTTTCAATATCACGGGCAAGTTCTGTTGATGTTTTTCCGCTGGCAACCAGATCTTCCACCAGACGGGTCGTGAATTTGCCATCGGGTCTGACAATACCCTCAGAAGACAACTCTTCATTACCCCACACAAAAACTTCAACGGTATCACCTGGGCCAATAACATAATCAAAATCAGGTGTCTCGTTGCGTTCAACATCACTGACTTCCGGTAATGAATTACAGGCGCTCACCAAAGTCAGCATTGCAATTGCCAACATGCATAGTGCGCGCTGCAACCCATGACACAATTCCTGTATGTGCTTTCCAAGCATATTTCCCTCCTCGCAGGTCTGATGACCCGTAACATTATTTAGCTGAGCATAGCATGTGCTCGGTTTTCCATCTAAAAGTTGCCACTTACATGTGAAACAGCGCACACCCCCCGAACCATCAGATAATTTGGGCGCAGATTATCAATCAATAACACCGTTAATGCGCGGCTTAAGCGTCAGGTAATCGTAAGTAATATGTAAAACTGTCCAGTATATAAAGGCAGACCTGGCGTACTAAAGCCAACCCAAAAGTGCCATCACAACAAAACCGGACATGATCAATGCAATCACTAAGGTCAAAATGATGACGAAGGAACCTTCGGTGGATGAAGTTGGCTGATCGGATCTCCATATCCTCTTCTTTTTCTCATTCTCACTTGAAAGCGAGTTTCTATTAGTTTTTTGGTGTGCGCGGGAGGATCCTCCTCCACTAACACGCTCATGCGATAAAACCGTATCCGTTACACTCTTTTGCATAACCGTCGTCTGCAAACCGGCCGATCTTCGCGCTTGTATTTTAGCAGCATCGCCAGCGGAGTCTAACCCCCGCTTTTGCTTTTGCTTTTTCTTGATATGTACATCAGGCGTTAGTGCTGATGCTTTTTTTTTTGACCTGGATGATTTGGATTCGGCTGACGGGTACCACTGGCTTGATGCCTGTTCATTTCCATATTAGCGGCCCTGACCGGCTCAGCTTTTATTTCAGACTCGCAAGCACTGACCTCATCAAAAACATCTTTAACCTGAAAGTCTTCATCATTGAAGGCATTACCAGCAGCCAAATGTTCGCTCTGAAGCTCACTGACAACTTCCTTCACATCCAACACGCAGACTTTGGTGCGCCCCTCCACCGCACAGTGCAAAAACAAACGGCTGCAAATTAAATTAATACGCCTTGGAATACCCTCGCTGAAACGGTAAATGAGGGGATAAACAGCTTTGCTGATCGCTGGCTTACCTGCCCAGCCAACCCGCTCCAAGCGATGGCGGATATAATCTTCCGTTTCATTTTCTTCAAGCGCATTAAGGTGACTTGCGGCAACAATTCGTTGATGAACCTGCTCCATTTCCGGTCGCAACACCAGTTCTCTCAGCTCAGGCTGGCCCAATAGAAAAATTTGTAATAATGGGTTTCCTTGGTATTGGATATTGGTTAGCAAACGCAATTCTTCCATAGCTGACACTGATAAATCCTGCGCTTCATCTACAATCAGCAGTGCGCGAACCTCTTCCCTTTTCCAGCGATGGAGCAATTCCGTTAAATGTTGTAGAAGCTGTCCCTTCTCTGTAATGGAAGAATTAATACCAAAACTATAGGCAACCATCTTCAATAGATCATTAGCTTCCAGCTGGGTACAAACCAGATTCGCGGTATTGACAGATTCGCCGGCAAGGCTGTCTACAAGATCGCCAATCAGTGTTGTCTTGCCCGTGCCTGGCCGCCCGGTAATCATGGCAAAACCTTCAGCACGCATATAGGCATAAGCCATATAAGCACGAGCTTTGGCATAGCCACCGTGCTCATAGCAAAAGTGGTGGTCAGGACTTAGCCGGAAAGGTTCCACCGAAAAATTAAAAATACGTTCATACATTGCAATTTTGCTCAGTAATTTCGCCCGTCAAGCCGACAATACATGGCTATTCGCCTAACGGATACACCACTAGAGTCGCCAGTGCGGCAAATCTTCTGTCCGCTCCAGTACCGACTTCACATCAATGACAACACCACCCTCAGCCAGTAGCGGCCTGATATCCGATAAACCTTTCGCCAGATACTCCTTGTGCGGAACGGCCAACACAACGGCATGCGCCTCCCCAAGTGCAGCCCAGTCTGCCAGTTTGAGTCCGTACTCCTGCTGCGCCTCATCCGGACAAGCCAGCGGGTCGTGCACTTGCACATCACAGCAAAACTCCTTCAGCTCATCAATAATATCGACCACACGGGAATTGCGCAGATCGGGACAGTTTTCCTTAAAAGTCAGTCCCAAAACCACGACCTTGGCACCACAAACCGGATGGCCAGCTTTCACCAGCTGCTTGATGGTCTGTTCAGCAATATATTTACCCATGCCATCATTCGTCTGGCGACCACCCAGAACAACCTGCGGATGAAAACCCACGCTCTGCGCTTTGTAAGTCAGATAATAGGGGTCAACACCAATACAGTGTCCACCCACTAATCCCGGCCTGAAAGGCAAAAAGTTCCACTTGGTGCCAGCGGCCTCAAGGACATCGAGGGTGTCAATACCCAGGCGATTAAAAATCATCGCCAGTTCATTCATCAGTGCAATATTAAGATCACGCTGGGTATTTTCAATGACTTTGGCAGCTTCAGCCACTTTGATACTGGCCGCACGATGAACACCAACCGTAACAACACTCTCATAAATACCCGCCAGTTTTGCCAGCACATCAGAGCAGTCGCCAGAGACCACCTTGGTGATCGTGGCCAGTTTGTGTTCGGTATCACCCGGATTAATACGCTCAGGCGAATAACCCACGCTGAAACCATCGGCACTGCCAGGCATCCACTTCAAACCAGATTCAGCTTCCAGAATCGGCACACAAACCTCTTCTGTACAGCCTGGATAAACTGTCGATTCAAATACCACGGTGGCACCCGGGCGCAGATTGCGACCCACTGTCCGGCAGGCCGCCTGAAGCGGGCTCAAATCAGGCCGCTGAGCATTATCAATAGGGGTTGGTACAACGACAATAATAACGTTGGCATTAGCCAGGCGAGCCGGATCAGAGGTCAGCTCAAGCTGATCAGCCGCAACCAGCTCCTGCTGGCTGACTTCTCCACTGGGGTCGAAGTGCTTGCGATAATTGGCAAGCTTGACCTCATTGACATCAAAACCTATTGTCGGGCGCAGGCGCCCGAAGGCAACAGCCAATGGCAGCCCGACATAACCCAGACCAACAATTGCAAGCGTATCAGACATCATTCAGCCTCCACCTGCTGCTCCTGCTCAACAAACCAGCGGACAGTAAGTTCCAGCCCCTGTTCAACATCATAGGCTGGCGCGTAAGCCAGCAACTCCCTTGCCTTACTGATATCAGCCTGCGAATGCCGTATATCTCCATCCCTGAAATCTCCATAGTCAGCTTGTGGTTTGTGAATATCGACACCCTGCGCCTGCAGTTTGTCACGGATTGTTTCAAATAGCCGGGTCAGTGTCGTTCTACCGCCAACGGCCACATTGTATACCTGCCCACTGGCTTCACGATGTTCGGATAACGCCGCCAGTACATTCGCCTGTACAGCGTTGTCGACATAACAAAAATCCCGGGAGGTTTCACCATCACCATTGATGCGACAGCTCTGTCCATGCATTAAATGACCAATCCAGCGGGGAATAACCGCCGCATATGCACCCTGAGGATCCTGCCTGGGACCAAAAACGTTGAAATAGCGCAAACCAACACAGCTCATACCGTAACTGCGCGCAAAAACATCGGCATACAGTTCATTCACATATTTGGTAACTGCATAGGGGGATAGTGGTTTGCCAATTTTATCCTCTACTTTGGGCAAATCAGGATGATCACCATAGGTTGACGATGATGCGGCATAAACAAAACGCTTTACATTCGCATTGCGTGCCGCCACCAGCATATTGAGAAAACCATCTATATTATTGCGATTGCTGGTTACAGGATCTTCCAGTGAACGCGGCACACTGCCAAGCGCTGCCTGATGAAGCACATAATCAACACCTTGCAACGCACGCTGACAGTCATCAGGGTTACAGATATCACCCTCATAAAAATGAAAACGCAGCCACACCTGCTCACCAACACAGCGCCGGACATCATCCAGATTCCCTGCTCTACCGGTTGAGAAATTATCAAGGCCGATAACTTTCTGTCCCAACTCCAGCAGGCACTCCACCAAATTTGACCCAATAAATCCAGCAGCACCGGTTACCAGCCATGTAAATTGCTGATCCTGAAGATGCGTACTGAGCACGTCCCTGGCCGTCATATCAAATATTCTCCCTACAGGCCACTTGTGAGTGCTGGCGCACGTATCAGGCCTAAATCGTTTACAGTTACCGGGGCCAGAGTATAGTGTCTGACGCACAATCGAACCAATCCCATCAAGGATTTGTGACCCAAGCCCTTATTCAACAATATCTTATATATAAAATTAGTTATAACAATTTTTTTGGAAGCTCTAATGATTACAAATATCGGCCTGTACAGCTACCTGATTGCTTGTGTCAGCTTTGGTATTTTGTCAACTTTGTTGCTGTTATCGGGGCGCGATAGACCCTACGCCAACCTGCTCATCTGTGCCAGCCTGTCAACGGCCTGTTGGGCCGGCATTATTGCTTTTGGCACCCTTGTTGAATATCCACCCATCATTTTGATAACACTGACAGAACTGGCCCGTGACGCCATCTGGATATTATTATTGCTGAAAATGGCGTCCCTTCAGTTTGAATATTCTGACAATGCAGAAAAATCGCCGGATCAAAAGCGTATCTACAGCTTGTTCACTATCTCCTGTGTCATCGCCTGTACGTCCATGACGCTCCCGGCCTTACTGGATCATAACGGAATCTTTGCTACAACCCGGCAGACACTAACGCTGGCTATCTGGTTGATTATTGCAATTGTCGGGCTGGTACTGATGGAGCAACTCTACCGCAATGCCTCAGTAAGTGAGCGCTGGTCAGTAAAATACTTGTGTATCGGCCTGAGCTTCCTCTTTGGTTATGATTTTTTTATGTATGCAGAGGGCCTGCTCTTTCAGACACTGGATCCAAATTTATGGCAGGCCAGAGGGCTGGTATCAGCCATCGCGGTACCCCTGCTGGCTGTTGCTATTGCCCGGAATTCTGACTGGCAATCGAGTTTGCATGTTTCTCGCAAGGTGGTTTTTCATTCTGTCACCCTGATTGCAGCAGGACTCTATCTTATTGCCATGTCATTAATGGGCTATGCAGTGCGCTATTTTGGTGGCACCTGGGGCAGCGTGCTACAAACCACTTTTTTGGTAGCCGCAGGCAGTGGCCTGGTGGTTATACTGTTTTCAGCCAGCATCAGAGCTCAAATGAAAGTGCTGCTGAGCAAACATTTTTTCAGCTATAAATATGATTATCGTGATCAGTGGCTCAATTTCACCAGAGCACTGGCAGATATGGGGGATAATGTACCTGATGGCATTGTGCGAGCCATGGTACCGCTGGTGGGTGCCGAGGCGGGCCTGTTGTTGGCACCAGAGGCAGATCATTATCGCCTTATTTCCTATTATCAAATGCCCGAGCCTGAAGGTAATCTGGCAATGAGTAACCTGCCTGTCTGGATCACACAAACAGAATGGGTTATCGATGTTGATGAATACCAACGTGAACCTGAAAAATACAGTGGCTTACAACTACCCACCTGGGTTTGGCGGATATCACAACCCTGGCTGATTGTGCCACTGATGTTTGCCGATCAGCTGGCAGGCATACTGATAATTAGAAAATCAGACCTGACCGTCAACATTAACTGGGAAGAGCGGGACCTGCTCAAAACAGCCGGTCGTCAGGCGGCCAGCCACCTTGCCCAGTACAATGCTCATCAGGCACTGGTTGAAGCACGTCAATTTGATGCATTTAACCGGCTGTCTGCTTATGTTATCCACGACCTTAAAAATATTCTTGCTCAACAATCACTGATTGTATCCAATGCTGAAAAGCACAAACACAATCCCGCTTTCGTGGACGATATGATTATTACTGTCAATAATTCAGTTGATCGTATGACGCGCCTGATGGAGCAAATGCGATCAGGTCTCAGAGACAGCCAGCCAGAAGAAATCAACCTGGCCCAGATATTGGTACAGGTTGTTCAGGGGCGCAGCAACCAGTCACCCTGTCCGACCTTTGATCATAACGGCATGAACTCTTTCCGTTTACAGGCAGACCACGAACGTCTTACTACCGTTTTCAATCACATTATTCAAAATGCACAAGAAGCCTGTGACCGAGATGGCCATGTTGAAATATCACTCAGCCAGGAAGGTGATTGCTATGTTGTTCAGATCAGTGACAATGGTAAAGGTATGGATGCAGATTTTATTGCCAATCGATTATTTACCCCTTTTGAAAGCACCAAAGGTTTAACCGGCATGGGAATTGGTGCTTTTGAAAGCCGCGATTACATTCGCAGCCTTGGAGGTGATATCAAGGTCACAAGTAGACTGGCTAACGGTTCGATTTTCCGGGTATATATGCCAGTATCAACAGATACACAAAGCACCAAAGAACACTCAGCCATGCATATTGAAAATAAGGAGGCATAGTGGCATCCGGAAAAAAACATTTACTGGTAGTTGAAGACGACAAGGGGCTTCAAAGCCAGTTACGCTGGGCTTTTGAAGATTTCGAGGTTGTTATTGCCGGTGATCGGGAAGAAGCCTCTGCAGGCCTTCGCCGCTTTGAGCCAGGCGTGGTTATTCTGGATCTTGGCCTGCCTCCAGACCCCGGCGGCGTTACTGAAGGTCTGGCAACATTGAGTGAAATTCTGTCGATGGCCCCTGAGACCAAAATAGTTGTTATCACAGGTGATAATGATCGCAAAAATGCTGTCAATGCTATTGGTCGCGGCGCTTATGATTTTTATCAAAAACCAGTTGACCCGGAAATGCTGGGATTGATTGTTAACCGTGCCTACCGGGTATATGAGCTGGAACGTGAAAATCGCCGCCTGAATCAATTTGCGGACAAAATGCCTCTGAGCGGTATTATTGCAACCAGCGCAGCCATGCTTAAAGTCTGTCGCACCGTCGAAAAAGTTGCACCAACAGATGTTACCACTTTGCTACTGGGTGCCAGCGGAACAGGCAAAGAACGCTTTGCACAGGCACTGCATGAACTCAGTCACCGCGCCAAGAAAAAAATGGTTGCCATCAACTGCGCAGCCATTCCCGAAAACCTACTGGAAAGTGAGCTTTTTGGTTACGAAAAAGGTGCCTTTACCGGAGCAACAGCCACTACTCCCGGTAAAATTGAATATGCCGATGGTGGCACTCTCTTCCTCGACGAGATCGGCGATTTACCAATGGAGCTACAGGCCAAGCTGTTGCGTTTTCTACAAGAACGCGTAGTGGAGCGTGTTGGCGGGCGCAAAGAAATTCCGGTAGATGTTCGCATTATCTGTGCCACCCACCAAAATCTGGAGCAGCACATTACCGAAGGCCGTTTCAGAGAAGATCTTTTTTACCGTATCAGCGAATTAACTATCAATATTCCGAACCTGCGTGAGCGTGAAGGGGATGTACTGGTTCTGGCAACGGTCTTTCTAAATCGTTTTAATCGGGAAATGGGCCGGGGCATCAAAGGTTTTGACGAAGGCGCCCGGCGCGCACTTGAACTGCATGGCTGGCCGGGCAATGTCCGCGAGCTGGAAAGCAAGGTAAAGCGTGCTGTTATTCTCACAGATGGCACCAATATTACAGCCGAAGATCTGGAGCTGGATGGTTTAGAGGAAGGCAGTGCCCACCCCTTCAATCTCAAACAGATCCGTGAAGAAGCTGAACGAAAAGCCATTTTACGGGCACTCGGTCATTGCAACGATAATATTTCTGAAACAGCAACCCTGCTGGGCATCACTCGCCCAACACTCTATAACCTGATGGAAAAATTCCACTTAAAATCCTGAATTAAAAATTTCAGACAATGCAGATGGGTTATTTGAAATAACCCATCCGCGAACAGAATCACAAGGTATTTAGCAGCACTTTTGCCTCTTCGCGCTCGGGAAAAGAAGTATTATCAGCCAGTAGCCTGCTAATTTCTGCCCGTGCCTTTTTCTTATTACCAACAGCCACATTTACCTGCGCCCGATGGAAGCGAAGAGACTTATCATCGGGATTTTTTTCAATCAGTTTATTGAGAATATCAAAGGCCTGCTCATATTCACCTTTGGCACTTAGCACCATCGCCAGTGTATCTTCCAGAGCGGGCACATCTGGCAACAAGGCAGTAGCACGACGAGAGTAATCCAATGCCCGCTTGTTATCGCTGAAACGCAACAACCAGCCAAGATTATTCAGTGCCACCACATTGCCATCATCATTTTCAAGCACCCGACTAAATTCCCTGACAGCCTGCTCATCATCACCAGCCAGTTGATATTGCGTCGCCAGCGTCAAGCGAGCCAGGTTTTTATCCGGATTCTTCTCAAGCCAATGACCAAGCACATCAATTGCCTCGCTGGACTTGCCCATACGCTGATATTGTTTGACCAGATTTAACAGTACAGGCTCAATAGGAGACTTTGCATACTGCTCCTCCAACAAAGCCAATGCATCATCATTTTTACCATCGAGTTGTGCCGATGCTGCTTTGAGCTGTACCACATCCATATTGTCAGGTAATGCAGCAGCGGCAATCTTCAGATTTTTCTCCATAGTTGCACGATCGCCTTTGGTATAGGCCAGTTTGGCCATCGACAGTGCAATCTGGGGGTTTTTTGCGTCGATAGCCTGTGCTTGACTTAAAGCCTTCCCAACCTGCTCCATATCACCTATACCTTCCCAGGCCTGGGCCAGCAATTGATACTCGGGAGGTTCAGCCACACCTTGCGAGATAGCAATACTGACCGCATCACGGGCCGCACTGTATTCTCCCAATTGAATATAAGCCAATGCTCTGAGTCGCTGTATCTGCTTATTCCGAACAGCCTCGTCACCCAGACTGGTAAACAGGTCAATTACTTTATCTGCCTGCTTGGTACTGAGGTAATAACGAGCCAGCACAACGCGCGGTGGCACTGCACGTGGATTACTGCCAATAGCCTGCTCCAGAGTAGCCACCATGGAATCTGTCTTGTTATCAATCGCATCGACAGCAGCCAGAGCCATCAAGCTTGGCAGATAATCCGGTCGCTTGGCCAGTACAGCATTATAATAGGTACGAGCAGCAGCCAGATCCTGCTCACTGAGCGACAGGCTCGCCAGGCTGTGATTAGCAGCGGCATTATCTGACTCTATACTGATAGCATGAGCAAAAGATTTTCTGGCAGCTTCCCTATCACCTTTTGCCAAATTTACACGTCCCAGCAAAAGGTAGGGTGCAACATCCTTTGGTGCCCGCTTGCGGTAGGCTTCAGCAGCTTCAAATGCTGCGTCAATATCCTTTGATTCCAGATAGCTCATTACCAACAGCGCGTCTGCACTGCCTTCTTCCGGCGCGGCAGCAATTGCTTCACGGACCAGGTCAAAACCTTCCTGCTGACGCCCTGCATTAAGATAACCAGCACCAAGACGGGCTTTGGCAGCAGCAGATTCAGGATCAAGTTCACTGACTTCCGTCAGCACCGTCAGTGCCTCATCCATTCGCTGTTGTGCAACCAGACTGTTGGCAAGCATATTCAGCAGGTCGATCTGACCCGGTGCTTTTTTCAGCATCGAACGCACCAACTGTTCAGATTTTTCAGCCTCACCAAAACGCAGCCACAAGGTAGCCATTAAGCGGTTTGCCAGTACATTCTCAGTGTCAATGGCATAGTAATCCTGCGTGTAGCGATAAGCCGCCTCATAATCACCCAGCGCAGCCTGTGTCATACCCAGATACAACAGTACGCCAGGCGTATCAAAACGAGCTGGTTCAGCAATCAACAAACTACTCAATGCTGACTCATACTCACCGGCATGATATTCAATAATACCCAGGCCATAATTTACCTGGGGTTCCTGTGGTGCCGTTTTTTGTAAAAATTCAAGCTCTTTTTTGGCAGCATCAAAATCACGAATTCTGATATAGGCGTAAGCCTGCTTCAGGCGATACAGAGCAGAAAAAGGATTCAGTTTAATGGCTTTGGTATAATACTCAGGCGCTGCTTCTGATTCACCACCGCCAGCTGGCACGGAAAGATCACCCAATAAAGCCCAAGCCTCTGCAATACCAGCATCCTGATCAACAACAGCCAATGAGATATCCCGCGCCGCTACCGGGTCGCCACCACTGGCCAGATACAATGCTTTTGCATATTGCAGATAAACCCCGTCAGGATCCAGAATCAGCGCTTCACTCAAAAGTTCCTCACCTTGTATGCGCGCATTTTCCTGCAACTGAACAACTGCCTTGGCAGCAAGAATAGCCGCACGACTGTCATCAGATAGGCCTGTATCATCAATTGCAAGTATATCGTTGAAGCGACCCAGTCCAAGCCAGGTACGTGCCAGCATTGGCAGAATAATATTCCGCTTTTCATTATCAGATTCTGTGCGCTCAAGCACACGGGTCAATTCTTTCTCAGCACTATTATAGTCATAGGCCTTGAATTGAAGCTCACCCAATTGCAATCTGGCATCAAAATTAACAGGGTTTTTACGAACCGCATTCTTCAACTCGATAAGCGCTGATTTGTGATCACCTGATAATAAATGTGCCTGCGCTCGTTGCATATACTCCGTATCACTGACTTCGGCCGAACAGGCCGTCAACAAGACAGCAACAGCAATTGCCAAAAGGTGCTTCGATGGGTATTTCATATTTCCTTATCCTCAGCCCTAACCACTGACGCACCAGCTCTCTACTTGGAAGCTATTATGCTGTCAGCAGCTAAAATATCGGGGCATTTTCTATTGTTCGCTATATTTATAATCTATGGCACAGCTACTGTAAGCAGATGGTATAACAAAATAAACTTTGATCTTGAGGGAGTGAGATACAGTACGCAGATTCAACCACGGCAAGCTGCCTTAAAGCAGGCATCATAACAGCACAATCACCTTAATAGACATCACTGACTTTTATAAGTGACATCCCACTTGATACAGTGATAGATAAGCCATTGAATCAACTGGCTTTTAAATCATGTAGCGAATCAAAATGCCCCCTTTTGGCAATATGCCTAACAGCCTGTAAAACGCAAAAAAACATCAACTTCTGCATAAAAACCAATGGCGCAGCAGGCAACCACACCCCCAAAGTGGCCGCCCACACATTTATAAAAATAAATACACTATTTCATCCAGTATTCTATTTACAAACAATACGTCGGCGGACATATACAGCCCCCAGTAAACCCAGACCAACCAGCGCAAGCACAGAAGGTTCTGCCAACTCCCGCGCTGTCAACGTCAGATTAAAAGCAAAGCGGTTATCAACCCCTTCAGAAGTGACCAGACCATAGCATTGACCACTCGGCACACTATTGGCCCCCACCGCATCACAGGCAGTATCAGGTAACGGTGTCAAACCTGTATCATCACCTTCTGGGTCAGGGTCCTGATTGACCATCAAAAATTCATAAGCATAGCCATCGTAGTGAAAGCCAAAAGTGAGCTGACCGGGGTTGGTCACAACAAAAATATCATCACAAGTACCACCAGGCCCTGCCGCGCCCACTTCGCAACTGCCATCATTGACAGTTTCAAGAAAGTGAATATTCAATGCACCAGGGTTGATAAGTGGTTCAAAAACAGGTCCACTCATTGTCGGCTCGGGTGTTAAAAAGAGCATTTGCGCCAAATTCACCGTCAACAGGGTATCAGAGGTGCTCGCAACTATATTATTCAGGTGAAAATAAGTAGTACCAATAGTTGAGGCCGTCCATATTCCTGGTGAAGTCTCCGCCAATACCAGAGGATCTCGCTCACCACCAGCAATGCCATAAGCTGGATTTGCTTCATTAAATGTCGGACTATCCACCTCTGTACCGGCAGTAATCCCTGTCAGTGCACCATCAGAAGTTTTTGCTGGGTCGGCAATAATAAGCTGACTTTGACCAGAGGTACCCTGTCCCCAGCCAATACTTGCATGGCCAGAAATATTGCCGGTACCAACTGTATAATTAATTGCCCGCGATTGCGTGAGGTCAGCTTGCGTCCCCGTCAGCACAGGACTATCCCAGGCAGAAACCATAAGCCAATCCCAGTTCAGCGTGGGCGCAGCTCCAGCTTGTGTAGCCAACGCTATTGACGCACCTGCAATAGCAGTTTTCAGATATCGGATTTTCATAAGTAGTACTCCATGCTTCAACATTCCTTGTTATTGACAAAATCGCTACCCTTCTTCCCGACATCCACTTAAAAAACCTAATCCCCTTGATACTGTTTTTACTGCATGAATAAACCCACTTGTTATAACAGGGTTTAAGCACATTAGTTTTAACTATCCAGCAAACAAAATGCCCACAATCGTAAAACGATTAGTATTCATTAACTTGCAAAATTCAATATTCATATGAACAACAACAATGTAAAAAAAATCGACATCAGCGTATTTTGAGTAAGCGGCGGTAAATCCGCCTACTTGTCTTGCGGGTAGGCACCTACCGTTTTTTCAAAACGTGGCAGGTCGACATTCCAGGGCAGAAGGGATTCCAGCGACTCAAGTGTATCGGCACCGCCGATACGTTCAAGGATGTGCAGGAGGTATGCCCACGGTTCGAGTTCATTGGCCTTTGCTGTTTCAATCAACGAGTACATGGTAGCGCTGGCACGGGCCCCACGGGGGGTATCGGCAAACAGCCAGGCTTTGCGGCCGACGGCGAAGGGCCGGATCGCATTCTCCGCCAGCGCGTTGCTGATGCGCAGATGGCCGTCATCGCAGTAGCCGATCAGGAACGCCCACTGGTTCAGCGCGTAGTCGATCGCCTTGCGCGTCAGCGAGTCCTTCAGTGTCCGGCTCTGGTTTTTGGTCAGCCAGGCCTTGAACGCCTCCAGCTTGGGTACGCTCAGTGCCTGCCGTGCCCGGTACTTTTCTTCCGAACTGCGGTCCGCAATCTCTTGCTCAATCCGGTAGAGATGACGGATGGTGATGCACGCTGTTGATTTCATTGAGTGCCAACAAGGATTGCCGGATGTTCTCCGATGTCTCTGCATCGGGCGCCGATTGGAAAAATAGCCGACCTGTTGCCCATAGGTTGCGCAGCACATTGAACAGAATAAACAAAGTGAACCCCACGGACAGCAGCGGGTCGAGAATCGGCCAGTCAACAAATTGCATCACCAGCGCTACCATCAGCACGGCAACCCAGCCCAATACATCTTCCAGCAAGTGCCAGTTGAGTACTCTTTCATTCAGGCTTTTACCCTCTCTAAGCCGATAGGCGGCATAACCGTTTACCGCGACACCGAACACCGCAAGTGCGAGCATACCTTCGGTTTGCGGCATGACCGGATCAGCCAGACGCGTGATCCTTCCCGCCACTGATGGACATCCTGTTAAGCGAGTAAACTACGCTACAGAGGTGAACCATGACAAGCAAGACAGGAACAAAAAAGACGAGCCGCAGACAGCATTCGCCGGAGTTTCAGGCGGAAGCGCTGGCCCTGGCTGAGAAGATCGGTGTCTCAAGAGCAGCGGAGGAACTCGGACTCCACAGTTCACAGCTCTACGGCTGGCGATCAAAGGCCAGGGCAAAGCGGGATCAGAGCAATCTGGAGCAAAGCTTGGCCGCCGAGAATGCCCGCCTGAAGCGCCAGTTGGCATAACAGGCAGAAGAGCTTGCTATCGTAAAAAAGGCGGCCACATACTTCGCCAAGAGCCTGAAATGAAGTATGTGTTTATGGGTGAGCATCAGGGCACTTTTGGCATTTCGGCAATGAGCCGCGCTCTCCAGGTCTCGCGCAGTGGGTTTTATGCCTGGCGCCGGCGGCAGGGCAATCCTTCGGACCGGCAGCGTCGGAGGGACCAGCTCGATGCAACCGTCAAGGAGGCCTTTGACGCCCTCAAAGGTCGTTCAGGGTCTCCCGGATTGGTCCACGACCTGGCCGATAACGGGCATCACCATGACCGCAAAACCATCGCCGAGAGCATGCGGCGACAGGGGTTGCGGGCGAAGGCGGCGAAGAAGTTCAAGGCGACCACCAATTCCCGGCATAACCTGCCGGTGGCGCCCAACCTTTTGCAGCAGGACTTCACGGCCACCGGGCCGAATCATAAGTACGCGGGCGACATCACCTACCTCTGGACGGAAGAGGGCTGGCTGTACCTGGCGGTGGTGATCGACCTGTACTCACGCCTGGTGGTGGGCTGGGCCATGTCAGAGCGATTGACCGCGCAGCTGGTCTGCGATGCTCTGCAGATGGCTCTGTGGCGACGCCGCATGTCCATCGGCGTTATTGTTCACTCGGATCGCGGCAGCCAGTACTGCTCCGGCGCCTACCAGCAGCTCATCAAGGAACACGGCTTGCTGTGCAGCATGAGTGCGAAGGGCAATTGCTACGACAACACCTGTGCCAAGAGCTTTTTTCCACTCGTTAAAGGTGGAGGCCATCCACGGTGAACGATTCGAGACCCGTGAAGAGATGCGGCAGGCCGTAAATGCGTCTATAGCCTCTTTTTGTTCGAGCGCTACAGCTATTACCTCATCCGCATACGCCTTGCCCTTTGCCAGGATCAGTTTGTCGTAAGCCGCTTCCACCGCTTCAGGATCATCTGCATTCAGAACTGCAGCCACTTCCTCTGGGAGCTTGATCGTGACTGCAACAACCCCTCGGCCCAGCTGGATATAGTCTTCCATTAACTGCTCGGGAAGATCGACGTATGTCTGAGGTAGGGCTTCCGCCTGAGCCGCCCAGCGCTCGGCCGTATTGAGATGCGCCTCATTTTCCGGCGTATCGGGATCATCCTCCCGGGTAGGCAGGAACAGCCCGATGGTGTCCTCTACTGTCGTTTCAGTCACATAAAGCGTGGTAGTGCTGTTTTCATCTTTAGTGACTTCCTGAGCCTGGTTGATATCCCGATTGATGTGGGCAATATCCGTATTGCGCTCATCCTCCGGGTTGCCCACGGTGATGTCGCCTTCACCGATGGTGCCCCGGTTGATCTGCTCCCGGTCCACTTCGCTGTACTGGCCTTCGATGCCCCAGGTGCTGCGATCATCCAGGCTGTCACCGGTTTCATTACCTCGGGGGTTACCGGTGGTTTGTTCATAACCGCTGTTGGGGCCCCGGTCCTGGCTGGCGTTCTGGCTCTCGAAGCTGGCACTGATGCGGGTGTATTGGCTTTGCTCCTTATCGTGACCAGCAATGTCGGTTACGGTGAGGCTACCGGCGTTGATCTGGCCACCGTATGCATTCCCACGCAGGAGCGTGGGAACGAGTGAAAAATCGCTCACTTAAATGTGTAAAATATTTTTACTTCATTGATTTTAAAGAAAAACTGAGTGCCTGTCCTTTTGGCCCTAAAAAGCCTCGCATTTAAAAACATAGATTATAAGTACATTATCTAGCATTTACTCGCTAACTATAGAGGTCTAATAAAACAAGGTATTAGCCTGGGTGACCATACCACTCTCGAGCAAGAGGTATTCAATAATAGGGCCAAAGCTATTATTTTAAATATAATTCAATCATCAAATGGTACTGACTTAAGGCACATCTGAATATTTGGCGAATATGACGAGGCTTTCGTTTTTCACATCAGATGTCCCAGCATTTTGCGCTGATACGGCTGTTTCTCAGCCGTTTTCAGGCCAATCCATATATTTCAGGAGCAACTTCCCTGTCACGCCGCCTGTAATCTCAAGAGATGTTTCTTTGCCATGACCAGATTCACCAGTGCGCAGGAGACGAACAGGTAATGGCCATTCTTCGCCAGACCCTTGTAGCGCACCTTGGTGAACCCGAACTGTCCTTTCATGACGCCAAAAACATGTTCCACCTTGGCGCGGACGCGCGATTTGTTGCGATTACGAGCGCGCTCCACTTCAGTCAACTTGCGGTGCCGACTACCCTT
>JBKECP010000037.1:0-73185 GCA_047974765.1 Parahaliea sp. | reverse complement strand
TTCACTGCCGCACAGGCAGCTCAGAAAATAGCCCGCCGCTGTGGCCGCTGCCTGCAACTGTTCACTGCCGCACAGGCAGCTCAGAAAATTTACCGCATCGCGAAGGTGCTAAACGTCACGTTCACTGCCGCACAGGCAGCTCAGAAATGGCCGAGGGCAAAAGCCTGGCGCTCGATCACGTTCACTGCCGCACAGGCAGCTCAGAAAGTATTCATTAACCAGGATGGCCAAAGCAAGCTGTTCACTGCCGCACAGGCAGCTCAGAAATGATCGACGTCAAGGTTCTCGACCACATTATTGTTTTCTGAGCTGCCTGTGCGGCAGTGAACATACGGAATGCTAGCAGTCGCAGCACTTTACTTTTTCTGAGCTGCCTGTGCGGCAGTGAACTAAACGGTCGCGTTATCCAGCGCTATCCGAGCTTTCTGAGCTGCCTGTGCGGCAGTGAACACATTGTTATGTCCGCTGGCATGTATTCTTTCTTTCTGAGCTGCCTGTGCGGCAGTGAACTTCCAAAAGCGGCGGAAATTCGGAATAGTTTATTTCTGAGCTGCCTGTGCGGCAGTGAACTTATGAAAGGACCGGACTATGGCTTGCGTGAATTTCTGAGCTGCCTGTGCGGCAGTGAACTGAATGGCGGAGGCCCACCGGCCACCACCAGATTTCTGAGCTGCCTGTGCGGCAGTGAACGGTCAGGGGCCCTGGTCAAACTCTGCGTATCATTTCTGAGCTGCCTGTGCGGCAGTGAACTTCGATGATCTTCTCATAACCTCAGGTTTATTATGGAAAATTTGGTAAAAGTTATCCAGCACCCATTTTTAGAGTGCTGAATATAAGTTATTGATTTTAAAGAGCATGTCGAGTCAATCAAAAAAAGGGTCAAAACCAGGGAATAGTGGCATTACCTCCCAGTCCATAACTGTTGAAACCGCCTTGAGGAGGCTTCGCGGGGGGGTGCGGGCTGTGTTCAATAAACAGGGTGAAGGGCTGCCCGGTGCTACTGCTGCGCAGTTGTAAATAAGGCAGGTCCGGGTGCTGTTCCACGCTATTGGGAATTGCGGTTTTGGCTTGTTCTTCAGTTTCGCCTTTGCGCTTCATCCGTCGACGGCGCAGGCGCTCTGCGCTGGTTTTGAATTGACGCCGCCGTACGCAGTAGTGTGGTGCGTCGATGGGTGCGAGAGCGGGTTCGTCGAGCTGAGTATGATCGCGTATACCCTGTAACCAGTTTAGCGCCATCAGAGATTCAAGTGCTGCAGAGTTTGCATGTAGACGCAGCATGTCCCCCAGAGTTCGTTTGCTGGCGGGTTTGTTGATATGGCGAGGAAAGCTTACACCAATTTCTGAAGTCTCCAGATGCACCAGTGCCCGGTGCAGTTTGGCCATAAGTGCTCCCAGTAAATGGTGTTGGCTGAATTCAGGATCAGGAAGCAGCGTGATATCGATATAGTGTGTTGTCATGGCCAGTCAGCTCGCGTCACCAAAGACTCCGCCTCGTATCAGTACCGCCATTACGAAGTGTTGTTGTTCAGCAGGGGGTACTTTGTCTTTCAGTAGCCAGTTATCCAGTAGATTGTAGAAGTCTTTTTTCTCTTTAGGCTGGCGGTAGGCTTTACCCTGTGTAGTAACTGAGCCATAGGGCTCTACGGCAATCGGGCCGAGGTTGTCGGCATCTTCGTACCAGGTATCGATGGTGCGGATAGCATTACCGATTTTCTGGGAATGAATTGCAGCAATATGGTCTACGTGATAAAGCGTTTTACTTTTTTTACTGCTTCCTTTGTCGAGGATTAGCTCCTGGGAAGGAAATACTTCCTGCCCTGCGCCAATACGGACAAAGGCGGTAATTTTGAGCAATACATGTTCTTTTCCAGACAGGCCTTTGGCAATAACACCGCCCAGGGCTTGCAGGTCATTCCCGGATGTATCCAGTGTGCGAGTACTTTGCTCCAGCGCATCAAAGTCCCAGGTTTGGCTGGGCTTTGCATTTTGAAGTTGCTCGATACACACACTAGCTGACTCTGCGCCGATCCGGTTGCGCCATAAAAAACGGGCATTAGCCAGGTTTGCGGCATAGCGCCTGGCTAATTCGGCAAAGCCATATTGTTCAATATAGCCTTGAACTGTTTGTGCCAGCCTGTTTCGATAGTCAGTATTATTGCAGGCGGAGGGTTCACCCGCTCCGGCCAGTACGCGCAAAGTAAATTCCACTTTGAGCGTGTCGGCATCGGCAGGCAGAGTGGCAACGTCCACCGTCTGCAGGTTTGGATTTTCTATGGCGGCGTCAAGCTTGGCGGCATCCTGATCTTTTGTTTTAAGGCGGTTGGATATGGTTCCACGCACAGATTTTTCACGAATAGCGATGGGTATCCAGGAGGAGGATTCATCACGAGATGCCCAATTGCCGCTGAACAGCAGAGCATCGGATGGATCGAGTTTGCGTTCGAAGGCGAGCACAGAGGCAGTTTTTAGCATGTTTGACATGATCTGGTTCCTTGTCGGGGTATTAAGTAGCTCATTAGTACAGTCTTTGATGTGATAATTTTGCAGTGTTGTGATGCACTAGATGATATAGACATCGTCATCATCCACAGCTTTGCTGTTGTTTTCGGTGTTGGGGGAACGATAGCCACTGCGACAGCGGTAAAGTCCCTGCTCACTATTGTGCTCAGCGTGCCACAGCAAATCTTGAAGTGTGGTCAGGCGGTGAGGGCTTCGCCATTCACCCAGGGAGTAAATGGATTCAACAAATTGCAACGGTGTTGTACTGTCACGCGCATTCTCTACTGTGCCACCTTCGTGAAGTGGTGAGAGCGCGGCATAGCCCACGGGAATGGGCACCGTCCAGCCGCTGCCTCTGGGACGTTGGGGGTCTTTCCACTTTGCTTTGCCGTCAGCGTGTTGGATTTTTCCTTCGGGGGCTTCAGTTGCTGTTGCTTGCCAGTTAAAACGTGCGGCGTGTAGCCAGGCGTCCAGCAAGTTGGCGTCAGCCTGTTTTTCCTGTAGTAGCTGTAAACGCTGTGTCAAGAGGTCATCCCGGCCAACGAGGGCAAAGCCTGGCAGCCATTGTCGGCGCCAGCGGCGAAACTGCCTCACCTGTTCATGGGCATCTTCTGCTACAGGGGCCAGCCATGGTCGTACACGCTTGCCAGGTGTGGGGCGGCTGGGGAGTAAAGATCCACCGGCTATACGCATATGTGACAATGTAATGCCTGCGGTCTCTGCCCATTGGCACATCTGTTTTTCTGCGCCCTCTACAAGTACCGGTGGTTTGTCAGTGCTGCGTTGTTCGGCCACAGCAAAGACCAGCGTTATTTCCATATGCATGCGACCTTCTTCTGCAATGGCGGCGGTTTTACCGTCTTTTTTGACGGGATTGCGTGTCAGGTTAAAGGTGCGTACATAGCCCTTGCTAATCTGTTCCTGATGGTGATGGCAGATAACCCCAACGCCTTGCAGGTGCAGTGGTATATTCAAGGCGGTCAGCTTGCGCTCCAGAGCCCACATCAGTCCCGTAAAAGCAGTAATGGCTGGAAAGCCGTGGGTCAGGGGGCTGGAAATAGTGTTAGCGTTCTGAACGCGCAGATGCGGCAAGACGAGAATGCCCTCAGGTATTGGCTGACTCATAAATGGCTCTCCTGATGATGGCTTGCTTCGAGTTGGTGGCGCAGCTCACGCAATTGCTGTGTAAATTCTTCATCTGTCAGGAGTTCCTTTTCCCACTCCCTGGCCTCTGCATCGCCCACAGGTAGTAAGCCTTCCAGCTGGGTATTGAGCCAGTTGGCAAAGCGTTTGCCTACATTGGCGGGCCAGTCCATCCACAGCCATTCGCGTACAAAATCGGCCTCGCCAGGCAGTTCAGTGCGCAATGGGTCCAGCCAGAGTTGTTCATCACGGTTTAGCTGGCCATAAAGCAGGTTACTCTCGATATCTTTATCCAGCGTCCAGCCGGGGTGCAATAACTGTTGTATTTCTCCGGCCATGACTACCAGTTCATCCACTAGCGTTTCTATCAGTGCTTCCCGTCGCTGGCGGGTTTCCAGGTTGGCAGGTGGATCAGCTGATAAAAATTGCTTGAGTGTTTTTATGGTCTGGCGGACAAGAGGGCGTGCATCAAACTGGCCGGAGAATACTGAGTCTTTATATGCTGGCGGGCGTACTGATCGACTCGTCCAGCTCGGTGGCAGTGATGACAGCAGGTAATTGATGCCGCCGCGTTCACTGTTGAGCTGGCTGATATTCTGGGGTTTGGTTCCCCCCATTTTTTGTACCGCCAGATCGGGATAGTCGATATAAATATCATCGCAGGCTTTGTGTTCGCGCCGTGCCTGCCGGGCGGCTTTGTTGGTATCGCCAAAGCGGGCATTTTGAATTTGCTGGTAAATACTGTGTGCCAAAGAGGTAGCGTATAAGGGGGCCAGCAAAACATAGTCGCTATCTGAGTCCGGTTTGTCGCCCGTGAGCCAGAAGAGCTGTTTGGCAAGAGCGTGTGAACCTGGACCGCCACTGCGAGCTTGTGTCAGGCTAATAAAAGCTGTGCATAGTGCCTCTGCCTGTTTGCTGTCTTCGTCGAGAGCGAGCAGGGCGTCCGGATTTTGTGCCAGCAGGGCGCTGAGCAGGCTGAGTCCGTTGACCTCAAGTTTCAGCAATTTGTAAACATCCAGCGCCGCCGCATTGCCAACGATATCACTTTCAAAGGTTGTGCCCAGCACGTGGCTACCCAGCTCATTGAGCGAGGGCAGGGTAATGGGGTCTACATAAAGACTGGTGCCCCGGGCGTCGGGGTGGACAGGCTTTAAGGAATGGGTGACAGCCTGTATCTGGCTCACCCTGCGGGCGGCATCTGCGAGCCAGGTTGAACGCTCAAAAGACGCTTCAATGTCGTGGCGCTTTGGGTCGTCGGGTTTTAGCTTGTCCAGTTTGGCCTGCCGTCGTTCTTGTAGAAACTGGTCAATTGCAACGCGAAAGCTTCCGGGATTATAGGGCAACCTTATTCTCCTTTTTGGGTGTTCAGTTATGACTGTCACCTTCTGTTGAGGCAGAGCTATAACTTGTGCAAGGCTTGCATATATTAATAATATTTTTGATATCCAATCAACTCGTATCGTAAATTATTATTGTTATAGAATGCGAAGTCTTCTTGCCGTACAGGTAGCTCAGAAAAATCAGCGCGTGTCGTACAGGAGCTGTGGATATTATCTACTGTATAAGTAGCCTGCTTGAATATTCTGCCTTTAATAAGGTTTTGATTAATAAGAATTTTTAGGTTTTATGAGGTGCTTCATCAACTTTTTGGTCTCTCTGGACAGGATATTCTAAATAGCCTATAAGAATAAATTTACATATGCTAACAATTCTCATTATCATATAGTGTATTTGGTTAAAATTGTGAACTGGATATCGATTATGAATAAAAGCACTTCTGAGAAGAGCTCCCGGTTTGTCCGGGTAGCATTTTTTATTCCATTAACGGCTTCTGCTGTTGCCATAGCAGAAGGGACAGAAAATAAAGCCAGATCGGCCTATGCCGGGATGGAAGAGGTGGTGGTAACAGCCTCTGGTTTTGAGCAAAAGATTATTGATGCGCCTGCATCTATCTCTGTTATTTCTCGTGAAGAAATAGAAGCCAGGGCCTATCGTGATTTAACTGATGCCTTGCAGGATATTCCCGGCGTTACTGTTGAGGGTGGCTCCAACGGGAAAGGCAGTACGGCAGAAATTTCCATTCGCGGTATGGATACCAAATACACCATGGTGATGGTGGATGGTCGGCCTCAAGGATCTGGCCAGGCTTATTACAATGGTTTTGGCCGTGGCGCCGAATATGGCTGGCTGCCACCACTGAGTTCAATTGAGCGTATCGAAGTCGTTCGTGGTCCAATGTCTTCGCTCTATGGCTCTGATGCATTGGGAGGAGTCATCAATGTCATTACCCGCAAGATAGATGAAAGCTGGTCGGCCAATCTGTCAGTAGACACGCTGATTCAGGAGAGTTCTGATTCTGGCGATCAGGAACAGCTGCGCTATTATGTCGGCGGCCCGCTAATCAGAAATACTCTGGGTCTGAAAGTTTACGGCTCTTTTTTTAATCGTGATGAAGATAATATCCCCAGTGGCTATCGGGATCGGGATACCCGCGACAGTAATGCCAGGCTGAGTTGGGCTCCCAGTGCGCAGCAAAGCCTGGAGTTTGAGGCGGGTTTTGCCAGTCAGGAATCCAGAGGGACTGCTGAAAATACCGGTTCAGATTCTAAAAATGAAATGGAGCGGGATTATCAGGCATTGAGTCATAGCCTTCACTGGCGCAAGAATTTACAGAGCGATAGCTACGTCCAGCGCGAATACATGGATAATGTTACACAAAATTCCACCTATGAACGTGTCACCTTTAATTCCCAGACGATTATTCCACTGGAGCACCAGATATTGACTGTCGGTGCTCAATACCGCACCCAGAAAACTGAAAATCCTTCACGTGCCAAATTGAAGGCTGATTTGAAGCGTTGGGAGGGTGCATTATTTATTGAGGGGGAGTGGTTTGTAAGTTCTGATTTTTCAGTGACTGGTGGTGCTCGCTGGGTCAAGGATGAAAATTATGGCAGTGAATTGGTGCCGCGACTGTACGGTGTTTATCACCTAACACCACAATTGACGTTTAAAGGCGGTGTCAGCTCCGGTTACCGCACCCCGGATCTCAAACAGGGTGATTCGCTCTGGGTTGAGGGTGGGGGCGGGCGGGCTATCGATGGTGCTGATGTAGGTAATGATAAGCTCAAGCCTGAGCGTAGTTTGAGCTATGAAATAGCTGCTTTGTGGAATGGCAATAATGGCTTTGATGCCGGGCTTACACTGTATTACACCGAATTTGAAGACAAAATTGAAAAGCCGGTTATCTGCCAGGAAAGTTACGAGTTGGCCTATGATTGCAACTATATGGGTGTGGCTTACCAGCGTGTCTATCAGTACCAGAATGTTGATGAAGCCGAATTGCAGGGTGTGGAGACAACACTTGGTTATACTATCGGCAACCTGCGCCTGTCGGCCAATTATACCTACTCTGATTCAGAGCAGAAGACTGGCAGCGCGAAAGGGCAGCCCTTGAATAATCAACCAAAAAATCGTGCCAATCTCGGTGTAAACTGGTCTGTCGCTGAAGCCTTCAGCTTGTGGGCAAAGGTGCGCTACAAGGGAGAAACCCTTGAAACCATAGGGCGTAACGGGCCAACACAATATCCTTCTTATACTTTTGTTGATATGGGCTTGAGTTATCGTTTTAATTCTTCGGTTCAGGTTTATACCGGTATTTATAATCTGACTGACAAGGAAATCAGCTATGCAGAATATAACAAGGTGCTTGATGGCCGACGCTATAATCTGGGTGTAATTTTTGATCTGTAGACATTAAAAGCCTTTACTAGTAAAGCCAAGTTCGCTGCTAAAAGACCATCCATCGGCTTGTTTGGGGAGACTGGCAGTTGCATAGATTTCAGCACATTTTGTCAGTTTCATATCCTTCTCCTGGCTATAGTCAAGCAGGGCTTGCAGCAGATCAGGTACAGCCCAGGGGCTGATATGCGGAGTGCTGAATATATTTTGTGGGATACGGTGCAGTTTTGATGCTTCAATAATGGGCATATAGCATTTGTGCCACCGCCTGTCGCCATCGGTGATGTGATGTAATAGCAGATGCTGTTCGTCCTCATCCGGTAGCATGGCTACTTCAACACGAGGTTGCGGATCGTAGCGAAAACGCTGGAATTGAGGTAGCAGGCCGGTGAGCCAAAGGCATTCCGGACTATGCCAGTGCAGGCTGGCATTGCGTTCAGTGGAAAGTTTTGAAGAGTCGTCAGGTGGCGGCGGCAGCATGGCATCGTGCATACGTGCATGTTCCAGATCAGTCAGGTTGTGCTTTGGGCGAAGCGTGTCATGGCTGATGCGTGGTCTGGCATCAACGGGCCATTCACTACTGGCTGATATTTGTGCTGACAGCAGTTCCTGTAGATGGTGTGATTGCAGATGAAAGTAATGTGTGTTGTCTGTTTTGGTACTTGTTGAATCCATTTCAAAACCCGGTTTGCAAAAAGCCGCTTTCCCCGGGGATTGCTCAAAATGACGCAGATTGCTATCCAGTAATTCAATGTTGGCGTTGTTAATGGCACCTGAGCGATGGCGTCGCACCCGGCCAGCCAGCTGGATAATGGAACGCATTGATGAGGGTTCAACAATGGCCCAGTCGTAATCATGATCCCGCCCCACTTCCGTAACTGGCGAGCCTAGTACAATAAACAAATGGTGCTGCGCAGGGTGCCGGTCGATTAATGAGCGGATGGTGGGATGCCGCCATACTGGATCATTGCCGTCAGCGTCTGTGCGTCGGTTGAGCACGGTATCGAGTTGTTGTTCGATAACAGAGCGCGAGAGCAATGGAAACTGAGAGTGATACACGCACAGGTGTATATGTACATCGGGTGCGGGCGCTTTGAGTTGATAAAGAGTCAGGGCGATATCGAACAGCGGGTTAATGTTGGCCATACGCATGAGGCCAAAGCTCACTTGTTTGCCGCTGACCGGATCGCTGCTGTGGTTTTGCGGCAGTTGGTGTAATGTCCATGCGCGTTGCGCCAGCAGCTGAGCAAGAGCCTGTCGACGCACTTTTTTTTCCATGCCTCGCCAGTCTGCTTGTGGCAATGTGATAATGCGTGCACGGCGTCGGACATCTGTCTGGGACAGATAAGTGATGCGTTTTTTTACAAAGGCTTCATGTGTATTGCAAAAAGCTTCAGCGTCAATGCAATCGTGGGCTGCTTGTTGGAACTCATCAATCCACAGGCAGCAGGGTGTGACAATATCGCCGGGGCGCTCCCCTCGGTGAATGTGAAAAACTTTCCGCCCTGCGAGATAGGCCAGAAATAAACCCTTTATTAATGCAGGTGGCAGGGTGGCAGATGACAATAACACCCGTGAACCCAGCAACCCCGCCCAATGTACCAGGCGTGTCAGTGCTGGCAGATCGGCCATGTCAAAATCGTCGGGTTCATCCAGTACCAGATCGCCAGACATCAGGCGTAACATGGGGGCTATCTGTCGCCCGCCGCGCAGACTCTCGGTGGCGGGGGTCAGGTGATCTATGGTGCATACAAGCAGCGGGGCTGCCAGGAGCGAGCGTACTTTGGGATCGTCTGAGAGCCGTTGCAGCAAAGGATGCTGATCGTTGCCCTCGTACAACACTTGAGTGCCCTCGTCGAGCAATTCCTGGCTGGATGCCGAGCCACTTGCTTCGGCCTGTTGTTCCCAGTATTCAAAGAGTGCGCGATTGGCCGCGCCACCAACCTTGATAGCCAGCTGGTCATCATCAAGGCCGAGATCATTCTGAAAGCTGCGACCCGTTTGCAGGGTGAGCGTGCGCAAACCAATGGCAAAGGCACAGCGCAGGCCCAGATGAGGCTCGGCCAGGGCATTCATAATGCGGGCGTTACCCAGGGTTTTGCCACAGCCGGTGGAGGCCATGTTGATAATAAAAGCACCCTGGTCAGCAGTTCGCTGACGAACACCCACAGCCAAATCAGCTGCTTTATCCTGCCAGCGAAAGCGCGCATCGGCACTGCGTTTTTTCAGGCCGCGATGATTTTTCAATGCTGGTAGAGCGCGTGTCAGTGAGGGTAGCGAATGTGCTGCTTGACTGGCGTGGGCCTGTACGCCGAGCAGGTGTTCGTCAAGAGTTTGATGCAGCCTGGATTCGGATACGTTGGCACTGCCTTTGAGTGTGTTGGCATAAAGTGTATAGCCATCATTACGGTAGTGGGCACGGCGGGTGTCATCTTTGATGCCGGAGTAGTGGTGATCTGCCAGCATCAGGCACAGGCGGGATACATGCATGGTGAAGGGGTCATGCAGAACTGAGGACAGATTGTACTGGCCAGATTGTTGAAGTTTTTTGGTGTAACGTGCCGCTTGCTTACGCCAGGAAGGCAGGCGAACAGGAAGCCCTTCGGGAAATTGCCAGTAAGCCTGTAAATTATCGGGGGCTGTCTCTCGCGGCTCATTCCAGTCGGCATCGACCCTCGACAGGATGGCTTCAAGCTCAGACCTGTTTACAAAGCGTGGTTTTGCTCCAAAGCGCCGGTACCTGGCCCCGTCGGTTTCCGGTTCGTTAGTTGAGGTATCTGTTTCGAGCTTTACAGGCTTGCAGGGCAGCCGGTGATGGGTCAATACCAGCCAGGCGACAGCTTGTGCCAAGGGTGGCAGGCTGGAAAAGGGTTTGTTTTTGCAGGCTGCTTTATCAAGTCCGTCACGCAATAGTCTGCCATTTTCATGGTTTAACCACAGTGCCTCGAAGGCCTGTGTATCAGTCTTCTGGTGAGCGCAGTTGGCCAGACGGTCAAGCCAGTCGTTGTCATCCTGCGCCTCACCCACAAAGGCTTGAAACAAACGTACAGAAACCCACTCGTGACGATAGTGGTTGCGTTCGCGGCTATTTGGCTGGCGTAGCCTATCTTGAAAGGCTTTGGTGGCTTTACCCATGTCGTGCAATAGGGCGGCCAGGGAAGACAGAGCGACGATGAGTGGTAGCTGATGCCAGTTATTTTCATCGTCTTTACGCAGCACATTGTGACGAGTGGTATTGGTGGGCACTGTGCCTTCTGCATTAAATTTTCGAGCATCCCCAACAATCCACATCAGTTCACTATGGTCTTTGCCGCGAATCCAGTGGCAGGCAACAGCTGTATTTTTACGGGCGCTTTTACGCAGTAATTTGCGCAGAGTTTGCAGGCCAGCCATTGTAATGGGCGTTTGCCAGCTGCGTTCGCCGCGTCGTTCGGCAAATTGGTCGAGGATACGTCGTGTTTCTGTCAGTGCGTTTTTGCTGCACTGGGAAATCAGCAGTACGTTCATGGGGTGGTTTTTGCAGCCGTGGTTATGGCCACATCCTTGAGTGTGTCAATTATAAAGTCGAGAGATTCACTGCGTGTAAGAGCCTCGATACAGTTGCGGCGAAATTGCTGTTCATCATCACCGCTCATAGCTGACAGAAAAGCCTGTGGCAGAATTATCGCGTCTTTAACCAAGTCAGCCGCGTCAAATACCAGCCCGCCTCGCCGGGTTTTACCGTGTAATACTGCCAAGCCGTGAGGTAAGCCCAATACCCAGGTTGCAGTGGCGCCAAGGCCGTAAGCGAGGTAGTTGCCATGGTCCAGAAAGCGGTTGGCGGGATCGATTCCCGTGCCCCGTTTGGCCCGTGTAAAGTCACCGTAGCCTACGGTATCTACGGCCAGCTTGAACAGGGCTTTGGTGAGACGGGCCTCTTCTGTCAGTAAGTCCATAGTGCTGGCCTGTTTTGATATGCGTTTGGTACTGGCACTGAGCAGGTCGGCCAGCCGGGAAGGGGCGATACTAAAGCCTGCTTCTTTTATTGCACGCTTTTGCCACTGTGTTTGCAGCATTTGTAAGCGGGCGTGTTGCAGTGTTTTGGCCGCTTCGAGTCGCAGGGCATCATCAAACCAGAATTTTACCCAGGCCTGCAGGTATTCTGTGGGGCGATATTCACTTTGTGGTGAAAACCAGGCCACTTCAATATCCACCTCATTGGCGCTGAACAAAGGTGTACCACCGCCGCCGCAAAAGCCAACCAGCACCCCTGCCTTCGCTAGCTCACGCATGGCCGCCTGGGTGATGGAAGTGCCTGTTCCCAATAATATGGTGGTGGTGTTGGCTATGGGAATATTCCAGTACAGTGATTGCTTGCCTTCGTCGGTGACATATTCGACCCGGCCACCTTTTACCAGCACCCGGCAATGTTGCAGGTAATAAATATTTGCCCGCTTGGAATGAAGGATGGTTTTGAGATCTGAAGGGGAAAATTCGTTCATAATACTCAACCTCATACGTGCGCAGTAAGCACCGCTCGCATCGGACCTGGATGCCCCTCTATTGTCTGCGTGGAATCTTCCGGATCAAGAAAATCTACCAATGAATGAAAACGCATCCAGTCAGTGCTGCGCTGTTCGTTGGTGGTGGTTTTGGAGATATCAACGGTTCGCACGTCTTTGAAGCCGCTTTTGCGCAACCAGCTGCTGAGAGTGTCTGTGCTGGGCAAAAACCATACGTTGCCCATGCGGGCATAGCGCCCTTCAGGAACGAGAGTGGCGCCGGTTTTGCCCTCTATAATCAGGGTTTCCAGTACCAGCTGGCCGCCGGGCCTCAGACAGTTGCGCAGTTCACGCAGATGGTCCATGGGGGAGCGTCGGTGATAGAACACTCCCATGGAGAATACGGTGTCGAAGGCCTGTATTTTTTCAGGCACCTGTTCGATACCCAGGGGCAGAACCCATACGGTGGGATTTTGCAGGTATTTTTGCAGGGCCCAGAACTGGATGACAAAGAGCGGGGTCGGGTCGATGCCGATGACCTGGGCTGCGCCGGCGCCGGCCATACGCCAGCAGTGGTAGCCACTGCCGCAGCCAACGTCCAGTACCCGCCTGCCTGTTAAATCATCCAGATGGCCTGCGATGCGCTTCCATTTCCAGTCCGAGCGCCATTCGGTGTCGATATGTATGCCAAAGATGTCGAAGGGGCCTTTGCGCCAGGGGTGCAGACCTTGCAGGGTGTCAATCAGGGATTGGCGCTCGCCTTCGCTGAGGGCACTGTCGCTATTGACGCCAACGCGGGCTGTGCCAAGTCGGCGGCTGTTAACGGCTATCTCCGGCAGGGCAGCCAGGGTTGTCAGCCAGTGTGGTAAGTCGCCGTAGCGCTTGAGAGACAGTCCACTGGCAATCTGACCTGGCAGTTGTTCGGCCCAGATGGCCAGTTCGCTGTTGCGCCATTGCTCAATCAGTGGCTGGTAGCGCTTTAGCAGTTGCTGGTGTTGCGGGTTGTGTTCGTCCATTGTTGTGTTATTTATTTCAGGGCAATCAGTGATGCAAAATTAAAACACTGAAACCATACCTCACAGCTGCTAAAGCCTGCCCTGGTTATTCGTTGTCGGTGCTGCTTTAGTGTTTCCGGCAGCAACACTTTATCCAGGGCATTGCGCTTTTGGGCGATCTCCAGGTCACTGTAACCGTTGGCGCGTTTGAACTGGTGATGCAGTTCAATATTCAGTGCGTTCAGGTGTGGATCTTCAAAGGTGAGTTTTTCAGACAGCACCATAATACCGCCTGGGCGCAGCCCCTGATAAATATGGTTGATAACACGATTACGTTGTTCGCGGGGAATAAATTGCAGGGTGAAGTTGAGTACAACCACTGAAGCATTTTCAACTGCTACATCCTGGAGGTTGGCCAGCCGTAATTCTACGGGTGCTTCGTGAGTGTCGGTTTCAACTACACTGCGGCAGCGTTCGAGCATGGCGATTGAGTTGTCCACTGCGATAATGCGGCAGTTACTGTATTTTAGGTGTTGGCGTATGGCCAGCGTGGATGCACCCAGCGAACAACCCAAATCATAAAGCTGGCTGCCAGCTGTGGCATAGCGGCCTGCCAGCAGGCCTGTCATGGCAATGATGGTAGTGTAACCCGGCACAGAGCGCTTGATCATGTCGGGGAAAACACCTGCTACTTTGTCATCAAACCTGAACAGGCCCGGAGAGACCAGTGGTTCGGCATAGATATTGTCACGCTGATTTGGCACGTTTAAATAATGGCTTGTTGAAAACCTGCCCAGTTTAGCATGTGGCAACCGTTTATTTTGCAGCTGTTTTTCAGGGTTGATTCTCGTGCTGGTATTTATGTTAAGGCGTGGCTTTGCCGTAGCGATCCCAGTTTTGCGCCAGCTCTTTAACTACCGCACTGCCTACGCGGTAGGCATTTTCCAGTGCAGCATTCAAGCCAGCGTAGCTGTCGTGCTGTTCTTCGCGCAAGTAATCGGCTGCACTTTTGCCTTTAGGCGGCAGAGTAAAATTAGAAGCGGTACGCAGTACCAGCACGCGGTTTTTGTCAACTTTGCCGGCATTGTGCAAATAGGTAAGTGACTGGAAAGTACCGGTGTCTTCCATCGCAGAACTGACAAATTCACCTTTGCCGTCAGTCCAGTACCTGACCCACTCATTAGCCCAGGTGTTGAGCTGTTCGCCGTGCCAGAAGGTCATAGCGGCCAGTTGGTCGCCCTTGAGTACAAAGGGTTTGCGCTGGGCAATGGGGTATTCTGGGTAGAGTTTGCGCGTAGCCGCCAAAGCCGGATCATCGGGTAGCTCCATTTGGCGGGTAAATTCATAGGCCCAATTAACCAGTTTACTGTTGAGCTGAAAAACTTCACCCAGATTGTAGCTTTTGCGCGCCGGATCATTTGGACCCTGACTGAACAGGGGAAAGTAGCCACTGTTCCAGTCTTTGGGTATTTCGCGAGCGTCAATTTGATGGGCCAGATCACCATCAACCAGGTATTCCGCCCAGGCGACTGAACCTAAAGAGGCGTCTGCTGGATCAAAACCGGAAATACCCGCTACCAGCCAATAAGCACGGCTCAGATCAAAGCGTGGGTCCATACCCAGTGCCATCACATTGGCCGCCGAGTTGGCTGTGCCCATGCCGGTTACAATGCCAAGCACACCCAGCTCTTCATTAAAATGAATATCGTGGTGCATCTGTGGAGCCGGAAAAACGGTGGATAGTGGCAGGCGTTCATTCCAGCGTTGAAATTCACCTGCATCATCACCGCTGTCAGCCCCGGATTCAAACATGGTAACCACCACAACGCGCACGGGGATGGGCTGGTCGATGGCAAGTGCTGTACTGCTTGATAGTAGTGCAAATGTAAGCAGGCAGATTAAGTGTTTCATGGATATTTCCGGATTGAATGATAAAAAGCGGTTCCCCGGCAGGAGAGCCGCTTGCAGTAGATCTTACTTAGAATTCTGTCGCAACCGATATACCCCAGATCCGGGGTTCATTGGTGAAGCCGGTCAGATTGTTGAAGTCGATGGCGCCCTGTATATTTTCCTCATCAGTGATGTTGCGACCAAACACCGCAACTTCCAGACTGTTGTCGAGGCGACGCCAGCCCAGTCGCACACCGCCTTCGTACTGGTTGTCAGTGCGAAATTCCTTTGCTTCATAAAGGAATATCTGGGTTTCACCCTGATAGGACCAGTCGGTGAAGGCAAAAATTTCTGCATTATTGCCTACTGCAATGGCGTAAGAGGCTGTGAAATTGAAGGTGGTGCGTGGTGCATTGGGAAAGGCATTGCCATCAACATAAGCAAAGCCGCTGTTATCCAGGCGGTCTGTTGGCGTACACATACCACTACCGCAGGGGCTGACCCGCAGACGGTCATCTTTAATTTCGGTATCGGCATAGGCTGCACCAAAAGTCAGTTGAAGGTGTTCGCCAACAAGCCATTCCACATCCAGTTCCACACCCTGGCCAGTGCCCTTGTCGGCATTGACCATTTGCAGAAGATTATTGGCGCCACCGACAGCGGTGAACTGCATATCCTGAACTTCATAATAAAATACAGCGGTGTTCAGGCGCAGATGTTGTTCGAAGAGTTCTGCCTTGTAGCCCAGTTCAAGGGAGTCGATGGTTTCGGAGTCAGCTACTGATGGCGCTGCGCCAAAAGCCACATCGCGGCCCTGAATGGATGGGGCGCGAAAACCTGTGCCTATTCTGGCCCACACGCTGCTGTTGTCTGTCGGCGCATAGGCCAGAGCAAGGTCGCCGCTCACTTTTTCATCATTTGCGCTGACCTTGTAGGCAGGTGCTTCAAAGTCCTTGTCATCGTCGGTATAGCGAATACCGGCGGTCAATGTCCAGGCCTCTCCCAGTGCGATATCGCCCTGGCCAAATATGGCCCAGGTTGTGTTCTCATGGCGAACGGTGGTAGGTGGAAGATAGAAGGGGTTAGTCAACACATCCAGCTCTGCATCGAAGTAGAAGGCGCCTATTTGCCAGTTAAAGCCTTCGCTGCCATTGTTGGCCAGACGAATTTCCTGAGTGAACTGATTGGTGTCGGCCGCATCCAGAGTCTGAGAAGAAAAGGGAATGACACCGGGCCCCATTGCTGGCAGAGAGCTGGCACCATAACCGCCGTCAATATCCCCCATACTAAGGCCATTGGCTTCTTCCCAGGCGGTGATGGAGGTCAAGGTGAATGCGCCAAAATCGTAGTCGACTTTCAGGTTGGCACCCTTGCCTTCGTATTCCTGTGGGTTGCCTTCGCCACCGTCAAAGTAAATGGTGTCGCGGTCATAATTGTCGTTCAGCTGGTTGCTGCCAGCGTCAAAGATGTTGGCCCGAAAGACAGGCGCAGTACCATCCAGATCTCGGTAGTGGACACCGAGTAATGCACTGAGGTTATCTGTTGGCTGCCACAGCAAAAAACCTTTAACCGCCTTTTCCTTGAAGCCGCCAATAGCATCTTTTTCACCGCTGTAACCGTTGTCAATCCAGTCGGCACGGTTTTGGTAGAGTACGGCGATACGGCCCGCCAGTGTTTCGGTAATCCCGCCGCCGGTCGCACCCTGAAAATTCAAGGTGCCAAGGGTGCCCAGCTCTGTTTTGGCGTAGCCTTCACTTTCAAAAGTGGGCTTGCGTGAATCCAGTTTAACGATGCCGGCCGTGGTATTGCGGCCAAACAGGGAGCCTTGTGGACCACGCAGCACTTCAACGTTTTCGATATCAAACAGAGGGAAACTTTTCAGAACAACATTTTCCTGCACCACTTCATCCATAACCACGGAAACCGGTTGGGAGGCGGCCAGATCAAAGTCGATATTGCCCAGGCCACGAATGTAGAAGCGTGGCGCCGCCCGGCCATTGGAGGATTCCACATACAGGCCGGGAATCCGGCCAGACAGACCGCGAATATCGGCGCCACCTTCAAAGATAGCGGTAAAACGCTCACCCGACAGGGTGGCTACTGATAGCGGTACATCAATCAGGTTTTGTTCTCGCTTTTGGGCGGTAACAATAATTTCTTCAAGCTGGGCAAAGACGGGGGTGGCGGTGCTTGCAGTTGCGGCAACAATAGCTGCAAGGGCTGTCCGGGGTACGAAAAGCCTGGTCATAGGCTGTCTCTCCTGCTGGGATTGGGTTTTTATAAGGTGAAACCGGGTGTTGTGCGGGGCTTTGGCGACACCGGCTGGTGTTATTGTCACAAGTGTGCAAAATTTACCGATATTAATGGGAACTCGCAGCCTGTATCGGGAAAAATACCGAAATCACTTCTATTTCAGTCCGGTGTTTGGCAAGTGCTTGCAGCACAAACAGCTTATAGGGATTCATAACGTGAAAAAATACAATAACGGCGCGCTGCTGGCTACTCTGTTGTGGTTGCTTACCAGCCCGGTGCAGGCCCAGGCCCCTTCTGATCTGATTGTCTATGGTGACTATGTTCTGACTATGGATCTGCAACAGCCAGAAATCCGCGATGGTGCAGTGGTTATTGATAGTGGCCGGATTGTCGCTGTGGGGCCGCGTGTGCAGATTGACGGTGAATACCTGGCCAATCAGGTGATTGAAGGTTCAGGCAAGGTGTTGATGCCCGGCCTCATCAATGGTCATACCCATACAGCCATGACCCTGTTTCGGGGAATGGCCGATGATCTCGACCTGATGAACTGGCTGAACCATTATATTTTCCCGATGGAAGCACGTTTTGTAGATGCCGGGTTTGTGCGCACAGGGGCTGAGCTGGCTTGTTGGGAAATGATACGCGGGGGTACCACTACCTTTGTAGATATGTATTTCTATCCGGATGAAATTGCGGCTGTAGTTGAGCGCTGTGGTTTGCGGGCGGTAATTGCGGCCCCGCATATTGACTATCCCAGCCCAGGTTTTAAGGGCTGGGATGATTCTTTTGCTGCCGCAGAAGCCTTTGTGCATCGCTGGCAGGGTAAAAATCTGCGTATTACACCGGCTTTTGGTCCTCATGCTCCCTACACTGTCATACCTGAGCACTTGCAGGCTACCGTGGAAAAGGCCCGTGAGCTGAGTGCACCGGTATCCATACATCTGGCTGAGGCTCCCACCGAGCGTGAATATATTGCAAAGCATTACAACACCACACCAGTACAGCATGTACAGACGCTGGGCCTGTATGATCTGCCATTGATTGCTGCCCATATGGTTCAGCTTGATGCAAAAGACATTGAACTGACTGCTGCGGCCGGTGTGGGCGCCGTTCACAACCCCGGTTCCAATATGAAGCTGGCTGCCGGTGTTTCACCGGTGCCTGCCATGCTCAAGGCCGGGATTAATGTCGGTTTGGGTACGGATGGCGCGGCCAGTAATAATGATCTGGATATGTGGGAGGAAATCCGTATGGCGGCTTTACTGCATAAGGTCAGTACGGGTAATCCCTCTGAGTTGCCCGCAGCAACAGCACTTGCTATGGCTACCCGTATGGGGGCTCAGGCTGTTCACCTTGGGCATCAGACAGGCCAGCTCAAGGTCGGCATGCAGGCGGATATGATTCAGGTGGATGTCAGTCAATTACAGCAACAGCCCCTGTACAATATTACATCTCACCTGGCTTATGTTGTTGACAGTGATGACGTTACCACTACGATTGTGGCCGGCCAGATACTGATGTATGAACGAAACGTACTGAGCATTGATGAAACGGCATTGCGCAAAGCGGTGGCTGCATATGCTGACAAGGTGAAAGCAGCACTGGATGAAGCAGCACAGGTGGAAAAATGAAAACAGTTATATGGCGCCTCGGCACATGGGGGACGGCTCTAGCCCTTACTGGTGTGCAAATGGCACTTGCCGGTGAACAAGGGCCGCTGATGACACCCGATGTCAATACGGTGATTGCATCGCTACAGCTGGAATCGCATGTTGAGGGTGGTTATTTTCGGCGTACTTTTCAGGCTGACCATCGTCCCAAAGTCAATACGGTTGAGGGTGAGCGCTACACGATGACATCCATCCATTATCTGCTGACCAAAGATGCTCCCACGGGGCATTGGCATCGCAATCAGTCAGATATTCTGCATTTTTGGCACTTGGGAGCGCCGGTAAATTACTACATGATTTATCCGGATGGGCATCTGGAAACGGCAGTGCTTGGCCCGGATCTGGCGGCTGGACAGCAGCTGCAACTGATCGTGCGAGGTGGTGTCTGGAAGGCTTCGCATCTGCCTGCGGGTGAGTACGGGCTGATTTCCGAGGCGGTAGCGCCAGGTTTTGAGTATGCAGATATGAGTCTGGGTAAGTGCAGTGATCTACTGGCCGAATTTCCCGAGCATGCCGCATTAATCAGAGCCTATACCCGGCAGGATTAAACGGTGGTGGTTCTGGTTTCGATAACCTCTGCAATTTTATCCATCAGGCCTGCCAGCTCAGGCTTGTTATTGCGAATTTCTGTTACAGACAAGCCGTCCAGCTCGTGGGGAAATACCAGCCAGTCATCGGTTTGATGCACAAAATAATCAGGGATACGGCCCGTTTTGTTCTGGTTTGGTTTGAAATAGGGGGTGGCAATACGAATGTCGGGTGAGTTCTTTTTGCAGGCTTCGCGCAAATCTTTAACGATCTGGTCAATGGAGTGGCCCGAGTCGTGTACATCGTCAACGATCAGCAGTGAATCCTCTGACTCCAGACGTTTAATCAGATAATTCAGACCGTGTACCATCACGTGGCGACTGCGCTGGTTAATGCCAGTGTAGGAGGACGTGCGAATGGCAATATGGTCTGATTTGACATCCAGCACATCTAGCAATTCCTGTACGGCAATGCCCACCGGCGCGCCGCCGCGCCAGACGCCGACAATGTAATTGGGTCGATATCCGCTCTCGTAAACCTGCCAGGCCAGATAAAATGAATCCTCAAGAAGCTGCTGTGCGCTGATGTAGTGTTTGTGCATGATGGCGTTTGATAATCATTGGGATGACAAAACAGGCGCGCAAGGTTACCACAGTGACTGCTTCTATGGTGCCTCGGGAAACGATTGCGTAAACTTCCGTTTTTTGATCGACCCGGCATAGGTCAGTGATACAGGGGTTGTTATGGATGCGTCTCAACAGGGTCTGATTGGCCGTTATTTTCAACTGGCTGAACATGGTAGTACGTTTCGCCGTGAACTGATTGCCGGTGCAACGACTTTTGTCACTATGGCCTACATCATCTTTGTCAATCCGCAGATGATGGCTTCGGCAGGTATGGATCTCCAAGCGAGCTTTGTTGCCACTTGTCTGGCCTCTGCACTGGCCTGCTTTTTAATGGGGCTGTATGCCAACTGGCCTGTGGGGCTGGCACCGGGTATGGGACTCAATGCTTTTTTCACTTACACCGTTGTTGCCGATATGGGTTATGGCTGGCAGGTGGCTTTAGGCGCTGTTTTTCTGGCAGGCGTGCTGTTTGTGATTATGAGTGTGACCCGTATTCGCCGCTGGATGCTGGAGAGTATCCCACTGGATTTGCGGGTGGCAATGGGGGCAGGTGTCGGTCTTTTTGTGGGATTTATCGGGCTCAAAAGTGGCGGCATTATTGTTGCAAGTGAAGCAACATTCCTGACGCTGGGCGATCTCACCCAGCCGGCTCCAGCCTTGTCCTGCCTGGGTTTTTTGTTGATTGCAATTTTGTCTATCCGGCAGATTCACGGCGCTATTATTGTGGGTATTTTAACAATTACTGTACTTGGCCTGTTGCTGGGCGAGGTGAGTTAC
This sequence comes from Parahaliea sp., assembly GCA_047974765.1. Lineage (GTDB taxonomy): Bacteria > Pseudomonadota > Gammaproteobacteria > Pseudomonadales > Halieaceae > JBKECP01. The sequence goes on along the minus strand of JBKECP010000037.1, from coordinate 52,582 downwards.
AGTGGATTGATAGCCACGCCGCCCAGTATGGCGCCTATCTTTATGCAACTGGATATTATGGGCGCACTCGACGTGGCTATGACCAGCGTCATCATTGCCTTTTTGTTTGTGAATCTGTTTGATACCGCCGGTACTTTGCTGGGAGTGGCCAACCGGGCCAATCTGGTGGATGCACAGGGCAATATTCAAAATATGGATCGGGCATTGAAGGCCGACAGCACCTCTGGCGTACTGGGGGCTTTTTTGGGCTGTGCACCAGTGACCAGTTATGTTGAGAGCGCGGCAGGGGTCGCCGCTGGTGGGCGAACCGGTTTAACCGCTGTCACCGTTGGTTTGCTGTTTTTACTGGCTATTTTCTTTGCGCCACTGGCAGGTATGGTGCCGGCTTTTGCCACCGCCGGTGCGCTGGTTTATGTTGCCATGCTGATGCTGACCGGTATGCAGGGGCTGGAGTGGGGCGATCAGACAGAGGTTATTCCCGCGCTGATTACGATTGTGATGATTCCTCTGAGTTTTTCTATTGCCAATGGTATTGCCGTGGGCTTTATTGCCTATGTGCTGATCAAGCTTTGTAGTGGTCGAGGCCGGGATATCAGCCACGGCGCCTGGTTTCTGGCGCTGGTTTTCCTCGCCAAGTTTATTTATATGTAGTGGCTTGAATTTCCCGGTTGGCAGCGCTTGGGTATAATTGGCGCCTCTTTTGTGGAGGTGCCGATGAAGCCTGCAAATTATCCTGAACAACCCAGTCATCTCTGGGAACATTTCTATCAGTTCACCCGTATTCCACGGCCCTCCTTTGAAGAGGCCGCCGTGCGCCAATATGTGATTGATCAGGCTGAAGCCTGTGCCTGTCGCTGGCAGATGGACAAAGCGGGTAATTTGGTGGTTTATGTGCCTGGCAGTTGTGGGCGCGAGCAGCAGGGCAGCGTTATCATTCAGAACCATCTGGATATGGTGACGGTAAAAACTGAAGATAAAACCCATGATTTTAGTCGTGATCCTCTTCAGCTGAAGGTGGAAGACGGCTGGCTGAAAGCTGATCGAACTACGCTTGGCGCTGACAATGGTCTGGGCTGTGCGGCGGCTTTGGCGTTGATGAGTGATACAGGCCTGTCACACCCGCCGCTGGAGCTGTTATTTACGGTGGAAGAGGAAACAGGCCTTGGAGGAGCGGTGGAGCTGGATGCCAGCCTGCTCAGCGGCACACGCATACTCAACCTGGATACAGAAGACTGGAATGAACTTTATGTGGGTTGTGCTGGCGGTGCCGGGCATGTTTTTCATCGTCAGTATGCAGGCAGCTATAGTGATGGGCTGAAGCATTTTCACCTGAATATAAAGGGTTTGTGTGGTGGCCATTCCGGCATACAGATTCACGAACAGTTAGGCAATGCGATTAAACTGCTGGTGGATTTTTTACAGGGCGTCAATGGCGTACAGTTGCATCGTTTACAGGCGGGTATTGCACATAATGTGATTCCGCGTGAAGGTGATGCCTGGTTTGCCTGCCCGATAGCTGAGGTCGATACTTTACAACAACAACTGGACAGGCTTGTTGGTCACTGGCTGGGTTATCTTCCTCCGGCAGATCATGCACTGAAAGCGACGCTGAGTGTGGCGGAATCCGCTGCCGTAATCAGTGCCGATGACAGTGCAACACTGCTGGCTTTGTTGGCGGTTTTCCCTCATGGCGCCCAGTCCTACAATCTGACCCAACCTGCTGATCTGGTGGATTTGAGTATTAATCTGGCCCGGGTTGAACTGGATACCGGGCTGGATGAAGCAACGTTATTGATTGAGTCGAGTCTGCGCTTTTTTAACGATGACCAATCCCTGCCTTTGCGCCGCGCCGTTGAATCATTGGGATATCTGGCGGGAATGACCGTGACCGCAGAAGCCGGTTATCCTTCCTGGCAGCCAGATTTTGACAGTGCTCTGCTGGCTCGCGGGCGGGCATTGCATAAGCGTCTGTTCACTATTGATCCGGCAGTAAAGGCTATTCATGCAGGGCTTGAATGCGGCATCCTCAAGGGTAAAAAGCCGGATGTGGATGTGTTGTCTTTTGGCCCCACTATTCGCGGTGCCCACTCGCCCGGTGAACGCCTGAAAATTGATACGGTGGCACCTTTTTGGCAGTTTCTGACAACACTGCTGGCTGAACTGTAAGCAACCACTGCTGGAGCAATCAATCATGCTGGATGTACTCCCCCATTTGCCCGATGACCCTATTCTTGGCCTTGCGGCCAAAGCCCGTGCTGATCAGAATCCTGACAAGGTTGATTTGAGTGTCGGTATTTATATGGATGAGCAAGGCCGTTGTCCTGTATTTGATGCAGTACGTCAGGCCCAGCGGGCACTGGTTGAGCAAGAGCAGAGCAAGGCCTATATGTCCGTACTGGGTGATACCGCTTTTAATGAGGGAATGCGCAGGCTGGTATTGGGCGAAGCATCGCCTTTGCTGGCGGATGAGCGCATCGGCAGTATTCAGGCACCGGGCGGTTGTGGTGCACTGCGCATAGGTGCTCAAGTCATTGCCGCCGCCAAACCTGGCGCGAGAGTGTGGGTATCTGATCCGACCTGGCCTGTACATATTCCGTTACTGGGTAGTGCGGGTCTGCAATTTGAGCAGTATCGCTACTATGAAAGTGCCAGCCACCGTGTTGACTTTGACGCGATGACGGCTGACCTGAAGAAAGCTCGTGCGGGCGATATTGTGTTGTTACATGGCTGTTGTCACAATCCCTGTGGTGCAGACCCGGATCTTGAGCAATGGGCAGTAATTGCTGATATGGCCGAGCAACAGGGTTTTTTGCCTTTTATTGATATCGCCTATCAGGGGCTGGGTGCTGGTCTGGACGAAGATGCCGCCGGGCTGCGCCTGCTGGCCGAACGCTTGCCGGAAATGGTGATTGCCGCCTCCTGTTCAAAAAACATGGGCCTCTATCGTGAACGTACCGGCATCACCCTGATGCTTGCCGGCAATAAGGCATCAGCGCTGGCCCTGCAAAGCCAGGCCGCCGTTGCTGCACGGCAGATTTACTCCATGCCACCGGCTCACGGAGCGCTGCTGGCAGGCCGAATTCTGTCCAACCCGGATTTGCACAATAACTGGCGTGCTGAGCTGGCTGCCATGTGCGAGCGCATCAATAACTTGCGCAGTGTCTTGCGTGCCAGCCTTGAAGCAGCCACAGGGCGGGATTTTGGTTTTATCGAACGGGAAAAGGGTATGTTTTCCTTTCTTGGTTTGAGTATTGAGCAAGCTAAACGCCTGCGTACTCAGTACAGTGTTTATATGCTGAATTCTTCGCGTATCAATGTAGCGGGTATCAATGCTGCCAACATGGATTATTTCGTTCGCTCACTGGCCAAAGTGCTTAAAGCTTAGGGTGCTGTTGAGGGAGCGCAACTCTATCGTGGAGCGAACAGAGAGCTTTAATCTTCATCATCTTCCAGTTCCATCCATCGCTCCAGTGCGGCTTCCAATGCCTGTTGTGTATCACTCAGCGCTGCCAGTGTTGACTCAACCACGGTGTGATCACGCTGGTAGAAGTCCGGTTCAGCAAGGCGGGCTTCCAGTTCTGCCTGTCGTTTTTCCAGTTCATCAATTAACACTGGCAGTGCATCCAGCTCCCGCTGATCCTTGTAGGAGAGTTTGCGGCGTTTTTTAGCCGTTTGTATGGATTGGCTCACGGAATTTTTAGCTGCAGCCTTATTATTGGCGGGCGTGGGCTTGTTGGTATTTAATTCAGCACTTTGCAGGCGACCACCACGCGCTTCCCAGTCACTGTAGCCACCGGCCTGTTCACTGACACAGGCGTCGCCACTCAGTACCAGCAAGCTGGTCACGACACTGTCCATAAAATCGCGGTCATGGCTGACCAGTAATACTGTGCCGTCAAAGTTGAGCAGAATTTCTTCCAGTAATTCCAGTGTTTCTATGTCAAGGTCGTTAGTGGGTTCGTCAAGCACCAGCAGGTTGGCAGGTTTGCTGAACAGTTTGGCCAGAACAGCCCGGTTCTGTTCGCCGCCTGAGAGCGCTTTGACCGGTGTGCGCACACGTTCAGGTGTGAACAGAAAATCACCCAGATAAGAAATGGCGTGTTTGCGCTTGCCGCCAATGTCGATAAATTCCTGCCCGCCGCAAACGTTGTCAATCAGGTTCAACTCCGGATCGAGCTGGTCCCGCAGTTGGTCGGAGTAGGCGATTTCCAGTTTGGTGCCCTGTTTAATGGTTCCACTGTCGGGCTGTTCTTTGCCCAGTAGCAGTTTGACCAGGGTTGATTTGCCAGCGCCGTTGGGACCAATAATGCCAATACGGTCTCCGCGTTGAACAATAGTGGAAAAATTGTGAAGAATGGTTTTATCGCCATAACTTTTGCTGACTTGTTCCAGTTCGACCACGATTTTGCCGGAACTGCTGGCATCATCAACACTGAAGCTGGCTTTGCCAACACGGCTGCGGCGCTGGCTGCGTTCTTCACGCATGGCTTTTAGTGCGCGTACCCGACCCTCGTTGCGGGTGCGCCGTGCCTTAATGCCCTGGCGTATCCACACTTCCTCCTGAGCCAGCTTCCTGTCAAAAAGTGCCTCGGCTCGCTCCCGGGCGGCCAGTTCCTGTTCACGATGCTGTAAAAAACCACGATAATCCCCATGCCAGAGCGAAAGGTGGCCGCGATCAAGTTCGGCAATACTGTTGACCACGTTTTGCAGAAAGCGGCGGTCGTGAGTGATTAGTATCAGGACGCCACGAAAGTTTCGCAGCTGCTCTTCCAGCCATTCGATGGCCGGAATATCCAGATGGTTGGTGGGCTCATCCAGCAGCAGAATATCCGGCTCTGATACCAGCGCCCGGGCCAGAGCCACTCGCCGCCGCCAGCCGCCGGATAATTCGCCCATGTTTGCCTCAGCTGGTAATTGCAGCTGAGTGATAGTGCTCTGTACCCGCTGTTGCAAACTCCAGCCATCAACGGCTTCCAGCTGATGTTGAATGCGGGCCAATTCCTTCATATCGGCACTTTCGCCCGCTTGTATCAGATGATGGTAAGCCTGTAGCAGCTCGCCAGTCTGAGGCAGGCCACCGGCAACAACATCGTAGACAGAATGGGTATCGGCATCGGGCAGGGTTTGTTGCAAGCGGGCGAGGCGAACCCCGGGGCGCAACCAGCGCTCGCCGCTGTCACTTTGAGTCTCGCCTGCGAGCAGTTTTAACAAAGTGGTTTTACCCGCGCCGTTACGGCCCAGCAGGCCTAGTCGTTCGCCGCGACGGATAGTGAAGTTGATATTGTCAAGAATGACATGGGTGCCGAAGTGGAGCTGGATGGATTCAAGTTTAAGCAGGGGCATGGGACAACCTGTAAGCGTTTGAAGCGCATTCTACGCAGAGCAGGCGCTTCGTGCCATGTGTTGATGCTGTGTGCAGTTTGTGTGCAGGCCGCTTTATTGCTGCGGAATTGTCTGTGCTGATCAGGTGCGGGTTGGATATACAGGGATTTAAACGCTAATGTCAGCACTATCTGTATATCAGGAGAGCGTCATGCCCGGCCAGTCCACTCAGTCCGCCCTGTGGCAACCCAGTCAGACACGTATTGATCAGGCCAATTTCAGTCGCTTTGTTCGCAGGCTGGCAATAACTGAGAGTACCCTTGAGGGCGCTGACTATTTTGCTGTTCATCGCTGGGCACTGGCTCAGCCGACGGCTTTCTGGGCGGCAGTTTGGGATTTTTGTGGTGTACAGGGTGAACCGGGTGAGACCGTGCTGGAAGACGGTGAGCGTTTGCCGGGTGCGCGCTGGTTCCCGCAGGCACGACTCAACTTTGCTGAAAATCTGTTGTGTCGCCGGGATCACCACCCGGCTTTGGTCAGTCATCTGGAAAATGGTGCTCGGCGTGTTATCAGTTACGCCGATTTGTATCAGGAAGTTGCCCGGTTGGCGGCAGGGCTGAAACAACGGGGGGTTGGTCCCGGTGACCGGGTGGCGGGTTTTATGCCCAATATTGCTGAAACAGTCATTGCCATGCTGGCCGTCACCAGTCTGGGGGCTTTGTGGTCGTCCTGTTCACCGGACTTTGGTATCAGTGGTGTACTGGATCGTTTTGGCCAGATTCGCCCTAAAGTGCTGTTTGCCGCCGATGGCTATTTCTACAATGGTAAAAGTTGTGACTCACTGGAACGATTGGCGGCAATCACTGCTGCCATTGGTAGTGTTGAGCAGGTTGTTGTAGTGCCGGTATTAGCCAAAGAGCCGGATTTGACAGCGATAAGCTGTGCAAAACACTATAAAGAACTGCTCGATAGCAGTGCGCAGATGATTGATTTTATTCGTCTGCCCTTTGATCATCCGCTGTATATCATGTACTCCTCCGGCACTACCGGTGTGCCCAAATGTATTGTGCACGGTGCGGGAGGCACATTGCTGCAGCATCTTAAAGAACATCAATTGATGTGTGACCTAAAAAAGCAGGATGTTCTGTTTTATTTCACCACATGTGGCTGGATGATGTGGAACTGGCTGGTGTCGGGGCTGGCTACGGGCGCTACGCTGGTACTTTATGACGGCTCTCCCTTTGCCAGTGATGGCAATGTGCTGCTGGATATGATCGACGCTGAAAATATCAGTATTTTTGGTGTCAGTGCCAAGTATATTGCGGCATTGGCAAAGGCTGGCAAAGTGCCTCGTAAAAGCCATCGCCTTAACAGTCTTAAGTCAGTGCTTTCTACCGGCTCGCCGCTAACCCATGAAAGTTTTGATTATGTTTATCGCAATATCAAGGCTGATGTATGCTTGTCTTCAATTTCCGGCGGTACGGATATTTTGTCCTGCTTTGTTGCGGGTACGCCGGTACTGCCGGTATATAAAGGTGAAATTCAGGCGCCGGGTCTGGGCATGGCGGTGGCCATCTGGAATGAAGAGGGGCAGCCATTGATAGGGGAAAAGGGCGAGCTGGTTTGTAGTGCGGCTTTTCCTTCCTGTCCGCTGGGTTTCTGGCAGGATGATGGTAGGCGTTTCCACCGTGCTTATTTTGATCGCTTTGATAATGTCTGGGCCCACGGTGATTACGGTGAAATGACCGGACACGGCGGTTTTATTATTCATGGCCGTTCTGACGCGGTGCTCAATCCTGGTGGTGTGCGTATCGGGACTGCTGAAATTTATCGTCAGGTGGAGCGGGTGGAAGCCGTACTGGAGAGTATTGTTATTGGCCAGCAATGGGCTGATGACGTGCGGGTTGTGCTGTTTGTCGTGCTGCGTGAAGGGCTGATACTGGATGAAGAACTACAGACGCATATTCGCCAGGTAATCCGGGACAATACAACGCCACGGCATGTGCCGGCGAAAATTGTGCAAGTGGCAGATATACCCCGCACCATTAGTGGCAAAATTGTGGAGTTGGCAGTGCGCAATGTCGTACATGATCAACCGGTTAAAAATATAGATGCACTGGCAAATCCGGCTGCGCTGGCGTTGTATCGTAATTTGCCGCAGTTACAGAATTAGTTGTTATTGCTCCGGCAAGCTTTTAGCCGAATGAATAAGCGGCACATGAATGTGCCGCCGCAGACGGTAAGCCTGCGAGTCCTGCGAAAGTCAATGGATTTCACACATTCCGCTGATTTTCAGGGGTGACCATCAAATAGTGAGGGATTCATCTATTTGATCGCCAGGTTGATAGTTGGCGGTCTTTGTCTTCCTGCTTCTATTTGTAGGTAACAACCAAGTAGGCCTTAAGAGGGGTCTTGCCTGTGTTGGTGATGCAGTGGGTAACATCGGCGCGGTAGTGGGCTGAATCGCCAACTTTTAGTTCACAGTGGGTGTGACCTGCGTTGATGGTTGCTGTGCCACTGGCCAGTGTGAGCAGTTCGCGGGTGCCATCAAAGTGGGCGGCGCTGTCGAGCCGGGCGCCAGGTTCTATCAATACCTCATAGAATTCCATGTCTTTTTCCATATGCAGCGGAGACAGGGTGCGAATACGACACTCGTTATCAGCTCTGAACAAATGTGCTGGATCATCACCATGAATCACTTCAATATGGCCACTTACTGAAGGATCGTCTACCAGCTCGCCTATGCTCAGACCAAAAGCCTGGGCAATTCTGAAAGTGACAGCAAGTGTAGGATTGGCCTGACCACGTTCAATCTGGCTGAGCATGGAGCGACTGACTCCAGAAGCGGCGGCCAGTTGTTCCAGTGTGAAATGGTTGCGCTGGCGCAATTCGCTCACCCGTTCGCACAGGACGCGGGTGGTGGGATCACTGTTTTCGGTAGTGGGCTGGTTCATAGTATTGTCTTATATGTCGGAAATTTGTCTTGTATGCTGGAAAGTCGCCGTCTACTATAGCGGAAATTTTCTGCAAGAGTGAATCTCTGTTTTGGCCTGGGTTAAGGGCGTGACCAGTGGTAAATCACAGATATTCAAAAATAGATGCGGGTAAAAAACAGGTAAACAGACGATGAAAGCGCTGGTTAAGAAAAAAGCGGCTCAAGGTCTCTGGCTGGAGGATGTGCCAGAGCCGGTGGTGGGCATCAATGATGTACTGATCCGTATTAAGCGGACGGCCATCTGTGGCACTGATATGCATATCTACAACTGGGACAGCTGGGCACAAAAAACCATTCCCGTACCGATGACAGTTGGTCATGAGTTTGTCGGCGAGATTGTGTCAGTTGGCTCCAATGTCATTGATTTTCACCCGGGGCAGATTGTGTCCGGTGAGGGCCATGTTGTTTGTGGTCGCTGTCGTAACTGTATGGCAGGGCGTCGCCACCTTTGTGCCCGCACTTCGGGCGTGGGTGTTAACCGGCCGGGCGCCTTTGCCCAATATCTGGTGCTGCCAATGTCCAATGTCTGGGAGCATCGTCCTGGTATTGATCTGGACGTGGCTGCCTTGTTCGACCCCTTTGGCAATGCTGTGCATACGGCGCTGCAGTTTGATTTACTGGGCGAAGATGTGCTGATTACCGGTGCCGGTCCCATCGGTGCGATGGCGGCGGCTGTCTGCAAGCATGCCGGTGCCCGCCATATCGTGATCACCGATTTGATCGACAGTCGTCTGGAGCGCGCTGCCCGTCTTGGCGCTACCCGCACCGTTAATGTAACACGGCAGAGCCTGGCGGATGTCCAGCGGGAGCTGGGTATGGAGGAGGGTTTTGATATTGGCCTGGAAATGTCTGGCAATAGTCGCGCCTTCAATGATCTGCTGGCCAATATGTGCCATGGTGGCAAGGTATCAATACTGGGTATTCCCGGTGAAGATACGGCCATTGACTGGAATCAGGTCATCTTCAATATGCTGACACTGAAAGGTATATACGGGCGGGAAATGTATGAAACCTGGTACAAGATGTCGGTAATGATTGACTCGGGCCTGGATATTTCCCCTGTGATTACTCACCGTTTGAATTATCGGGATTTCGAGCAGGGCTTTGTTGCCATGAACGCCGGTGAGGCCAGCAAAGTCATTCTGAACTGGGACTGATATCTTAAAAAGAGAGAACGGAAGAGGCAGAAAACAATGTACGGAGAGTTTCAGCAATATCTAGCCAGTGAGCTGGCGGATATCCGTGAGGAGGGTCTGTATAAATCCGAGCGCCGTATCACTACACCCCAGGGAGCGCGTGTGGGCGTGGTGGGTGGCAGGGAAGTGCTTAATCTTTGTGCCAACAACTACCTTGGTCTGGCCCAGCATCCCGAGGTTAATGCCGCGGCCGTACAGGGCTTGCAGGATTGGGGCTATGGCATGGCATCGGTGCGTTTTATCTGCGGCACCCAAACCCTGCACAAGCAGCTGGAAGAAAGCATCAGCGCATTTCTTGGTATGGATGACTGCATTCTTTATCCTTCCTGTTTTGATGCTAATGGCGGTTTGTTTGAAACCTTGCTGGGAGCTGATGATGCAATTATTTCGGATGAGTTGAATCATGCCAGCATTATCGACGGTGTTCGTTTGAGCAAGGCCCGCCGCTATCGTTACCGCAATAACGATATGGCCGATCTGGAAGCACAGTTAAAGGCTGCTGATGCCGCTGGTGTCCGCTTCAAGCTGATTACCACTGATGGTGTATTTTCAATGGATGGCTATATTGCCCGTCTGGATGAAATCTGCGATCTGGCTGAGCGCTACGGTGCACTGGTGCATTTTGATGATTGTCATGCCACCGGTTTTATCGGTAATAGTGGCAGGGGCACTCACGAGCTGCGTGGCTGTATGGATCGGGTCGATATAATCACGGGTACACTGGGCAAAGCTCTCGGCGGTGCCAGTGGTGGTTATACGGCGGCACGGGCAGAGATTGTCGAGTTGCTGCGTCAGCGTTCGCGGCCTTATTTATTTTCCAATACCGTAGCACCGCCCGTGGTGGCAGGTGCTATCCGTGCGATTGAATTAATTGATGAGCAGCCTGCATTGCGTGAGCGGCTCACCCGCAATACGCTGCGTTTTCGTGAAGGCCTGCAAAGGCTGGGCTTTGAGTTATTGCCGGGAGAGCACCCCATCGTGCCGCTTATGTTACACGATGCCGTGCTGGCCGGGCGCTTTGCCGAGGCGGTACTCAGGCAGGGCGTTTATGTGATTGCTTTTTCCTGGCCGGTCGTGCCTCAGGGGCGTGCCCGCATTCGCACTCAGATGTCGGCGGCTCTTGGTGATGATGATATTGAATTTGCACTGGAGGCGTTTTCCCGGGCGCGTACTGAACTGGCTTTTTAAATTTTCCGCAAGTTTCTACAGCTTCTTTGTCTAATCGCCGCTATGTTGCGGCGATTAGACAATAAAATGCATGTAAAGTGTAAGTAAATTGTAAAACGTGAAAGCCGCCACATTTCGTGGCTGGCAATGCCTTTCCCGCCTGATTATTCTGCCACTATTAATAAGCCTGCAGGTGTTGATTACTGCGTAACCTGCCTGTAGCACTAATAGTATGGAATCTATTAACTCGGCAAGATTTTAGCCGAATGAGTAAGCGGCACATGGATGTGCCGCCACAGGCTGTAAGCCTGCGCGAGTCCTGCGAAAATCAAGGGATTTCACACATTCCGCTGATTTTCAGGGGCGACAATCAAATAGGGATTCATCTATTTGATTGCCAGGGTTAATAGTATGGAACTGTAATGCGTAGTGTAATTGTTCTGCTGCCTGTATCGGCAATGACCTGGATTCAGTTCTGTTTTGTATTTTGGAAAAGGTTTGTGCGCAGGTCAGGTGGTGGGTTTGTGAACTGGATCACGGTTTGTGTGGGGTGGATTCCGACTGTCGGGTGATTCTGCCGCTTGTCGGAGTGTCATTGCTTGCAGCCATAGCCGGAGTAGGCTTAAAGATGAAAAAAGTTAATGGTGACTTGGATTTGGAAATGCTGACATCAACCAGCCAACAGATTCGCACAGGTATTCAGCGTGGATTTTCGCTGATTGAGCTGATGACAGTGCTGTCTATCTCAGCCCTGCTGTTAATGATGGCCGGGCCCAGTTTTGAAGAGAGCATCAGTCGCAATCGTCTGCGCACGACTTTGCATGATTTGATAGCCATGTCGTCTTTTACCCGTTCGGAAGCCATTATCAGAAATGTAACCGTATCGGCCTGTGCCTCCAGTAATGGTACAAGCTGTACCACTTCTGGCTGGGATGAGGGATGGATCGTGTTTGTCGATAACGGCAATAGTGGCGGTACGGCGGGCGATGGCCTGCTCAATGGTAATGAATTGCTCCTGCGCGTGGGTGATTCTGCGCCGGGCAGTGTTTCTGCCAGTGTCCGTGGTTTTGTCAGTACCACCAGTTTGACTTTTATGCCTACAGGCCGGGTTGCGCGCAATCAAAGCGGTACAGTGGTGTTGTGTGATGATCGTGGTATTGATTACGCCCGTGCACTGGTGATCAATGTTGCTGGTCAGCCGCGGATTGCTACCACGGCTGCTGGCGGCTTTGATGGCGGCAGCGTTGAAGGTCACGATGGCAGCCCTGTTGCTGCCTGTATCGTGTAATGAAGGCGGAAGGCGGAGAGTAATGATAGAGGCTTCAATATGCTAAACAGCATGGATCAAAATATAAAGCGTATGTGTCGCTCCGTATCTCTTTCAAGGAGGTCGCAGGAAGGTTTTACCCTGATCGAGGTGCTGGTTGCTGTTTTGATTCTTTCTGTGGGTGTTTTGGGTGTGGCCGCTATGCAGGTCATGAGTGTTGAGGCCAATCGCGGTGCCTTCTACCGTTCCCAGGCACTGCATATTGGCGCAGAAATTCTGGATGCTATCCGGGCCAATCCTTCAGCCAGGACCAATTATGTCGTTGGCATCAATAAAGATTCCAGCACCGGTATGGCAGCAATCAGTGATCCGGGTTGTGCTGCATCGGCCATGGGGTGTTCGGCAGAGGATATGGCCAAGGTTGATCTGCGTGAATGGGCCAACCATTTTATCAATGTTGACGGCATGAGCGACTATCGCCCAACACTGCCAGGTGGTAATGCACAAATTCAGATGGATGGAGATCTATTTACCGTAACCGTGGGCTGGCGTCAGCGGGTGTTCGATGACGATGACAGTGACGGAGGGAAGGCACGCTCAGTGAGCGGCCAGACTATTCAACTGATATCGGAAATTTCACCATGACGTTTCAATGCTATACACCTTCTATTGCGCAATTAAATGTGCAATTAAATGTGCAATCAAAAGGCCGTGAGGCTGGTCTTTCACTGGTTGAGTTGATGGTGGCTTTGGCTATCGGCGCCTTTTTGGTGCTGGGTGCGGTATCCATTTTTGTGGGTAATCGCAGCGCCAGTGATCTGGAGACATCACTGGCGCGTCTGCAGGAAAATGGCCGCTTTGCCCTTGATCTGATGACTGAGGACATTCTGAATAGCCAGTACTTGGGTTGTAATACCGGTGATGTCATGCTCTATAACATGGCGGATGATCCCAATTTGCCCACTTTTGCGAATCGACTTGAGGGAGTTTTTGCCTACGAAAAATTGGGCGATGGCAGCTGGAAAACAAAACCTGCCATGCCAGCCCAAATGACAGCGGGTACTTCATCTATTGCAGATTCGGCACGCAACATGACAGATGCGCTGAGTGTGCGTAGTAGTCGCTCATTGGGCAATGCACAGCTGACAGCAAAAATCCTGCCTGGCGCCACAGAACTAAGACTGGATAGTAATCCTGATTGCCGTATCGAGACAGGCTCACGGATGGTGGTGACGGGGTGTCAGTTGACAGCCCATATGTTCGAGGTGCCCGTCGCACCATCGTGCACACCGGCAACAGCGGGTAATCCTGTGACCTTGAGTCTTGCCGGTAGTGGCGTTAATGCCATCACCTCATTCAATACAAGCTACGGTGATGATGACGTCAGCGATGGTGACGATGGCGCCGACGTGTTGATCACGAAGCGGGTGTTCTGGTTTGTTGCCGATACTGGTCGCCAGTATCGAAATGTGCCGGTTTACGCCCTGTTTCGTGAAGTGAATGGTCAGCGTGAGGAAATGATTGAGGGTGTGGAAAATATGCAAATCATGTTTGGTCAGCGCATAGCGGGCACTGACAATTTGCGCTATGTAAGACCTGCCGACAGCGACCTGAATGCTAACCTCGATAATTACGATGGGCTCAATACGGTCAGGATCGCCCTGCTTGTACAGTCCTATGATTCCGTCAAATCAATGCACAATCCGGATGATAAAACCTATCGTCTGCTCAATGCCGATATTGGCCCTGCCGACCATACCAGTGGCAACGTACTGCGTGAAGTGTTTACGACAACCGTATTGTTGCGCAATGCGCCGGAGGTTTGATGAATCATCGTATGCAAAATAATAGACAAAGTGGCGTTGTTTTACTGGCCGTCCTGTTGCTGCTGTTACTTAGCAGCCTGATTATTTTTTCAGTGATGGAAACCAGTGAGCTGGAAGTCAAAATGGTGGCGGCGGCGCAGGGGCGACAGTTGTCTTTTCAGGGTGCCGAATCAGCCATTGACTGGGCCAAAGATGATGGTAACAACCTGATCAATGCTTTTATTAATGCGCTGGACCCCAATGCACCGGCTTTTGAAGTGGCCTATGCGCAGACGGATAGTAACCTGAGAAGCTCCGTACAAACCCGTTATCAGGGAGAAGTTATTGCGCTGGGTAGCAGCATTGAGCTGGGCAGCCCGGGCCTCAGAAACCTCCATTTTGGACTGACATCTACGGTGCGCAGAGATGACGATGCTGTCGATGATGATGATCATGTTGACGATGACAGCCGTTTTGCTGCGACACATCGACAGGGCATTAAACGCTATGCCCCTAAACCTATTTAATATTCGCCGGGGACTTAAAGGAATAAACCATGAAAAATACAAAGCTTAAAAAGCAGTGGTTGTCAAGAGCAGCCGTCTTTCTCGGCAGTTTTTTCTGTCTGACACCGATCTGGGCTGATGATACCGATATCTTTTTTGGTGAGACAGACAATGTCAGGGCGCGACCCAATATCTTATTTATTATCGATAGTTCGGGTTCGATGCGTAATTATGTAGATGAGAATGGGAATAGAAGGAGGGATCCGGGCGAAAGAACTCGTATAGATCATGTAAAGGAGGCTTTTTATACGCTGCTGGATGAGCTGCAAAATGTCAATGTAGGATTGATGCGTTTTACCGAGCCGGGTGGCCCGGTTCTGCACCAGATTGAATATATTGATGCCCCTGTGCCGAGCAATGAAATCAATGAGGTTACAACTAGAGTTGCAGAGGGCAACGATGATGCTTATGAGCTGGTCGGTTCTGGCGATATGCTGCTTGATCGCCCGGCCATGGCACTTGAACAGAACTATGAGCAGGCGGCCAGCTTCTATATTGATCAAGTCGAAGAAGGGCAGGGCGATGCACAGGAGCGCATCGGTTCCGGCAGTAATAGCCATAGCGAGGCTGTCCTTAAAGCGCTGACATATGACAGCACAAACGACAATATGATTGCTGTGCGCTTTAATGGTGCCGATATCCCTAAGGGTTCAATTGTTACCAATGCTTTTTTGCGCTTTACAGCCAGCAGTCCGGGTGATGGAACACCCTTGCTGGTACGTATCTATGGTGAGGCCAATGACTCCGGTGATTTTTCCTCTATGTCCACAGGTGAGCTGGCCTCCCGTACTAAAACGACCAACTATGCTGACTGGAATATCAATCGCACATTAGCAGTGGATGAAACCATTGACTCTTCCAATATAACAACCATTGTGCAGGAGATCATTGAGGATGCCGACTGGGATCCTTCTGATCCTTCTGCTGAGGATGATATGACTTTCTTTTTGTCACCCTCACCCATGGGTAGTTCGTCCGGTAACTATAAATTTTTCTCGTATGATGCTTCCAGTACAAAGGCACCCGAGCTCTATGTTGAGTACTTTGAGAGCGGTAGTGCTTTGCGTGTAAATTCTAAAGTGGGTTTTCGCTTCCAGAATGTGCGGGTGCCTCGTGGGGTTGTGATTGAAAGTGCCCATATTCAATTTACCGCAGACCGCGACTTTTACAGTAATACACACAATATAGATATCAAGCTGGAGGCAAGCGGCAACAGCACAACCTTTAGCAGTGCAAACGGAGATATCTCCTCCCGCTCCCTGGTGGGCTCTTCTACCTCCTGGGCGACGGTGTTGAGCCACAGCAATGGCGATGTATTCAACACGCCTGACCTGAAAGATATGGTTAAACTGGTTACCGACCGCAGTGACTGGTGTGGTGGTAATGCGATGAGCTTTGTCTTTGATGGCCAGGGGCATCTTCCCGTTTGGACTTATGAGGGTAATGCGTCATTGGCGGCCAAACTGGTTGTTCGCTACCGGCAGGATTCGGTTATTCCGGGCTCTTCCTGCCTGCGCCAATCTGTAACCCGCAGCGTTGCTTCATCCAGTGACGATGCCGAGGAGCGCGGGACCGAAGGCAATATTACCCGTGATCATCTGCGGCTTGAAAATGACAGTAAAGTTGGCCTTCGCTTCCCCGATATGTCCATTCCCAAGGGTTCCACAATTGTGGATGCCCGCCTGAAATTTACGCAGTGGGACAGTGCGGATGGCAGTGGTGATTACAGTTTTAAAGTCTCATCCGAGGCCGTGGGCAATGCAGCCGGTTTTGCCAGTGGCGATGGTACGGTAGAAGATCGCAACTACTATGCCACTACAGAGATCTGGACGGGTTCTGATGTCTGGAGGCAGGGTACTACGGCTATCTCTTCGAATCTGAAAAGAGTGATTACACCGGTCATTAATGGCACCGACTGGGCCTCAGGTAATGCCCTGTCTGTCAAGGTGGAGCGCAATAGCGGAGCGGCACGTCATATCAAGTCCTATAACGGTGCTCCCGTAGAGGCACCAAGCCTGACAGTTGTCTATGAAGATAATGGCGAGGGCTTGGTTGAACGCAGAGTGCGTCATGTCATGCAAGATATAGTGGAAGACCTTGGAATTCCTAATAATACCCCGATTCAAGATACGTTGTATGAAGCGGCGCTGTATTATACCGGAAAAGAGGTTTTGTACGGTAAAACAAGAGGAACAAGAGGAAGAAGCGACATCCGCGGCAGTAATCGTGTATCGGTAGATGACTCAATGGTGGAGGGGACTTATACGCATTACTATCCTCCCGGTTGTTCAGCGGATAATCTGGAGTCGAGTAACTGTAGAGATGAAGCCATCCGGGGTGATGCAATTTATAAAACGCCCATAGTTGATGCCTGTCAAAAGGATAGTCATATTATTTTGCTGACAGATGGTCAAGCAAATTCACCAAATTCGCAAGCTCTCATCAAAAGCTTTACCGGTAACCCTGTTTGTGCAAGCACGGTTCCTAATGACCCACCGTATTCACCCTACAGCGTTGGCACAGCTGAGAAATGTGTTGTAGAGCTCACCGCTTATTTGCATGACAACGATCAGTCCCCTCTTAATGGCTCGCAAACTGTAACGACTCACACTATCGGTTTTAACTTGAGTTCAGCCTGGTTAAAGCAAGTAGCTGTATTTGGAGGAGGTACATACAATGAGGTAAGTACAGCCTCTGAATTGGTCGATCAGATCAAGCAGTTGGTTGGTGAGATGATGAATGAGGATTCGACTTTTGTTGCACCGGTTGCAGGTATTAACCAGTTTAATCAGCTCAGCCATATGGAGCAGCTTTATTTTGCCATTTTCAAGCCACAAGAGAATGTGCGCTGGCGGGGTAATCTCAAGCGTTATGCCCTGGGGGGTGACTCCGGTTCCGAGATTGTGGATGCCAATAATGCACTGGCAGTTAATCCTGAAACAGGTCTGTTTAACGTTGGTGCCAAAAGTTTTTGGAGCGTCGATCCTGACGGTAATGTTACCGATATGGGCGGTGCGGCCTCGAAAAGCCCTGCCTGGAATATGCGCAAGCTCTACACCTACTATGAAGGTTCCTCCAGTCAGGTATTGTCTGATGCCGCCAATCAGATTAATCGCAGCAACAGCAACCTGACCAAGGCCATGTTTGCATCTTCCGGGCTTAGCAACACTGAATTTAAAGATTTACTTGACTGGACCCGGGGCAAAGACGTGGATAATGAGGACGAAGACGCTGCGACGACTACCCGATACTACTACGGCGACCCGTTACACTCCCGGCCAGCCGTGGTTACCTACGGTGGTGATCCGAACGATCCTGATACAGAGGTATTCTTTGGTACCAATGCGGGGGTGTTACACGCTGTTAATGCAAAAACCGGTGTTGAGACCTTTGCCTATATGCCGGAAGCTTTGCTACCTGTTCAAAAGGATCTACGGGCCAATGCTGAAACGTCACAACGTATTTACGGTATGGATGGCTTGATTAGCATATGGCGTGAGGACAACGGTACAACAGATATTGACACAGCCGAAGGCGATTTTGTCCGGCTGTACACAGGCATGCGCCGTGGTGGTCGTAACTATTACGGGTTGGATGTCAGTGATCGTGATCACCCGGAAATATTGTGGACCATCAAGGGGGGTGAAGTGCAAAGCAATGGGGATGATTTCAGTGAGCTGGGTCAGAGCTGGTCACAACCGATCAAGACCCGTGTCCTGCTGGATGGAGAAACCAATGCGACAGAGGTGCTGATCTTCAGTGGTGGCTATAACGAAGATCAGGATGATGCCCTGTACCAAACGGAAGACGGCACGGGCCGCGCGATGTATATCGTCAATGCTGAAACCGGTGAGCTGGTCTGGTCTGGTGGCAAGACAGGCCAGCCCAACCTGAATGCCGAGTTCAGTGATATGAAGTGGTCATTCCCGGCGACACCGGCGGTTATCGATATTGATCTGGATGGTCTGGCTGACGGCTTCTTTATCGGCGATATGGGCGGGCAGTTGTGGCGCTTTGATATCCGCAATGGCCAAACGCCGGATAATCTGGTAACCGGCGGTGTTATTGCTGATCTGGGTGTTGCCGGTGGTGCCAATACCATTGAAGACAATCGCCGCTTCTTTGCTTCGCCAACCGTTTCCCTGGTGCGAGGACCGCAGGGGCTGGAAATGGCCGTTGTTATCGGTTCGGGTTTCCGTCCCTCACCCTTGTCGACGCTGGCCAACAACCGCATGTTCATGATCCGCCAGCATGATGTGCTGACGTCACCGGGTACATATACCAAACTAACAGTGGATGATCTTTATGATGCCAGTGAAAATAAATTATATGTGGAAGAGGGGGTGACACTGACCACAGCGGAGTATGAAGCACTACTGGATGAGAAACAGAAACTGGCAGAGAAAGATGGCTGGTATTTTAATCTGAATATGAATGAGGGTGAGAAGGTGATGTCCTCGGCACTGGTTGTTGATGATCAGATTGTCTTTACAACCTATGTACCAGGTAGTTCTGCAGATGAATCCTGTACGGCAGCGGCAGGCCGTTCTTATTCCTATAGTGCAGGTCTGGAAGATGCTGCCCGCGAGGGCGACCCCAGTCTATTGAGCTCTGCCAGTATTTATGATAGGCCAACTGTCACTGTGTCTGGGGAGAATAAAACACCTGACGATCCGAATAGTACGGAGGAAGGTGGTACCGGGGATCCGGGCTCATCGTCAGGAGGGGCCAGTGCAAGCTGTAAAGGCGGTACTATTTCGGTCAAACTGAATATGGAAGATGGCCCGGTTGAAAGCTGGTGCAATAGCTCTACCCGTACTTTCTGGCAAAAAGTGAGGTAGGCATCATGCAACGGGTAGATAGCAACCAGGTTGACCGTAGCAAGTCAGGAAATGGTAGAGCAAAAAGTAGCCGGGACAGCGGCTTTACCCTGATTGAGTTGATGATTGTTATTGTAATTATTGGCATTTTGGTAACGGTTGCCTTGCCCGTTTATGAAAACTCGGTGCGAAAGGCCAAGCGGGCGGAAGCCAAAGCCGCCCTTATTGGCTTTTCCCAGGCGATGGAGCGCCATTACGGAGATAATTACAGCTACGTTGGCGCTGCTACCAGTAGTACTCTTCCTGCTGCGCCTCTGGAGAGGGTTTTTTCAGCGAGAGTGCCGGTGGATGGTGATTCGGCCAGTCCCACTTATAACCTGAGTATTCAGGCTGCAACGGACACTATTTATACCTTGCGTGCTACACCTGTTGCAGGTACTACACAAGCTGATGATGGTGTGTTGGAGATAAACCACTTGGGCCGTAAAAGCTGGGATCGTGATAACAACAGTAGTTTCAGTGCTACAGAACATAACTGGGATGACTGAAGGGTCCTGGTAATAAGGAAATGAGGTAAGTCAATGAAAAAATCTATTGCAATGTTAAGTCTGGCCTGGGCCGTTGTTGGTGGTTATTCGGGGTTGGTGGCAGCCAATGAAGGTGGTGAGTTGAGTATCGATGAGGTACCACCCGGGATTGTGACCGCAGCCCAGTCGACCGTCAGTGGCGCTTATTATAGTAGTGCTTCCTGGGTGCTGATTGATGATATGAGGGTCTATCGTCTCAAGGGCAGTTATTTTAACCGTGAAATTACGGCCCATATACGTGAGGATGGCAAAATTGTTCGGGTAGAAAAAAATAATCGTGATGATTGATGATTAAAACATGTTGATAATCAACTCCGGTTAATTGAAATAAAAGAGCAGTTTCGTAGTATTTGGGTTTTTACAAAAGAATAAAAAAACTGTGGGAGGGTGCAGTACTGATGCTATAGGCAGATGTTTTGTGCCGCAGGTAAAATCCAGTATAAGTTAAACAGAAAATACCAGAAAATTTATCTGGCGGTGGGTGGTTCTAATTTAGTAATTGAATTTTGATTGCAGGTGCTCAAGTATATATAAAAAGCATTTTCATGCACAGATGATAGGCCATGCTTGGCTGGGCGGGATTGTGGCAGTGTAACAAGCAACTTACAGGGAGTTCAGTATCAGTAATGGTAAAACCGAAGCAGGTTCCCTCTGTCCCTGCTTGGGGACTGCTATTGATAGCAATTTCAATGGCTGGATTTTCCGTTTGCCATAAAAGAAAACAATAAAAATATTGATGGATTTTGTTTGGATCTGAATGTCTCAGCGTACTTGGAACTGAAGTTTTGGGCCTGAGTCGTCGATAAAGTCTTGTTTTCTATGTCAGAGATCCTGAAACCGGGTTTTTCCGCAATAAGAGTGGCAGCAGATACAGGATTAGTTCCTTTTGGGCGCGGGCCGGGCAGATTACTGTTTTTGTTTGCGCTGGGCTGTAATAAGCGGCCCGGTAAAGCCATCCACGCCCACTCGTGCCAGCATTTTATGCTCCCCAGCGGTTTGTATTCCCAGAGCGATTACTTTGACGCCAATTGAATGACCGACCGTACATAAGGTTCTCAGTAAAGCCTGGTTGGCGGGGTTGTTATCAATGCCGCGAACAAAGGCCGCGTCTACTTTCAGATAATCCAGGCCAATATCGTGCAGTTGCCCGAGATTTGACAGCTGGTGCCCCGTATGTTCAATGCCCACCTGGCAGCCATAAACATGAACCCGTTCACAGAGTTGTCGGAAGTTATCCAGGTGCGCAAAGCTTGTTGCCTCCGGCAGTTCTATAGCCAGCCTCCATGCCTGTTCCTTGTGTTCGGCCAGCTGGCGTGCCAGCCAGATGGAAAATTCGGGTTTACTGATTGAATTGGGTGACAAATTAATGCAGATCGGACTATTGCGTTTGGCAATAAGTTGTAGTGCCTGCTCAACCATGGTCTCGTCCAGCTGGCTGGCCATATCGAGTCGGTTTATCCAGGGTAAAAAAGTACCCGCCGACATAAACTCACCCTGCCAGTGCAGGCGGGCAGGTGCTTCGTAGTGAAGCAGTTCATCTTCTGATCCGACAACGGCGTAGGGCTGTAGGGCAAACAGTCTGTCGGCGAAAGCGCGATTGAAAATGTCGCGCCAGTTATCCATTTGTTCACGCAGCGGTAATATCTGGACATCGCCTTTATAAGCGATGGTGACGGCAGATAAGCCCTCATTGTCAGATGATAATAAAGCGGCATCTATGCGTGTCATTAATTCACGTAATGACTCACCATGTTCATAGCTGGTCGCGGCACTTGGCAAGGAAACGTGATCAGACATCGCACGTCCGATTAGTACGTTCTGCATCGCATGACAAATTTCCTCGGCTGTTTCCTGAGGGCTAATCGCCAAAGGTGAAAGGACTGCAAAATCAGAGCCGCCAATGCGTGAAGCCTGCCAGCGGCTGTGGGCGGCACAAACAGTATTAATGGCATCACCAAGCTCCTTGAGAAGATGGTCAACGGCCTTGCGCCCAAATAGCTGATTTAACTGGGCCAGACCGCCCAGTCGGACTAATGTCAGGCTGCCTGCGGCATTAAAATCTTCACTTTGCAAAACAGAGTCCAGTGCACGCATAAAAGGTTCACGATTGAGCAGACCGCTGGTTTTATCAACATGGGCATCCTGCTCCCAGTCTTCCAGGCGTCTACTCTCACTTTCCAGCATGGTTCTGATGCGGCCAGATAAGGTGTTCATAGCGCCAACCAGACGACCGAATTCCTTGGTGCCAGGCTCGTTAATGCTAATAAAACGGCGCTCGCCAATGGCTTCGGCCTGGCTAACCACTTTGTCCAGAGGATGCAAAATATGTCTGAGTAACAGACTGCCAAAAAGACAGGAGATCAATAAAGCCGCCAAAAAAAGATAAGCCAATGCGCGTGTGTTATACCACAGGGTTTCGTAGGCAATATGTGAATGACCGCGCAAGCGCAAGGTGCCGGTCAGCTCAAACCCCTGTTTTAGCTGGGCAATTCCGAGTTCTGCCTCAATGGATAGTAGTCTGGTGAAAGCTGGTGGCACTTTGCTGTCGGGTGCTATCTCACGGCGCCGGTAGAGTGATTCACCTTCGGGAGTGATGACTTCCAGAAAATCGAGTTCACTGTTTTCAAAGTAAACATTCAGAATTTGTTCAAGGCGTGATTTGCCAGGGTTTTCGGCTGAAATAAAAAGAGCGAGTGCTTTGGCTTCATCGTGATTTTTTTGATATAGCTGTTGCTCCATATAGTCACGCATGGACAGGCTGCTGATAACAAAGCTGGCCCCGACTACAATGATCAGCAAGCAGGCAAGGGCCAGCCATAGCTGTTTAAACAATGACATATGTTCCTCTCTCTTTTGATGCCGTCATTGCATCTGCTATTCATGTCAATGCTGCTCACGGGCTTTCGCTCCCTGAAATAGCCGCGTTATTTTGGTGCGCTATACAGAAGAAGTGTGCAGAGTGGCAATTTTTCAAACAAATATTTTACAGGCTGTCATAGGTTCGGCTGCCGGAGATCTGCTGTTGTATGCCTGAACCGTGAGCCAGTTCAAATTTACGAGCTTGTGATTATGCCTGTCATTGTGTCAATCGAGCTGCCTGTGAATTTGATATTTTGATAGTCCTAATAAAGCAATGTGTAATATTTATGGCATGAGCTGACTATCCATTGTCGTCTGTGTTATTGATCATAGTCGGCACCAAGGTCAGACGGTAAGCGGGGAGATGATAATAATTCAGTGAAAACCTGCCAGCGAGTATTTCGCTTGTCTGATCCGCGTTCGATATAGTGCTTAACCAGGGTTTTCCCCCAGTTGTAATTAATCAGATAGGTACCGTAGCTGTCGATAAAATCCAGTGACTGCTCGGCGTGCGCGCGGTTACTTGGACCATAGTGTTGCAGAAGTTCAATGGCATGCTGGCGTTTAATGTCACCGTTAATGTACTGTCGGGCAATCTCATTGCGTGCATAACTCAGTTCACGAGTCAATGAGGTAAGTGTTTGATAGTGCTCGGCCGTGTTCGGGTCCAGCCCCGCAAGGGGGTACAGGATTTTTTTTTCAAATTCCAGTTTTTCCTTTTCGGGAAAGGCCAGTTCGATACCGTAATTGGCGCTGCCCTCAGCAATCAGTGATTGCGGACTAAATAATGGGTAAACACTGAATTCGACCCAGCCGCGCCCATGTACGAGGTTCGCTTCCAGTAAAACATTATAGGTATGATGCCCCGGATAGCCCTCATGGCAACCGAGGTCGATGGCCCGGTCTATTCGTACTGGCAAGCTGGTATTGATCTGAATCAGGCTATGCGCACCACCTTGATACCAGTTGTAGCCACTCCAGGGTTTGTCAGTAACATATTCAAGGCGAAAACTTTCTGTTTCGGGCAGAGTGATATATTTAAGTGTTCGTTCACGGCAGGCATTGATCGCTGCCTCGAAGACAGCAGGCAGTCGCTCTTTCGGAATTTCATATTGCTTGTAAAAAATTTCAATACGCTCGTGAAGGGGCGCCTCTCCCGGCAACAGAGCTTCGAGTGCTTCAAGCGTATTGTCAAAGTCATTCAATGATCGTTTGGGTGGTTTTGTGTCATAGAAAGCTTTTGCCTCTGCATCAAAATTTCGTGAGGAGGATTGGTTGAAGCTGTTGGCGTAAGCGGCCAGTGCTGTCAGTTGAGTTCGCAGATAATCAATGCGCAGGGATTTTAAATCGTCCGATTTTTTATGGTTTTCTTTGATGGGTAACTGTGTATATAGTTCTTGCGCCTGCGTTGCAATGTTGCTGACTGATGGCGTTGAGCTGCGTACGGTATCGCGTAGTTCGGGAGGGCCATAATAAGCGTCAACATAAGCCGTGTCGTGCTCACCCATAGCCAGTACCAGTTTGACATAAGCTGTGGCAATGTCATCAACAGGTTGGTTGGCGCAGGTTGCAGAGCTGTAAACAATTGAGCTGCAAATAAAGAGTAAGCTCAGGCAGATGGAAGAAAATCCCTGTTTCATAATGCGGTTTTATTCCTGAAGGCTTGTAATTACTGGCATTATGCCAATGTGTAGCGCCTGCTGGCAAAACAGTTTTATTGATAGTGACAGCTCTATTAACCCGACAATTAAGATACGCCTCTGAGCGTCTTGATTACTGTCCTTTAAAATTGGAAGAATTTGCGAAAGCCCTTGGTTTTACAGGGCTCGCGCTTGATTTCGACGGTGAAACATTCGGGTGTTGCTATTACCCCGGCAATCTATGTGGCCGGATATAATAATATGTCAAACCAGATTTTGATGTGCCTGAACCTGAAAGTTGTTCTTCTGTTTCGGCTCAAATGCCATGATAAAGCTGGTCATTGTTAAAAAGTTAACAGTAATCAGTAATAATGAAAGGTGAGTTCAGCCTGCCTGTTGATCAATCAGACGGAGATAATAATGTCATTCCTCAGTAAATGGATGTTTCTGGCAGTAGTGTTGTCGTCAGTATTGGGTTTTCGCCAGACTGATGTACAGGCAGCAGATGATGCCAATACCCGGTTGCAGGCACTATATGAGCGGGAATATATCTGGCGGCAACAGATGCTGGGCAAGGTGCAGCTCGATAATGGTCAATGGCAGGCCGGTAATTACTGGCCGCAGGTTGATGCTGCAGCCCAGGCTGAGCATCTGCAATATTGGCAGCAGGTATTGATGGAGCTGGATACTATTCCCGTACAATCTCTCAACCGTGAAGAACAGATTAATGCCGCTGTTTTTCGGCAAATTGTTACAACGCTGCGTGCAGAGGTTGAGTTTAAAAGCTATCAGGCGCCACTGAATTCCGATACGTTTTTCTGGACAGGGCTGTACCCTCGTTTAAGTGGGTATAGCGATGTTGCCGCCTATAATCGTTATATCGCCCGGCTGTATGATTTACCACGTTTTTTTAGTGATAACATGGACAATATGCGTGCGGGGCTGGCTCGTGGTTTCAGTGTGCCGCAAATCACTCTACAGGGCAGGGATAAATCAATAGAGCCTTATCTGGTGCGCGGTAGTGATAATCCTTTCTGGACACCCGTGGTCAATATGCCTTCATCATTTCCTGCTGATGAGCGCAGGCGTATTGAAAAGGTGGTGGAAAAAGCCATTGATGAGGCTGTTATCCCGGCTTATAGCCATCTGCTGGATTTTATGCGGAATGAATATATTCCCGGTGCGCGTGTCGGGCTGGCCGCACGCGATTTGCCGGATGGTGAGGCCTATTATCAGGCCATGATTCGTGCCTATACCACACTTGATTTGAGTCCTCAGGAAATTCATCAAACGGGTCTTGATGAGGTGAAGCGAATCCAGGCAGAAATGCAGGCCGTTATTCAGCGCACCGGTTTTGAAGGGGACCTGGCCGGTTTTATTACATTCTTGCGGACTGACCCTCAGTTCTATGCTCGCAGCCCAAGAGAACTGCTGTCTTATTCTGCCTATGTGGCCAAGCGGGTTGATGGCAAGCTGAGTGAAGTCATCGGCTTTTTACCGCGGCGGCGATTTACTATTGTTCCAGTGCCGGATGCGATCGCTCCCTTCTACACCAGTGGTCGCGGCGGTCTCAACAGTTGCATGATGAATACCCACAATCTGAAATCCAGGCCTTTGTTCAATCTAAGTGCGCTCACTTTGCATGAATGCGGGCCGGGGCATGCGTTGCAGGCGGCAATTGCCAAAGAGGCTCCGGGTGAAATTCCCCGTTTTCGGCGTGATAATTATTTTTCCGGTTATGGTGAAGGGTGGGGACTTTATACTGAATGGCTGGGTACTTTAATGGGTGTTTATGAAACGCCATATGAAGATTTTGGCCGCCTGTCCTATGAAATGTGGCGGGCCTGTCGTCTGGTGATTGATACCGGTGTGCATTACTTTGGCTGGTCCAGGGAGCAGGCGCTGGCCTATTTGCAGGATCACACGGCATTATCCATTCACGAGGTGACAACTGAGGTGGACCGTTATATCTCCTGGCCTGCCCAGGCCCTGGCTTACAAGCTGGGGGAGCTGTTGATTCGCAGCAAACGGGCAGAAGCTGAACAAAAGCTGGG
The DNA here is from genome assembly GCA_047974765.1 of Parahaliea sp. Taxonomy (GTDB): domain Bacteria; phylum Pseudomonadota; class Gammaproteobacteria; order Pseudomonadales; family Halieaceae; genus JBKECP01. The sequence goes on along the minus strand of JBKECP010000037.1, from coordinate 26,304 downwards.
TGAAAATTTTGATCAGCGTTATTTTCACGATGTTATTCTCGGTTTGCGTTCAGTGCCCCTGCCGGTACTGGCGGCTGAGCTTGATATCTGGATCGCCGACGGTGGCAAAAATCCTTACGCAGGTGAAGGAGAGCGTTGATAGGGCATGAGCGTTATATTTGCCTGCTTAAATGCCCGATGACGAATTTTGGTCTGAGTCCCGTCTCAATTTCAGGTTAAGCCATAAACTGGTTATTTTTTGAACACTTTTTCAGTAATTGTCAGCCTTGGCATGAGAATATCCCGCTCCTGCTTGACTCCCTACGGGCTCTGCCCATAATGAGCGGCCTATTCTCTGGCCACGGATGGGTAGTGCCCACTATATGAGCAATTCTGACTTTCGTCTGAAAGGCAGTACCGTTACTGTTGTTGTCCTTGAAATTCACCGTTTCTGCGCTGAACGTTTCGCAGTGCAGCTGCGTGAGCGTATTGAGCAGGCACCGGGACTGTTTCAAGGGTCTCCGGTTGTGATCAGTTTTGAGCGGGCTGTCGATGAGGCAATTTACCGGGATCTTAATACGTTGCTTGCTCAGTGCCGTGATGCTGGTTTGCGGCCCATTGCCTTTAAAGGAGTAAGTGACGCGGGTGAAAGTGCAGCCCAGGCAACTGGCCTGGCTCTGTTGGCTACCGCTGGTCGGGAGCCACGCCAACGGTCTGTATCATGCGAAGCCAGTGAGCCAAAAACTGTAGAGACTACACCAACGGGCAAGTCATCCGACCATGGCAGGCTAACGCGCACAATTACCCAGCCGGTTCGCTCCGGTCAGCAAATCTATGCCGAGGGCGGTGATTTGATTGTATTGTCACAGGTCAGCGAAGGCGCAGAAGTGCTGGCTGATGGCAATATTCATATTTATGGAGCGCTGCGTGGCAGGGCACTGGCGGGTGTTCACGGTGATACCCGTGCGCGTATTTTCTGTCAGCAGCTTGATGCCGAGCTGATTTCTGTGGCTGGACACTTTTTGCTGAGTGAAGATTTGCCCGAAAATCTTCAGCGACAATCAGCCATTATTGAGCTTGATGGTGAAACGTTGAACGTTGTTCCGCTGTTGCCATCCAAATAGTTTCTTCAGTAAACCTTATTCATCACAGGAGCACAAATCAGTGGCAAAAGTGATCGTAGTAACCTCCGGTAAGGGCGGTGTTGGTAAAACCACCAGCAGTGCAGCCATCGGTACCGGCCTGGCCCAGCGTGGCCACCCGACTGTTATTGTGGATTTTGACGTGGGTCTGCGTAACCTGGACCTGATCATGGGGTGCGAGCGCCGGGTTGTTTATGACTTTGTTAATGTCATCAACGAAGAGGCCAGCCTCAATCAAACGCTGATCAAGGATAAACGCACTGATAACCTTTATATTCTGCCGGCCTCTCAGACCCGTGATAAGGACGCCTTGACTGAAGAAGGAGTGGCCAGAGTACTTAATGAGCTTAAGGAGCGTTTTGAGTTTATTGTCTGTGATTCGCCGGCGGGTATTGAACGCGGTGCCCAAATGGCACTCTATTTTGCTGATGAGGCTATAGTGGTTACTAACCCGGAAGTATCTTCTGTGCGTGATTCGGACCGTATTTTGGGTATCTTACAAAGCAAGTCGCAACGGGCCAGAGACGGTGATGAGCCTGTACGTGAGCATTTATTGGTAACCCGTTACAATCCTGCCCGGGTTGCCGCCGGTGAAATGCTCAGTGTGGCTGATGTTGAGGAAATTCTCGCTATTCCTTTGTTAGGTGTGGTGCCTGAATCACAGGATGTACTAAAAGCCTCTAACCAGGGTGAGCCGGTTATTCTGAATACTGAGGCCGCCGCCGGTCAGGCCTATAGCGATGCGGTTGATCGCCTGCTGGGTGAAACGGTAGCACATCGCTTTATGGAAGAAGAAAAGCAGGGCTTTCTTAAACGCCTGCTGGGAGGGCGTTGATGAGCTTTCTGGATTATTTTCGCAGTGCCCGGAATGATCATTCGGCAGCCACGGCGAAGGAGCGCTTGCAGATTATCGTTGCCCACGAGCGCGGTCAGCGCAACCAGCCCGATTATCTGCCAAAGATGCAACAGGAAATACTTGAAGTTATCCGTAAATATGTGCCGGTAGAACAAGATGATGTACAGGTGCAGTTTGACGAATCAGGTAACTGTTCAGTACTGGAGTTGAATGTCACCTTGCCGGGTTAAGTGCGCTGTTCCGGTACAGGTGGTGCTGACTATTGGATGACTTGGCGGTGCAAGTCCGCTATCGACCCGGCAAGGGGAACGATTAGCCGAACGGCAAGGATGTCCATCGTGAGGTGGATCTGAAGGAAGCCGAAGGCAAAACACCGACCCGACGAACAGGAATCGCATAGGAGGCGGTCGCAGTGAGTAAGAAGGCACATGTCTTCAAAGCCCTGTACCTGCATGGAAGCTGCGGACGTACATGTGGCGGGTATAAGTGGGAAGGTCACGTGCATTACCCTGGGAGGTCTGATCACCTGCCTCTGGCTACTGCCACCGTTAGGTTGGCGGGATGGGTGATCAGAAGTCAGCAGACGCCATAATAGACGACTCGCCGGACGTCGAAGGGCTGAACAGGTAAGGCAGATTGGACACTGAACCCTCGATGACGACGCAAGCAGCAGAAGCACCGGTGGAACCGGCACTTGGAGCCACAGGCAGAGCGGGCGGAACCTGCCGAGCGCGGATACCGAGGCAACAAGCGTCACGGCGGTGACAGGGAAGGCCCTGAAGAGCTGATGTCAGTGGTCGTAGACCGCTTTTGTGCGGTTAGCGAGATGATGACATGGACTACGGCCCGGAATGACTGTGGCAGCTGGTGGAGTGCCGACTCCCAATATCTGACCGGGCACTGCCCACTGCCCTGTAGACTGTTTGCTCGATGGGGCCGGTATCGCTGGTGAGCGTATATCGGCAGCTCAACCGTTTTTTACCTGAACCTCCGTTACGGAACCGTATGCCCGGTGGTGTGGGAGGACGACGGGAACAATCCCGCCTCCTACCCGATACCTCAAAATTCAGTCTTCTACATCATCGACATCAATTTGCCCCGTCAGGCGCTTGCGTACATGAGACCAGGACATACCCACTGCCAGCAGTACCGATACCAGTATCAGTGCCACCCAGCTCAAGGTACCCGGTGAATCGAGCGTGACCCAGCCAAGGTCAATAAATAACCAGATAAAGCAGGCCAGCAGGGCTGCACCAAGACCGATCCCGATCATACCCAGCGACATAAAGGTAGCGCGCAGGTAGATAATCCATAAAATCAGCAGTACCAGCGCAACAATGGCGATTACAGGTCCAAAAGCCATATCCGGGGACAGGGTCCAGCCAATAAATGAATATTCGGTCGGATTGTAAGTGCCCAATACCAGTGCCAGCGCAAATAACCAGCGCCAGAGAAAACTGCCAAAACCAAAGGAGTGATGTGTGTGTGACATACCTGAGCCTGTTTCTTCATCCATGTTGATGGCCGTGTAAGCTAATCTTCCGCTGGATTTGTCGGTTTAAAAATAAAAAATCGCTATTGTGACGAAACAATACCGATATTCTTTGGCTGGTTGCTGAAAATACCCTATTGATCAATAACGATAAAGCATCGTGGCAGGGCTTGGTTATATGTGCAGAAAAACACTAATAAAAAGGGTTTGCATTGCTGCAAACCCCTTTCAATTTAATTGGCTCCGCCTGCTGGGCTCGAACCAGCGACCCATTGATTAACAGTCAATTGCTCTACCAACTGAGCTAAGGCGGAATGGACTTAACCAGAGGCCGCGTATATTAATCACGGAGCTGGTCCTGGTCAACACCTGTTGTCGCTTTATTTCCATTAGCCGTAATTTGGTGCTTACAGCTGCATTTGTTGTCTATGTGGATGATAATTCAGTGTTTGTGGTGGGAGCGGCGAATTTATGGCCAAGGCATTCAAGGTAAAGTCGGCGTTTGCGCCAGCGGGGGATCAGCCCGGGGCTATTCAGAGGCTGGTGGAGGGGGTGCAGGCCGGATTGGCCTCACAGATTCTGCTGGGGGTGACTGGCTCTGGCAAGACCTTCACCATGGCCAAAGTGGTGGAACAGTTGCAGCGCCCGACTATCGTGATGGCTCACAACAAGACCCTCGCCGCCCAGCTCTACGGCGAGTTCCGGGATTTTTTCCCGGACAATGCGGTCGAGTACTTCGTGTCCTACTACGACTACTATCAGCCCGAGGCCTATGTACCCTCGTCAGATACTTATATTGAGAAAGACTCCTCGGTTAATGACCATATCGAGCAAATGCGCCTGTCGGCCACCAAAGCGCTGATGGAGCGCGAGGACTGTCTGGTGGTGGCCACGGTGTCAGCGATCTACGGTTTGGGTGATCCCAAATCCTATTTCAAAATGGTGATGCACCTGTCCCGGGGTGAGATTATCGACCAGCGGCAGATTCTGCGGCAGCTGGCAGAATTGCAGTACACCCGTAATGATGTCGACTTCCAGCGCGGTACTTACCGGGTGCGCGGCGATGTGATTGATATCTTTCCCGCTGACTCCGAGCGAGAGGCGATACGGGTCGAGCTCTTTGACGAGGAAATTGAGAATCTGACCTGGTTTGATCCACTCACTGGCGCCGTCGAATCGAAGGTGCCGCGGGTGACGATTTTTCCCAAGAGCCACTATGTCACTTCCCGTGACATTATGCTGGGCGCGGTCGAGCAGATCGAGCTGGAACTGGCCGACCGCTTGCAGCAGTTCAACGATATGAGCAAGCTGGTGGAGGCGCAGCGGCTGGGTCAGCGTACCCGCTACGATATGGAGATGATCCGTGAGCTGGGTTATTGCACCGGTGTGGAGAACTACTCGCGCTATCTGTCGGGCCGGACTGCTGGAGAGCCTCCGCCGACCCTGTTTGAGTATCTGCCGGATAATGCACTGGTGATTATCGACGAGTCCCACGCCACTATTCCCCAGATTGGCGCCATGTTTCGGGGCGATCGTTCGCGCAAGGAAACGCTGGTGGAATATGGTTTTCGCCTGCCCTCGGCGCTGGACAACCGTCCGTTGCGTTTTGAAGAGTGGGAGCAGCTGGTGCCGCAGGCGATTTATGTATCGGCTACGCCTGGTTCCTACGAACTGGAACACGCTGGCCGCACGGTGGAGCAGGTGGTACGGCCCACTGGTCTGGTTGACCCCCGGCTGGAAGTGCGTCCGGCCAGCGCTCAGGTGGATGATCTGCTGGCGGAAATCCGTGTAGTGGCGGCGGCTGGCGAGCGCATTCTGGTGACTACTCTAACCAAGCGGATGGCTGAGGATCTCACCGAATACCTGACCGAACACGATGTGCGGGTACGCTATATGCACTCGGATATTGACACTGTGGAGCGGGTGGAGATCATCCGCGATTTGCGCCTGGGTGAATTTGATGTGTTGGTGGGTATCAACCTGCTGCGGGAGGGGCTGGATATGCCGGAGGTTTCACTGGTGGCTATTCTTGATGCAGACAAAGAGGGCTTTCTGCGCTCGGATCGCTCACTGATCCAGACCATCGGCCGGGCCGCCCGCAATCTGAAGGGCCGGGCCATCCTCTACGCCGACAAAATCACCGGCTCAATGGAGCGGGCGATGGCGGAAACCGAGCGCCGACGGGAGCGACAGATGGCCTACAATACCGAGCATGGTATCACCCCCAGAGGTGTGCACAAGTCGGTACAGGACATCATGGAAGGTGCCCGCCGCATGCCCACCAAAGGTAAGGCCAAGGCGCGTAAGGTGGCTGAGGATACCCTGGCTTATGGCAGTGACATTGCCAAACTCAGCCCGGCGGCACTGGCCCGCAAGCTCGAACAGATGGAAGCGAAAATGCTGGAACACGCCAAAAACCTCGAATTCGAAGAGGCGGCGGCGCTGCGTGATCAGGTGGCCCAGCTGAAGCAGCTGGCTTTTGTGAGTTAGCTGTTCTCCAGGGTGATCTGGCACATATCAGAGTTGTGAGCCGGAATGCATGTGGTGTTTTTTCGACGGACGCCTTGGGCTTTGGCCAGCTGGCTCATCAATGTTGCTGAGGAAAAGACGGATTTGGTTTCGCCGGTGAGCAACTCACTTCCGCCGGGCATTAGGTTACGCTTCAGCCCGGCTGAAACCTTTTCACAGGGCTATCGTGGATCATGGACAGCTCCGAAAACGAACCGTACAACCGCCGGTTGCAGTTGGTTTGATAATCGCTATCGCCTGCAAAGCCGACAGCCAATCTGAATCTTCGTAAATAACCTTTAAACCTGGATTTCGCAGTTTGTGTCAGCGGACCAAGAATTCCCTTTTTATTCCAGATCTGATACCAGATGCGGCAAGCTGAGGCTGACCGCAACGCCGCCGCCATTAGGCAGATTCTCCGCCCGTGCGCGAGCGCCCAGATAGTCGCTGATGATCTTGACGATGTAGAGGCCGAGTCCGAGATGGACACTGTCACTGCCCTGTTTTTCCCGCACCGACACCATGGCCTCGAATAACTGCCCCTGCATGGCCAGTGGCAGTGGCGGACCCTGATTGATCACGGCTACTTGCCAGTCATCGTCGATGGTGGCCAGTTGCAGGCTGAGACTTTTGCCTTTCGCCGAGAAGGAGGCCGCGTTGTCGACCAGCTTGTCCAGGGCCTGTACCAGCAGGTCAGGGGAGGCCTGTACCCAGGCACTGTCTGCGTCACAGTGCAGTTCCAGCCTGAACTCTGGATAGGCGCCCTGGTAGGCCGGCAGCAGTTCATGTAGCAGGGGCACCAGGTTCATGGGTGCCAGCGGATTGCCGCGCACACTTTCCTCCACCCGGCTGGCCTCGGTCATGGCAGTCAGAATGCGTTGCAGACGACTCAGGCCTTCCCTGGCCCGGCTGAGATAGGTGGCTGATTCTGTATTGGGTAAATCAGCTTGCAGATTATCCAGTGAGGATTGAATGACCGCAATCGGTGTACGCAGCTCGTGGGATAGTTTGCGGCTCAGTGTGCGCAGGTATTCGTTATAACCCTTAAGCTCTGCCAGCAGATCGGCATAGCGTCGTGACAGCTCACCCACTTCGTCATTGGCCCGGCTGCGGGGAAAGTTGTCGATTACAATCTCACCGTTTTGTACCACCTGGCTGGCAGCCCGACTCAAGCGGCCAATGCGCCAGGACAGTATGCTGGCGTAGGCCAGCAGTCCGAGAGTGGCCGCGCCAATGGCCAGCAGACTGTAAGCGAATAGTCGGCTGAAAGCGCGATCAGTCAATGACAGGTATTCTTCGCTGCCTTGGCGGGCGACAACGGCGCCAACCACCTTGCCTTCACTGTAAATGGGGGTAGCGCTCGACAAGATTGTGCGTCGCCCCTGGGGGTGGTTGTACCAGGTGGTGGTGGTGATATTGCGCAGAGCCTGTTCCAGCTCCGGCGCTGATAATTGCCCGTCAACTGTGACCTCGGGCAGTTCGTTGAGGGAGCTGTCTGACAGAATACGCCGGTAAAACAGGCGTAACAGCCAGAAGGTGGATGGCTCGTCGCGCTTTACTTTCCTTGAGTGGGAGGGAGGCTGGCGGGTTGAGACACTGCTGTGGGCAATACGCTGGGCACCTGCATCAAAAACCTGTAATTGCTGACCGGGACCGTTGAAAACAGATAAAGCCTGTTCCAGACCCGTTGGTGAAAATATCAGCCAGGGGGGAGCTTGTGTGTCTACGGCATTGATATTGCCGGTGGTCAGCGGGTTTCTGTTTGTGCTGTGAGGTACATCAATGACTTCCAGACCAAGACGGCCGCCGGTAATATTCAGTGGCAATTCCAGTTCCAGCGTGTAGCCGTTGGCGTTGTCCTGCCAAAAGCCCTGAATGCGCTGGGCATCGGTGCCGGGCAGGCGTCGATCGATATAACTGCCACGCACCTGCCCGGGAGCCGCAGTGGCGATAACGTAATCCTGCCGCCTGCCATCGGGCCAGGTACGCAATAACAAACGGTCGCCATTGGGTTCGGGGGACAGTCCGGGATTATCGTAAACCACCTCTGCATCTTCTACTGACAACAACAGGTAGAGCTGGTCGTGACGAGTGAGTGCCTGATAGTTCACGGCCAGTGCTGATGAACCACTGTTGCTTTCAAAGCGTCCAGTCCACTGTTCAGACCAGCCGTCGGCATAGCCATCGACCAGAATGGGACCTTCGGCAACGGCCGCATAGAGGGAGCGATTACCATTGCCAGGCTGATTAATACGTTCTGGCCAGGGATAGAGCAGTTGCCTTTGTTCGCCCAGGCTGGCAGCAACGGCCTGGGCGGTGGCTTCCAGTGCCTGTGCCTGCCCTTGTCGCAGTGTGCTTTCAATTTCACGTACAAACTGGCAGCCCGCCCAGGGCAGTGTCAGCAGCAGCAGACTGACCAGTGTCAGCTGGCGGCGCAGGTTTATATGGCTTAACTTCATTCGCGTCCTGCCCAGCGGTAGCCCATACCATAGGCGGTTTCAATAGCATCAAAAGTTGCGTCTGCGTGCTGGAATTTGCGTCGGATACGCTTGATATGAGAGGTGATGCTGTTGTCATCGAGGACCACATTAGCGGCATCCATCAGCTGTTGCCGGTTTTTGACATGGCCGGGGTGGCGGGCGAGAGCATATACCATCCAGAATTCAGTCACGGTCAAATCCACTCCCTGTGAATCCCAGGTAGTGGTCATTCGCTCCAGATTCAGTACCAAAGCGCCTTGTCGTACACGATGCTCCTGTACCTCCGGTGCAGCCAGTGCGCGTACCCTGCGCAGCAGGGCATTAATGCGTGCCAACATATGTGCCTGGCTGATGTCTTTTGTCAGGTAGTCGTCGGCACCCAGACGCAGGCCGGACACAATATCCAGCTCCGAATCGCGGGCAGTCAGAAAGACGATGGGTAATTCCGGTGAGCGACTGCGTAAATCGCGGCAGAGGTCAAAGCCGCCCTCGACTTCCTCACCCAGACCAACGTCGATAATAGCCAGATCCGGCAGGCATTGCCCGAAAGCATGGCTGGCTTCTGCGCGGCTGCTATAGATGGCTACGTCAAAACCCTGCCGTTGCAGAGCGTCCCGGTAATTGGCAGCGAGAATGACTTCATCTTCGACAATGGCTATAAGTTGAGGCATGTACTGATCTTCTGGTGAATGCAGGCGTGGTTATCTGATGACGACCATGGTTTCAGAAAGCGCCTGTCATCTCAAGCCGTTGCCATATTTCGCCACAATTGATCATTTGCCTGCCTGAATTGCTCCCTGTTGTTGCCAGATTGCTGGCTTTAAATAAGAACAACACCAACAGGGAGACAGGGTTTGTGAAAATGATCAACACCAGAAAATATAACGTAAAGTACGGCGGACATTCAGGAAACTGGCCAGTTTTAAATGTACTCAGACACATGATGTTGCTGTGTTTTTCCATATTGGCGGGGCACGCCATTGGCCAGCAAAGTGAGGGAATCGGTAGTGGAGAAATGCAGTGGTTTGATAGTACCGGCAGCCACCATGAGCTGGCAGTTACTCAGTCGACCGATCTGGATATTGAAATTACCGGCATGGTGGCCGTGGTTAGCATTGAGCAGCGCTTTGAAAATAACACGGGTGAGTGGCGTGAAGGAGTGTACAGTTTTCCACTACCCAGTGATGCAGCAGTGCGCCATCTGGAAATGCAGGTGGGTGAGCGGGTGATTGTTGGTCGTATTCGTGAACGGGAAGAGGCAGCCAGGGTTTACGAGCAGGCAAAAGCAGAGGGCAAAAAAGCTTCTCTGGTGGCGCAACAGCGCCCCAATATGTTCACTAACCGCATTGCCAATATTGGCCCGGGTGAAAATGTAACGGTACGACTGGAATATATTCAACAGGCCCATTACCGCGATGGCGAGTTCACCCTGACCATTCCCACTACCATGACACCACGTTATATACCGGGCCAGATACTGTTGGCAAACCAGCAAGGCAGTGCAGGTGGCGACCAAGAGATTCCGGTTAATGTGCAGTTACAGCAACCTCTGGCTGTTGATGCCAGCCTTGGTTGGGCGCTGCCAACAGATCAAGTGCCTGATGCCAATGCCGTTTCGCCTTTTCTCCATTCCCGGGCGGGCAATGATAACGCGCCACTAAATCCCCTGCGTTTTGAGCTGACGCTCAATGCCGGTATGCCACTGGCCAAAGTGGAAGCGCTTTATCACGAAACTGTACTCAAACGTAAAGGAGAGGCTTACCACATGACACTGGCCCATAAAGTTGCAGAGATGAATCGTGACCTGGTATTGCACTGGCAGCCGGTCAGTGGTTCGGCTCCCCGTGCTGCTTTTTTCAGTGAGAAGGTGGACGGTGAGTACTACGGTCTGTTGATGGTGTTGCCGCCGAGTCTGGCAACTGAGGCTGAAGTATTGCCCCGGGAGATTGTGTTTGTGATCGATACCTCCGGTTCCATGGGGGGGGTATCCATTGAGCAGGCCCGTCAGGGCTTGTCGCTGGCGCTGGATCAGCTGCGCCCACAAGATACCTTTAATGTGATTGCCTTTAATTCGGTCACGCAGGCGCTGTTCTGGAAATTTTTACCGGCAAATAGCGATAACCTTGCCCGTGCCCACCGCTTTGTAGATAGCCTCAATGCCAGTGGTGGTACAGAGATGATGGCTGCACTGGAGCTCGCTCTGCGAGCAGATGTTCCAGAGGATGGTGTAAAACGCTTGCGACAGGTGATTTTTATTACTGATGGCGCGGTGAGTAACGAAGAGGCTTTATTCCGGGCTATCGAAAAAAATCTGGGTGAGAGTCGTCTGTTTACCGTTGGTATCGGCTCGGCACCCAACCAGTGGTTTATGCAGCGCGCTGCTGAAGTGGGTCGTGGTAGCAGTGTGCAAATTGCCCGTCTTGATGAGGTCAATACACGAATGGTCAGGTTGTTTGAGCGTATTTCCAGTCCGCTGGCGGCAGATATTGTCACCCGCTGGCCGCAGAATGTGGAGGCCTGGCCGCGTCGCATCCCCGATCTCTATCGCGGTGAACCCCTGGTTCAGGCGTTGCATTTTGGTCAGTTGCCGCCGGCAGGGGTGATCGAGGTCAGTGGTGAACTGGCGGGGCAAACCTGGACCCAGAATGTCACCATTGCTCCGGCTGATTATCCTCAGCGGGGGGTGGCCAGTCTGTGGGCGCGCCGCAAAATTACCAGCCTGCTGGGTGAACGCAATCACAGTTTGTCTGAGGATGAGGTTCGCAGTGAGGTGCTAAAAGTGGCTCTGCCGCATCAACTGCTCAGCCCTTACACCAGTTTTGTCGCTGTTGATGAGGCTGTTTCCCGTGAGCCGAAGAATGATGTTTTACTCAGTAGCCCGGTACCCAATACCCGGCCTCAGGGGCAAAGCCATCAGTCTTATGCCTATCCCAATGGCGCAACCACTGGATTAGCCAAAGCCTTCTTCGGCTGTTTTGCCCTCTTTGTAGCCCTGTTGTTTCACGTTATGCGTCGTCCGGAGCAGGATCATGTTGCTACCTCTGTTTGAGCGTATCCGTCCGTTTGCCCTGCTGTTGTTACTCATTATCGCTGTGCAGCAGCTGGGTGCTTCGGCCCTGATTTATGCCAAGGCAGCCCTTGCCCCCATTCTGATGGAGCGGGCCTGGCACGCTTCGCTGGCCAACGGCGGGCAGGCACACAAGCCCTGGCCCTGGGCCGATACCTGGCCGGTCGCCCGCCTGCATGTGCCCGAGCTGGGAATTGATCAATTTGTACTGGCTGGTGCCAGTGGCAATGTGCTGGCCTTTGGACCGGGTCTGGATGAAGCTGGCGCTATACCCGGTGATGAGGGCACGGTGGTTATTGGCGGCCATAGAGATACACACTTTCGTTTTTTACAGCAGCTGCAACCGGCAATGTTAATGCGCCTGGATCTGCCTGATGGCCGCAGTTTGAATTACCGTGTGGACTATACACAAGTGCTTGATACCCGCCAGCCGGTTTTGGCCCCGGCTCTGACCGGGCCGTCAAAACTGGAGCTGGTGACCTGCTATCCATTTAACGCCATGCGTGCTGGTGGGCCGCTGCGCTATATCGTTTATGCCCGGCCGCAATCGCCGCTTAAATCACAACAGCAGTTGGCCGGAGCCTCCTTTTACGGTTTTCAGCCTGCTTATCGGGAGATGCAGCTATGAGTACCAGCGAGCACAACAGTGTTCTTCCTTTATATATAGCGTTGTCGCCAAATCAGCTGGAGCAGGTGCAAAACAGTGATTGGCGCCAGTTGGTGGCTTCGCGTAGTGATGATAGTTACTGCTACCTCAAACAGCGTCAGCGCTATGCAGAGATGGTAGCGCGTATGTCTATTTTGCCCGAGTTTGGCGCTGCCTATGTTCTACGCCTGTTGCTGCCACTGGCGGCAATGAGGCCCTTCAGCCTGGAAACCGTAGCTTATGAAGAGCATCTCGAATACCAGGTGCCGGTGCAGGCATTGCCAACACTGACTGCCCGTTTACTCGGCCAATTGCAGCTGCTGACCGCCTTCCGGGAGCAGCACAGTTTTTCAGTGCGGCCGGGCTTTGCTGCCAGCTATCTGCGTTGAGAACTGTAAATGCGTGGGTTGTTCGTTGTGGCGTCATATGACCAGCGAGATTGCTCGGGAATTTGGGGTGCATTCCACCCAGGCCAATACCTGGAAGAAGCAACTGCTGGAAAGTTCCTGAGAGGTATTTGCAATTGGATTGGCAGGGGTGGCGCAATATGCATGGTGTGTTATAGTGCGCGCCGCTTCTGTGGCTGGTGTCGTGGGAGTGGTTGTACCCAACATTTATTTCATACCTGTTTTTAGTCTGCAAATTCAAGCTGACTCATGTGACCTTTGGTAGGGGTCACCACTGACAAAGGAAAGCGCATGCCTGTTATTACTCTGCCCGATGGTTCGCAACGCTGTTTTGAACAGGCAGTTACTATTTTGCAGGTAGCTGAAGACATTGGTCCAGGCCTGGCTAAGGCAACCCTCGGCGGTCGGGTTAATGGTGAGCGCCGTGATGCGGGTGATTTAATCAAAGAAGATGCCGAACTGAGTATTTTCACCGCTAAAGATGAAGATGGTCTGGAAATCATTCGACATAGCTGTGCCCACCTGATCGGCCACGCCGTCAAGCAGCTCTGGCCCAATGCCAAAATGGCTATCGGTCCGACTATCGAGAACGGTTTTTATTACGATATTGATCTTGACCACCATCTGACCGAGACTGACCTTGAAACGCTTGAACAGCGAATGCACGAGCTGGCAGCTAACGAATACAGCGTAATTAAAAAGAACGTCAGCTGGGATGAGGCGTACGCGGTTTTCAAGGGGCGCGGTGAACTCTACAAAATGGAAATCCTGGAGCGGGATATTGCCCGTGACGATCAGCCCGGACTCTATCACCACGAAGAATATATTGACATGTGCCGCGGGCCTCATGTGCCCAATATGCGCCACTGTCAGCATTTTAAGCTGATGCGGGTATCAGGTGCCTACTGGCGTGCCGATCAGAATAACAAGATGCTGCAACGGATCTACGGTGTTGCTTTTGCTGATAAAAAAGCATTGAAAGCCCACCTGCAATTCCTGCAGGAGGCGGAAAAACGCGATCATCGCAAAATTGGCAAAAAACTAAACCTCTTCCATACCCAGGAAGAAGCACCGGGTATGGTGTTTTGGCATCCGGCTGGCTGGACCCTTTATCAGGTGATTGAGCAGTACATGCGCAAGGCCCAGCGGGAACAGGGTTATCGGGAAATCAGGACACCCCAGCTGGTCGATCTGTCTCTGTGGGAAAAATCCGGTCACGCCGATAAATTTGGCGATGATATGTTCATGCTGCACACCGATGAGCGTGAATTTGCGGTTAAGCCGATGAACTGCCCCTGCCATGTGCAGGTCTTCAATCAGGGCTTAAAATCCTACCGGGATCTGCCGCTGCGGCTGGCTGAGTTTGGTTCCTGCCATCGCAATGAGCCCTCCGGTTCCCTGCATGGCATTATGCGGGTGCGCGGCTTTACTCAGGATGACGCTCATATTTTCTGTACGGAAGAGCAGGTTCAGCCGGAAGTGTCTTCCTTTATAGATTTCCTGCACGGTGTCTATGAGGATTTCGGCTTCAGCGATGTGATCTACCGCCTGTCGACCCGTCCGCCACAGCGAGTGGGTACTGATGAGGATTGGGATCGGGCTGAAAAAGCCCTTGCCGACGCCCTCGACGCCCACGAATTACCTTGGCAGGAATTGCCTGGCGAAGGTGCTTTCTATGGACCCAAGATAGAATTTTCCCTGCAGGACTGCATTGGTCGTGTCTGGCAGTTGGGCACTATTCAGGTGGATTTTTCCATGCCGGGCCGTCTCGACGCCCAATATGTGGCTGAAGATGGCTCCCGCCAGATACCTGTGATGTTGCACCGGGCTATTCTGGGTTCCTTTGAACGTTTTATTGGTATTTTGATTGAACATTACGAAGGAGTTTTTCCCACCTGGTTGGCGCCACAGCAGGCGGTAGTGTTGAATATTACCGATAAACAGTCCGAATATGCCCAAAAGGTAGAAGAATCCTTGCAGAACAAGGGCTTTCGGGTGATTTCGGACTTGAGAAACGAAAAAATCGGCTTTAAAATCCGCGAGCACACAATTCAGAAGGTTCCCTACCTCCTCGTGGTAGGGGATAAAGAAGTGGAAACACAGACAGTGGCCGTGCGGGCTCGTCGCGGTGAGGATATGGGGTCGATGGACCTTGAGGCCTTGAGTGCCCTCCTTGCAGATGATGTGGCGCGATACGGTCGTATTGCAATGGAAGTGGAGAATCAGCATTAAGAAAGACAGCAGCAAAGGTGCCTCCAGGAAGGCCCTCACCAATGACCAGATCACAGCAGATCCGGTTCGTCTGATTGGCGCCGATGGTGAGCAGGTCGGCATTGTTTCATTGAGTGAAGCCAGGGCAGCTGCGGAAGCAGCCAGTATGGACCTTGTGCTGATAGCGGATTCTGAACCCGCAGTCTGCAAGATCATGGACTACGGCAAGCATGTGTTCGAGGCCAAAAAACAAAAGGCAGCGCAGAAGAAAAAACAAAAGCGAACACAGATCAAGGAAATGAAATTTCGTCCAGGGACGGAAGAAGGGGACTACCAGGTAAAACTACGCAACCTGGTGCGTTTCCTCGAAAATGGCGACAAGGCCAAGGTCACGCTGCGTTATCGCGGACGTGAAATGGCCCACCAGGATATCGGCATGGAACTGCTCAAACGAGTGGAAGCTGACCTGGCCGAGTTGGGTTCTGTCGAACAATTCCCGAAAATGGAAGGTCGGCAGCTGACGATGGTGATCGCCCCCAAGAAGAAGAACTAGGGCCTGTGAATGCCTTAGTCCTTTGTTTTATTAATATACGAATGCGGAGTATTCGATTATGCCAAAAGCAAAAATTCACAGCGGGGCTGCCAAGCGTTTCAAGAAAACGGCTGGCGGATACAAGCGTAAAAGTGCTTACAAGAGCCATATCCTGACCAAAATGACCACCAAGCGTAAGCGTCAGCTGCGTGGAACTTCAATGATCCACCAAAGCGATAAAGTGCTGATCGACCGCATGCTGCGGGCGCGCTAAACGGCTTATTTACAAGTAGTTATTACAGAAGCAGGAGAAAACTATGCCCCGCGTAAAACGTGGTGTGGTGGCTCATCGCCGTCACAAAAAAATTCTGAAGCAGGCCAAGGGCTACTATGGAGCCCGCAGCCGTGTATTTCGTGTTGCCAAACAGGCAGTTACCAAGGCGGGTCAGTATGCCTACCGTGATCGTCGTCAGCGCAAGCGTCAGTTCCGCGCACTGTGGATTACGCGTATCAACGCCCAATCCCGCGCTAACGGCTTGAGCTACAGCCGCCTGATTGCCGGTCTGAAAAAGGCGGATATTGGTCTGGATCGTCGTGTGCTGGCGGATCTGGCTGTACACGACAAGCCGGCTTTTGCTGCGATTGTGGAGCAAGCGAAGGCCTCATTGGCTTAAGCCCACCCCCATTGCGTTGCCACCGTAAGGACAACGCAGATCGCTGGCTGCACTTGAAAACAAAAAAGGGAAAGGGCTCTGCTCTTTCCCTTTTTTGTTTACTCGTTCCCACGCTCCTGCGTGGGAACGTACAGCACGAAATGCATTCCCACGCGGGAGCACGGGAACGAGTCAGGACCAGCAGGCGCGGGGAACACACCGTGAGCCAGCGCACACGGCGAAGCGAAAGACAGAGCATAAGCAACCATTAAAAGTCGAGACTAAACAATGGACAACCTCGAAACACTGGCCAGCGAAGCCCGTACTAAAATCCAGGCGGCCGATGATGGTGACACGCTGGAACAGCTGCGTGTTGACTATCTTGGCAAAAAAGGTCTGATCACCGCACTGCTCAAAAGCCTCGGCAAGCTCAGCGCCGAGGAGCGCCCCGTCGCCGGAGCGCAGATCAATGTCGTCAAACAGGCGCTGCAGGAGCTGATTGGCGAACGCAAACAGGCACTGACACTGGCTGCGGTCGAGCGACAGCTGGTGGCTGAGAGCATCGATGTCAGCCTGCCGGGCAGAGCCCAGAGCACGGGTGGTATTCACCCTGTTACCCGCACGATTGAACGAATTGAGGATTTTTTTGGCGGTATTGGTTTTGAGGTTGTTGAAGGGCCGGAAATCGAGGACGATTACCACAATTTTGAGGCTCTCAATATTCCAGCTCACCACCCGGCGCGCGCTATGCACGACACCTTCTATGTCAATGAGACGACTGTGCTGCGTACCCACACTTCGCCGGTACAGGTGAGGGTAATGGAGAGTGAAAAGCCGCCGCTGCGCATCATCTGTCCAGGGCGGGTCTATCGCTGTGACTCTGATCTCACCCATACGCCTATGTTTCATCAGGTAGAAGGCCTGCTAATCGATGAGCATTCCAGTTTTGCCGATCTCAAGGGCCTGATCGAGGAATTTCTGCGGGTGTTTTTTGAGAAAGAACTGGCTGTGCGTTTCCGGCCTTCTTACTTTCCCTTTACTGAACCCTCGGCAGAGGTGGATATTCAGTGCGTAAACTGTGAAGGGGCTGGCTGTCGCGTGTGCAGCCAGACTGGTTGGCTGGAAGTAATGGGCTGTGGCATGGTACATCCACGCGTATTTGAATCGTCGCATATCGACCCGGAGCAATATGCCGGTTTTGCTTTTGGCATGGGCGTAGAGCGCCTGGCCATGCTGCGTTATGGTGTTAATGACCTGCGCCTCTTTTTTGATAATGACCTGCGCTTCCTTGAGCAGTTCTAAACCACAGCACGGAGACAACAACAGTGAAAATCAGTGAACAGTGGTTGCGCGAATGGGTGAACCCCGAACTGGATACCGAAGCGCTGGCCCACCAGATCACCATGGCTGGTCTGGAGGTGGATGCTATTGAGCCGGTGGCCGGGGATTTCAGTGGTGTAGTGGTGGCCGAGATTATCAGCGCAGAACAGCATCCGGATGCTGACAAGCTGCGGGTTTGTCAGGTCAACGCTGGTAGTGAAACCGTACAGATTGTTTGTGGCGCACCCAATGCCCGTGTGGGCCTGAAGGCTCCGTTGGCGATGGTAGGCGCGGTTCTGCCCGATGATTTCAAGATTAAAAAAGCCAGGCTGCGGGGACTTGAATCCTTTGGCATGCTCTGTGGAGAGAAGGAGCTGGGTATTTCCGAAGCCGATGAAGGGCTGATGGAGCTGGCAGCCGATGCATCTGTGGGTACTGATTTACGTGATTACCTTGGCCTGGATGATAACACTATTGAGATTGGGCTCACCCCCAACCGGGCGGACTGTCTCGGTATCAGTGGTATTGCCCGGGAAGTGGGTCTGCTTAACGGGCTGCCGCTGAAGGAGCCGGAGTTTAATGCGGTTAGAGAAGAACTGGATGATACGCTAAGTGTGGATTTACAGGCACCAGCAGCCTGCCCGCGCTATCTGGGCCGGGTTGTTCGTGATGTTGACCTGTCTCGTCCCAGCCCTCTCTGGCTACAGGAAAAACTGCGTCGTTGTGGCCTGCGCAGTATTGATGTGGCTGTTGATATAACAAACTTTGTTCTGCTGGAATTGGGCCAGCCAATGCATGCTTTTGATCTCGATAAGCTCAATAACGGTATTATTGTGCGCGAAGCCCGAACGGGTGAATCTCTGGAGTTGCTCAATGGTCAATGCGTTGAACTGAAGCCGGGTACGCTGCTCGTTGCCGACCACAACGAACCGCTGGCTATGGCGGGTATTATGGGTGGGCAGGCCAGTGCAGTTTCAAAAAGTACAAGCCATATTTTTCTTGAGGCGGCTTTTTTTATGCCGGATCTGCTGGCGGGCAGGGCGCGTAGTTATGGCCTGCATACGGACTCTTCACACCGTTTTGAGCGTGGTGTTGACTTTGAATTACAATATCGCGCTATAGAGCGGGCAACAGCGCTGCTGATTGATATTGCAGGTGGGCAGGCCGGGCCCATTATCGAGGCAGTATCACCGGAGCATTTGCCGGAACGTGCTGATGTCAGTCTGCGGTCGGCGCGGATTGAAAAATTGCTGGGCTTTGACCTGCCTGCACAGGATGTTGAGCGTATTCTCACAGGCCTTGGATTAGGCGTGAGTAAAAGCGGTGAAGGCTGGATTTGCAGCGTACCCAGCTGGCGTTTTGATATCGGGATTGAGGCGGACCTGCTGGAAGAACTGGCCCGGATTTATGGTTATAACTGCCTGCCCACCAGCCGCATTCGTGCTGATTTGGCTATGCCTGTAAAAACGGAAAAGAAACTGGGCTTGCGGGAATTGCGGCGCCACCTCAGCGCACGTGGTTACCGCGAGGCTATTACCTACAGTTTTGTGGAACCGAAGCTGCAACAGCTGTTTGCTCCTGAGTCGGCTGCGGTGGCATTGCGAAACCCGATTTCTGCTGATATGGCGGTTATGCGCACCAGCCTGCTGCCAGGTCTGGTCGGTGCTGTGCTGCGCAATACCACTCGCCAGCAGTCACGGGTGCGACTGTTTGAGAGCGGCCTGCGCTTTTTGACGGGTAATAACGATGATGCTGTTGTCGGTTTGCGGCAGGAGCCGACCCTCGCCATGGTCGTAACAGGGCAGCGGCTGGCTGAAACCTGGGCTGCGCCAGCTGAAAGCGTTGATTTTTTTGACCTCAAGGGTGATGTCGAAGGTTTGTTGAGTCTGACCCGCGCATCGGCAGAGATTGAATTTGTGGCGGCCAAACACCCGGCCCTGCATCCTGGCCAGACTGCTTGTATCCTGCATAAAGGCAAAACCATAGGCGTGATGGGTGCGCTTCATCCTTCGGTGCAGGCTGAGCTGGATTTGAAGGCACCTCTGTACGCGGTGGAAATCGAGTTGGCTGCCTTGCTGGATACGCGTTTGCCTGTTTTCAGTGAATTGTCCCGCTATCCCGAGGTGCGTCGAGACCTGGCGGTACTGGTTGACCGAAAGGTACCGGCGGCAGACGTTATTGCCAATGTTCGTGCATCGGCAGGTGCTTATCTGACAGATTTAAGGTTGTTTGATGTTTATCAGGGCAAAGGTATTGATCCACAAAGAAAAAGTCTTGCGCTGGGTTTGACTTTCCGGGATCAATCACGCACTCTTAGCGACGATGATGTCAATCAGTCAGTGAACCAGGTTATTGATTCGCTGGAAGAAACCTATCGGGCAGAACTTAGAAGCTGAAGTATAACCATGACTGCGCTCACCAAATCTGAAATGGCAGAACGCCTGTTCGAAGAGCTGGGGCTCAACAAACGGGAAGCCAAGGAAATTGTTGAGCTCTTCTTCGAGGAGATTCGCAGCTGCCTGGAAAATAATGAACAAGTGAAGCTGTCAGGTTTTGGCAACTTCGATCTGCGCGATAAAAGCCAGCGTCCAGGTCGCAACCCCAAAACGGGCGAAGAAATTCCCATTTCGGCGCGGCGGGTTGTTACCTTCCGGCCAGGACAGAAACTCAAAGCACGGGTAGAGGCTTATGCTGGAACCGACTCATAACAACGAACTGCCGGTCATTCCCGGTAAGCGTTATTTCACAATTGGTGAAGTCAGCGAACTCTGTGCCGTCAAGCCCCATGTACTGCGCTACTGGGAGCAGGAATTTCCTCAGCTTAAGCCGGTTAAGCGCCGCGGTAATCGTCGTTACTACCAGCGTGAAGATGTGCTCACCATCCGCCAGATTCGCAGTCTGCTCTACGATCAGGGCTACACTATTGGCGGAGCCCGCCAGCGTATGACGGATGATGGTGATAATGTCAGCCCTATTGAATGGCAGGCGCTCATCAAGGAAACCATTGAGGATCTGGAAGACGTACTGAAAGTTCTCAAACCCGTCAATTAGAGTTTGTCTGGGGGCTTTGATTGAGTATAATGCCGCCCTCGTCAATCAGGCATTTTTTTCGGGGCGTAGCGCAGTCTGGTAGCGCACCACACTGGGGGTGTGGTGGTCGTAGGTTCAAATCCTGCCGTCCCGACCAAATACCCCTCCAACAACATCCTGTAACGTCCTTAAAGCCCTGTAAATCAGGGCTTTTTTGTTATACTGCCTCCGAAGTCGTCCAGCACTGTCCGGCGACATACCCCCAAAACGGGGGGTATATATGGGGGTATATCCGATACCCCCGAAACCGATACCCCCAATTGCGCAGGAGGTGGGCCGTGCCACTAACAGCTACCGAGGTAAAGCAAGCAAAGCCACAGGACAAGCCGCGCAAGCTGTCAGATGGGGGCGGGCTGCACCTGCTGGTACAACCCAACGGGGCTAAATACTGGCGTTATAAGTACCGCTATGGCGGCAAGGAAAAGACGCTGGCTATGGGGGTGTATCCAGAAGTATCGCTGAAGGCGGCCCGGCAGGCCCACCAGCAAGCCCGTGACAAGCTGGCTGAAGGTATCGACCCCGGCGAAGTGCGCAAGGTCGAAAAGCTCACCCGGCACCAGGCGGCTGCTGAGAGCTTCGAGGCGGTGGCGCGGGAGTGGTTCAACCAGACCATGCCCGAGAAATCGAAAAGTTATCAGGAGCGGACAGGCCGCATTCTGGAAAAGGACTTGTACCCTGTGCTGGGAAGCCGCCCCATAGCCGCCATTACCGCGCCTGAGCTGCTGGCCGCCTTGCGGCGTATCGAGGGCAGGGGTGCCTTCGACATCGCCCACAGGGCCAAGCAGACCGCCGGTCAGGTGTTCCGCTATGCCGTCGCCACCGGCCGGGCCGAGCGCGACCCCAGCGGAGACCTCAAGGGCGCACTCAAGCCCAGGCGCCAGAAAAAGCACCATGCCGCCATTACCGACCCTGCCGAACTGGGCCGCCTGCTGGTGGCCATGGATGGCTTCGAGGGCACCCCCGTTGTCAAAACGGCCTTGCTGCTGTCGCCCCTGCTGTTCCAGCGCCCCGGGGAAATACGGGCCATGGAATGGGCGGAAATCAACTGGCAGGCCGCACAGTGGGAGATACCTGCCGACAAGATGAAGATGCGCCAGCCCCATATCGTGCCCCTGTGCTCCCAGGCGCTGGACCTGCTGCGCGAGCTGCAAGCACTGACTGGCAGGGGTAGATATGTATTCCCCAGCGCCCGGGGTGCCAGCCGCTGTCTGTCTGAGAACGGCGTGCGGGTGGCGCTGCGGACTCTTGCCTATGACAACGACACCATGACTCCGCACGGTTTCCGCGCCACCGCTCGCACCCTGCTGGATGAGGTGCTGGGCTACCGGGTGGACTGGATAGAGCACCAGCTTGCCCATGCGGTGAGAGACGCCAACGGCAGGGCCTACAATCGTACCAGTCACCTCGAAGGCCGGGCCAAGATGATGCAGGGCTGGGCTGATTATTTGGACAGCCTGAAAGCTCAGGCACTGGCTGGGAACGTGATTACCGCGAAGTTTGGCGGTCAATGAGTTTGCCCGCTTTGGGCAGATAAGCGAGGGTGCCGGTGGTAGAGCACCGGCGCGCCCTCTAACCACAACAACACCTACCAAGGGGGTGTCATTATGGCTGCGCGCAGTCTACAACAAACCACTGGGGGAGTACTGCCCCCGCTTCAACCAACGCCCATTGCAGAGGGTTTAGGCTCAATGATTCCGGTGAGCAAGGCGTACTCGGTTTACCTGGTCACGGGTTTTTCTGGTGAAGACCGGCTGTCCACCACAAGCCTTGGCCATGTGCTTTGCTTTGAGCCAGGAACGCACAGCTTTGTATCGCCGGGCTTGACGCTGGAGATGGCGAAACGGCTACCAAACTATTTTCTGCGGCTTGGCAACGATGCCTACCCAAAATGGGCTGGCTTCCGGCGAATACCGAGGTCTGAGCTGAGGACAAGCTACGAACGTTTTCTCCGCGAAACCAGCGGTGATGACGTGTTTGTCCCGGTAGAGCCGGTAGCCACTGCCTGACACAATTCCAAATTGCAGCGCCTGGGGTAACCCAAAAAAGTTGTAACCCTAATTCCGGGCGCTGCGACATTCCTAAAGAATTCACTGTAGGGGGTATATGTGACATTCCCGGCTTGGGCCCCAGAGTCCGTAAAACTTTTGTATCAAGAATCCTTATCCAGTTTGAAAATAGCAAAGGGCGATGCCGAAAACATAGCCAATCCATCCGAAATAAAAATGACATATGACGTGGATAGATTGCAGAAAGCTGTTGATATATCGAGCGCTAATAACTGCCCCTGCCATGAAGAGTGTATGGGCGAGTTTGGCGAAGCATGATGGGCGGGGCGAATCAACATCCTAAAGTGCCTCAGAGGCCAGCTCCGGCCCGATCAAGAAAAATACGTGCGGCAGCTATTCCGCGCTTGGGGAGTAGAGTGGCCGGGAGCGTCATAGAGTGCGCGCATGACTGACTCTGGCTTTGACCTATACGGTATTTTTACCGACCACATCCGGCAGCTTGAAAGCTGGGAGTACGCAGATGCAAAAGCTGCGGAAGAAGCCTGGATGCAAAGAAAGGGGATTTCCTATCCTGGCACATCTAAAGCTGGTGTTTCTCCCCTTGGACAGTGGCACACATGGACTCGGTCACTGCCAGAGCTGGAACAGAAATACCGCGACTCTCATGGTGACTTCAAGATAATTTTTGAAGCGGTTAGCGAGTGCATAACTTGGCGGCTGCCTGTGCCGGTTTGGTGCGGGGTGCCGCTCAGGTGGGCTTATGGCCGGGTGGAAAAATTTAAAGTCAGAAGCTGGGATAAAGCTTTTGATGGGCCGCCGCACAAGGGCGCAAAACTCAGTAATAGGCAAGTCGAGTATGAGAAAAAAATACCAGTTATATGTGAGGTTCTGGATTCAGTTGCTACCGGTAGACAAGTTAAGGAATCGCTGGAAGAGGTCGCCAAAAAGAATGGTTTTTCCTTTGAGCTGGTTCGAGAGTGGTACTACGAGCATGTAAAGCAATTTCCGGTAACAGAATGTCTGATGTCTGACGGATGGTATTACCGAAAGAAAACCGGTGAGCCGGATTCTGCATACAAGAAACACCGGCATTTCACTGAACCTGACGCCGAGTAGGGCTTTTCTACCAACTTTCCCAATTTTCATAGAAAGACGGCGGTGATGCTGTGTGAATAATAAGCGGCTATGTTCAACAACAGCCGCAAGGGGCACAGAGCATGGCAAATCAACCAGAACTATCCGTTACCTTCCTTCGTCTGCCACAAGTGCAGGCCATCGTTCCCTACAGTCGTAGCATGATTTACACGATGATTGCAGACGGCGAGTTTCCGCCCCCTGTAAAACTCGGTAAGCGTGCCAGCGCATGGGTCAAGTCCGAAGTGGAAGCGTGGGCCGAGAGTCGCATTGCTGAACGCGAAGATTCAGCAGCGTAGGGGGTGAGCCATGAAAAAGAAAAAGGCCACCTCGACAGGCAGCCCCAAACAATTGCATAGCCATAGTACTGCATCTTTCAGAGATCGCCTACAGGCCGATTTAGCGGCTTTTCTCGCGAGCGGCGGCGTAATCCGACAATGCGACAGTGGCGACAACGCCGGAACCGCTGTACAGCCCCACAGAACGCGACAGCAACAACTGGCCCACCAGAAACGTCTGGACGGTTTCGCCATGGGCAACGCCCTTGCCAAGCGGCGAGGGGGTGCGAAATGAAGCGCTATCACTTTGAAGTGCGAGAAGAACTGATAACCCGTATTGAGGTTATGGCCGAGAGCGAGCAGGAAGCCCGTGAGTACGCTTTCAGACAGGACGGACACGTTACCCCTTTTGACACCATCCACGGTGATATACGGCTGGTGCTGCGCTCTGTGGACGATGAATAACCATGCCCCGCAATCGAAGAAAGACCAAGGGGCGCGGGGGGGATGCCGGTTTTGGGGCATTACCGAGGGCTGTGTGGGAGCACCCGGATTACTGCAAGCTATCAGGCAGCGCGGTCAAGTTGTTAATGGATCTGGCCTGCCAGTACAACGGGCGCAACAATGGTGATTTGACGGTTGCCTACTCGATCCTGAAAAAGCGGGGGTGGTCATCCAAGGATACGATTACCAATGCAAAGGACCGTTTGTTGGAGGCGGGTTTGATTATCTGCACCCGTGAAGGGCGCTTCACCAATCCGGGTGGTGAGTGCGCGTTGTATGCGCTCGCCTGGAAGCCCATTAATGACTGCCCGGACAGGCGATTGGCAGTAGCCCCAACCAATACTCCACCAAGAAAATTTAGCCTTGAAATTATCAAACCGCCCGGCCCGGAAACTGGGCCAGGTGCGCCCCGAAAACCGGGGCGATAGGGTGCAAAATTCGGAGGTGAACTGGTCCCATCGACCCGAAAACCGGGGCGATAGAGCAAAATCACCCGGCCCGAAAACCGGGCACCTTTATATATATACCATGGGGTTAGTTGTGAAATATGGCTGTATTGGGTGCGGGCGGCCTCGACTCACTACCTGATACTGAGGGATTGAACAGGTGACCAACACAATGCGAAACCGCAAAGGACAGTTTGCCAAGGGTGCCAGTGGCAACCCAGGCGGGCGGCCCGTTAACGAGGTGTCGGCACTGCGCCATCACCTGGCGGGGCATGGGGAAGCGCTGGC
The DNA here is from genome assembly GCA_047974765.1 of Parahaliea sp. Lineage (GTDB taxonomy): Bacteria > Pseudomonadota > Gammaproteobacteria > Pseudomonadales > Halieaceae > JBKECP01. Next base: position 1,265 of record JBKECP010000037.1, on the reverse strand, counting down.
GGCCAAGGTGGTAGAACTGGCACTGGCTGATGATACGGCAGCCCTGAAACTCTGCCTTGACCGGCTCAGTCCAGCGCTGAAGCCACGGAGCGCGCCTGTGTGCGTGTGCTGGCAAGGCCTCGGCGAAAGCTCGCAAAGCCAAGCGCAGCACGGGCTCTGAACAACCGCTCAACGACCGTTCAACGGACGTTCAACAACCGTTCAACGGACGTTCAACAACCGTTCAACCAACCATTAACCATAAACCATAAACCATTAACCAGTATTGAGTTACCTGCCGGTAACTCTTGCTCTGAGCCTCCTGCTGGAGACCTGTGCCTTGGCGCTCTGGTAGTACTCTCGGAGTACTCCCGGAGTACTCCCGAGCGCGCCTGTGTGCGTGTCTGTGCCTTCAGATGCGGGATTGGGTGACATGGCTCGCCTGTTCCTTCGGGCGGCGTCTGAGGGCCTGATGGACTCTCAGGTCCATATGGGCCCGGTCGGCTTGGGTCCTTCCGGGGCAACGGGTGCATACGGGAGCAAAGAGCGCATTTAATAGTCAAAGCTAACATTTATTAAAGGGTTGTTGTTGTCGAGGTGGACCCGGATCAATGCCGGGCGTGTATGTGCCCCACCGCAAGACTTGCATTAACTATCTTTTTGCTGGTGTTCAGCCTGTGTAAAAATCAGTGCTTGCTCATTGTGACCTGCATCACGCTTTCAAAAGCCGGTGACGGGGTGAAAAATTAAGTTGGGGGTATTTTTGGGGGTATAAGTCATTTTCATGTTTTATTAATTACAATAAAAACAATTAGTTATGATGACTATTCGGGCGCTGCCGTCCGACCAATCACTTTTAAAAAAACAGTTTGTCTTAATGGCAAACTGTTTTTTTATGTCTGAGTTTGTTCGTTAAGACTGTAAATCTTTTTCAGATTCTTTTTTTGTGATTTTTTTCATATGGAAATGACATAATTATAAAGGTTTGTATTGGCTATATTTTGGTTGTAAGCTTCCTAACCTGATTATTGCAGGATTAAAATCAAGAGAGGGACCAATGAAGGCAAAAGTGGTCGTTGCTGTTTTGGCAATGGGTGTTTCTGCTTTTACCCGTGCGGCATCTGAGGTGTATTACGACAGCCAGGGTTTTGAGAATCTGGCTGCGGCTTTTGTGGAAGGTAGTTTTGCTGATACTTCCAGTCAGCCCTTGTCTGTGCTTCATGCGAGTAATCCGCAACTTTATGCACTGGCTACAGGCAGCACCATTGAAACTTTGTGGTTAAACC
>JBKECP010000036.1:0-106224 GCA_047974765.1 Parahaliea sp. | reverse complement strand
ATGCGTTCGATGCCTATGGGTCGCCGACCAGCGCCTTTTGGGTTCGGGTAGAACGGTTCGATGGCTTCGCAGAGCTCTTTCCAGGGAATGATCACTTCCATATCATCCAGAAATTGCTCTTTGCGCGTTTTCTTACGGTACTTCTCGAAGCCGTCCGTCAGCGATTTTTGTTTCATCGGCAAGATAAACTCGGTGAATGACTAGATTTGTGTATTATCGCGCAAATTATGAATTAATCAGAGATGCCTTAGTTTTAGCGGAGAATATCTTTTTGACAAGGGGGTATTTAATGGTCTCTCGCTAAATGCCGGAATATATTCCCAGGGTGACAGGCCCGTCGATAATGCTAATACCTATGACCTTGACGCTTATTATCGTCTTGATGCCGGATTAAAATATCCAGTACGGATAGCTTCTACTGAAACCATCTGGCGTTTGTCTTTATTGAACATCACCGATGAGGCCTATTACAAGGGTGATGATGTCTATCAAATTAACCCTGAATTACCTTTTTCTATTCGGGGATCAGTAGAGGTTATTTTTTAATAAGAGATAATAAATGAAGTGATAAATCCCCCGGGTTTTGTCATTGGCATCAAATACCACCACAGCCGATCCGGATAAAATTTTATTCAGACAGAAATAATGTATTGTTGTGTGATTGTGGATAGAGACAATCAAACGCGAATTGCAGTAAAGATCAGATAGTAGCCATTAACTTTTTTTGTTCCAAAAACAGAACGGTGATACCTGTTTTTACTATCTACTGCAAATTCAATGGCCAATATAAGCTTCTTTTTATGTTGGCAATAAATACATTGTATAAACAGATCTATTGCCGGTTCATACGGATAATCATATTTGGGGTGCTGTGTGTACCTCATTCACTTCAAAAGGAGATGGTAATGACTAAGCCTTATGTTCGACTGGATAAAAATGATGCTGCCATGCTTTTGGTTGACCACCAGGCAGGCCTGTTATCCATGGTTCGGGATATTGATCCGGATAAATTTAAAAATAATGTTCTGGCGGTAGGCGATCTGGCTAAATATTTTGAATTACCCACTATTTTAACGACCAGTTTTGAAACAGGCCCGAATGGTCCGCTGGTGCCGGAACTGAAAGAAATGTTTCCCGATGCACCTTATATTGCACGCCCCGGTCAAATTAATGCCTGGGACAATGAGGATTTTGTAGCAGCGGTTAAAGCCACTGGTAAAAAGCAATTGATTATTGCTGGTGTAGTGACGGAAGTTTGTGTGGCCTTCCCTGCTTTGTCCGCACTGGAAGAAGGCTATGAGGTTTTTGTGGTCACTGATGCTTCTGGTACCTTTAATGAGCTGACACGTCACTCGGCATGGGACCGTATGTCACAGGCTGGCGCACAACTGATGACCTGGTTTGGTCTTGCCTGTGAACTGCACCGTGACTGGCGCAATGATATTGAAGGTCTCGGCGCTCTGTTCTCCAAACATATTCCTGACTATCGTAATTTGATAACGAGCTACACTGTTCTGACAGAGAGCCGGTAAGCACCGCTTCTGCGCCTGTTGCTCCAACTGGCAGGTGCGCCAGGCGCAGTCTTTACGGTGCAAATTGACTCTGCTCATTTGGCTGACTAAAGCGGGTATATTCCTGCAAGGGTAACCTGGCCCAGATTGGCAGACTTTCAATTTCGATATCATCAATCAGATTCTTGACTGCCAAACCGAGTTCAGTATCTCCACGGATAGATAGTTTTCGGCGGAAAAACAGAGTATCCGGGTCAACCATTTTGCAGGCCATCTGTGCCATTGTCAGGGCATCCCCTTCCAGGCGTACATCTGCCTGCTGATGAGTGCGACAAAGCAGTTTGTTGTCACGCACACTGAAATAGGCTGCCAGACCCGCATCGCTAACCTTGATTAACAACCATTTACCCTGCAGGAAATCGAGGTGGCCTTCGGCGAGGGGGCCGTGCAGTGCCCGACTGACAATGGTTTGTATAAAATGGGCTTGTATCAGGGGTGGCATGGTGGAAATGGCTGTGGCAGTCAGTCGGGGAAGCTGTTCAACTGGCTTGAAAGGCATGGCTTTACCTTGTTGTATGAGTGATGGCTATATCTTCGCCAGCGCAGAGCAGTAGGGCCAGTTACTACCTATATTGCGCTGAATGACTACCTATTTGTAGGTAGTCACCTAACCCCTTTTGACAGTGTTTAGCTGGCACTGGCTGTGCCAGCATGCCGCAGTTTTTTAGGTGGTTTTTATGAGGAAGAGGCAATGGAATTACTTTGTCCAGCTGGTAATCTGGCATCGTTGAAAGTGGCCATTGATGCCGGTGCTGATGCAGTTTATCTTGGCTTCAAGGACGATACCAATGCGCGCCACTTCTGCGGTCTCAATTTTACTCCCGACAAGCTCAATGAAGGTATTGAGTACGCTCACCGGCGCTCCCGAAAAGTTCACCTGGCCATCAACACCTTTGCCAGTACCGATGGCTGGCACAAGTGGCAACGGGCAGTTGATGAGGCTGTACGCATGGGTATTGACGTGGTGATTGCGGCAGATATTGCGGTGCTTGATTATGTGGCCAGTACCTATCCGGATGTTGAAATTCATCTTTCGGTACAGGCTTCAGCCACTAATCTGGGAGCTATTGAGTTCTATCATCAGCAGTTCGCCATTGATCGTGTGGTATTGCCGCGTGTGTTGTCCATCCATCAGGTTAAGCAACTGGCGGGCAGTAGTCCGGTACCTCTGGAAGTTTTTGGTTTTGGCAGTCTCTGTATTATGGCCGAGGGGCGCTGCTATCTCTCGTCTTATATGACGGGCGAGTCACCCAACAATGCCGGTGTCTGTTCACCCGCCAAATTTGTTTCCTGGCAGGATGATGATGAGGGCAATCTGGAAGCGAGGTTGAATAAGGCTTTGATTGATTCTTTTGGTGAAAGTGAATCGGCAGGTTATCCGACCCTGTGTAAAGGACGTTTTGTTGTTGGTGAAGACACTTACCATGTAATGGAAGAACCAACCAGCCTCAATACCCTGGAATTGCTGCCTGAACTGCACAAGTGTGGTGTTGCTTCAATCAAGATTGAGGGCCGCCAGCGCAGTCCGGCCTATGTGGCAGAAGTCACTAAAGTCTGGCGTAAAGCCATTGATGCCTGTACGAGCGGCGGTGATTTTATTGTCCAGCCAAGCTGGAATAATGTATTGGCGCAACTTTCCGAGGGTAGCCAGACTTCGCTGGGCGCTTATCACAAGCGTTGGAAATAGCAGTTAACAGGTGTAGTGAAATGAAAGTATCAATTGGGCCTTTGTTGTATTTCTGGCCCCGAAATACGGTTGAACAGTTTTATCGGCAAGTGGCTGACAGCAACGCCGATATTGTTTATCTCGGCGAAACCGTTTGCAGTAAGCGGGCAGAATTGAAGTTGGCCAACTGGCTGGGTATTGGCAGGGAGCTGGCCCAGGCCGGCAAGCAGGTACAGCTGTCGACCATGACTTTGCTGGAGTCACCGGGCGAGCTGAATGAGTTGCGGCGAGTCTGTGACAACGGTGATTTCCAGGTGGAAGCCAATGATATGGCGGCAGTGCAACAACTGTCGCAGCAGGGTTTGCCTTTTACAGTTGGGCCCGCTGTCAACTGTTACAGTGCCAGGGCCCTGACCTACTTCCACAAACTGGGTATGAAGCGCTGGCTGCCGGCAGTGGAGGCCTCACGGGATTCCCTGGCGCAGCTATTGGCCGATGAGTCAGTGCAGGCTATCCGCAGCAGCATGGAGGTTGAGCTGTTCAGTTACGGTTATCTGCCTTTGGCCTATTCTGCACGCTGTTTTACTGCCCGTTCTCTGGATCGGCGCAAGGATGTTTGTGAGCTGTGTTGTATCAATTATCCCAGTGGCCGGGAAGTGAACTCACAGGAGGGTCAGCCACTGTTTCGTCTGAATGGTATCCAGACTCAGTCCCACTACTGCTATGATTTGCGTGCTGATATTGATTCGTTGCAGGATCTGGTTGATATCGCCCGTCTGAGTGTGTCGAGTATAGAAGAACTTGCACTTGTTGATGATTTCAAGGATGGTGGCGCAGCCGATCTGTCTGCCCGTGATAATGCCCCTTTGTGCAATGGCTACTGGCATGGTTTGCCGGGTATGGATAGTACGGGTTAATTTTAGTTTTGTAATAACAGGATAGTTGAATGTTTCAGGATCTGATTGAGCGCGCACTCGCAGAGAGCCATGCCCAGCGCTTGCTGTTTCTGTTTGCCAGTGCTGAGGAATCAAGAAAATCCCGTCGTCAGGATGATAAAAGAGGCACGATCACGCCCACTATGGTGGTGGATAAACTGCCCTCGGAGATTGCCAGTTTTGAAGCGCTGGTCAGTGAAGCTGACAGCATCAGTAAGGACTGGAATTTTATGTTTATTGCTGCGATGGCAGGTAATGGTTCACAAGCACCAAGTAGTGAGGAAGCAGAGCCTTATCTGAATGCAATGACCCACGATGTCACTATGGGTCAGAATATCCAGCGCTATATTATTTTTGATCGCAAACAACAGCCCATTGAATTAATGTCACACTGATAATAAAGCGAGGCTGTTTGTCGCTCAGTAGGCTGTTAAGTAAGCATCAAAAGCTTCAATGGTGACGTTTTCACCGGCATTGACTTCATTGCGCTCATTTTCCAGCACAATGTAACAGTTGGCTTGTGTGATAGAAGACAGCACACCTGAGCTCTGGTTTGGCAATGGTTTTACTGATAGCTGTCCATCGGTATTTATCTGGTACCGTCCCCGTTGAAAATCTGTCCGCCCGGGGCGCTTGCGTATGGCTTCGGTCGCACTTGCTGACAAGCGTTGTTTTGCCGGTATATTCTGGCCTGCCAGCCGTGCCAGACTGGGCAGGGCGATCTGATGGAAGGTGACGACAGAGGATACCGGGTTACCGGGTAAGCCAAAAAAGTAACTGTTACTCAGGCGTCCAAAAGCCAGTGGCTTGCCTGGCTTTATGGCCAGCTTCCAGAAACCAATATCACCTATTTCCGTCAGAATATCCCGGGTGAAATCAGCCTCGCCAACAGAGACTCCACCAGAAGTGATCACAACATCGTTAGCGGCATCCGCTTTAAAAAATGTTTGCCGAATAGCTTCCGGGTCATCTTCAATGACGCCGTAATCATTAATTTGTGCACCCATCTGCGCCAATAAGGCCAGCAGAGTTGGGCGGTTTGAGTCATAAATACAGCCTGTATCGAGTGCTTCACCCGGCTGGCGCAGCTCATCGCCTGTTGAAAACAAGCCGACGCGAATTCGTCGAAATACTCTGGCTGTCGGCAAGCCTACCGAGGCGATCAAACCGATATCGACCGGGCTCAATCGTCGTCCTGCCGATAAAACAGGATTGCCCCGACAGATATCTTCGCCGCGTCGGCGCACTGCCTCACCAGCTTTTGGCGGGTGGTTAAGGCTGATCATCTGCCCTTCGACGGAGACATTTTCCTGCATGATGACCGTGTCTGCACCCTGGGGAATGAGTGCTCCTGTCATAATGCGTATACATTCCCCCGCGCCAATCTGGCCATTAAAAGGCCTGCCGGCAAAGCTGCTACCAACCAGCAGAAAATGTTGTGTGTTGCTGATATCTGTAAAACGCAGGGCGTAACCGTCCATCGCCGAATTATCATAGCCGGGTACATCGATGGGCGAGAGAATATCTTCGGCCAGTATCCGCCCGGCCAGCTCCAACAGTGGTACTTCCTCGGTTTCCTCAAGTGGCTTAAGCGTACTGTGAATTTTCGCCAGTGCCTGTTCCAGCGGCAGTAAGCCGGGGTTGTCACAATCGCACTTCATGGCAGTGTACCTGTTTGCGTTATATTCATTTCAGTAATTGCCCTTTTGATGATTGACCATCCACACGGCGGCTTCTACACGGCTGCGCAGATTAAGTTTCTTCAGGAAATGTTTTACATGCACCTTTACGGTGCCGTCAGAGATATTGAGTTCACGGGCAATCAGCTTGTTGCTCATGCCTTTGGCAATTAATTTGAGAATCTCATATTCACGACTGGTCAGGCTGGATAGCTCACGGTTTCCAGGTTTTTCAGGGCTGCGCAAAGCTGTTGCCAGAATTTCAGTCAGCCTTGCACTCATCACCATCTTACCGGTTGTTGCCTCGCGCAGTTTATCGACGATATCATCCGGGTCCATATCCTTGAGCAGATAACCATCGGCACCTCCCCGAATAGCCTCAACCACGTCTTCATCGTTGTCAGATACGGTCAGCATGATGATACGGGCATCAATACCCTTGTCCCGCAGAATACGCAGCGTTTCAAGACCATCCATACCCTGCATATTCAGATCCAGCGTAATCAGGTCCGGGTCAAGCTCCACAGCCAGATCAATAGCTTCCTGACCGGAACTGGCTTCACCGACGACTTCAAGGTCATTCTCTAATTCCAGTAGTTGCTTGAGACCTTTGCGCAGCAGGGGGTGATCATCGACCATTAATATCTTGGCGGGTTGTTCTTCACACATTGTCGGGGTTAATCCTTTGTTGAGTTGAAACTAGGATACTGTTCCAAAGTGGAAATTAAAATTTTTTATATGAGGTAAGTTTATTACCTATCACGAGGTAAGTGGCTGATATGATTGTGCATAAAATAAGTAAAGCCTCCTGTTTTTAATCATATTCCTGCAATGATTAAGATAATGGTATTCGTATCAGCCCGATAATTGTGCCCCATTATACTTCCAACGCTGTGCCTACAAATTTTGTAATAGCTACCTCATGAAGTGAATGGTTGATTTTTGTCGCCTCGTTGATAGTCCCATAGCTAAATATCTAGCTATCGGAGTTTGTGTTATGGCTGATCTTCATAAGTGGGAACCAGAAGATGAAAAATTCTGGGCATCTGAAGGTGGGCGTATTGCCAGTAGAAATTTGTGGATATCTATTCCCAGTCTTCTATGCGGCTTTGCCATCTGGCTTTACTGGGGCGTTATTACCGTACAAATGCTCAATCTGGGTTTTCCCTTTGAAAAATCAGAACTGTTTACGCTGACGGCAATTGCCGGTCTGACAGGTGCGACCCTGCGGATTCCCAGTAGTTTTTTTATTCGTCTTTGCGGCGGTAGAAATACTATTTTTCTGACGACTTCGCTGCTTATTCTGCCAGCGGTGGGTACGGGGCTGGCACTACAGGATCCAGCCACGCCATTGTGGAAATTTCAACTGCTGGCATTACTGTCTGGTTTAGGTGGCGGTAATTTTGCTTCGTCCATGTCCAATATCAGTTTCTTTTACCCCAAAAACCAGCAGGGGCTGGCCCTGGGGCTGAATGCGGGGCTGGGCAATTTTGGTGTTACCACCATGCAGATTGTTGTGCCGCTATTTATGACTTTTGCAGCTTTTGGTGGGCTTTCCGGTGAGCCGATGGCACTGGTCAATACCTCAGGTACGCTGATCGGAAAGATTCCGGCCGGTACCCAGAGCTATATAGCCAATGCTGGTTTTGTCTGGTTGCTCCTTCTGCTCCCGCTGATGTTTTTAACCTGGTTCGGTATGAACAATATCCGCACTGAGGAAGTTTCACCCGATATTGGTTCGATGCCAACAGCTTTCGCACTCATCACAATAATGTTGCTGATTGGCTTGCTCACTTCCGTATTCGGGCTTTGGTTAATGCTGCCAGAAAGTGCAAATGGCTCAGGTCTGCATATTCCCAAAGAGCTGGTGCTGGCTGTGGTAGTGGTGCTGACGGTTATTTTGCTGAAGCTGATTCCCGGCAAGGTGGGTGACAGTCTGACGCGCCAGTATCAGATATTCAATAACCGGCACACCTGGGTGATGAGTATTATCTATACTATGACTTTTGGCTCATTTATTGGCTTTTCAGCAGCTTTTCCACTGGCCATCAAGGTGATTTTTGGTTACTCCCATGTGATGGTCGATGGTGTAATGACCCATGATACGGCCAATGCCAATGGCCCCAGTGCCCTCATGTATGCCTGGATGGGACCCTTTATCGGTGCCCTGATCCGCCCGGTTGGCGGCTGGATATCAGACAGATTAGGCGGTGCTCTGGTTACTCAGGTTTGTTCGCTGGTAATGGTTGTCAGCGCGCTTGGTGTGGCCTACTACATGCAGGCGGCCTATCAGTCGGCAACACCGGAGCAATTTTTCATCCCCTTCTTTCTGCTCTTTTTGCTGCTGTTTGCCGCTACTGGTATTGGTAATGGTTCAACATTCCGCACGATCGCCATTGTATTTCCGCGGGAGCAGGCGGGGCCGGTACTGGGCTGGACTTCGGCAATCGCCGCCTATGGTGCATTTTATATTCCCAAGGTTCTGGGTGAGCAGATCAACGCCACTACGCCAGAACAGGCACTGATTGGTTTTGCCATTTTTTACGGACTTTGCATGGCCATCAATTACTGGTTTTATCTGCGCCGGGATGGTGAGTTTTTTAACCCCTGAGCACTATCAGAGCCCCGCACTGACGCGGGGCTCTACGGCGTCTTCAGTTTCTGTCATTTGCTGGCGTGCATACTCAGGTATAAACCGGAAACACACTTCAGTGCCCTTTTCTTTCCGCCGGGCTATATTGACATCGCCACCAAGACTGCGGGAGCGTTCGTGGATAATGGCCAGGCCATAGTGGTTGAGCTTACTGGGGTCGCTGGGAATGCCAATACCGTCATCAAGTACCCTGAGGCAGACAATGGAATCCTCTTCCTGCTCCAGAATGACCGAGATATTCTCTCCCTGTGAGTGATGGACGGCATTTTGCATCGCCTCGCGGGCGATTTGCAGCATGTGAATTTCTTCCTGTGGTGTGAAGGGAATATGTTCCACCCGGTAGTGAATATGAAATTCAAAGCCCTCTGAACGGGATTTGAGCTGTTCAACGGTCTGCTCAAAAGCAGCTATCAGGCTGGTTCCTTCGAGCTTGAGACGGAATGTGGTCAGTAGTTCGCGCAATTCACGATAGGCGGAGTTGAGGCCGCCGCGCAGTTCACCCATAACCTCGTCAATTTCAGCCTCGACATTGTCTTTCTTTTGCAGTTTCTGTAGCCGGGCGACTTGAATTTTGAGGTAAGACAGAGCCTGTGCGAGTGAGTCGTGCAGTTCGCGGGCAATCACCGTGCGCTCTGCCAGTAGTGCGATGCGGCGATTTTGCTCCTGCTGCTGCATCATGCTCATGCCGGTAGCTATTTGTTCTGCCAGCGATTCAAACAGCTGGTGCTGCCACTCTTCGATACCGGTGTTAACACCGGGCCGTACAACCAGCACGCCATAGTTGGTGTTGTGTTTGTTCAAGGGGTAGCGCAATTTATTAGTGTGAGCATGTTCTGTGCCCTGGGTACAATTGGCGCAATCACCGTCATGGCAGCTTTCAGGCATATGGCTGGAGCGTGTAGTTTGCTGAATGAAAGGCTGGGTGCCGCTGGGTGTCATAATACACAGATCGAGATCGTGCAAACCGGTTACATTGGAGAGCTGGTTCAGAATCAGGCTGAAATTATAGTTGCCAGGCTGGAGATCATTGAGCGTGCGTGAGGTTTTAAACAGCAGCTCCAGTGAGGCGTTGCTCTGACGCAGCGCACGGGTGCTCCTGCGGACCTTTTCCTCCAGATAGGACTGCGAGCGATGGATGGATTCACTCATATGGTTAATGGTACTGGCCAACACAGTCAACTCACCTTTACCGCTGACCTCTGCCGTCGCTGTGAAATCACCTTCACCAATACGGCGGGCAACATTGATCAAATTGGATAGTGGTCGCTCAATATGACGGTTAACGATAATCATTGCGAAAGCAATCATCAGCAGAGTAAAAAAGAGCGCCAGGCTCTGAATAACCCGTATATTGCGAATATTGCGCTCGGCATGCCGCTGATAACCTGTGACCAGGCTGTCGATCTCATCGACAAAGATATATATCACCGCCAATAATTGGCGATAACCCGAATCTTGTTGGGTACCTTCAAGTAAAGCGGATTTGACCCGTTGATACCACTCCTGCTTAACCGTGTTGTGCAGCTCACGCAGTGAATCCGAGTTAGTCAGTATCTGGTGGGAAACCAAAATGCCGCTATTCAGATCCTGCTCAAAGTTATTGATCAGTATATTCAGCTCGTTATTATCGGCATGAGTGCCAAAGGCGCGCTCCTGCTGAATGTGAGCCAGCATTCTAAAGCTCTGCATACGCAGTGAACCGGCCACATTGACAGCCGCAGCGTCCGTTTGAGCGTAGTCTGTAATAAAAACAGAGCTGAACATGCTGATCACAGCCATAAAGCTGATCAGAAACATCAGCGCTGTGATCTTGAAGACGGTTGAATGTAGAAAGTTTATCTTCATATATCTATCGTACAGATACCCAAAAAAGGGTTTGAGGCGGGCTTAATGTCCTGCGATCCTGAAAAATAATCTAAGCGCACATCATATACAAGCAATGGCTATAACACGCGTACTACCACTTAAGTGGTAGTACGCGTTGCTTTCTATTTTAGCGATGTCCTTGTAACCTATGCTCCCCTTCTTCTTTAATTGCTGTATTGCTGCCGCTGGGTTTGAGCAATTCTTTCTGGTTGCCAACCCATATTTATTACAAGGAGTCTGGCGTGAGTCATTTTCTGGACCGATTACATTTCTTTAAAAAAAATGAAGCCAAACCTTTTGCCGAAGGACATGGCGTTACCACTAATGAAAACCGAGGCTGGGAAGACGGTTATCGTCGTCGCTGGCAGCACGATAAAATCGTGCGCTCCACCCACGGCGTAAACTGTACCGGCTCCTGTAGCTGGAAGATTTACGTCAAAGATGGCCTGGTCACCTGGGAGACCCAGCAGACTGACTATCCCAGAACCCGGCCTGACCTGCCCAACCACGAACCTCGTGGCTGCCCCCGTGGTGCCAGTTACTCCTGGTATATCTACAGTGCCAACCGCCTCAAATTTCCGAAGGTGCGCAAGCGTCTGATCAAATTGTGGCGGGAAGCCAAAAAGCAGCATAGTGATCCGGTTAATGCCTGGGCCTCTATTGTTGAAGACCCTGCCCGGGCGCACAATTACAAACAGCAGCGCGGCCTCGGTGGCTTCGTTCGCTCTAACTGGCAGGAAGTAACTGAAATCATCGCAGCCGCCAATGTCTACACTATCAAAACCTACGGACCTGACCGGGTTAGTGGCTTTTCGCCCATTCCTGCGATGTCGATGGTGTCCTACGCCTCCGGTGCCCGCTATTTGTCATTGATTGGTGGCAATTGCCTGAGTTTTTACGACTGGTACTGTGATTTGCCACCGGCCTCGCCGCAGATATGGGGTGAGCAGACCGATGTGCCGGAGTCTGCTGACTGGTATAACTCCAACTACATTCTGTGCTGGGGCTCGAATGTACCCCAGACCCGGACCCCCGATGCCCACTTCCTGACTGAAGTGCGCTACAAGGGCACCAAGGTGGTGGCTATTACCCCGGACTACTCTGAAGTTGCCAAACTGACCGACCACTGGCTGGCACCCAAGCAGGGTACTGATGCGGCGCTGGCAATGGCCTTTGGTCACGTCATTCTCAAAGAGTTCCATCTCGAAAAGCCCTCTGAGTATTTCACCGACTATGTGCGCCGCTATACCGATTTCCCGGTATTGGTAATGTTGGAAAAAAACAAGGATGGCAAGCTGCAACAGGGGCGCTTCCTGCGCGCTTCTGATCTTGCCAGCAATCTCGGTCAGGATAACAATCCCGAGTGGAAAACCATTTCTGTCGATGATGCCACCGGTGAGCTGGTGTCACCAACAGGCTCCATTGGTTATCGCTGGGGTGAAAAGGGCAAGTGGAATATCCAGCAGCACGACGGCAAGAGCGGTGCTGAGCTGACGTTGCGCCTGTCTCTCAAGGGTGACCACGACGAATTGGCCAAGGTGGCCTTCCCCTATTTTGGCGGCTCCGAGCACGAATTGGGCTACTTCCAGAATACTCAGCATGAGGAAATCATGGAGTATCTGGTGCCAGTCAAAAAAATTCCACTGGCCGATGGTTCCGAGGCATTGGTGACCACTGTCTTTGACCTTACTCTGGCCAACTACGGCGTTGACAATGGCTACAACGATCCCAATACGGCCAAGAGTTATGACGACGACCTGCCCTACACACCTGCCTGGCAGGAGCAGGTTACCGGCGTGCGCCGCGCCGATGTAATCAAGATTGCCCGCGAATTTGCCGATAATGCCGACAAGACCCGTGGACGTTCGATGATTATCGTCGGTGCCGGTATGAATCACTGGTACCACATGGATATGAACTATCGCGGCCTCATCAATATGCTGATGATGTGTGGCTGTATTGGTCAAAGCGGCGGCGGCTGGGCTCACTATGTAGGCCAGGAAAAACTGCGGCCCCAGACAGGCTGGACACCGCTGGCCTTTGGCCTGGACTGGGTACGTCCACCCCGCCATATGAATGGCACTTCATTCTTCTACAACCACTCCAATCAGTGGCGTTATGAAAAACTGAAGATGACAGAGGTTGTGTCTGCGCTGGCTGATAAGGACAAGTGGGGCGATTCCATTATCGACTATAACAGTCGTGCCGAGCGTATGGGCTGGCTGCCATCAGCACCGCAACTGGGCACTAACCCGCTTGACCTGTGCAAGGAGGCGGCTGTACAGGGGGTTTCACCACAGGATTATGCCGTCGAGCAACTTAAATCCGGTGCTCTCAAGTTTGCCTGTGAAGATCCGGATAATCCTCAAAATTATCCCCGTAACATGTTTATCTGGCGCTCTAATCTGCTCGGCTCATCCGGTAAGGGTCACGAGTATATGCTGCGTCATCTGCTGGGCACCAAGCACGGTCTGCTGGGCAAGGATCTGGGTGAAGTCGGTGGTGACAAGCCCAGCGATGTGACCTGGCACGACGAAGCGCCTGAAGGCAAGGTTGATCTGCTGGTAACACTCGATTTTCGCATGTCTACCACCTGTCTGTATTCCGACATTGTGTTGCCTACGGCCACCTGGTACGAGAAGGACGATCTCAACACCTCCGATATGCATCCCTTTATTCATCCCCTGAGTGCGGCCATTGATCCGGTTTGGGAATCGCGCAGTGACTGGGAGATTTTCAAAAGTATCGCTAAGAAATTCTCCGAGGTGGCTGAGGGGCATCTGGGGGTAGAACAGGATCTGGTAACTGTGCCGATTCAGCACGATACACCTGGAGAACTGGCTCAGCCCTTTGGTGTGAAGGCCTGGTGGAAAGGTGAATGTGATCTTATTCCCGGTCAGACAGCACCGGCAATGGTAACGGTTGAACGCGACTACCCCAATACCTATGCCCGTTTCACCTCTCTTGGGCCACTGCTGGACAAGCTTGGCAATGGTGGCAAGGGCATTAACTGGAACACCGACAAAGAGATTGAGTTTCTCGGTGAGCTCAACCGTGTACACATTGAAGAAGGTGCCAATCAGGGTCGACCCAAAATTGAGACGGCCATCGATGCTGCCGAGGTCATTTTGTCGTTGGCGCCGGAAACCAATGGTCAGGTGGCAGTCAAGGCCTGGGCTGCGCTTGGTGAATTTACCGGTTTGGATCACACCCATCTGGCTCTGCCCAAGGAGGAGGAAAAGATTCGTTTTCGTGATATTCAGGCACAGCCGCGCAAGATTATCAGCTCGCCCACATGGTCTGGCCTGGAGGATGAACATGTATCCTACAATGCCGGTTATACCAATGTTCACGAGCTGATTCCCTGGCGTACTGTCACGGGTCGTCAGCAGTTCTATCAGGATCATGAGTGGATGCGTGACTTCGGTGAAATGCACTGTGTATATAAGCCGCCAATCAACCTGAAAACCGTTACGCCGATAATGAACCAAAAACCCAACGGTAATCCGGAAATTGCACTTAACTGGATTACACCACACCAGAAGTGGGGTATTCACAGCACCTACAGTGACAACCTGCTGATGCAAACCTTGTCGCGGGGTGGACCGATCGTATGGATATCCGAGCCCGATGCCAAGCGGGCCGGTATTGTCGACAACGACTGGATCGAGGTATTCAACGTTAACGGTGCTATTGCCGCGCGGGCAGTGGTATCCCAGCGTGTACCCGAAGGCATGAGCATGATGTACCACGCTCAGGAACGGATCGTAAACGTACCGGGTGCTGAAACCACCAAAACCCGTGGCGGTATTCACAATTCGGTGACCCGGGTAGTGATGAAACCGACCCACATGATCGGCGGTTACGCCCAGCAGGCCTACGGCTTCAATTATTACGGAACGGTTGGCTGTAACCGGGATGAGTTCGTCGTCGTTCGAAAAATGAGCAAAGTCGACTGGCTGGATGAGGACAGCATCGATACTGATCTGACTGCTGCGGGAGAAGAAGTATGAAAATAAGAGCACAAATCGGCATGGTGCTGAACCTGGATAAGTGTATCGGCTGTCACACCTGTTCAATCACCTGTAAAAACGTGTGGACCTCCCGCGAAGGTGTCGAATACGCCTGGTTTAACAACGTCGAAAGCAAGCCTGGTATTGGCTATCCCAAAGAGTGGGAAAACCAGGACAAGTGGAATGGCGGCTGGACACGACACGACAATGGTAAAATCACACCCCGTCAGGGTGGCAAGTTACGGGTGTTGGCCAATATTTTTGCCAACCCGGATCTGCCGGAAATTGATGATTACTACGAGCCCTTCGACTTTGATTACCAGCACCTGCACCGCGCCGGTGAGAGTAAGCACCAGCCGGTGGCACGGCCGCGTTCACTGATTACCGGCCAGCGTATGGAAAAGATCGAGTGGGGACCAAACTGGGAGGAGATCCTGGGCACCGAATTCTCGCAGCGGCGCAAGGATAAAAACTTCGATCAGATTCAGGCCGACATGTACGGTGAATTTGAAAAAACCTTCATGATGTATCTGCCGCGTCTGTGTGAGCACTGTCTGAACCCGGCCTGTGTGGCCTCTTGTCCCAGTGGTGCCATCTACAAGCGCGAAGAAGACGGTATCGTGCTGATCGACCAGGACAAGTGTCGTGGCTGGCGGATGTGTGTCAGTGGCTGCCCCTACAAAAAAATCTACTACAACTGGAAAAGCGGCAAATCCGAAAAATGTATTTTCTGCTATCCGCGTATTGAATCTGGTCAGCCGACGGTTTGCTCTGAAACCTGTGTGGGCCGTATCCGCTATCTCGGTGTGTTACTCTACGATGCTGATCGCATTGAAGAAGCCGCTTCAGTTGCCAACGAAAAAGACCTCTACAAGGCCCAGTGCGATATCTTCCTTGACCCTCACGACCCCGAGGTCCAGGAAGCCGCCCGCAAAGAAGGCATCCCACTTAACTGGATTGAGGCTGCCCAGGCTTCACCGGTTTATAAAATGGCGATGGAGTGGCAGGTGGCTCTGCCATTGCACCCGGAATATCGCACCCTGCCTATGGTCTGGTATGTACCGCCGCTGAGTCCAATCCAGACTGTGGCTGAAAGTGGACAACTGCCGATGAACGGCATTTTCCCCGACATCAAATCGCTGCGCATACCGGTGCGTTATCTGGCTAACATGCTGACCGCCGGCGATGAGGCACCGGTGGTGCGTGCGCTGGAGCGAATGATTGCCATGCGTGCTTTCAAGCGGGCTCAGCAGGTGGAAAACCGGGTCGATACTGAGGTATTGGACAAGGTGTCCCTGAGTGCTGCCCAGGTGGAAGATATGTATCGCTATATGGCGCTGGCCAATTATGAGGATCGCTTTGTGATTCCCACTTCTCACCGGGAATACGCTGAGGATGCTTACGATCTCAAATCTGGCTGTGGTTTCAGTTTCGGCAATGGTTGTTCTGGCGGTGATAGTGCACCGGATATCTTCGATGCCAAAAAGCAGACAGTACGCCAGGTCATTCCTGTCGAAATGGTGGAATAGGAGGTTCAGATGCGAATACTGAAACTACTGGCCCACCTGCTTGATTATCCAACCGGAGATCTCATTGAGCATCGCCAGGAAATAATGGATTTTATTCGGGTAGCAGCAGATCTTGATGAAGTGCAGCGCGGCGCCCTGATCGGTTTTTTACAGGACTTCGACGAGAACACACTGCTCGATCGGCAATCCGAGTATGACGGCCTGTTTGAGCGGGGTCGCTCGCTGTCGCTGCATTTTTTTGAGCATATGCATGGCGAATCCCGTGATCGTGGTCAGGCAATGGTTGACCTGCTGGCCCAATATCGGGAGGCGGGTTTGGATATCGGTGTGCGTGAGCTGCCCGACTACCTGCCTCTCTACCTGGAATTTGCTTCGACTCAGGCCGAACTTGCTCAACAGTGGCTGCAGGACATTGCGCCGATATTGGCTTTACTGACGGTGCGCTCACAGCAGCGTGAAAGCCGCTACGGCACGTTGTTTGCCTTGCTGTTGCAGTTGTCCGATGCTGATATCGACCTGGAATCACTGCGCGGTGAGGTGAAGGGCGAGCAACGGGATGATACGCCCCAGGCTCTGGACAAGGTTTGGGAAGAAGAAGTTGTCAGCTTTGTTGGTGCTGGCAATGATGGTTGTGGTGGGCAGATTCCCCGCCCGGGTGAATCACAGCGACGGGACATGGATATTCCCCTGCGGATTCTGGACCCGAAATCATCACCATCATCGCCCCTGTCAGCGCCCAATTGAGGAAATAATCATGGCTTTTATTAATAATTTTTTATTTGGGGTCTATCCCTATATCGCCGGTGCCGTTTTTGCCGTGGGCTGTCTGGTGCGTTATGACAAAGAACAGTACACCTGGAAAACGGGTTCCAGTCAGATGTTGAGTAACAAGGGTTTTCGTGTTGCCAACAATTTGTTCCATGTTGGTGTCATCATGATCCTGCTCGGCCATTTTGGCGGCCTGGTGGTACCGGTTGAGTTGTGGCACCTGTTTGGCGTTACGCTTGAGGCCAAGCAGATCATCGCTATGTCGGTGGGTGGTTTCTTCGGCATACTGTGCTTTATCGGCCTGACCATGCTGGTTCGGAGGCGTCTGTTTGACCCAAGGGTACGAGCCAGCTCTACCGCCTCCGATACAGGTATTCTTCTGTTGTTGTATATCCAGTTGATTCTGGGTCTGATTTCAATCTTTATTTCCTCTGGCCATATGGATGGCGAAGAGATGGAAAAAATGATGATGTGGACCCGGCATATTCTTACCTTCCGTCCTATGGAGGCGGCAGCCTATATGATAGATGTGCACTGGATTTACAAACTGCACATGACCCTGGGCATTACCTTGTTTGTACTCTTCCCCTTCAGCCGTCTGGTCCATATCTGGAGTGTGCCGGTGCAATACCTGCGCAGAAACTATCAGGTAGTGCGCCAGCGCGCCTGAATATAAGCACCTGAAACAGCCGCCACCGTTCAGACGGTGGCGGCTGTTTTTTATCGGAATCCCAGGAGCAGATGATGAGTCTTGTTGATACTCCCGAAATTACCGTTAACGGCCAGCGAATTGCACCATCAATGATCGATGCTGAAATTCAGTACCACCCGGCCGAATCACGTCGGCAAGCCATGTTGCAGGCGGCGCAAACACTGATCATTGGTGAGTTGATGCGCCAGCGGGCGCGGGAACTTGGTTTGCTGGCAGCCAATACCACAGCAGATAACGATGCAACCGAGGAAGCGGAACTGTTTGAACAGTTGATTGAGCGGGAGGCACCCTGCCCACAGACAACTGATGAAGAATGTCGTCGCTATTATCAGGCTCATCAGAAAACCTTCTGCTCAGCGCCACTGATCGAAGTACGGCATATTTTGCTGGCTTCAGACCCTCAGGATATCGACGATAGGATATTAATTGAAGAACAGGCCCAGGAGCTGGTCAGGCAACTTGCCAGTGGTGCCAGTTTTGAAGAGATGGCTGCCAGTTACTCCGCATGCCCGTCATCAAAAACTGGCGGCCAGCTGGGACAGTTATCCAAAGGGCAGACAGTCCCGGAGTTTGAACGGCCGGTATTTGCCGCCGAGCAGGGTTTGATGCAGCGGCCGGTAGAGACACGTTACGGCTTTCATATCGTGGATATACTGCGCAAGGTAGAAGGTGAACAATTACCCTATGAAGCCGTAGAGAAAAAAATAGCAGGCTATTTAAGTGAAAAAGTACGCCGCAAGGCAACGGCTCAATATATCGAACACCTGATCAGTCGTGCTGATATTCAGGGTTATCAGTTTGAGGTAAGTGATTCACCACTGCTGCAATAATCCTGGATTGCGCAGTCGAGCGCTTGTTTTCTTCTTGAAAGCCGTATGGATACTGGGCTTCTGGTCTTTGATCGTACTCACCTTCTGAGTGAAAACGCTACACACCCAGTGGCACTGCACTCGGCGCGTCAGGCAGCGTTGCTCCGCCTTGCGGACAATCGCAATCAGCCTGCGGCGCGTTGTCGCGCCTTGCCTGACACACCGATTACAGCACTATTGTGCACGTCTAACTGCGGATTCTAGGATAAAGAGACATTACCAGCGATTGGCGGCTGTCTGGTCACTGGCTTTACTGTCAACCCAGGTCTGCTCACTGCCTGTCAGTTCTTTTTTCCACAGTGGCGCACGGGTTTTAAGTATATCCATCAGATATTCGGCCGCTTCAAAAGCAGCGCGACGGTGTTGACTGGTAACACCGACAAAAACAATTTGTTCAGCGGCATCAAGCCGACCAATGCGATGAATGATACGCACGGCTCCCAGAGGCCAGCGCTCGCGTGCTTGCAGACAGATGCTCATCAGGGCTTTTTCTGTCATACCCGGATAATGCTCCAGAAAAATAGCTGATACCCTGCCCTGACTGGACATATCGCGCACCAGTCCGCTGAAAGTGACAATGGCACCATCTCCGTCGGCCGCCTCGCGCAGCGCCTGATACTCCTGGCCCAGATCAAAATCCTGTTCCTGAATACTGATCATGTACTTTGTCCACTGCTGTAATGATAGACCCAATAAACGGCTCGGTATTTAACCACCAGTTACCGGTGGAAAAAAAGCAATCTCATCGCCATCCTGAATGGCCTGACTCTCTTCACAAAGCGTCTGATTTACCGCCATCAGGATATTGTCAGAATCCAGTGCTTGCCAGTTTTGGCCCTGCTCTGACAGGTTTTTTTTAATATCACCTATTGTGCGTTGGCCACTGTATTCAATACGAATATAAGCACAATCAAGTTGTTCACGTAATTGAGCAAAAAAATGTACGTCAATCATCTGTTCGCTCCCACAGGCCACTTTTCCCGCCAACTTTCGAGCAAACATGAATTCCCCCTATTTCCATCCCTGGATCAACTGCTTTGCACATATCAAACAGTGTTAGTGCAGCAACGCTGACAGCGGTAAGTGCTTCCATTTCAACACCGGTACTGCCGCGCAACTTACACAGAGATTCAATGCGAATACAGCCTGCCGCTTCGTCCAGCGTAAAGTCCACGGCTACCTTGGTCAGCATCAGGGGATGGCATAGAGGAATCAGATTGGAACAATTTTTGGCGGCCTGAATACCGGCGATGCGAGCTGTGGCCAGTACATCTCCTTTGGGCATGTCATCGCCACGAATCAGGGCAAGTGTTTGTGCCTGCATACGGATATAGCCTTCAGCAACAGCTTCACGCTGACTGGCCGCCTTGTCGGTCACATCAACCATGCTGGCTTGCCCGCGTTGGTCAAGATGAGTCAGCTCTGACATGTTTATACACCCCGGCCTGGGCAACTGGCTGCATGGGATGGTTTCAGGTGGGGTGCAAAATTACAGGGTCCCTGCGTGCTGTCCAGCTGGGCGCGAATAATATTTTCCCAGGCGGTCCGGCAGGCGCCGGTACTGCCGGGCACACAAAAGATAATAGTGTTATTGGCCAGCCCGGCTAAAGCCCGGGACTGAATGGTGGATGTGCCAATCTCCTGAAAGGAGAGATAGCGGAATAATTCACCAAAGCCTTCTACGCATTTATCCAGCAAAGGGGCAACAGCTTCCGGTGTGTTGTCGCGTTCAGTAAATCCGGTACCACCGGTAATCAATATGGCTTGAATCCGGGGGTTGGCAATGTGAGCTGAGACAAGTGCGCGGATATGATAAATATCGTCAATGACGATGCTTTTATCCATTACCTGATGACCGGCGTCAAGTGCCGCATCCCGTAAAAAATTACCGGAGGTATCATTGGATTCGTCGCGGGTGTCTGAAACCGTAACAACGGCAATTGTCAGTGGTGTAAATTTTTCTGAGGTATGACTCATGGGCAGGTAATCCCTGGTTTGTGGGCTTGCAATATAGCTTGCCATTGAGCAGGTGTATTGGCGTTGGTCAGTGCCGAGCTGTTATCAGGAGGCAGTGTCAGCCGTGGAAAACGACTAAAAAAGCGACCAACGGACAGGTTATCCGCGCTATTGAGTGTCTCTTCCAGCGGTTTTATCAGATCTGCTGGCCGACAGATAAACAGAGGCAGATTATGACCGTCATAATGTGCATTACTACCAGCCTGCAGGCCGGCATGGACAAGTTTGATCAGGGTGACTGGTGCTAGTAGAGGCAGATCTACCGGTATGATCAGTAGCGGCTGTTCCACATGCGTGCGCAGAGCGGCATGAATACCACCCAGCGGGCCACATTGCGGGTAATGATCGGCCAGATGAGAGGGGGCACCGTCATTGCGGCTGATCACAATTGTTGTGGCACCGGCCTGTTTTAAAATACGTTGACAGCGCATCAGCAGTGATTCGCCGGCCATGGCCAGCAGTGCCTTGTCCTGCCCCATGCGTGAAGACAGGCCACCAGCGAGTATTACACCAACAAAGTTGTCGTTTACTTCGGTCGTGCCATCCACTTCAACCTCCCAGCATGGCCAGTTGGCGGGTGGCGCCAGTGAAACCCTCGGTAAGAAAGTGGCTGGCTTTTTTATCAGGCATCAGTGCCATGATGGCCTCACAGGTGGCATCGATGTCACCACTGCGCAGGTGTGAGCGAATGTCAAAACCGGTATCGGCAAACAGGCAAAGATGGAGCTTGCCGGAGGAAGATACCCGCAGACGATTACAGCTGGCACAAAAATCCTTGCTATAGGGCATGATCAGGCCAATCCGGCCGATATAATCAGGGTGTTGGTATTCCAGAGCTGGTCCAGCCTGCCGTTCGCGCACAATGCGCTGCCAGCCATCGGCCAGTAATTGCTGGCGGATCACCTCACCAGAGATATGGTTGTCCTTAAAAAAAGCCGCGTTATCACCAGTTTGCATTAATTCGATAAACCGCCAGGTCAGGGCTTTGTCCCGAAGATAGTCAAGAATACGGCCCATCTCGTTGCCATTGAACTGTTTTAGCAACACCGTATTGAGTTTGACAGTGGTAATTCCCGAAGCCAGCGCCGCATCAACACCGGCCAGCACTTTATCGAGTAGGTTGCGACCGGTAATAGCGGCAAACATAGCCGGGTCAAGACTGTCAGCACTGATATTGATAGCGTTGAGTCCTGCCTTTGCATAGCTGTCGATATGGCGGGTGAGATTGTAGGCATTGCTTGTCAGGGCGACCCGCTCGATACCAGGCGTATGGCTGCAAACCTCGATGATTTTTGCCAGATCACGACGCAATGTCGGTTCACCGCCGGTCAGGCGTATCTTGGAGGTACCCAGGCGGGCAAAGGCGCTGACAAGAGTACGAATTTCAGAAACACAAAGATAATCTGCATCCGGTGCGCACTGGGTGCCATCGGGCAGACAGTAGTTGCAACGAAAGTTGCATATCTCTGTAATTGACAGGCGCAGGTAATGAAACCTGCGGCCAAAACCATCTTCTAGCATCACTTTAAACACCTTTCCAATTCAGCACCTGAAGTGCATCGGGAGGCTGGCTGATTTCTCACGACCAACCCTCGTGACCGGGGTCACTGGCACAGCTACCATACCTGTCTCGTCAAAGTGAATACTGAGTGGCTACAGATAACTGTGCTCGGAGTTTTGTTACTGTTTAAATTGTCGGTTGTACGCCTTATCTTTGGTAGTTACACCTAAGGTATACCTCTGATGGAGTAATATACCTGTTCAGTATAACCTGTGTACGCTTTTCTGTTGCAGTTATTTTTAAGCTTCCAAAGCATCGACAAGAGAATTATCAAGCGAGTGCCTGTTGTGCCTGGCCAGTGCATCCTTGTGCAAGCTGAATCCAGTTATAAATAGCTATTGCTTCAATAATCCTAGATTGCGCAGTCGAGCGCTTGTTTTCTTCTTGAAAGCCATATGGATACTGGGCTTCTGGTCTTTGATCGCACTTACCTTCCGGGTGAAAACGCTACGCACCCACTGGTACTGCACTCGGCGCGTCAGGCAGCGTTCTCCGCCCTGCCTGACACACCGACTACAGCACCATTGGACACGTCCAACTGCGGATTTTAGGATAATGCGATGCAACAATATAAAAGAGACTCAAAAAGTGCGTAAAGAACTGAATGATGATGATCTACTGCGTTACAGCCGCCAGATTTTGATACCGACCTTTGATATTAGTGGTCAGCAGGCCTTGCTTGAGGCCTGTGTTCTGGTAGTTGGCGCTGGCGGGCTTGGTTGTGCTGCTAGTCAGTATCTGGTTGCTGCCGGTCTCGGTCAGCTGGTGTTGGCAGATAGTGATACGGTGGATTTGGCCAATCTGCAACGGCAGGTGCTGTATCGGGAAGCCGATATTGGAGAATTCAAGGTACTGGCTGCGAAGCGAAATCTGAATGCGCTCAACAGCAGGTGTGAAATTACTGCTCTACCAGTGAATCTGGATGAATACACCCTCAATGAGCCGGGTGACAGATACCAGCTCATTATTGATTGTAGTGATAATCTGACCACTCGTAATCTGCTCAACCGTCTATCGCTGAAGCGGCAGATTCCTCTGATATCCGGTGCTGCCATCAGGATGGAAGGGCAGCTGGCAACTTTTCAGCCCGGTGTTGGTGAAAGCTGCTATCAATGTTTCAGTGCGCTGTTTGGTGAACAACAGCTGCGTTGTGTTGAAAGTGGAATTTTATCACCTGTGGTGGGTATCATCGGCAATTTGCAGGCACTGGAAGCCATCAAATTACTGTGCAATCTGGGTGAGCCTTCACTGGATATATTGCAGACTTATGACGCTGTCAGTGGCCATTGGCAGCACTTTCACATTCCCCGTCGTGCCAACTGTCCGGCCTGTCAATCCCGGTCCTGATGCAGAAAATTGTTTTCAATGGCGTGGTGCAGGCGATTTTGATAGCGTTCGTGGCGGATGGCCAGGTGCATTAAAATCATACAACCGGCAAGCACAGCGTAAAGCAACATAAAACAGGCGCTGTAAATACCGGCCAGATCAATAAGAGCTCCGAACATAACCGGCAACGTACAGCCACCCAATGCACCCAGCATGGCCACCATACCGCCAACACTGCCCATTTGATTGGGATAGTAGTCATTGATGATTTTGTAAACGCTGGCCCGACCAAAGCCCTGAGCAATACCCACTATCAATAATAGTGTAAGAAATATCCATAGATTGAGCGCAATTGACAGATCAACATCCCGATATGCACCGTGAATAGTCATAGTGGTTGGTGGGTAGCTGAGAAAGAACAGACAGACCAGGCAAATCCAGAACACACTCCAGTTAACAGCTCTGCCGCCATAGCGATCAGAAAACCAGCCACCGATGGCGCGTGCTATGGACGAAGTGCTAACAAATAACAAGGTCAACGCCATTGCCTGGTGCATGGGCAGAGAGTAAGCCTGTACAAAATACTGCGGTAGCCACAATAACAGAGCGAGAAAACTGCCAAAGACAAAATAATAATAGAGCCCGAAGCGCCAGACTTTCCCCTGTAGTAGCGGTGTGAGAATATCACGCATGGATTGTTGCTGTTTGTGCTGTGCAAGATGGGCCGGTAACCGCGGTGTAAACAGTGCAAATAGAAAAACTGTGAGCCCGATAACGAGGGCATAAACAGGGCCAATTGCCTGCCAGCCCCAAGTGTGAATAATGAAAGGTACACAAATAAATGTCAGCGCAGCACCGGCATTGCCTGCACCAAAAATACCCATAGCAGTACCCTGCCCATCCCGCCTGAACCAGTCGGTGATGTAACTGATACCAATGGTAAAGGAAGCACCACTGATACCGAAGGCCAGTCCAAGTAACAAATAATCCTTATAGCTATCAGCGCGACTTAAAGCCAATAATGCCGGGATGACCAGTAGCATTTGTCCGATAAAGAGATTGCGACTTGAATAACGCTCACACAACAGGCCTATAGGTAGCCTCAGCAGGGTGCCCGTCAATATAGGTGCTGATAGCAGTAAGCCAAAATGGGTGGCACTGAGGCCAAGCGTGTTTTTCAGCTCAATAGCCATTACAGCGTATAAAGTCCAGATAGAGAAATTAACAGCAAAGGCAATGGTGGCGAAAAAAAGAGCACGTCTTGCCTGGGGGCTTTTGGCCGTCATGGTTTCACCTTTGTTATACCTTTGTCCTTTTGAAACAGCATCGCAATTTTTGACTATAGTATTTGACTATATAGTGAGCCTGAAAAATCGGCTATATCCACAAATTCACACGCTATAAAAAAGATCGTTTTCTCTTACTTAAAAATAGGTATGCAATGCTATAAAACAAGTACTGAAAACCGAAAAAGCTAATACTACCGGAGTAAAAATTACTGTCTTTTTATACTCTTTTGGGTAATAACCAGCAACGGCTGAAGCTGTCAGAATCTATGCAGTATTTTCCTGTTTTTTGTATAAGGAGCGGTGCCTATGTCTGATGATGGCAAGCTAAATCTGTTTAATATTCGCGAACCAAAAATAAAGACACTTCATATTACCTGGGTGGCTTTCTTTTTAACTTTTGTTGTCTGGTTCAGTCATGCCCCTCTGATGGTATTTATTCGAGAGGCCTTCAACCTCGATAGCCATCAGGTAAAAGCCCTATTGACACTCAATGTGGCATTAACCATTCCCGCTCGTATTATTATTGGTATTTTGGTGGATAAATTCGGGCCGCGCCATGTTTATAGTGGTTTGCTGGTTATTTCTTCCTTTATTTGTATTGCTTTTGCCATGGCAACAACCTTTGAGGCGCTGGCACTGTTTCGCTTTTTGCTGGGTTTTGTCGGTGCGGGTTTTGTTATTGGTATTCGCATGGTGGGTGAGTGGTTTCCGGCCAGACAGGTGGGCATTGCCGAGGGTATTTATGGTGGCTGGGGTAATTTTGGTTCAGCCGCAGCAGCGATGACTCTGCCGTCAATTGCCATTGCCTTTGGCGGTGATAATGGTTGGCGCTATGCATTGGCCATAACCGGAATAATTGCCGGTTTGTATGGCGTGTTTTATTACATTCTGGCCCGCAATACCCCCAAAGGTTCCACCTATTTCAAACCGAAAAAATCCGGTGGTTTGGAAGTCACCAGTAAAGGTGATTTGATTTTTTATCTGCTGATGAATGTGCCGATGTATCTGGCACTTGGCACTCTGGCCTGGCAGCTTTCACCTTCTGGTGTGAAACTGTTCAGCACTGAAAGTATGTATATGCTGTGGGCCTGTCTTGCTGCACTTTTTATTTTGCAAACCAGCCAAATCTACAAGGTAAATCACGAACATTTACGGGACGGTGTGCCTGAGCTTGAGAAGTACAAATTCAAGCAGGTGGCAATTCTGAGTATTGCCTACTTTGTTACCTTTGGTTCTGAACTGGCCGTAGTATCCATGTTGCCTCTGTTTTTCATTGAGGTCTTTGAAGGACTTGATCCAGTAAAAGCCGGGCTGCTTGCTTCGGGTTTTGCTTTTATGAATCTGGTGGCAAGACCGACGGGTGGCTGGTTCTCCGATACCATGGGTCGTCGTCGCAGTCTGATGATACTAATCGGCGGTTTGTCGGTGGGTTACTTTATTCTCAGCCAGATTAATGGCAGCTGGTGGATTCCGCTGGCGGTGGTTGCCACTATGTGCTGCTCCTTCTTTGTACAGGCTGGTGAGGGCGCTGTTTTTGCCATTGTGCCTTTGGTCAAGCGCCGTATGACTGGCCAGATTGCCGGTATGGCGGGCGCTTACGGTAATGTAGGTGCGGTGACTTATCTGACGGTGTTGTCCTTCGTTGATTACAGCACTTTCTTTATGGTGATAGGTGCATCTGCGCTGGTAGCGTTTGCGGTTTGCTGGTTCCTCGATGAACCCAAAGGGCATATCGCAGAAGTCAATGCCGATGGCAGCGTTCACCTTATCGATGTAAGTTAATACCTGCCTTGGCCTGGCGGGCGGCATTCACTGCTGGCCCGCCTCCTGTAAAAAGTGGATGGCTATATGAACCAGCAGGGCGTTAGTGACTCAGTAGATTTACGGGTCACTACTGGCAGTGCCAGTGAAGCCGGTTGTAAACCTGTCAACGAGGATGAGGTGGCTTGTGTTATTCCGCAATCCACCCATGCTCTGCTTAACAAAGGTATATGCGCTGTTATCGCCGATGGCGTCAGTAGTGCCGAGGCCGGCAGGGAAGCCAGCCAGTTCTGCATCCAGGCCTTTATTGATGAGTATTACCGCACACCGGATACCTGGTCCGTCAGCCATGCAGGGCAGCAAACCTTGTCCACTATCAATCTTAAATTATTCAAGCGAAGCCATGCCTTCAAGCAGGAAGAAAAGGGTTTTCTCTGTACGTTTTCCGGTCTGGTTATCAAGTCATGTACCGCTCATTTATTTCATGCGGGTGATTCACGCATTTTTCGCCTGCGCCAGGGAATATTTGAGCAACTGACCCGGGATCATACTATCAATATAGGCAAGGGCCGTTCGATATTGGCCCGGGCCGTGGGTATGGATAACAATCTGCAAATTGATTACAGCAAGTTTTCTGTTGAAGAAGGCGATAAGTATTTACTGACAACCGATGGCGTCCATGATTTTATCAGTGAAGCCGATATTAAAAGGCTGATTGTAACTGCTTACACGGTACAGGAACTCTGTGAAAACCTGATTAATCTGGCCCTGGCCGGTGGCAGTGATGATAATGCCAGCTGTGTGTTGGTACAGGTGGATACGCTGCCCCGGGAGAGCCGGGATGATTACAATAACAAGCTGGTTCGGTTGCCTTTTCCTCCACACCTGGAACCGGGCATGGTGCTGGATGGTTTTTGTATTGAGCGTGAGCTATTTGCGTCCAGCCGCAGCCAGGTTTATCTGGTGAGTGACACCGAAAATAATACTGTCAATAATCATAGTGAAAAAATAGTGATGAAAACACCATCAATCACTTATGAAGATGATATTGCTTATATTGACCGTTTTATTCAGGAAGAGTGGATTGGCAAGCGCATTGATAGTCCGTATGTAGGCCGAATTATCAGCCAGTCACGTCCCCGAACCTTTCTTTATTATCTGATGGAATTTGTTCCAGGTATCAGTCTGGATAAGTGGATGCAGGCTAATCCTTATCCGAAGCCAAAAACAGCTATTAAAATAGTTAAACAAATTGCCGATGCCCTCAAAGCCTTACATGCCAATGACACCATCCATCAGGATCTGAAACCAGGCAATATCCTGGTTAATGAGCAGCAGCAAGTAAAAGTTATTGATTTCGGTTCAGTGTTTGTTGCTGGCCTTGCCGAAATTTTTGTACCGATGGATCATCACAGCGCATTAGGTACGGCCAGCTATTCCGATCCTCATTATCTGATGGGTAAAAATACCAGCGTACAAGGTGATATTTATGCATTGGCAACTATTACTTATGAACTTTTTACCACTAAACTGCCCTATGGTGACAATATAGAACAGTGTCGTACTCTGGCAGATTATGATCGTCTACGCTATCAATCGGCGATGGATTACAATCCGGTAATTCCTGTCTGGTTTGATCGTGCTTTGGAAAAAGCATGCAGCTTTAATCTTGATGAGCGCTATTGTTCACTGGATGCCTTTATTTGTGATCTGATTGAACCAAATCCGAATTTTTTGCAAGATGATCCGAAGATCAATAGTAGTCGGAGTTTATTTTTTTGGCAGTTAATGTCAGGTTTTTTGGTGTTAATGCTGGTTATTGTTATTTTGCTTTTTTCTGCTGCCTAAAAGGACAGGCTGTTATGATGCAATTTATTTCCCGGTTTTTTACTACTGACCATAAACGTATAGATTTACTTTTTGAACACTATTGCAAGTGTCTTGATAGTGGTGATAAAACACTGGCCAGTCATTTTCTTGCCAAATTTGAAGAAGGTTTACTGCGGCATATTGCCTGGGAAGAGCAGCTTTTGTTTCCACGCTTTGAACAGGTTACAGGTATGTTTGAATCCGGTCCGACCAAAGTTATGGAGCATGAGCACAGACAGATCCGGTCGCTATTGCAGGAAATTGGTTATCAGCTCAATAGTGGCAGCGATTGCAAAGAAGCCAATGATGCATTGAAGATCTTGTTGGAAAGCCATAATCAGAAAGAAGAAGGTATTCTTTATCCGCAGTGTGATCGACTGCTGAATGAAGAGCAGCTGGCCGAGCTGTTGCTCGGCATTTGATGTTTTTACACAATAGCTTGGCACTTTTAGCGTAAAACAGCAGCTGATTTGATCAGCGCATATACATTTACTCCTGTTGCCAGTGCCATTTTTTGCGCTGAAAAACGGGTTATGCGGGCATAGAAGCGTTGCTTTTCATATTCAAGCTCCACCAGAGCAAAGGCAGGATCATCATCACCGGCTATATTAATAATTTGTGCCGGTAGTATGTTCAGATAGCTCAATTGTGAAATGGCCGGTGGTGTCAGCGACAGACCAATATTGTGTGCCGGTAGATGAACCTGAACAGCTTCACCGATACTCTCACCACTATCGCGCAGTTGAAATTTTACCTGCCCTACCTGGATGTGCATCAGTGCCCATTCTTTGTCTCGTCCGCAGACCTCTCCACAAAGAACACCGCCATAATCGTGGGCTCGCGCCGGTTCATGGCCGATACGGGTCAGTACATTCTGTAGTGAACCCTCCTCGATAATATGGCCGTCTTCCATGTACAGCACATGATCAGCAAGAAAAGCAATCTCATCGAGTGCATGACTGACATAAATAACGGGAAAGCTGAGTCTGGATTTGAGCGTTTTCAGGTAGGCAAGTATTTGTTTTTTTCTGTTAGCGTCCAGCGAAGCAAGAGGTTCATCCATCAACAGTAAGCCAGGTTGAGACAAAATGGCACAGGCAATAGCTACGCGTTGCTGCTGCCCTACTGACAATTGTTGTGGTTGCTGGCCAAGTAGTTCGCCAATGCCCAAAATGGATAATGTTTCTTTATACAGTGTTGAATCTTCATTCCGCGAACGCTTGCGGGCAAAATTGATATTGCCCTGTACACTCAGATGGTCCAGCAGGCTGTTTTCCTGAAAGACATAAGCGATATTCCGTCGATAAGTCGGTAGCCGGGGTTTTTGATCAAACCAGCATTGATTATTAAACTGGATACGGCCCATATCCGGGTTATCCAGTCCTGCCAAATTGCGTATCAGGCTGGTTTTACCGGAGCCGGAAGTGCCAAAAACAGCGGTTAGACCTTCGCAGGGCAAAGAAAGCCTGACGGAGAGTTCAAATACCCGGGAGGCAGAGTGGTAGCATTTATAAAAATCAGCGTTCAGCACGATTGGCACTTCGTTTAGTGGTACGCATGAAGCCGCCTGTCGGTTGCAGGCTGTACAGCGTGAACAATACAAGGAAGGAAAAAATCAGCATACCTGCTGATAATGCATGGGCCTGATGGTAATTCATCAGCTCAACATAGTCATAAATCTGAATGGAGACCACCCGGGTTTCATCGGGAATATTGCCGCCAATCATTAAAATAACACCAAACTCCCCAACGGTGTGTGCAAAACCAAGTACAGTGGCAGCAATAAATCCACTGCGGGCCTGGGGTAGCAGTACACTGAAAAAACAGCGTACAGGCGAGGCGCCCAGTGTCGCCGCAACCTCCAGCGGGCGTCGTCCCAGGCCTTCAATAGCGTTTTGAATAGGCTGCACGACAAACGGCAGTGAATAGAGCATCGAGCCGATTACCAGACCGCCAAAAGTGAACGGCAACAGGCCGATGCCAAAAAACTCGGTCAGCGCACCAATCGGGCCTTTTGGTCCCATGGCAACCAGCAAATAAAACCCCAACACAGTCGGTGGCAGCACCAGTGGCAGGGAGGTCAGTGCTGATACAACACCACGCCAGCGGCTGCGGGTGTTGGCCAGCCAAAGCGCTAGTGGAGTACATATTAAAAGCAGTAACAGGGTTGCCGTCGTGGCCAGGCGAAGTGTCAGCCAGATAGCTGTGAGGCTTTCCGTATCAATACTCAAGGGTGTTTTTACCTGCTATCAGGGCTTTTCAGGCAGACCATAACCTGCTTGTACAATGACCCGGCGAGCTTCTTCGCTTTGCAAAAAAGCCAGCCAGCGGCGGGCTGCCTCGCCTTCGCGGGTAATTACCATGGCCTGCTCGATCGGTTTATGCAGGTGCTCATCGATGAGACGGACATGCTCTTCGCGTACCAGATTGCGGCTGACGAGCATGGAATAAGCGACAAAACCGGCATCGGCATTGCCGGTATCAACATAGAGCAGAGCGTGGGCAATATTTTCGGCTGATAACCAAGTCTGCCAGGCCTGTTTTTCCACCTTCAATGCCGTCAGCACCTGTCTGGCAGCCAGACCATAGGGTGCCAGTTCGGGGTTGGCCAAAGACAGTACCCGTAGTTTTTCTGACATCAAAAAACTGCCAAGGTTATGGGGGATGACAAAACGGCTGGAATACAATGCCAACCGGCCCTGGGCGTAAATATGGTAGCTGTCGGCAGCAGCCAGCCCCTGATCGATCAGCGCTTGTGGTTTGGCCGTATCAGCCGATAGAAAAACATCAATTTTTGCACCGTTACTGATTTGGGCAAACAGTTTACCGGAGGAACCGCTGATCAGTTTCAGCTCAATACCGCTATCGGCCTCAAAAGCGGGTTCCAGAGAGCGGGCCGTCTCAAAAAAATTGGCAGCCACGCCGACAGTGAGTGTTTCAGCGGCGGCTGACAGACAATAACTGAACACCAATACAATGGCACTGAATTTACGAAACATCATCTTTTTTACCCTACCCTTCGTGGTGTGAATGGCCATCATCTCATACCCCTGTTGCGTCTACGATACTTCCAAGGAGGTAAAACCCGGAGCCTGGCAGAATATCATCCTGCATAGGGTGGGGTTTGTCTGGTCATGCTATGCAAGTGTTGTAAAAAACCCCGCCGAAGCGGGGTAAGGTAGGGGATTGTATAGTTTGTGTACTCTGATTCAGGCTGCTTTATTTTCACTCATCACTGGCTGCTTAAGCAGATAGTCAAAGGCCGAAAGAGCCGCTTTGGCACCTTCGCCCATGGCAATTACAATTTGCTTGTAGGGGACAGTGCTTACATCACCACAGGCGTAGATACCCTCGGCGCTGGTTTCGCCACGCTCGTTGATAATGACTTCACCATAGGGTGTCATATCGACTACACCTTTAAGAAAAGCACTGTTGGGTACCAGACCAATCTGGACAAATACACCGGCCAGCTCCTGCTCTTGCAACTCACCACTGGTGCGATTCTCATAGACAAGGGCTCGCACTTTACCGCCCTTAGCCAATACTTCTTTAGTGGCAACATGCTTGCGAATATGAATGTTGTTCCTGGCTTCGGCCTGCCTGACAAGTACCTGGTCGGCTTTCAGTTCTGGCAGGAATTCGTAGACAGTTACTGATTTAACAATACCCGCCAAATCCAGCGCAGCCTCAATACCGGAATTGCCACCACCAATAACTGCTACGTCTTTACCTTTAAAAAAGGGGCCATCGCAGTGAGGGCAATAGGCTACGCCGCTGCCGATATTTTCCTGCTCACCGGGGATGCCCAGCTCACGCCATTTGGCACCGGTGGCAATAATCAGAGTGCGGGTCTGAATTTGTTCACCGGACGATAATTGCAGGTGCTTGATATCAGTGGCTGTGATCTGCTCGACACGCAGGTGCTCGCGGACAGTGATGTCATAGTCATCCAGGTGGTTTTGCAAAGCGCCAGCCAGTTCCGGGCCTGTGGTTTTGGGTATGGAAATCAGGTTTTCGATGCCCATGGTGTCCTTTACCTGACCGCCGATGCGATCGGCCACGATGGTCACTGCCAAGCCTTTACGGGCGGCATAGATGGCGGCTGCCACCCCGGCCGGGCCGCCACCGATGACGGTGACATCCTGCAATGGCAGGCGCTGGCTGATTTCTTCCGGTGCTGCCTGAGCCAGCTCGGGAAAGCGTTCGATCAGTTTATCCAGCAGTTGAGCGGTATCGATTTTGCCATTGGCGAAAGGTTTGCCATTGAGAAAAACAGCGGGCACACCCTGAATATTGCGCGCCTCGATCTCTTCGGGGTAGAGACCACCATCGAGCATTTCGGTGCTGATATGTGTATTAACTAAAGCAAACTGGTTCAGTGCCTGTACTATGTCGGGGCAGTTGTGGCAGCTCAGAGAGACAAATACCTCAAAGTTGAGCGGCTCGACAACGCGGCGTAATAGTGATTGCAGACTGTCGTCCAATTTCAGGGCTACACCACCGCTGTGCAAGACTGCCAACACCAGAGAATTAAATTCGTGGCCACCCGGGATGCCGGAAAAAATAATACCGGTCGGCTGGTTGGCCACTTCCAGGGTGAAGCTGAGCGGGCTGCGCAGTATGCCGTGGGTGTCGCGCAGCTCCAGTGAAAGTTTGTTAGAGACGGATGCAAACTGTTCAAGGAATTGTGTCAGTTCTGCATGTTTTGTGTGCTCGCCGGTTTGCAGAACCAGTGTAACTGGCTGCTCCAGCTTTTCCATATAGCCACGTAGGGTCTGGAGAATATCGTTGTTGAGCATGATTCTGCTTCCTTGGATGGATGAAATATTCTGCCGCGCGGGGGCTTGCCCGCGCGCGGCATCAACCTTGTTTAGATTTTGCCAACCAGATCCAGACTGGGCGTGAGAGTTTCTTCACCCTGTTCCCAGGCAGCGGGACAGACTTCTCCATCGTGTTCACGCACATATTGGGCGGCTTTTACCTTGCGAACCATGTCCTTGGCGGAGCGGCCAATACCGCCAGCGTGAATTTCTGCTACCTGAATAATGCCATCGGGATCTGCCAGGAAGGTGCCACGCATTGCCAGCCCGTCTTCTTCAATCATTACGCCAAAACCGCGGGTCAGTGCACCGGTGGGGTCGCCTAGCATCGGGTAGTTGATTTTGCCAATGGCTTCGCTGCTGTCGTGCCACGCCTTGTGTGAAAAATGGGTGTCGGTGGATACTGAGTAAACTTCAACATCCAGACCCTGCAACTCTTCGTAGTGCCTGGCCATATCTTCAAGTTCAGTAGGGCAGACAAAAGTGAAGTCGGCCGGATAGAACAAAAAGATGGACCACTTGCCTTTTACATCCTCGGAGGTAATGGTCTTGAATTCACCTTTGTGAAAGGCCTGTGCTTTAAACTCAGGAATTGTTTGATTGATATTGGCCATGCTTACTTTCCTCTTGATTTGCTTGAATGGTGCTGAGTCACTGCAAGTAGATACAGCCGATCTCAACCATGGCGCTATGGTCCGCTCTATCTTTGATTGAATAAAGTGAATTAAATAGAATGTGTCATTCTAAAAAACTAAATATCCATCAAGGCTGAAACCATGTTGTCTTTTAAGCAACTTCGCTATGCGCTGGCTGTGGCTGAAACCCTGCATTTCAAACGGGCGGCTGAACTTTGCTCTGTTTCCCAGTCAGCCTTGAGTACCGGCATTGCCGAGCTGGAAAGCCAGCTCGGTGTGCAGCTTTTTGAGCGGGATAATAAGCGGGTATTGGTAACACCGGTGGGACGACAGATAGTGGCCAAGGCGCGCACTATCAAACTGGAGATGGATAACCTGCTGCAAATCAGCCATCAGCATCAGCAGCCACTGAGTTATCCAATGTCAATTGGCGTCATACCGACTATTGGTCCCTACCTGCTGCCCAAAGTTCTGCCGGCTGTACGTGCGGCTCACCCCGATTTTAAATTGACCATCGTTGAAGAGCGCTCACAGATATTGGTTCAGAAAGTGCGTGACGGTGAACTGGATACAGCTGTGCTGGCGCTGCCCTATGCCATCGAAGGTTTACATGCTTTTAGTTTCTGGGATGAAAATCTATGTTTGGTCAGCCACCGGGAAAATGTGCTCGCCAAATCAAAGTCAGTGAGCGCTAACCAACTTGAAAATGCAGATTTACTGTTACTTCGCGATGGGCACTGCCTGAAAGATCACGCATTGGCTGCCTGTCGTCTGCCACCTTCGGAGCTGGATCGCTCACTGGAGGGCGCCAGTCTCTATACACTGATTCAAATGGTCGCAGGCAAAATGGGCTCTACTTTGGTGCCGCAGATGGCGCTACAGCAACTGCTCGCTGGTAGTTCCGAACTGGTGGCTGTACCTTTGGCCGAGCCGGGACCACATCGGAGCATTGCATTTATTACCCGTTTGAATTACGCCAGTGTGGCAGATATTGAACATCTGAAGCGTCTGTTCAGGGCACAATTATTGCTGTTTGCAGATGATCAGAAAAAACAAACAGGATAAACAATATAGACCAGTGTCGACAGGTAAATGCTATTGCAGGCCGACCATCATTATTTGGGATTGGCGGCCTTGTATTCGCGTACTTCGGTATTGAAACGACCGGCAATGGCTTCTTCTGTAGAGACAGCCGCATTATAGGCATCGACAGCTTCCTGATAGCTGGCCTGTGCCTTGGCCTCAGTATCTTTGTCAAGCCCACCCTTTTTCAGTTGAGCCTCGGCGCTGGTAAAAACCTCTTCCAGGCATTTCATATAGCCGACATTGGCACTTTGAAAAGCCTTCACAGCTTTTTGACCAGTGAGCATATCGTCCATAGTGGCTTTTACCCCGTTGGGTAGCTCTGGCTGTGTGGGTGCATTACATTGCGCAAAAACCAGATTGCTGCAAAACAGTAAAGAAACCAAAAGGGAAAGTTTTTTCATCGACTTATCCTGTTGCGCGGCCAAGAGAGAAGCAAGACAGTAACAGCCCAATATGTTACTGCCAAGTCCACGCCTGAATTATTAACCCGTATATGGTCTCCTCCCCGTTTGCAAGGCTTGCACAGTCGATGTCAGGGACAGGTTGCTGTCGTAATCCGGCCTGTTTATGAGGGATTCACTTGGCCCTCTGGGCTTGATGAAGTTTCGCCGCCTGCAGTCCTTATTGGCATGTCGGCCTCAAGGGCCACCGAGTTAATCAGGTTCTCTGCAGACCGGTTTGACCTGTTCGCGCAATACCCTGTCATACCAGGCCAATTCTTCGATAATGGCCAAAAACCGATCGTACTGGCGAGCCAGATAGCAACGGGCACACTCGGTTAAGCCGTTGTCGGCCCCGCTTAAATAGCCTGGCAGCACCTTCCTTAAGGCGGTATCCCCTCGCGGTATCACCAGGCCATATTTGCCCGGCAAGCCTCTGGGAGGAGATCATCTCATCGGCAATATAGATTGGCAGGTTGATAGCGGCATGCGGATGTGCCGCCGTCGACAAAATCAATGGCAAGCCCTGTAAAATCAAGGAATTTCGCAGATTCCGCCAATGCTACAGGGCGATAATCAAGATACTCAGGGCGAGTATTCTGATTGCCAGCTTGATAACAGAACTTTAAGCCTAATCCTCCCCAACCCAGAGTCGTGGCAGGTTATATTGCTCCTGCAAGTGTTTGGCAACTGAGTCGGCTGTACTGCGGTTGGGTAGCGCCACTATTCTTACCCGGTAAAGGTCACTGCCGGGAATGGCATTGACGACAACCTTGCCAGCTGCGGGTTTGAGTCGTTTTGCCCAGTGTTCAGCCAGTGTGCGTCGGCTATAGGAGCCAAAATTGACGAACCAGCGACCACTGCTGGTGGTAGCTGCCACTGTCTCCTCCGTTACAGGGGGTTGGGTGGAGGGGGGTACCGCTGTTGATGTACTGGCCGTTGCAGAGTCTGTTGTTGTGGTACTGACAGTCCCTGCTGCGGATAGGCCCTGTTGCTCCAACACGTCAATGATGTTGCGCAGGCGGGTATTTTCCTGCTGCATTTCTTCAAGTTGCTGTGAAAGCTGGTTGGCCCGTTCAGATAAGCTGCGGCGTACATCGCGTTCGGTAGCCAGCTGTTCGGGGCTGACTGATACGGCCAGCCGGGAGCGTAACTCGGTAATTTCCCGGCGTAATTCACTGCGCTCCTGCAATACACCCAAGCCACCAATTGAAAGCAGGATCAGCGCAACAACGACAACCAGCATCATGCCCATAGGCAGATTTTGCCACCAGGGTAGGTCATCGCCGTCATCTTCATCCCAGTCATCGTTATAGTCATCGGCCTCATCATCGCTATCCGGCTCGCCATCATCTTCGATAGCTTCATCTTCCGGATCATTTTCGGAGGCATCGCCAGAATGATGGCTGGTATCTTCCCGGTCTTCGTCTTCGTTATCGTCATTGGGATCGAAGTCATCCGGTAGGTATTCACTCTTTTCATCAGGCTGATCGGTGACAGCAATGGCGCTGATACCTGCCAGCACAGAGGCATCTATATCATCACCTTCGGGGTCTGTTTCTTCACGATTGCCCAATATACCGTTCTGCCCGTCATCATCCTGAGTGAGCATTTCTTCCAGCATATTGGGAGTACCGACAGCACCTGGGACGTCGTCATCTGCTTCCTGGTCTGTGTCGTATTCCATATCAGAGCGTTGTTCTGCGGCTTCGTGTTCATGCTGTCCGGTAGTTGAGTGCCCGGAAAGTGAACCCTTTCTGGAGAAAGCAAAGGAGTTGTTATCGCCATCGCGCGGATCATTGCTCATGAGGCTGCCATTTGCGCTAAAAGTAGAGGGCGATACTAACAAGCTGTCAGCGACACAGCCAGCACTGTTGTCAAGTTGGTAGTCGCTATCACTAATTGCTGCGCAAAGACTGCAAGCCGCGGTTGAGCTTGTGTAGATGACGGGTGACTTCATCACCTTTCATTTTGGAGACACCAACAGCCAGAATATCGATCACCGCCAGGTGGGCAATGCGTGAGGGCAAAGGGGTGTAGGAGTCCTCATTTGGCGACTGAACATCAATGGGAATGGGCAGGGTGGCGTGCTCCAGCACGGGTGTGGCCGATGGTGCGAGGGCAATAATCACCGCACCGGATTCGCGCACATGATCCATTGCTTCCAGCAGAGCCGTACTGCGGCCCGATTGGGAAATAGCCACGACCACATCAGCAGGTGTTAGTGACATAGCGGACATCGCCTGAATATGAGGATCGGAGAGCGCAGCACTGGCTATTTGCAGACGGAAAAACTTGTGTTGAGCATCGATAGCTACCGGACTGGAGGCACCAAAACCATAAAACTCCACCCGGCGAGCATTACACAGGGCATCAACGGCCACCTCGATAGCGTCTGGGTCGAGGGTGTTGCGAACCTGTGCAAGGGTCTCCATGGTGGCATCAAAGACCTTGCAGGTGTAGTCCCGGGCGGTATCTAACTCACTCAGAGTGAAGGGTTCCTGCGTGCTGTTTTGGGCCAGTGACTGGGCGAGTGTTAATTTAAAGCTCTGAAAACCCTGACAGCCGATAGCGCGACAAAAGCGAACAACCGTTGGTTCTGACACCTGTGCCGCTGCCGCCAAATCAACAATACGCATATGAATGACATCCTGGGGGCAGATGATGACCAGTTCTGCCACCTTGCGCTCAGAACGGCGCAACTGTGCCAGTGATGCTTCAATATGTCTCAGGATGGGTCTGCCGTTGTTCAAGGGTTTGTGCCTCATTACTGCTCAAATAGCCTGTACCTGGCAGCCGATTATTACACAGCTGCACAGCAAACTGCCCGGCTGACTGTGAGAGTGCTATCTGATTGCAGTAGAATGCCACCATGGATGTATCTGATATTCTTTCGCCTCTCAACAGTGCCCAGCGCGAAGCCGTTGCCGCTGATAGTGATAATCTGCTGGTACTGGCCGGTGCCGGTAGTGGCAAAACCCGTGTGCTGGTTCACCGCATTGCCTGGCTGGTCCGGGCTCAGGGCGTTCCTGTACACGGTATTTTGGCGGTGACTTTTACCAACAAGGCGGCCCGGGAGATGCGCAGTCGCATCGAACAAATGCTGCAAATACCTATCCAGGGTATGTGGGTGGGTACTTTTCATGGTCTTGCTCACCGTCTGCTCAAGGCTCATTGGAAAGATGCCGGTCTGCCCCGTAATTTCCAGATTCTGGATGCTGATGATCAATTGAGGTTAATTAAACGCATCTGTCGTGAACTGGATCTGGATGAATCCCGTTGGCCCCCTCGCCAGGCTGCCTGGTATATCAACAGCCAGAAAGACGAAGGCTTGCGGGCGGCCCACATTGAGGTTCCACATCACGATCTCTACGGTCAGTCCATGCTGCGTATTTATCTGGCTTACGAAGAGACCTGTAAACGTGGTGGCCTGGTTGATTTTGCAGAATTGCTGTTGCGCGCTCACGAACTGTGGCTGAACAGTCCGGCCACGCTGGCTCATTACCAAAGTCGCTTTCGGCAGATACTGGTGGATGAATTTCAGGATACCAATACTATCCAGTACGCCTGGCTGCGAGTGTTGTCCGGGGGGCATATTCCGCTGGTGGCTGTGGGTGATGATGATCAGTCTATTTATGGCTGGCGCGGTGCAAAAATCGAGAATATCCAGCGTTTCAGCGAAGATTTCAGCCCCTGTCAGACGGTGCGTCTGGAGCAGAATTACCGCTCTACCCAGACTATTTTACAGGCAGCCAATGGAGTTATCGGGCACAACTCCGGACGCCTTGGCAAACAGCTGTGGACGGCAGGGGATACGGGTGAGCAAATCAGTCTTTATGCCGGTTTTAATGAACAGGATGAGGCGCGTTATATTGTTGAATCTTTGGAATCATGGGTCAATGAAGGCCACGAACGGGCGTCAGTGGCGATTCTCTACCGCTCCAATGCCCAGTCCAGGGTACTTGAAGAAGCATTGATACGAAGTGGCGTACCCTACCGTATTTATGGTGGCCAGCGCTTTTATGAGCGCCTGGAAATTCGTAATGTAATGGCCTATTTGCGCTTGCTGATTAACCGCAGTGATGATGCCGCTATCGAACGTATTATCAATACGCCGCCCCGGGGTATCGGCAGCAAAACACTGGATACTGTGCGTGAATTGGCCCGGCAACAACAAATTTCACTGTGGCAGGCGATCAGTGAAATCATAGCTGCCAAACGGTTGCCAACCAGAGCCTGTGCAGCACTGGAAGGTTTTCAGATTCTGATTAACGAGCTGGACTCGGGTACTGATGAAATGCTGCTGGAAGAGCTGATACAGCATGTTGAGCAGCATTCAAACCTGATGGAATTTCACCGCAAGGAAAAAGGTGAAAAAGGTCAGGCCAGACTTGAAAACCTGCAAGAGCTGGTGTCGGCGGCAAAACAGTTTGTCACAGAGGATGATGAGCTGTCACCGCTACAGCAATTTGTTGATAATGCCGCACTGGATGCGGGTGAAGCACAGGCGGATGCCCATGAAGACAGTATCCAGCTAATGACTCTGCATTCGGCCAAGGGTTTGGAGTTTCCATTGGTTTTTCTGGCCGGTATGGAAGAGAACCTCTTTCCTCACCGGATGTCGCTGGAGGAGCCTGGTCGGCTGGAGGAAGAGCGCCGTCTTTGTTATGTCGGTATTACCCGGGCAATGGAGCGGCTGGTAATAAGCTATGCTGAAACCCGCCGTTTGCACGGCAATGAAGCCTACAACGCACCTTCGCGCTTCATTCGTGAGATACCAGGTG
Organism: Parahaliea sp.; assembly: GCA_047974765.1. Taxonomy (GTDB): domain Bacteria; phylum Pseudomonadota; class Gammaproteobacteria; order Pseudomonadales; family Halieaceae; genus JBKECP01. The sequence goes on along the minus strand of JBKECP010000036.1, from coordinate 66,376 downwards.
AACTATTGCAGGAAGTGCGGCTCAACAATACGCTGATATCGCCTGTCAGCAGTCTGACTCAGGCGGCAGTGCCTGATACAGGCCTGAGCCTGGGACAACGGGTTTATCATCAGATTTTTGGTGAGGGGGTGGTGCTAAATTTTGAGGGGCGGGGCAATAATGCTCGTATTGAAGTGCATTTTGACGCTGAAGGCAGCAAGTGGCTGGTGCTGCAATATGCCAAATTACAATTACTATGAATAGAATTTTGCTGTAATAAATAAACCTTGCGCAGACAATCCAATAAAATAAATGCAAACTCATCCAGGTCGGCGCTACAGCGCCCTGATTATTCTTTTACTGCTGACGGTGTTGGTCAGTGTCGTTGGTTTATGGGCTGCTGATGTTGCTCATCGCCAAAATCAGTATAGGCAGGCTGCGATAGCTTCACAGCCTGATGCCTCAGCTTCAATCTACCACTGGAAAATTGTGACTACCTGGCCCAAAAATCTGCCTGGGCTGGGTTCTGGTGCCAATAATCTGGCGCGCTATATTGAGGAAATGAGCGCGGGTCGACTTAAGATTGATGTTTATGGAGCTGGTGAAATTGTACCTGCTTTCGAGGTTTTTGATGCGGTATCCCGGGGGGTGGCAGATGCCGGTCACGGTGCTGCTTATTATTGGAAGGGCAAAATTCCATCATCAGTATTTTTTACTGCAATCCCTTTTGGCATGACGGCTCAGGAGATGAATGCCTGGTTTTATTATGGTGGCGGGTTGCAACTGTGGCGGGAAGCGTATGCACCCTTTAATCTGGTACCTTTTCCCGGTGGTAGCACTGGTGTACAAATGGCTGGCTGGTTTAATCGTGAAATTCGTTCGCTGGATGATCTTAAAGGGCTAAAAATGCGTATCCCCGGCCTTGCCGGTGACGTTTTCAGCCGTGCTGGTGGTACGGCGGTGCGCATTCCTGGTGGTGAAGTTTATACTTCCTTGCAAACGGGAGTAATTGATGCAGCCGAATGGGTTGGCCCATATAACGACCTGGCACTCGGCCTGCAAAATGTAGCGCATTACTACTATTATCCCGGCTGGCATGAGCCGGGTGCGATGCTGGAATTTATTGTCAATCGTCAATCATTGGCGGCATTGCCTGCCGATCTTCAGGCTATCGTCAAATATGCCACGCGTGCTGCCAATCAGGATATGCTGGATGAATTTACTGCCGGCAATAATGCAGCACTAATGCAACTGGAAACAGATTATGGTGTGCAGCTGCGTCGTTTGCCTGATGATGTGCTTGAGGCTCTGTATGCAGCCAATAAAGAAGTGTTGGCAGAGCTGGTAGCCAAAGATCCTATGGCGGCAAAGATCAATGTATCGTTTCAGAGTTTTTACAAAAATGTACGCGCCTATCATCGCATCTCTGAACAGGCCTATATCAATGCTCGGGATGTAGTGCTGCCGCCATATTCAAATAGTGATTGAGCTATACCATATCTGTCTACGGGTTAATGGATCGGGTACGGCCCTTTTCATCAATGGCAACAAAAACAAACTCACCTTCGGTAACTTTTAATGGTTCACCATCGTGTTTGGAATTAATCCAGACCTCCACCATTGTACGGATGGAGCTGCGGCCAATTTCAAGAACGTCACAGTAGCAGCTGACCACGGCACCAACATGCACTGGTGTTAAAAATGCCATACCGTCAATGGCAACAGTGGCCACACGTCCGCCCGCCACTTCGGTAGAAGTGATTGAACCAGCAAGGTCCATCTGCGACAGCAACCAACCGCCAAAGATATCGCCGTTGGCATTGGTATCTTTTGGCATGGCAATTGTTTGCAGGGCAAGTTCACCCTGTGGAACAGGTGTCGAATCAATATTACGCATAGAGCGATAACCTGTTAATCAGGCTCCTTTTAAGTCAGATAGTTGTGCTGGCAGCCAGGTTGCCAGCGGAGGCCACAGCCAGATTGCGGTAATGACCAGTAGCTGGATAATTATAAAGGGTATAACTCCCCGGTAAATAGCGCTGGTCGGGAGTGAATCCGGTGCCACACCCCGTAAATAGAATAGTGCAAAACCAAAAGGAGGCGTTAAAAAAGACGTTTGCAGGTTCAGCGCAAAAATTATTCCAAGCCAAACGGGATCTATACCCATCTGTAGTAAAGTAGGTCCGACAATGGGTATTACCACAAAAGTAATTTCAATAAAGTCAAGTATAAAACCCAGTAGGAATATAACCAGCATTACTATTGCTGTTGCCGACAGAGTGCCACCTGGCAGGTTGTTAAAATAGCCATGAATCAATGCGTCGCCACCGAAACCACGAAAAACCAGCGAAAATATGGAAGCTCCAATCAGTATCGTAAATACCATGCAAGTCATTCGCGTAGTATCCAGTGCTATCTGCTTAAGCAGGGTAATATTCAGCTGTCCCTGCGAAAGAACCAGTAGCAGTGCGCCAACAGCGCCAATACCTGCCGCATCGCCAGGGGTGGCTGCGCCGGTCAGGATGGAGCCCAATACCAGTATAATCAGAGCTATTGGCGGAAGCGTGCTTAATAATAGCTTCTTTAGCGATACGGCCGGTTCATTGGCAAGCGGTACATCTTCTGGCCGAAAGCGGCTTACTGCCAACAGGTAAATGCTGTAGCACAAGATCAGTAACAATCCCGGAATCAATGCGCCGGTAAACAAATCGCCCACCGACAAGACTTTTGGATTGAATATATTCATGCTCAACTGTGCCTGCTGATAAGCACTGGATAACACATCACCAAGCAGAATCAGTGCAATTGAAGGCGGAATAATCTGGCCCAGAGTGCCGGTTGCACAAATAGTGCCCGCTGCCAGAGAGGGTCTGTAGCCGCTTTTGAGCATGCTGGGTAAGGACAGTAAACCCATTGTAATAACCGTTGCACCAACAATGCCGGTAGAGGCGGCCAGTAGCGTACCGACAATAATCACCGAAATACCCAGTCCACCGCGAATGCGGCCAAAAGCCCGTGTCATATTGCTCAGTAATTCTTCGGCAATACGGGACTTTTCCAGTGCGACACCCATCAGTATAAACAGGGGGACAGCTATCAGGGTTTCATTGCCAATAGTGCTGTATAAGCGACCGGGCATGGCTGACAGAAAAGCGGCATCAAAAACACCGCCAATAATGCCAACGGCAGCAAACAGCAGAGCAGTACCGGCCATAGTAAAGGCAACCGGATAACCCAGCATCAGCAGTATGCAAATAACGGCAAACATGAATAAAGCGATATGGCTCAGCATATGTGTTCGCCAGTAATCACTATTCTGGCATTGCGCAATGTTTCAGCAAGTGCCTGTAAAAAAAGAGTCAAAGGTAGTAATAACAGCAGGGTTTTCAGTAGATAAACTGCCGGAATGCCGCCAGGTTCAGGTGATACCTCCCTGATATGCCAGGATTCAGCGACATAGCTCCAACTGATAAAAAACAGAAAAACACAAAAAGGCAATAAGAATATAATGCCACCAATACAGTTAATCCAGGCCTGTGTACGGCAGGAAAAATGTCGATAAAAAATATCAACTCGCACATGGCTGTCTTGTTGCAGTGTGTAAGCTGCGCTCAGCATAAAGAGTATGCCGTGCATATAAATAACGGCTTCCTGTGAGGCGATAGAACCAATATTAAAACCGTAACGCAGAATTACCACGATGGTAGTGAGCAGAGTCATAGCAATGCTGAGCCAGCACAAACAATGGCCGCAGGCTCTGGTAAAGGTATCTATTGTTGTAATGAGACCACGCCAAACTGACATGATTTTATTAGTCTTTTTCAATAAAGGAGCGCAGAGTATCATAGCCGCTTCACCCTGGCGAAAGTAGATATTTCACTGCATGACAGTGAGTGAGGAACTATGCTGAGTATTATTTCCCCAGCCAAGACGCTGGATTTTGAAAGTCCAAACAAGGTGCGTAAAAGTACCCAGCCACGCCTGCTTGGACAATCTGCAGAGCTTGTTGAGGATGCTCGCTGCCTGAGCCCGGAAGATATTCAAAGTCTGATGGGCGTCAGTGAAAAAATTGCCGACCTCAATCATGCACGCTTTATGAACTGGTCCATTCCTTTCAGTAAAGATAATGCCAGGCAGGCTGTACTGGCCTTCAAAGGTGATGTTTATACAGGTTTGCAGGCCGATACCATGGATGGTGGTCAGCTCGCCTATGCCCAGCAATATCTGCGCATATTGTCCGGCCTGTACGGTTTGTTGCGGCCGCTCGATTTAATACAGCCTTATCGTCTTGAAATGGGCCTTAAATTCACTAATCGCGGTGGTGCCAATCTTTATCAGTTTTGGGGTGAGTATATTACCCGTTTGCTGAATCAGGATTTGCATAAATCGAAGTCAGATGTATTGGTGAATCTGGCTTCTAACGAGTATTTCAAAGCCCTCAAGCCCGGTTTGTTGGAGGCAGATATTGTCACACCGGTATTTAAGGATTTAAAAAGTGGCAAGTATAAAATTATTAGCTTTTTTGCCAAAAAAGCCCGGGGTGCAATGGCACGCTATATTATCAATCACGAGCTGAACAGTATTGACGGGCTCAAAAAGTTCCGTGAAGGTGGTTACCGCTATAATGTCGCCGAATCGAGTGCCCGAGAGCTGGTGTTTACCCGGGATAAGGTGCCAGGCTAAGCCCTGACAATTAATATCGACAGACCTGTCAAAAGCAATAAAAGCCTCTGCAAGGAATATTTATGGCTGAAAAGAAGGATGTTGCTATCATTGGAGCCGGTATGTCTGGCTTGTGCATGGCTATCGAGCTACTCAGGCGGGGCATCAGTAATTTTGTGGTTCTGGAAAAATCTTCCGGTGTTGGTGGTACCTGGTATGACAACACCTATCCAGGTGCCTGCTGTGATGTGCCTTCGGTATTGTACAGCTTCTCCTTCGAGCCCAATCCCAACTGGTCCCGCATTTATTCGCCTCACCATGAAATACGGGCCTATTTTGAGCACTGCGCCGACAAGTATGGATTGCGGCCTCATCTGCGTCTGAATACCGCTGTTGCCGAGGCGGCTTTTAATGAAGAGGGCGGCTATTGGCAGGTATCGCTGGCCAATGGCGAACAGCTCGAGGCGCGCAGCGTAGTCAGCGGCCTGGGTCAGCTCAATATGCCCTATATCCCGGACTTTGAGGGTGCTGCCAATTTTGACGGACCGAGCTTCCACTCGGCCCGCTGGAACCACGACATCGATCTCAGTGACAAGCGAGTGGCCGTAATCGGCAGTGCTGCCAGCGCTCTTCAGTTTATCCCCCATGTGGCGGCCAAGGTAAAGCAGCTCTATGTTTACCAGCGCAATGCCAATTATGTGGTCGAGCGCAAGGATCGCGCCTACACCGAGGTTGAACAGCGTTGCTTTGCGCGTTACCCCTGGTTGCAAAAAATGCACCGGCTCAAGTCCTATCTGCTGGGCGAGTGGTTTTTTTATCCGGCCATGCGTTCGCGCTCACTGGTTCGCATACTGTGGTTGCGCTGGTTTCGAAGCTATCTCAAGCAAAGTGTTAGTGACCCTGAAGTGCGAGATAAACTGACGCCTGATTACTTGCTTGGATGTAAACGCATCCTGTTGAGCGATGATTATTTTCAAACCTTCAATCGCAACAATGTGGAATTGGTTACCTCGCCGATCAAGGGTATCGGTGAGCGGGGCGTATGCAGTGCCGACGATGTCAAACGCGATATTGATGTGCTCATCTACGGTACTGGTTTTACCGCCAGTGATTTATTGTCGGCGGTTGAATTCAGGGGTACAGGTGGTCAAAGGCTGCGCCAGGCCTGGGCTGATGGTGCTGAAGCCTATCGCGGTGTATGTGTAGCGGGATTTCCCAATCTGTTTATGCTTTATGGACCCAATACCAACCTGGGCAGCAATTCTATTATTTTTATGGTTGAACAGCAGGTGAAATATGTGGCCAGTTGTATCGAAAAAATTTTGCAGCAAAATTTGCATTCCCTCGATGTGCGTCCGGAGGTAATGAAGCGTTATAATCAGTGGATGCAGCAGGAACTTGGCAAAATGGTTTGGGTTAGCCGCTGTGAAAGCTGGTACAAAAATGCTGCTGGCAAGGTAATCAATAACTGGCCTCATTCGACTATGGCCTACCGTCGTCATATGCGTTTGCCGGATTTTAGTGATTTCAAACAAAAATAATTTACTGAAGTCGAGACGGATCAGATCGTTATTTGCTGAAGACTTTCGAGAGATATGGGCTGAAAAATGTGACTACATGCACGACTTCAGTTTTGTGGAACAAAAAAGAAGTGCCGGATAAGTTGGATTGTGCTAATTAAATATTTCTAACGTATTATTAACCCGTATATGGTCTCCTCCCCGTTTGCAAGGCTCACGCAGTCGATGTCAGGGACAGGTTGCTGTCATATATCCGACCTGTTTATGAGGATCCACTTCACCCTCTGGCCTTGATAAAGTTTCGTCGCCTGCAGTCCTTACCGGCATGTTGGCCTCAAGGGCCACCGGGTTAATCGGGTTCTCTGCAGACCGGTTTGATCTGTTATGTCATCATCATCGATTGTCTGTTGCCTTCGCAACCCCGAAAAAACGCTCCTGTTTTGTTTTTCCTCATTGCGTTTACCGGGGCTTCACCCCGTTGCCTTGGCTGCGGATGTGGATGAAGCTCAACAGTAGTGCTCACCACGAGCCAGGAGTGCCCAGGCAATACGGATCATCTTGTTCGCCAGTGTGACCATCGTTGTGTTAAACCCGTGTCTGGCTTTGACTTGCTGTATCCAGCGACTTAAAATCCCGCGCACCCAATGGTGCGCGCCGACGCGGGCCTCCATTGCCTCCACGGCAACCTCCTGACCGGCAAGGTATGGAAGTAAATGTTGCCGTTTCACCGTTTTGCGGCTGAGATCATTACCGACACATGTTCAACATGACGACGGCAAAGCTGGTTTTTGCCAAATCTACCCCGATTATCATACGATTAGACATGGTTTCCTCCTCGTCTCGTTTCGATAGAATATTCTTCATCTCTATCCTGGCGCATTGTGATGCCGTTTGGGAGGTGAGGAGACCATCTCATCGACAGGTTTTTAGCCGAATAAATAAGCAGCACATGAACGTGCCGCCACAGGCTGTAAGCCTGCGCGAGCCACTGAAAATCAAGAGATTTCACACATTTTGCTGATTTTCAGGGACGACCATCAAATAGTGATGGGATTCATCTATTTGATTGTCAGGTTAATAATAGTTTGTTTAAACACAAAAACAGGAAGTGGTATATATGAAAGTCGCAGTGAAAATAGGGATGATTATATTGGCAGTAAGCACAGGTGCAGTTGCAAATGATAAAGAGGTTTCTATTACATCCAAAGCAGGATTTTATGATGCTGCTATTATCCCCGATAAAATAAAAAATGAATGCACTAATCTTGGTGCTAATTTTTCCAAATCTACAAAAAAATACCTGGAAAAAGCAGGGTGGCAAGTATCGTTAGGTGAAAATGTCGAAACGCAGACGGCTGGGACTTCAGTTAAGCTCGAAATAATGAACGCAATGAGTTCGGGTAATGCATATATTGGTCATCATAAATCTGTTGCTATATCTGCGACTTTATATAGAAATGGAAAAGAGGTCGATGCTTACACTGCCACTCGTGATTCAGGCGGTGGATTTTTTGGTGGATTCAAAGGCTCATGCGCGGTGCTCTATCGCTGCGTGAATACGCTTGGAAGCGATGTAACAAAATGGCTTGGTAAAAAATAATGCGCAGCAGCCATTAACTGCGCAAGGAAACTATGAAGATCAAATATAAAATCAATGAGGCGGTAACTACAGATCAGTTTGTTACGTTACTGAAAGCTTCGACTTTAGGGGAGCGGCGGCCAATAGAAGACAGAGAGTGTATGGAGGGTATGCTTTCAAATAGCAACCTTATTGTGAGTGCCTGGCATGATGGTGAGCTTGTTGGCATTGCCAGAAGCGTTACGGATTTTTATTATACCTGCTATCTATCAGATCTGGCTGTAAGCTTGGAGCATCAAAAAACCGGTATTGGAAAACGGCTTCAAATAATCACCCGGGAACAGCTCGGTCCAAAATGCAAACTTATACTCATTGCTGCTACAGCAGCCAATCGGTATTACGAAAAAATTGGTTTTAGTCATAATTCACGCTGTTGGGTGCTTGAGCGTGAAGCGAGTATCAGCAATTAACAAAGTTATGGTGTGAAACTGTTTATACTCTGCTTTGTTGTATTTTGACAGCCCTGCGTTACAGGGTGGATTGTTTATCTTTAAAGCGGATGTAACAAATCCATTAAGAGTGGTTCAAATGTATTATGTGTTGATTTTGGCATTTAAGATGGTTATTTGCCAACTTTAATGATTGTCACCCTCGCTCACAGTACGGTGGAAACAGAAAATGAAAAGCTGGTTATTCCTGGCTGTTGCAATCTTAGGTGAAGTAATTGCAACTTCCATGCTGAAATCTAGCGAAGGCTTCACAAAACCAGTTCCATCCATTGTTGTTGTGATTGGTTACGGTATTGCATTTTACTTTCTTTCACTTGCGTTAAAGTCTATTCCAACAGGTATTGCATACGCCGTTTGGGCCGGACTCGGTATTGTACTTGTGGCAGCAATTGATTGGATGTTTCATGGACAGAGACTTGATTTATGGGCATTTATTGGCATGGGACTCATCGTCGGTGGGGTTGTTGTTCTCAACCTCCTATCCAAGATAAGCGGGCATTAATCAGGGTGATACAAATAATTTATTCAGATCATGGATAAATTCAATGGTGAAGTTTGAGGTTTAATGGCATGTTTTATTGATTGATGCTGGCCAGCAAATCATGCAGATACCTGATGGGGATGATATAACTGATGCCCGATGGGCGCCGCAGGTTTTTACCATTGGGCATATCCAGAGTGAGGTGTCCCATTACTACACCAAGTACTCTGCCTGAATCAGGGCTATATACAGGGCTTCCGCTGTGGCCGGGAAGAACGGTTGCATCGAGTTGATAAACCAAAAAGCCATCACGCAGTGCGCGCATGTACATGGCTGACATTTTTTCACCACTGCTCATAGGGCTGGCCAATGGAGCAACAGAGGCGATCATGCCGCGATGAGTCACCGGATAAAAACCCACATTAATACCCAATGGAAAACCACTCAAACCGACACCTGTGCCCACTGGTTCAAGATCTGATCCGGCCAGCGATAATGTGGGTATGGCCTCGCCTGTGATTTTCAGTACGGCCAGATCATGGAGAGAATCTTCAAGTATAATTTCGGCGCTGCGTACTTGTAATTGTCGGCCTTTTCCGAGAATGACTGCCAGGCGTTCTCCTTTGGCAAAATCCTGTTTAACAACGTGCAAACTGGTCACTACCTGTTTTCCGTCGGCAATAGCAAAACCTGTACCGAGAAAGCGGGATGCTTCGAGCTTTTTTTGGTGCCGCAGGTTGGGTTTTACGGTGCCTACAGCAAGCAATGACTGGCTGACCTGCTCCGCCGTATTGATCATGTTTGAAGCCTGGCTCGAAGTGGCATTCCAGAAAAACAGGTAGAATAGTATCTGCACTATAACGATGGCTTTTTTCCCGGCTTGTAAATGCCACATACGCAGTTGTCTCATTACAATTTATATTGTTGTTGTCATCAGTTTGGTGATAAACACAGTATCGCATTTATTGATCTTGTCAAAAGTTGTAAATTAATCCGGTAAGCATTTAGCCGGGTTAATTTGCTGTGCATGGATGCACCGCCGCTGGCTATTGGCCAGTACGAACCCGCTAAAATCAAGGGGTTTCGCAAATTCTGCCGATTTGAGCGGGCGACAATCAAATAGTGAAGGATTCATCTATTTGATGGCCAGGTTAATAGTAAAATTATGTTTGATTATCCTGCCAATTATGGTGGAAGCCACCCTTGATAGGGGTTTTGATAGGTACTTTGTGGCGGCCTTATAGAAGTCTTTATTTATTTTTGACTATTTCGAAGTTTGTGACAGGCTGGCGAAAGGGCAGCATCTGTTCACAATTATGGCGATAGTGGCCGATTTGTTGTGCTTCACGCTGATTGAAATTCTCCACCGCAATAGCCAGCCGGGCTCAGCTGCTGACAGTATGCGTGCAATAGTGCAATACAATACCTGCCAACACTGTGGCACCCACCCAGTTATTGTGTAAAAAAGCGCGAAAGCAGAGCATACGTTCACGTTTGTAAATCAGTCGCTGATGATAGATAAACAAAGTACAGACCACTGCCAGTGACGCCCAGTACCAGGGGCCAAGTGCAAAATATTGTCCGGCCGCCAGCAGGCAGGCCAGACTCAGTATCTGAAAGAGGGCAATCATTGTGCGGTCGGCAGCGCCAAATAAAACAGCGGTTGATTTGATGCCTATTCGCAAATCATCTTCCCGGTCGACCATTGCATACTGGGTGTCGTAGGCCACTGTCCAGCTCAGGTTGGCAATAAACAGCCACCATAAACCCGCAGGTAAATGGCCACTTTGGGCGGCAAAGGCCATGGGTATACCCCAGGAAAAAGCCACGCCCAGAACGGCCTGTGGCCAGTGTGTAATGCGCTTCATCAGGGGATAACTGATTGCCAGTGTGACGGCAATCAACGACAGCTCAATGGTCAGGGTATTGGTAAACAATACCAGCACAAAGGCGGCAAAACACAATAACAAGGCGAAAGTGACGGCTTCGCGGACGCTAATTTCACCGGTGACCAGGGGGCGTTCCCTGGTGCGCTCAACACTGCCGTCAAAATTGCGATCAGCCAGATCATTGGCGATGCAGCCTGCTGAGCGGGTCAAAAAGGTACCGGCAATAAAGATAAATAACAGCCTGGCATTGGGTAGACCACTGGCGGCAATCCACAGTGCCCATAGGGTTGGCCACAGCAATAACAACGTCCCGACAGGTTTGTCCCAGCGGATCAGTTTGAGCAGAGCCTGAAATTTGCTGCGTGTCATTCTTTTGTCAGTATCGTACTTTTTTGCAAACAGGCGACAAGCTTACTGTTTTGCTTGCAGGATTGCAGCGTTAACCTTGCCTCGCTGACTGCGGTGTAGTGGCAGTACTGCCTGCCAGGGCTTGAAATTCTGCAAAAAAACTTCGCTGACCAATAAGCGCCTGCCGTCAATTGTAAAACAGGAACGTCGTCCCCAGGCAGGGCTGGACTGCTGTAAAAAAGCAGGTAAATAGGCACTGTTACCTGCTATACGGGCTATTTCAAAGGGGCTGCGCTGCATTTGAGGAAAACGAAACAGAATAGATCCAAGAGAGCGGTTGCGCAGATGGCGCAGGTGGCGCAGACGGCCGCTGAGGCTACCAACAGGAAACAGGCTGCGAGCGAAAACAACCGGGGTGTCGTTAATTTTCAGCACCACTTCGCGCACCAATACACGCTGTCGTTGCCGGATGGCCAATACAGTCTGCTCTGACAGGTGGGCACGGCTCCAACTCTGATGCAGGCGCTCTACACTGAAGTGACCACTATTGCTACTGATCAAACGGCCCGTCAGTGAACCATCATCGAGCAGCCAGATCCGTTGCTGCGGATCGAGTTCACAGGTGGAGAACTGGTTGGCTGGCCGCCAGTTGGGTTCGGTGTGAGGCCGGAATAACAACCCTGGCATGTATTTGCTCATTTGAAATGCAGGGCGAGCATGGAGCATGGAGCCGATCAGTGCAAGTGGTGCCGACAACAGTAGTTGAATAGAGCGTATTTTGAACGGCATTGCCACTGCTGCCACGCAATAATGGCTAAACACTGGCAAAGCGTTGTTTTTCACCGGTCCAGCGGCGGATCAGAGCCTCGGTATTGGCAGTGTCTGGCTGTACCTGATGCGCTTGTTCAAGCAGATCCTGGTGGATAGCCAGATCGGCAATGCGAAACTGCATATCGCCGGTTTGACGAGTACCCAATACTTCGCCGGGACCACGCAATTGCAGATCCTGTTCGGCGATATAAAAACCATCGTTGCTTTCGCGCATGGCTTGCAGGCGTTGTCGGCCCTGTTGGGACAGAGGGGGCTGATAGAGTAGTACACAGTGACTGGCAATGTCACCCCGGCCCACCCGGCCACGTAGCTGGTGCAGCTGCGCCAGGCCCAGACGTTCGGGATTTTCGATAACCATCAGGCTGGCATTGGGCACATCTACACCCACCTCGATTACTGTTGTGGCTACCAGCAGGGATAACTCACCAGCCTTGAAACGCGCCATAACAGCCTCCTTTTCCTTGGCTGACAGCCGACCATGAATAAGACCGATGCGTAACCCTGGTAGTTCTACAGTCAACGCTTCGGCAGTGGATTCAGCAGCCTGGGCCTGCAATACGTCACTTTCTTCCACCAGCGTACAGACCCAGTAAGCCTGGCGTCCCTCGCGGCAGGCGTGGGCGATACGCTCCACTACCTGTGAACGCCTGGCAGCGTCGATCAGCACCGTGCCGATAGCCTGTCGTCCGGGTGGCAGTTCGTCGATCACTGAACAATCAAGATCGGCATAGGCGACCATCGACAGGGTGCGTGGAATGGGGGTAGCCGTCATGATCAGCTGGTGAGGTCGACCGCTGATGCTGTCGGCTTTTTCAGTCAGCGATAGTCGCTGGTGTACGCCGAAGCGATGTTGTTCATCAACAATCACCAGGCCCAGGCGTTGAAAGTGTACATCTGGCTGGAACAGAGCATGAGTACCGATCAGCAGCCGGATATCACCAGCAACCAACGCAGCCAGCAGTTGTTGGCGGGCCTTGCCCTTACTGCGGCCGGTCAGCAAAGTCGGCTCGATAGCCAGTGGTGCCAGCCAGCTGTTGAGATTCTGTCGGTGTTGTTCGGCCAATATTTCAGTGGGAGCCATTACTGCCACTTGATAGCCGTTGCTCAGTGCCTGTAAGGCGGCAGCGGCAGCGACCAGGGTTTTTCCAGAACCAACATCACCCTGTAACAGACGCAGCATGGGTATCGCTGTGGCCAGATCATTGGCAATTTCAGTCATTACCCGTTGTTGGGCGGTGGTTGGGCTGAAGGGCAGGGCAGCCAGTAATTGTTGATGGGCCTGCGTCTGCGGCGGCAGGGTTGGGGCATGTACACTTTGTTGCTGTTGGCGCAGCCGCAGCAGGGCCAGATGGTGAGCAACCAGCTCTTCCAGCGCCAGTCGCAACTGGGCTGGATGACGACCTGCCAGTAACTGTGCCACCGGTGCATCTGGTGGCGGTGCATGCAGGTATTGCAGAGCTGCCATCAGACTGTAGCCGTGGTTGTGTTCGGCGGGCAACAGATCTGATGGCGCAAGCTGTGCCAGCAGAACCAGTGCCTGCTGGCACAGCTTGCGCCACTGGCTCTGGCTGATACCGTTGGTTGTGGGGTAGATGGGTGTCAGGCTGTCATCAACAGGCTCATTGTTGCCCTCGCACTCGCGGTACTCCGGGTGATACATCTCCAGGCCGTGAGCACCACGTCGGATGTTGCCAAAACAGCGTAAGCGCATACCTGCTTGCAGGCGGTTTTTTTGAGCTGCGCTGAAGTGAAAGAAGCGCAGAGTCAAACTGCCGCTGTCATCCTGTAAACGCACTGCCAGGCTGCGGCGGCGACCAAAGAGGACATCGGCCACCTGCACTTCGCCTTCGATCACCGCCTCTATGTTGGGTTGCAGGGCGCCGATGGGGGTGATTCGGGTCCGATCCTGGTAGCGCAGAGGCAGATGAAAGAGCAGGTCTTCCACCCGTTGTATACCGTAGTTTTGTAGTTTGTCGGCCAACCTGGGGCCAACGCCGTGCAGACTTTGTATGTTCTGATCGGGCAGTACAATGTTCATATTGCAGCCTTTTTGCTGCAATTGGTGTATGTATAGAAGGTTGTTATACTCATCCGGTTTATTCGCCAGGCAAAAGTCCGTTGATAACAGTAGGGCTTATGTGTTGTTGATGCGCTATTCATTGTATGGAGTGTAACGGTTTATGAGTCCAGGTCGTGAACAGCATATGTGTTCACCTTCTGTGGCTGTGGTGGGCTGTGGTGATCTTGGTCTGCGACTGGCGGCCCAGTTGCCTTCGACAATACCTTTCATCGGCTTGCGACGAAATATTGCCCTCTTGCCTGAAGATTTGCACGCTGTTGCGGTGGACTATACACAGCCTGCGTCGTTAGCTGTACTGGCGCGTCTCGCTCCGACGATTGTAATTGCAACTTTCAAGCCGGTTGGTCGCGGTTACAGCGCCTATCAGGCTGGTTTTACCCGGGCGATGCAGCATCTACTCACGGGCCTGGGTAAGCATCGGCCCAGGCTGAGTCTGATGGTATCCAGTAGCCGTGTTTATGCCGAAGCAAATGGCAATCTGGTGGATGAAGGCAGCCCATTGGCCACCACCGATCCGACCGCCCTGGCTATTATTGAGGCTGAACGCCTGCTATTGAGCTCGGGGCTTACTGCCAGTGTGCTGCGCTGTGGCGGTATTTATGGTGGTGCCGGTGGTCGTCTGTTATCACGTATTATGCGTGGTGAAGTCTGTGCGTCCGAACCGCTGCGCTACAGTAATCGCATCCACCGGGATGATGTGGCAGGTTTCATGGCGTATTTGATCACGGTTGCCCTGGAGGGAGAGTCCGTGGAGGCCGTCTATAATGTGGTTGATTCTCACCCTGCCTCGCAGTATGAGGTGGAATCCTGGTTGGCCCGGCAGCTATCGGTCGAACCTGTGGCGCTGCCCAATAACAGCAGCATTAGTCACAAGCGCTGTAGCAATCAGCGTTTGCTGGCCAGTGGTTACAGTCTGCTTTATCCCAACTATCGCAGCGGCTATGGACCACTGCTGGCTGCCCATAAACCACGGCCCTTAAACCACTAAAACAGCTTCCACCTCGATATCGACACCTCTGGGCAGGGCGGCTACCTGCACGCAGGCACGGGCTGGATAGGGTTCGCTTAAAAAGCGGGCCATTACTTCATTGACTGCTGCAAAGTCACCTATGTCGGTCAGTGAGATATTGAGTTTGACAGCGTGATCCAGACTGCCGCCAGCCGCTTCAGCAACAGCTGCCAGGTTGCGAAAAACCTGGACGGCTTGATCCTGAATGTCACCTTCAATCACTTCCATGGTTTCAGGTTGCAGCGGTATTTGCCCGGATAGCCAGACAGTATTGCCCACTTTGACGGCCTGGGAGTAGGGGCCGATAGCGGCGGGGGCATCGTTGGTAGAAATAATGGCGCGATTACTCACGTTGACTCCTGTAATGAATAGGTTCTATTTCAGATTCGGCTGACACGTCGCACGGTATTAATTGAGCGCAGACGTTTGAGAATACTGGCCAGATGAACACGGTTGTGAACCCGTACATCCAGATCAACATAGGTGAATTGATAGTCTTTATCTTCACTGCTGATGCGCTCGATATTAACGCCCATACTGTTAATACGGGTGGCGATAATGGCAAAAATGCCCCGCTGGTTTTCTGCTTCTATGCGCAATCGGCTGGGGTATTCGCCCTCGACTTCATCGTCCCAGCGCAGTGCTATCAAGCGCTCTCGGTTATCTCTCATATCAGCCAGGTTGCCACAGCTGTCGCGGTGAACAACCATGCCTTTTTCTGAACTCAAATAGCCCTCAATGGGATCGCCGGGAATTGGATGGCAGCACTTGGCGTAGCTGACCATGAAACCCTCAGTACCGCGAATAGCAACCGGTTGACTGTCCTGTTCGTTATGCGCCGGATAGGGTGTGCCGCTCTCGCCGAGAATCTGCTGGGCAGTAATTGGTGGCAACCGTTCACCCCGGGCGATGTCTTCAAGCAGATCATTAAGCCCTCCATACTGATAGCGGTTGAGATAGTCCTGAAGCTGGCCAGGTGCAACCGTATCGAGACTGGTACCGAAAATATTCAGAGCCTTGTCCAGCAAGCGCCGCCCAAGTGTAATGGAGTCATCCCGAGTCTGATGTTTGAGGTAATGGCGGATATTGGTGCGCGCCTTGGCTGTCACCGCATAATTAAACCAGCTTGGATTGGGACGCGCGCCCGGTGCGGTGATAATTTCAACCGTTTGGCCACTTTGCAGTGGTTCTGATAGCGGCGCCAGTCGCCGGTTGATACGACAGGCTACGCAGCTATTGCCAACATCGGTGTGAACGGCATAGGCAAAATCAACGGCTGTTGCTCCTCTGGGTAGTGCCTGAATACGACCTTTAGGGGTAAATACGTAAATTTCATCCGGGAAGAGATCAATTTTGACGCTCTCGATAAACTCCAGTGAATTACCTGCCCGTTGTTGCATTTCCAGTAAGCCCTGCACCCATTGTCGTGCGCGGGTCTGGCTGGATGTTGCATTTTGGCCATCACTTTTATAGAGCCAGTGAGCGGCAATACCGTTGTTGGCCATATCTTCCATTTCCGCTGTGCGAATCTGAATTTCAATGGGAATGCCGTGCATGCTGACCAGCCCTGTATGCAGTGACTGGTAACCGTTGGCTTTAGGGATAGCAATATAGTCTTTGAATTCTCCCGGTACCGGTTTATAAAGGCTGTGCATGCAACCCAGTACGCGATAACAGGTATCAACGGAGTCAACAATGATGCGAAAGGCGTACAGGTCCATAATTTCCGCAAAGGATTTCTTTTTGGACTTCATCTTTTTATAGATGGAATAAAGGTGCTTTTCGCGGCCTGTTACCTGGGCTTTGTGACCCTCCAGGGCCAGTGTTGAGACAATTTGATTGCGGATCTGTTCGATAACTGCCTTGCGATTACCGCTGGCGGCCTGCTTGGCCGCTTCAATACGCCGGGCCCGCATGGGATGCAGTGCCCGCAGACCCAGATCTTCAAATTCCATCCGTACTGAGTTCATGCCCAGACGCATGGCAATAGGCGCGTAAATATCGAGGGTTTCACGGGCGATACGGCGGGCCTTATCGGGCCGAAGCACACCGAGGGTGCGCATATTGTGCAGGCGATCTGCCAGTTTGACCAGAATAACCCGGATATCCCGAGCCATAGCCAATGCCATTTTCTGGAAGTTCTCGGCCTGCTTTTCTGCCAGTGAATTAAATTCCATCTGGGTCAGCTTGCTGACGCCATCGACCAGATCGGCAACTGTAGCGCCGAATTGGATATCAATAGCTGATTTGTCGATCCCTGTATCTTCGATGACATCGTGCAGCATGGCTGCCATCAGGCTCTGATGGTCCATGTGCATATCGGCAAGGATATTGGCAACAGCCAGAGGATGGGTTACATAGGGTTCACCACTGCGCCGCTGCTGGCCGTAATGCGCCTGTTCAGCATAGTAATAGGCGCGGCGAACCTGTTGTGCCTGATTCGTATCAAGGTAAGTGCGAAGAGTCGAATCGAGGGCGTCGATAGTCAGCATGGTGTGTTACGAAACAACGCCCTCCCGGGGGTTATACCGACTCGCTGGCCTCCATAACCACAGCCAGCTCTTCCTCGGCATCCAGCTCGTCTTCACGGCTGAGAATATCGGGGGAGATTAAACCCTCGGCAATTTCGCGCAGGGCAACCACGGTTGGTTTGTCGGATTCTTCATTGACCAGCGGATCTTTGCCGCCAGTGGCGATTTGCCGGGCACGCTTGCTGGCAACCATAACCAGCTCAAAGCGATTGGATACATTGCCCAGGCAGTCTTCAACAGTTACACGTGCCATTTATCTTTCCATTGCAATTACTTGTCTGTTTGTGAATACAACTTAAAGACAAGGGTCATTGTTGCAGCTGCTACAAAAAGTATGTGCCGCTAATAAAAGTGCTCAATTGATGAACACAACGTTACTCTTTCGGAATCCGAAAAGATCGGTAATTATATCGCAACAGGCGGGGGCGGCGTCTAGCCCTGCGGCTGGTAAAAATGCCTGTTCACTAACCCAGCAAATCCTGCAACAGGGGAATAAGGCACTCACTCTGGCGTGCGGTGCGCAGGCGCTGGCTGGTGATGATAGCCTTGAGCTCTGTCAGTGCCTCCTCAAAGATATTATTAACCACCAGAAAATCTGACTGTACATAGTGGGTCATTTCCTGCACAGCCTCAGCCATGCGGGCCTCGATGATGCGCTGTTCATCCTGACCCCGATGCGTCAGGCGCTGTTGTAGTGTCTGCCGTGAAGGTGGCAGGATGAAGATGGCCAGGGTGTCGGGCAGCAGGTGCTTGACCTGGGCGGCACCCTGCCAGTCGATTTCCAGAATGATGTCCCTGCCTGCTGCCAATTCAGCTTCCACCCAGGCCTGAGAGGTACCGTAGAGGTTGCCAAAAACACGGGCATGTTCCAGAAAAGCCGATTGCCCGAGCATTTTGGTGAATTGTCCCTCATCAACAAAATGATAATTGATACCGTCTTTTTCACCCGGTCGTATTGGGCGGGTGGTATGGGAAACCGATACACACAGGTTGGGTTCGCTCTCAATCAGCGCAGCCACCAGGCTGGTTTTACCGGCCCCGCTGGGAGCTGAAACAGTATAAAGAGTGCCTCTTGCGCTCATGGACGGTCTGTTCCTGTTTGATAAAACGCCATTGTAAGGCTTGTCAGTGAGGGGCTGTCTATCTATTCGATATTCTGGATCTGCTCACGCATTTGTTCAATCAACACCTTTAGCTCAACAGCATTGGCGGTGGTACTGCTGGCAATGGATTTGGAAGACAGTGTATTGGCTTCACGGTTGAATTCCTGCATCAAAAAATCGAGCCGTCTGCCGCAGGGGCCGCCCTTGCCAAGTGCATGGTGGACCTCACTGATATGGGCTTCGAGGCGATCCAGTTCTTCATCTATATCGGCCTTTTGGACCATATAAACCAGTTCCTGTTCAAGGCGGCCCTGGTCAATGTCAACATCGAGTTCTTCAATACGGCTGATTATCCGTTCGCGCTGCAAAAGCAACAGGGCAGGCAGGTTGTTGCGGGTGTCTGCAACAGTCTGGGCGACCTGTACAAGCCGCTCATTGATCAGTGTAGCCAGTTTTTGACCTTCACGGGCACGATTTTCAAGCAGCGATTGCAAGGCACTGTCAAAGAGGGTAATGGCGGCTTCCTGCAGGGCTTTTTCAGTGCCATCAGGCGTTATACATACACCGGGAAACTGTAAGATTTCCAGAGGATTGAGAGCTTGAGGCCTGGTAATTTTTCCGCTGATAGCATTGGTGAGGGCAATGACCTCATGCAATTTTTGATCATCGATATCCAGTGGGCCATTGGTGCCCGGGCCGCTCTGGAACTGAAGGCGAATCATACAGTCAAATTTACCGCGGTTAAGCTGTTTGCTGGTGCGATCACGAAAATCAGCCTCCAGCACACGCAGGCTTTCGGGCATCTTGAAACTACAGTCGAGATAGCGGTGATTAACACTGCGAAGCTCTACACTCAGATTACCCTGATCTGTAGAGAGTGATTCGCGTGCGAAGGCAGTCATGCTGTGAATCATGTGAAGATAATTCCCGACGGTCAGTCAAAGAAGTAAAGTCTAGTGCAGTGTCTGCCATAAAGTACATACAAAGCCGATTCAGGAGCGGGTCGCCAGACAGCGGGTGTTCTGTGTTTTTGTTATTCCGGGTCTGTATCTGGCGCCGGTCTGGCTTATACTGGCAGGCAATTGTTTAAATGAGGAGTGGTGGTATGCAGCGCCCCAGTGGACGACGCCCGGATCAATTGCGTGAAATTTCGATCAATCGCCATTTTACCTGTCATGCTGAGGGTTCGGTGCTGGTCAGTTTTGGCAATACCCGGGTGATTTGCACCGCTTCGGTTGAAGAGGGAGTGCCTCGTTTTTTGCGTGGAGAGGGCAGCGGCTGGATTACCGCTGAATACGGCATGCTGCCCCGTTCCACCGGTACCCGTATGGGGCGGGAAGCCGCGCGGGGCAAGCAGGGCGGACGAACGGTAGAAATTCAGCGCCTGATTGGTCGTTCATTGCGGGCGGCGGTGGATCTGAAACAACTGGGTGAACATACTATTATGATTGACTGCGATGTTATCCAGGCTGATGGTGGCACCCGGACAGCTTCCATTACCGGTGCCTGTGTTGCACTGGTCGATGCTATCAACCACCTGCAACGTACAAAACGTATCAGTAGTGATCCGCTGCGGCACCTGATAGCTTCTGTTTCTGTTGGTGTATATCAGGGACTGCCAGTGCTTGATCTGGATTATCCCGAAGACTCGGCGGCTGATACAGATATGAATGTGGTTATGGCCGAAGGCGATCATTTTATTGAAGTGCAAGGGACGGCTGAAGGTGCTGTTTTTGGCCGCGAAGCACTCAATAACATGCTCGATCTAGCTGCTGACGGTGTGCGTGAGCTGATTGAATTACAAAAGGCGGCACTGGCAAGCTGAATTCTGTTTTGGAATTCAGCCGAGTTCGATATCGTAATCCATGATAATCGGGGCGTGAGTGCTAAACGCTTTGGCTGTATAGATGGCACCATAATCCACACGGTATTTCAGTTCTTTTGAAATTAGCTGAAAGTCACTGCGCAAGCCATTGCTGCGATCATCTTCGGGCCACCAGCTGAATTCATCACTGTCAGAGTTGATTTCACGGAAGGCATCGACGTAGCCTGTCTCAAGAATTTCATCCACCCATTGCCGCTCTTCAGCAAGAAAGCCGGGTCGATTGCTGTTGCGCCCGGTGTCCTGTACATCTGTAGGACTGTGTGCCAAATGCCAGTTGCCGCAAAAAACAAATTCTCTGCGCTTATTGCGAATCTTCTGTAGATGGCTTTTCAACAGTTCGTAAAACCCGGTTTTGTGAGTCAGTTGTGCTTCATCACCGGCTTCGGCATAGGGTGCGAGCAGGCAGCCAACACTGAAATTCTCGTAATCTGCCTGGATATAACGACCTTCCATGTCAAAGTCACCAAAACCAAGGCCGGTCATAATTGCTTTAGGCAGCTGTTTACAATAAATAGCCACACCATTGGCTTTGCCGCCTACATCATCGAAGAAGTAAGCGTTGTAATCTGAGGGAAAATAAAGATTGTCCTGTAGATCATATTCACTGCAACGCAAATCCTGAATACAGATAAACTCGGCATCCTGATCTTTCAGCCAGTCGTAAAATCCTTTTTCAGCAGCATCCTTTATACCGTCTGCGCTGAAGCTGATTATTCTCATTCATGGCCCCTTCTTATGAGAGCGTGTATCATAACCGACCTGCCCGAGTTGCGAATATCTACAAAGATACAATCAGGAATATTCGCGTATAGATAGATGCGGGTAAATCACGATGGATTATATAAAATGGGTCTTTCTGATTTTGAACTGGTCTTATACAGCAATTCCCGTTTCGGTTAAATCGCCTACACTACACAACACGAAGAACTATAGAACATGAAAGCCTATCAGACCGCTTTTATTGAGCTTGCACGCCATCATCAGGCCCTCAAATTTGGCACTTTTACACTAAAATCGGGCCGTAGTAGCCCCTATTTTTTCAATGCCGGCGCTTTTGCCAGTGGTGAGGCATTGGCCGAGTTGGGCCGCTGTTATGCACAATGCATCGTTGATTCAGGCATTGCATTTGATGTGCTGCTTGGGCCTGCCTACAAAGGGATTCCGCTGGCGGCGGCAACGGCAATTGCTTTGGCAGACCAGCATGGCCGCAATGTTCCTTTTACCTACAACCGTAAAGAAGCCAAGACTCACGGCGAGGGTGGTGTACTCGTTGGTGCACCACTGACGGGACGGGTGTTGGTGATCGATGATGTGATTACGGCCGGTACAGCCGTGCGTGAGGTCATTGCCATGATTGAAGGCGCTGGCGCAAAGCTGGCGGGAGTGGCTATCGGCCTGAATCGTCAGGAAAGGGGTGAAGGTGAGCTGTCGGCTATTCAGGAGATTGAGCGCAACCATGGTATCCGGGTTGTGAGTATCATCAATATGGCACACATCATCGAATACCTGCAGCTTCAAGATGATTCAGATCAGGTACTTGTCAATATGTATAAATACCGGGAAGCTTTTGGTTCAGACTGAGCTTTGGTCTACTTGTTTAAGCCATTGTCAGGCTCTATATTTGGCACATGACTATCCGCCATACAATTTTGGCGGGCCTGTTTGTGCCCGTTATATTAATAACATCTGCTTCGGCCGCTTCCGGCAAGAAGGCCGGTGATTATGAGCGGCGTTATTATCGCTATGTAAACGCTGAAGGTATTTTGGTTATTGATGACCGCATTCCTGTAGAGCATGCCGGTCAGGGCTATGAAGTCATCAATATCAAAGGCGAAGTATTGGAGGTTATTGCCCGCCAGCTTACGGCCGAAGAGAAAGCTGCCCAGGCAGAAGAGGTCAAGGTTCGCGCTGCCGAGCTTGCGGCGAAAGAAGAATCAAAGGAGCGGGATGAGCGCCTGATGTTGCGCTATAGCTCTATTGAGGATATTGAGGCAGCAAAGTCGCGGGCTTTGGGTGAGCTGGATATTCGCATCGGGATTCTTAAAAGTAATCGGGTCGGCCTTAAATCCAGAATGGATGCATTACAGGCCCAGGCTGCTGACATAGAACGCCGGGGTCAGAAAGTCAGTCTGGATCAGCTCAAAGTTATGGATGACTTGCGTATTGAACTGCTTAATACAGAGCAGAGTGTTCGTACCAGAGAGCAGGAAAAACAGCAGATTGCAGCTGGTTTTGACAGTGATATTGCACGGTTTGATCAATTGCTGGAGCTGGTTGAACTGCGGCGGCAAAATATGTCAGGTGAGCGCTAGTAGCTGCCGGATATGAAATGGCCCGGTTAGTCTGTTTGTGGGCACAATCAGTACATTATGTGACTATAGGCTGACCACGCTTTCCCGAAAGAAATTCTTAATCAGTAACGACCATTGTTCTTGCCAGCCATTGGTGGGTGGGTGGGAGAATTCACTGCGCACAAACTGTGAAATTCTACCTTCCACGATGGCCATTAACAGGTTGACTGCGACTGGCAGTGGAATGCTTGGGCGCAGGCCTTCGCGTGGTTCTGCCTCGCGTATTACCTGTTTGAGCTGGGTTTCAAAGCGATCAAAGAGTTGGGCAACCCGTTTGTGCAAGCGGTCAGTTTCTCCAGCCAGTGCATCCCGGGTCAAAATACGGGTAATACCGGGATTGCGCTCGCTGAAGGTGAGCAGTAGCGTCAGAATCTTTTCACAGCGGCTGCGAACATCTGTTCCCTCACTCAGAATCAGACTGATACGGCTGAACAGGGTCTCTTCAATAAACTCGATTAAGGCTTCAAACATCTTTGACTTGCTGGGGAAGTGCCGGTAAAGCGCAGCCTCAGAAACACCGACCTGTCGTGCGAGTCCCGCCGTGGTAATGCGCTCACCAGGCCTAGCTTCCAACATCTCTGCCAGAGCTTCAAGGATCTGCTGTCGACGCTGGGAATTTTTACGAGGCATGAGGCTCAGCTAATAAGAAAAGGGAATTAATGCTAGCCCTTCACTCCTGGGCCTGCAATAAAATGCATCCCGTCAAATTGCAACAGTGTGAGCGAGTTCTCTGTCAGCGGCTGCGATTGCTGATTAAGGTGCCAATACCGACATCGGTAAAAATTTCCAACAGCACGGCATGCGGCACTCGCCCGTCGATAATATGGGCGCTTGATACACCCGATTTGACCGCATCCAATGCGCAGCCAATCTTGGGTAGCATGCCACCGCTGATAGTGCCGTCGGCGATCAGCTCATCCACCTGGCCTGTGCTGAGACCGGTCAGTACATTGCCCTGCTTATCGAGCAAACCCGATACATTGGTTAGCAGCATCAATTTTTCTGCGCGCAACACCTGGGCAATTTTGCCTGCTACCAAATCGGCGTTGATATTATAGGTATTGCCCTCGTGATCAACCCCGATGGGGGCGATAACCGGAATGAAATCGCTGCCAAGAATAACGTTCAGTACGCCGATATCGATATCTTCAACCTCTCCCACGTGGCCGATATCAACTATTTCCGATGCACCCAGTTCTGGGCTGAAACGGTTCACTTTAAGTTTGCGGGCCCGAATCAGGCCACCGTCCTTACCTGTGACGCCGATGGCTTTGCCGCCGCTGCGACTGATAGAAGAGACAATTTCCTTGTTGACGCTACCACCGAGTACCATTTCGACCACATCCATAGTCTGAGCATCCGTTACACGCATGCCGTTGACAAATTCAGTGTGGATATTCAGTTTTTCCAGCAATCTGCCGATCTGAGGGCCGCCGCCGTGAACAACCACCGGATTCATACCTACCAGTTTCATTAACACCACATCCCGTGCAAAACTTTCGTGAAGTTTTGGGTCAACCATGGCGTTACCACCGAATTTTACTACCACTGTGCGACCATTGAAGTTCTGGATATAGGGCAGCGCCTCGGTCAGAACCTGGGCAATATGAAGGGCGGATTCGCGGTTTAAAGACATGGTGTTTCCGTGTGCTGTAATAAGTGATAACAATCGGGTTTTTAAAAGGGCAGCTTTATTTGTGCATCGATACGGGCTATCTGGCTTCGGAAAATCTGGCAAATTTTTTCAAGCTCATCTTTGTTATCGGCCTCAAAACGTGCAGTGAGAGCGGCTGTTGTGTTGGATGCGCGCAATAGCCCCCAGCCGTGAGGGAAATCGACACGCACACCGTCGAGCGTATTGATTTGACCCTCGCCAAAATCTGCCTGGTTGATAATTTTCTGCATCAATGGAAATTTTTCCTGCTCTTCCACGGGTATCAGAATCTCGGCGGTATTGGTGGTGTGCGGCAGTGCAGAGATGGCTTCATCCAGTGATTGATCATGTGTGCTGAGAATTTCTGCCAGACGGCCAGCGGCATAAAGTGCATCATCGTGCCCGTACCAGCGTTCGCCAAACATAATGTGACCGCTGAATTCACCTCCAAGCAGGGCACCGGTTTCGGCAACCTTCTCTTTGACGAAGGCGTGGCCGGTCTTGCATAAAACCGGTCTGCCGCCGTGCTCGGTGATCACCTGGGCCAGCTTGCGGCTGCATTTTACATCAAAGACAACATCTGCACCCGGATTGCGCGATACGATATCCTGGGCAAAGAGCATAAGCAGTACATCGGAGCGTACAATTTCACCACTGCCGGTAACGGTGGCAATACGATCGCCATCACCGTCAAAGGCAACACCAAAATCTGCTTTTTGGGCTGTAACCGCCGCCTGTAAGCCCTGTAAATTACGCTCATCTGAGGTGTCTGGTGGGTGATCGGGAAAATTGCCATCAATTTCACAGTTCATGCTGATCACATCGCAGCCCAGAGCGGATAACAGGTCAGGTGCAATTTCAGCCGTGGCGCCATTACTGGCATCGATGATAACCTTCATAGGTCCAGGTAAAGTAATATCGCTAGCGATTTCATCCATATAAGCCGGTACGATATTTTTGTGTTCAATATTACCCGGTTTGGTTGCTACCGGTTTTGCACCGCGTTCAACCCGCTTGCGAATATCCTCGATGCCGCCAGCGTGAATCGTGTGTCGGTCAATGACGATTTTCAGACCATTGTCACTGGCGGGATTATGACTGCCGGTTACCATAATGCCTGAACGACAGTTCAGGTTCCGGGTGGCATAGTACAGCAGTGGAGTGGGTACCAGACCAATATCAATAACATTCAGACCAGAAGCCAGCAGGGCTTCGCAGAGCTTCTCTCGAATCCGTGGACTGGACAGTCGACCGTCGCTGGCGAGGATAATGCTGGATGTGCCATGCTCCTGAACCAGTTCGGCAAGTGCATAACCAATGCGGGTGATCAGTGCGTTAGTGAGTTCGGTGCCGGCGTTGCCGCGAATATCGTAGGCGCGAAAGATATGCTCAGGTATTGGACCACTATCGTTTGTTTTATCCGTATTACCGGTGTCGTCAGAAAGCTCAAGTTCCAATGATTCCTCGCCTGCCCCCTGGTTAAGCAGTGGCGGCTGATGGCTTGGGCGGCCTGTGTTGTTGGTTGTCAAAGAGCCTGTTGTGGGCTTGTCACTGACAGGCTGTTGCCTGGGCCTGCACAATTGCTGTGCCAACGGCTCCAGTTCAGGCAATTGAAGCGGGATTGTTTCATTGCTGTCTGATGCAGCCAGCAGCTTCTCGGTTTCACTTTTCAGCTGTCGCCGGTTAAGCATGTGATTAAGCAGTACTGCTATCATCGCGCCAAGCATGCTGGCAACACTGACAATATGAAAAAACAGATGGTTGATCTGTAGTGACGAGATCAGCCTGTCTGAGGGGGTGAAAGTTATACGCCAGCTGGCCTCAGGTAGATCAGCATGCCCTGCATAGACTTTGCCTTTTGAGCTGGCGGCTCCCGTGTGAGCGATATCCTGTGATATCTGTCGGCCACTACTGTCGGTGTAACGCTGTTGCAAAACAGCGCTGCCATCGGGCTGGATAAGTGCCAGTTGCTGATTGAGCTGTTGATTGTCGAGCGTAATCAGGATAACGGCCTGTCGATCGGCGTGCAAAGGGTGGCTGACAATCTGGGCAATGGAGGTTAACCACTTGTCTTCAAATTGAAAGGATTCAGGATAGATGATTTGTCCATCGCTGGTCCGGCGTACCAGATCCACTTCGATATGATTACGCAAACCCTGGTTACCGTCCTCAAAGACAGCTGTACCTAGAGTACCCAGTGGCAGCAATCGCAAGCTGACCGCCTCAGGGAAAAAATCCAGCAGGGTTTTTTCAACCAGTTGAATGTCTGCTGTATCTTTTGAGGCAATTGTCTGCTGGGCCAGGGGGGACAGGGCGGCGGCATTGATGCGCTGGCGCAGCAGTTGCAGCATCTGCTCCATGCTGGTTGCCTCCTGAGTGGCATAGCTGCCCGATATCCTTTTTAGCATGTCGTTTTCATAGGCAGGCAGCTGAACCAGTGAGAGGTAGCCAAAGCCAAGTCCGGTTGATAACAAGGCCAGGCATACGCCTTTAATAACACTGGCGGGCAGTGCTCTTGTTCGGGAGCTTATGGCCCGGTTTGTTGCTGAATCCGGTGTTTTATCTGCCGATCGTTTCTTTTTTTTCGGTAGCTTGATCATGGCTGGGTTTATTGCAACTCTGGAGGCATCATCATATACATATGCCTGTATTTCAGGAAAAGGCCGTTAAAGACGTTGATTCGGGTCATTATGCCTCCGAATTACCTGTCTGATAACGCTTTGCAATCAAGCGTATCAACTCGCCGGCCAGGTTTTGTTTGCTGGATTGGGGTATGCGTTGTTGACCGTCGCGCCAGATAACGGTGACTTCATTGCTGTCACTGCCAAAGCCAATGTCTGTGCGTGATACATCGTTGGCGATAATTATATCCAGTCTTTTTTGTTCCAGTTTGCTGCGGGCATAAGCCGTAACAGCTTGTGTTTCGGCGGCAAAGCCGACTGTAAAAGGGCGTGAAGAGTGGCTGGCAATAGTGGCAATGATATCTGGATTGCGCACCAAGATGAGGGTTATCTGCTCATCACTTTTCTTTATCTTTTGTGGTTGTCTTTCTTTTGGTCGATAGTCGGCAACAGCCGCACAGGCGATAAAGATATCTGTTTGTTGTATGCGTGCCTCACAGGCCGCAAGCATCTGTTGGGCACTGTCAATATCAATGCGCTCAACTCCCGCAGGTGTTGCCAGCTGCACCGGGCCGGAAATCAGAGTAGTGATGGCGCCGGCTTCCGCCGCTGCCCGTGCGAGCGCATAACCCATCTTGCCGGAGCTGTGATTGGACAGGTAGCGCACCGGGTCCAGTGCCTCGCGTGTGGGGCCGGCGGTGACAATAAGCCGTTTGCCGGCCAGTAACTGGCTGCTGAACAGGTTGTCGACGAAGGAGGCAATAGTTGTCGGCTCTTCCATACGGCCAGGGCCGATATCACCGCAGGCCTGTTCACCGATAGCAGGACCAATTATTTTATAGCCGCGCTCAAGCAGAATTTGAGTATTCGTCACAGTGGCCGTGTCACGCCACATTTGCTGGTTCATGGCCGGTGCCAGCACTTTGGGGGC
Organism: Parahaliea sp.; assembly: GCA_047974765.1. Taxonomy (GTDB): domain Bacteria; phylum Pseudomonadota; class Gammaproteobacteria; order Pseudomonadales; family Halieaceae; genus JBKECP01. The sequence goes on along the minus strand of JBKECP010000036.1, from coordinate 38,413 downwards.
GGCGGTGGCCAGGGTAATGGCGGCTAACAGGTCATCGGCACGACCCCCTGCCAGACGGGCGATTACATCAGCGGTGGCTGGTGCGATCAACAGCAAGTCAGCCCAGCGGGCCAGTTCAATATGGCCCATACCCTGTTCCGCCTCAGCATCGAGCAGCTCGGTATGCACCGGTTTGCCGGACAGCGCCTGTAGTGTCAGCGGGGTGATAAATTCCTGTGCTCCCCGGGTCATTACTACGCGCACACTGGCGCCCCTTGCTGTCAGTTGCCGTACAAGTTCGGCTGCCTTATAGGCCGCGATACCGCCACTCACGCCGAGCAGCACATTGCGATTAAATAGATGTGCCATTGTGCTGTCCGAATTGGGACACTATTGTCAGAAATCGGCACCATACCACCCCGGTTTGCGGCTTGTCATCGTTACAGCCGGGAAGAGCGGCCCGATTGTGAACATGGTCCGTAAATAAATGAAGGGGGAAGCCAATATGGCGATCTCACAGTGGGCCGCAGGTGAAGGTCCCAGAGATAAGCTGTTACTGCGCGGCGCAAGAACGCTCAGTGATGCCGAATTGACGGCCGTATTGCTGCGCACCGGCTTCAAAGGTTGTAATGCTGTTGATTTATCGCGGCAGTTGTTGCAGCGCTTTGGCGGAGTGTCCGGCCTGTTTGGTGCCGAGCGGGATGAACTGCTGGTCTGCACCGGTATGGGCCAGAGTAAGGTGGCCATACTGGAAGCCGCTCAGGAACTGGCTCGTCGGGCAATAGAGGAAGGACTCAGGGAGGGCGATATTCTTGGCAGCCCGCAGGATACCCGCCGTTTTCTGCACCATCATCTGGGCAACCAGTCACGGGAGGTCTTTGCCTGCCTGTTTCTGGATAATCAACATCGTCTTTTACGGTGTGATGACCTGTTTTTCGGCACCCTGGATGGTGCCGCCGTCTATCCCAGGGAGGTGGCCGTGCGGGCCTTGCAATATCGGGCGGCAGCAGTGATCTTTGCCCACAATCATCCTTCCGGGGTGGCTGAGCCCAGCAGCGCTGACCAGCGCATAACTGAACGCTTGCGACAGGCTTTGGCGTTGTTGGATATCCGGGTGCTGGACCATATTATTGTCGGACGGGGACAGACCTGCTCCTTTGCCGAGCGAGGTCTGCTATAGCTGTTGGCGGCACACATGTGCTGTGTCGGCTGCCGTAAAGTTGGCCCGCGTTCTTGCCACCGGCAAGGCCTTCTGGTATAAAGTCGCGCTCGCTGCGGCTGGGCCTTTCAAAAGGCCGTTATAGTCACACCAAACTAATTAAATCCCGGCTTTGTGGGAGACCATCATGTCAAGAGTTTGTCAGGTTACCGGCAAGCGTCCGGTTACTGGTAACAATGTATCGCACGCAAAAAACCGCACGCGTCGTCGTTTTTTGCCCAACTTGCATCAGCACCGTTTCTGGGTTGAATCCGAGAAGCGCTTTGTCACTTTGCGAGTATCCAGCAAGGGTATGCGTATTATCGACAAAAAGGGTATCGAGACGGTTCTCGACGATATCCGCGCCCGCGGTGAAAAGGTTTAAGCCGCTGTCAGGCTGAAGGAGAGTCGCCATGAGAGAAAAAATTCGCATGATTTCATCAGCTGGTACAGGCCATTTCTATACCACTGACAAGAACAAACGTACCACACCGGACAAGCTGGAAATGAAAAAGTACGATCCAGTTGTTCGCAAGCACGTCATGTATAAAGAAGGCAAGATCAAGTAGGATTTGCCGCTTTACTGTCGCTCTTGCTACACAGTGCAGTAGTGACAGCTGACAGACTGATCGACATCAAAAACCCCGCTGCTTCCGGCATCGGGGTTTTGTCTGTTCTGCCACTGGTGAGTAGTTGGCCTGATAGGGAGCACGCGAAATGCCCGAGCTGCCGGAAGTGGAAACCACACGTCGTGGAATTGCACCATATGTCGAAGGGCAAATTGTGCAGGCAGTGGAGGTGCGGGAGCCTCGCCTGCGTTGGCCGGTGCCGCCTCAACTACCTCAGCAGCTGCAAGGGCAGCGCATCGATCGTATCCACCGGCGCGGCAAATACCTGTTATTTGAAACTCCAGCAGGCAGTGCGCTGTTGCATCTGGGTATGTCGGGTTCTGTGCGGGTGTTGCATCAGTCGCAACTACCGGGGCTTCACGATCACGTCGATATTCAGCTGACCAACGGTAGTCTACTGCGTTACAACGATCCGCGCCGTTTTGGCTGTCTGCTCTGGTTGTCGCCAGGGGCAGCTCACCCTCTGCTTGATCACCTGGGCCCTGAGCCATTGACAGATGCTTTTCACGGAGAGCTGCTCTATCACCGCTCCCGGGGTCGGCGCAGTGCTGTTAAACGTTTCATTATGGATGGCCGCATTGTGGTGGGAGTGGGCAATATTTATGCCAATGAAGCACTTTTTATGGCGGGTATCCGTCCCGATCGGGCCGCAGGTCGTATCAGTCAGGTGCGCTATAGTGTACTTGCCGATGCCATTAAGGAAGTGCTCACTTTGTCGATAGAGCGTGGCGGGACCACGCTGCGGGATTTTGTGGGTGGCGATGGCAAACCGGGCTATTTTGCCCAGCAACTCAACGTTTACGGTCGTGGTGGTGCGCCCTGCCCTGGTTGTGGGCGGGTATTACGGGAGTTCAAAATTGAGCAGCGATCGACAGTTTGCTGCGTGACCTGCCAGCGTTGATCGGGCTAAACTGGCAGATCTTGGAGATTATGCAGGGTAGGAGAGAAAGGCAATGGAAATGAAACCACTTACGCACCGTCTGGCTGTTGCCACAATAACTTTTTTATTGGCTTTACCGCAGACTTTGTGGGCTCAGGAAGCGGTTGAAGAACATCCCAGTGCTGGCGCCATGGTCAGCGACCTGTTAATTGCCCGACCGCTGGGTTTTTTAGCAACGGTTGGTGGTACGGCTGTTTTTTTGGTCAGTTTGCCCTTCACGCTGGCTTCCGGTCATGTTGCTGAGGCGGCCGATACCCTGGTTGTCAGCCCCGGCGAGGCGACGTTTGTTCGCTGCCTGGGCTGTCGTGAACCCGGCTACAGCCATAAAGACGCGGAGCTGATTCGTGGCGAGCGGGAATTCAGAAACCGTTGAAATATCGCAGACAGACTTTTTAAGTGCGGGGTTTAAGCAGTAAAAGACAGTCAGTACGTGGTGAAGCGTTCCTGCAAAGCCTTCGCCACCAGCGGTGGTACAAAGGGCGTAATATCGCCACCAAATGAAGCAATTTCACGCACCAGTGAAGAAGAAATATAGGACAAATGTTCTGACGGCGTGAGGAAAATGCTCTCAAACTGTGAGTCCATGGCCCGGTTCATATTGGCCAGTTGCAGCTCGTATTCAAAATCTGCCACTGCCCGCAAACCCCTTAGTACGCAGCGTGCACCCTGTTCGTGGGCGTAGTGAATCAGCAAGTTGTCAAAACCGCGCACCTTCACATTATCCAGGTGGGTGAGGCATTTTTGGGCCAGTTCAACCCGCTCCTGTAATGAAAACAAAGGCCCCTTTTTTTTGCCGGCAGCGATAGAAACCACCACCTTGTGAAACAGGCGTGAGGCGCGTTCAACCAAATCCACATGACCATTGGTAATAGGGTCGAAGGTGCCGGGATAGATAATGATTTCAGAACTCATAGATGGGCCTGTACAGACTTTTACAGTAAACAGGCGATGGTAATCAGTCCGCCTGTCGCCTGCAATCTGCCATTTTTGTCATGGAGATACAGGCAATAGCTGATTGTAGCGATACAGGCGATAGCTGACTTCGCCGGCACGCTTGTCCCGGTGCAGCTGCCAGGATGCGGGTAATAAGGGCTCGGGTTCGTGTATGCCGCGCTCGATATAAATCAGGGCGTCGGGTCGCAGCCGCTGTATCTGTAGCAAAGTGCTGGCTGGTTCGATCAATGCCTGTCCAAAGGGGGGGTCAATAAAGACAATATCCCAGGATTGCCGTGTTGATGCGAGAAAATCTCCGGCAGTCATTGTATGACAATGGCCCACCGCATCGGCTTGCAAGGTATTGAGATGAGTCTGTACCTGCTGCACGTTGGCGTTGTGGCTGTCGACAAAGTCGCAGTGGGCGCCACCGCGTGAAAGCGCCTCCAGACCGAGGGCACCGCTGCCACAGAACAAGTCGAGGCAGCGGGCACCGTGAATTCGGGGTGCCAACCAATTAAACAGCGTTTCACGCACCCGATCGGTGGTTGGACGCAATCCCGATGCGGGCACAAAGCGCAGTTTGCGGCCTCGCCATTGGCCGCCAATAATGCGCAGTTGAGAGTACGTGCGGGATTTCGCAGCTTGTGAGCCGGATCTGTGACTTTGACGCTGTGACATTTCTCCGCCTGATCAAGAGTGTTAGGATACGCCTTTTGCGCAAAGGCTCCTTTTGCGCACTCTACACCAGCGCGACAGATTATGAAGTTTTTCAATCGTAAAAAGACTGCCGGGCAAGCGACGGCAGCTGAAACCACGCCTTCGACTCAAGAAGGCATACCACCGGTTGGTACAAAAGCGCCCAACAGTGAAACCGCTCAACCAGCTCCGCAGGAGTCAGCTGTGTCCAGTGGCGAAATTGCTGATGAAAAGTCTGCAGAAGCAGGTTTTTTTGGCCGTCTGCGTCGGGGGTTGGGGCGCACCAGTGACAATTTTGTGCAGGGCCTTGGCGCTATGTTTCTCGGTGGCAAGGAAATTGATGACGAGCTGCTTGAAGCCCTGGAGTCCAGTCTGTTGCTGGCTGATGTTGGTGTGGATGCCACAGTAGAGATTGTCGAACACCTGACGGAACGAGTCAGCCGCCGTGAGCTGACCCGTTCTGACGCCCTTGAAAAAGCGCTGCAGGAAGAATTGCAGGGGCTGCTTCAGCCCTGCGAAAAGCCCCTGGCTGTCACCGGCCACAAACCTTTTGTTATTTTGATGGTCGGCGTCAATGGTGTTGGCAAAACGACCACTATCGGCAAGCTGGCCCGCCGTTATCAGAGTGAGGGCAGGTCTGTCATGCTGGCGGCGGGGGATACCTTCCGGGCAGCGGCGGTGGAGCAGCTGCAGGTTTGGGGTGAGCGTAATGATGTGCCGGTTATCGCCCAGCACACCGGTGCTGACAGTGCCTCTGTCATCTACGATGCACTGCAAGCGGCCCAGTCCAGGGGCACGGACGTTCTGATTGCTGATACCGCTGGCCGTCTCCACAACAAGGACAACCTGATGGAGGAGCTGCGCAAGGTGGTGCGGGTGATGGCCAAGCTGGATCCGGATGCTCCTCATGAGGTGATGCTGGTACTCGATGCGGGCACGGGCCAGAATGCCCTGGCTCAGGCCAGCCAGTTTCAGCAGGTGGTTGGTGTCAGTGGTATTACTTTGACCAAGCTTGATGGCACTGCCAAGGGAGGAGTGATTTTTGCCATTGCCCGCAAGCTCGGTCTGCCGATTCGCTTTATCGGTGTGGGCGAGGCGGTGGAAGACTTGCGTCCCTTTGAGGCTGAACCCTTTATTCGTGCCCTGTTCCAGCGTAATGATACCAGCGCATGATCCAGTTTGAGCGGGTGAGCAAGCGCTACGAGGAAGGCCATGATGCCCTGCGTGAGGTCAGTCTTGATATTGCCCGCAATGAACTGGTTTTTCTGACGGGTCACTCAGGTGCAGGCAAAAGTACTTTGCTGCGCCTGATTATGCTTATGGATCGTCCAACCCGGGGGCGGGTGCTGGTCGATGGCCGGGATCTGGCTAAAGTAGCTTCCCGGGGTATTCCCCGGCACCGCCGGGATATCGGTGTGGTTTTTCAGAATCACCAGCTGCTGTTTGATCGCACAGTCTTTGATAATGTGGCGCTGCCACTGATTATAGCCGGTTATGACCACCGTGAAATTGGCCGTCGTGTACGGGCTGCACTGGATAAGGTGGGTTTGCTGCAGCGCGAACATGCTCTGCCGGTTACGCTTTCTGGCGGTGAGCAACAACGGGTGGGTATTGCCCGGGCCGTGGTTGGCCGCCCCACTATTTTACTGGCGGATGAACCTACCGGTAATCTTGATCCAGCGTTGTCAGCCGAGGTTATGGGGCTGTTTGAAGCCTTTAACCGGGTGGGTGTGACGGTGTTGATTGCCAGCCATGATTTGACACTGATTTCGCGTTTGCAGCACCGCATTATCACCCTCAGGGAAGGCCGCTTGCTGGGTGGTGGTGGATGAGTACTGACAACAACCAGCGGCGTGAAGGAGCCAGTGCCAGCCGCACCCGCCTTATTGACCGCTATCGGGCCTGGCGACACCATCATTCACTATCAGCGGCAGATAGCCTCAGTCGTATTCTCAGGCAGCCTCTGGCCAGCATTCTGACCTGGCTGGTTATCGCTATTGCCATGGCGCTACCGGCTGCTTTGAATGTGGGTCTGGAAAATGTCCGTGCAGTCAGTGGCAGTTGGAACAGCCCGGCACAAATCTCTCTTTTTTTGAAAAATGATGCTGATGAAGTGCTTGCCCAGTCACTGCAGGCTGAGCTTGAGCGGCGTGGTGACGTGGTGCTGGTGTCACTGGTCTCACGGGAGGCGGCCCTGCAGGAGTTTGCAGAATCATCCGGTTTTGCCGATGTGCTGGCCAGTCTGGGTGAGAATCCATTGCCACATCTGTTGCTGGTTACACCGGCGGATGGGGTTGCGCCTGATGAGCTGCAGCGTGCTCTGGCAAAGCTTGAAGGGGTGGATAAGGTCGTGCTGGACATGGCCTGGGTGCAACGCCTGAATGAAGCAATGGATTTCGGTCGGCGGGTGGTGTCGGTACTGGCAGTGGCGCTGACCATCGGTGTGGTACTGATACTTGGCAATACCATCCGCCTGGCAATTGAAAGTCGCCGGGAGGAAATTGTGATTGTGAAGCTGGTTGGCGGCAGCAATGCCTTTGTTCGTCGCCCTTTCCTCTATACAGGGCTGTGGTATGGCATTGGTGGTGGCGCTATGGCTGTCATACTCGTGCTGATTGCACTGCTCTTTCTGGGTGGTCCGGTTGATCAGTTGGCCAAGGCCTATCACAGCGATTTTCGCCTCAGTGGTATTGGTCTGATTGGTAGCCTGCAGCTGGTTTTGCTTGGCGGCCTGCTCGGTCTGGCTGGTGCCTGGTTGGCTGTGTCGCGTCACCTGGGTGCCATTGAACCGCGCTGAGTGCAGTACCAGTGGGTGCGTAGTGCGCTCACCCGCAAGGTGAATGTGATCAAAGACCAGAAGCCCAGTATCCATACGGCTTTCAAGAAGAAAATAAACGCTCGACTGCGGAATCTAGGATTATAGATGAATATCAGGGTGAAGCGTGGTTTGGAGTATGCCTGAACAGCCAATGGACAGAACAAGGGGCGATGGAGAAAGCCGTCGACATATCGGTTTGATGGAACTTTTCGGGTATTAGCACTCTAATGACAAGAGTGCTAAACTCGGCGCTCTCAACGGGAGAACCTCACATGAACAAGACCCTTCAGCCTGTCGACCAAATGGTGCCAGGCGCAAATCTTGCGGCTTATGTTCAGGCCGTAGGCACTATTCCGCTGCTGAGTGCAGAGCGGGAGCGGGAATTGGCCGAGGATTTGTACTACAACGAGAACCTCGAGGCCGCGCGCGAACTGGTAATGTCACATCTGCGCTTTGTGGTCCATATCGCCCGCAGTTACACCGGCTACGGCCTGGCCGAAGCCGATTTGATTCAAGAAGGCAATGTCGGTTTGATGAAGGCTGTACGTCGTTTCAACCCCGAAAAAGGGGTGCGTCTGGTGTCCTTTGCTGTTCACTGGATCAAGGCAGAGATGCATGAGTATATTTTGCGCAATTGGCGTATTGTCAAAGTGGCCACCACCAAGGCCCAGCGCAAGCTGTTTTTCAATCTGCGCAGTGCCAAAAAGACTCTGGCCTGGCTGACACCGGAAGAAACCAAAGCTGTGGCTGAAGACCTGGGCGTTGACATCGCTGAGGTACAGCGCATGGAAGGTCGTTTGTCGAGCCGCGATGTGGCCTTTGATTCACCGGTAGACAGTGACGATGACGAGGCCTGGCACGCGCCTCAGTACTATCTGGAAGATCAGCGAGCAGATCCGGCTGCTGTGGTTGAGTCCAGCGACTGGCAGCAAAACAGTGAAGATCAGCTCTATGCTGCACTGGCCGAGCTTGATGAACGCAGCCGTGATATTCTGGCCCAACGCTGGCTGGCCGAAAACAAGGCCACCCTGCACGAACTGGCTGACAAATACGGTGTTTCCGCCGAGCGTATTCGTCAGCTTGAGCAAAATGCCATGAAAAAAATGCGGGCGGCTATCGCGGCCTGAGCAGGGGTTGCAGTGTAATGCTGCGACCCTGTTTATCTTATGCCCGCTTACGTTCTTTCTCTTGGTGCCATCGCCGGTATGCTGGCTGTATTACTGGGCGCTTTTGGTGCCCATGCCCTGCATATCCGACTTGACAGCTATACTCTTGGTATTTACAACACCGCCGTGCAATACCAGTTTTTCCACGCTCTCGCACTGATCGCTGTCGGATTGTCGATGCGTTTGCGGGTACAGTCTGTGAGGCTGCTTACAGTCAGTGCTTACTGCTTTACCGTTGGCATCATCTTTTTTTGTGGCAGCCTTTATCTGCTGGCCCTGGGCGGTCCGCGCTGGTTGGGACCCGTTACACCATTTGGTGGACTTTGCTTTGCTGCCGGTTGGTTCTGTCTGGCATTGGCAGGCTGGAAACAGTGCGATGACAGAATCTGATAATAAACCGGTGATGACACGGGAACAGCACATTCGCAGTTATGTGTTGCGTACCGGACGCATGACAGATGGCCAGAAACGCGCCTTTGACAACAACTGGCAACGCTGGGGGCTCGATTACAGTGGTCAGATGGAGGTGCTTGATCAGCTCTTTGGGGCGGATACTGCGGCAGATTATGTGCTTGAAATTGGTTTTGGTATGGGCCAGTCGCTGTTGACTATGGCCGCAGCTGCACCGGAGCGGCGCTTTATTGGCATCGAGGTACACAAACCTGGTGTCGGACGTCTGTTGCACGGCATGTCGGCACAGAACATCGATAATATCCGGGTCTACTGCCACGATGCGGTGGATGTGTTACAAAACTGTATCCCTGTGACTTCGCTGGCGGCGGTACATATTTTTTTTCCTGATCCCTGGCACAAAAAACGTCATCATAAGCGCCGTCTGATTCAGACTGATTTTGTGGCCCTGTTGGTGTCTCGACTTAAACCCGGTGGAATTTTACACTTGGCGACTGATTGGCAAAACTATGCCGAGCAGATGATGGCGGTACTTTCGGCTAATCGGGATCTGGATAACAGCGCCGGGGCAGGACAGTTTTGCGTGCGTCCTGATTATCGGCCATTAACTAAATTTGAACAGCGCGGTGAGCGCCTCGGTCACAGTGTCTGGGATCTTGTTTTCAACCGTTGCGACTGAACCATTTCAGTAGTATTTTCTTTGTCAGACAACAAAGGACATATACTCACAGGGAGGCATAATGGGTTTTCTGGCGTGGATTATTCTGGGTTTTATTGCTGGTGTACTGGCTAAGTGGATTATGCCGGGCCGTGATCCCGGTGGCTTTATTGTAACCACTTTGATTGGCGTTGGCGGTGCTTTTGTGGGTGGTTATCTGGGTTCAATGGCCGGTATTGGTGGCAATGTCAGCGGTGTCAATCTGGGCAGTATTGTGACAGCAGTTGCTGGAGCCCTGGTATTGCTGTTTGTTTATCGCGTCATTAAGAAGAGCTAGAAAAATTCACCGAGTATGGTGTCGAGAAAGCGCCAGCCAAGGCTGGTACAGCTGAGCTGTTCACCGTCAGCTTGTAGCAGATCTTGCTGTACAAGCCTGTCGATACTGTTGCTGATGGCACTGCGCTTCAGACCGGTGCGTGCTTCAAAATGGCTCAAAGAACACCCGTCTGGCAGTCGCAGGGCGTTCATCATGTATTCTCCCGGCAGATCCCGTTCTTGCAGCCAGCCCTGGCTGGCCTGAAAGGAGCCCGTCTCTGCCTTCAGGTAATCCTCGGGCTGACGCCGTTTGGCGTAGCGTTCAATGCGCCCGTTGCGGTAGCTGATCTTGCCATGGGCACCGGCGCCGATGGCAAGATAATCCCCAAACTGCCAGTAGTTGAGATTGTGACGGCATGCTTCATCGGGCTGTGACCAGGCCGATACTTCATACTGTTTGAGCCCCGCCTGTACCAGTATTTGCTCTCCTGTCTCCTGAATACAGGCCAGTGTATCTTCAATAGGCAGCACAGGAGGGCGCTTGTAAAATACTGTATTGGCTTCGATAGTGAGTTGATACCAGGACAGGTGCGGGGGTTTAAAGGCGAGGGCGTTGAGCAAATCGGCGCAGGCTTCATCCATACTTTGACCCGGTAAGCCGTGCATCAGATCGAGATTAAAATGCTCAAAACCTGCCGCACGTACCAACGCGATGGCGGTGTGTGCCTGTTCGGCGGTATGTATCCGCCCCAGCGCCTGTAGTTTTTGATCACAGAAAGACTGGATGCCCAGAGACAGTCGATTAATACCCGCAGCCCTGTAGCCAGCAAAACGACTGGCTTCGGCACTACCGGGGTTGGCCTCCATCGTGGCTTCCAGATTAGTTGCCAGTGGCAGTCGTTTGCCAATGCCCTCCATTAGTCGGGTAATGGCAGCCGCGCTGAACAGGCTGGGGGTGCCGCCACCGATAAACAGGGTGGCTACTTCGCGTCCCTGCGCACGGAGCAGTTCATTGTCGAGGTCACGCAGCAGGGCATCGACGTAGTCGTCTTCCGGTACGGTCGGATTTTGGTGGGAATTGAAGTCGCAATAGGGGCACTTGCGCTCACACCAGGGCAGGTGGATGTAGAGCCCCAGAGGTGGCAGATCCATCGGTAGCTCAGCGCGTGCGCAGCGCTTCTGCCAGCAGGGCACAGGCGCGCGCGCGGTGACTGATCCGGTTTTTCAGGTCCGTCGCCAACTCCGCTGCACTACAGTCCTGCTCGGGTACATAAAACAGCGGGTCGTAACCAAAACCGCCAGCGCCACGTTCCTGCTCAAGAATAGTGCCATGCCAACTGCCCTGACAGATCAGCGGTGTGGGATCCTCGGCATGGCGCAGATAAACCAGTACACAGACAAAGCGGGCACTGCGCTGCGCTGGTGCTTGTTCTGCCAGCGCAGTCAACAGTTTGCGGTTATTGGCGGCATCGCGGGCCGTGCGACCGTTTTGCCCACCTTCTTCGGCACTGGCGTAGCGGGCAGAGTGAATACCTGGTGCGCCGGCCAGGGCATCCACCTCAAGACCGGAGTCATCGGCAATGGCAGGCAGCTTGCTGTAAGCGGCAGCAGCCCGGGCTTTGATCAGGGCATTTTCAACAAAACTGAGGCCATTTTCATCCACCTCTGGCAGCTGAAACTCTGCTTGTGAGCGCAGATTCAGTCCCAGTGGCGCAAGAATGCCTGCCAGCTCTTTTAGTTTGCCGACGTTCGTGCTGGCAAGCACAATATCTGAGGATGGGGCCATCATGACTTAATTCTTGTATAGCTGGTATTTGTATTTGAACTGGTGGTGTTCATCGGAACCTTCGGGTTGAAACTGTATGTCAAACACCAGCCACTCCCTGTTAAGGAAGTGAAAAGGGGCAATGTAGTAGATAGCTTCACCTTCTTCGATAAGCTGAAATTCAAGCATCTGTTTGCGCTGCATCAGATCACTGGCACTGCCTTTGAGCGTCATGGGATGAATGGTGACATGGCTATCATCGCCGTGTTTACGCAGAGCGAGATTGATAAATGCCTGATCTTCTGCGCGTACAATGCCGTAGGCTGCGGCAACTTCCGGTGAAAGGAAGGTGCTGTTGACAACGTTATAGTGCAATTCATAGGCACCAAAGCGCTCTGATCTCTGTGCGTTGACAGGCAAAGCGGTGATGAGCAGTACCAGACTGAACAGGCAGCACTTAAAATATTTTTTCATATCAGTGACTTATCCGATAAATAGCCGTTACGGCGAAGAAATTGGGCCACAGGCTCGCCAGGCCGGAGCCATCGGGACCGTCACCGAGCATTTCGCGGTCAACAATGCGAATCCCCTTGGCCTGGCACAGCGCCTCAAAATCCTGCACCGTACAAAAGTGAATGTTGGGCGTATCGTACCAGTTGTAGGGCATGAACTTCGATACAGGCATCCGCCCGCGGGTAGACAGATGCAGCCGACAGCGCCAATGGCCGAAGTTAGGGAAGGTGACAATGCCTTCGCGGCCGATGCGCAGCATTTCGTCCAGTACCCGGTCGGGGTAGTGTACCGCCTGTAGAGCGTGGGCCATAACCACCGTATCAAAACTCTGATCGGGAAAGTTGCGCAGACCTTCATCCATATTCTGTTCGACAATATTAAGGCCTCGGGCGATGGCAGCCGTGATTTTGTCTGCATCAATTTCCAGCCCGATGCCTTCAATTTGCAGGTTGTCCCGCAACTGCTGCAAAAATTCACCATTGCCGCAGCCGAGATCGAGTACCCGTGAGCCGGGTGTAATCCAGCGCTGCATCCGGGCAAGGTCAAGGCGCATCAGTACTTCCTTTCGGTTCGGGGGCTGACTCGGCCACCACGCGCTGCATATAGGCAGCAAATACCGCCCTATAGCGGGGCAGTGGCATCAGAAAGGCATCGTGACCTTCACTGGCTTCGATCTCGGCATAGGTAACGGGTCGGTTGGCGGCAATCAGAGCATCGACAATCTCCCGTGAGCGTGCTGGTGAAAAGCGCCAGTCTGTGGAAAAGGAAATCACCAGGAACTGGCAGTGGGCCTGTTCGAAGGCGCTGACGGGATCGTCGTTGTATTCCCTGGCTAGATCGAAAATATCCAGGGCGTGGGTCATCAGGATGTAGGTGTTGGCGTCAAAGCTGCCGGAAAACTGGCTGCCCTGGTAGCGCAGATAGCTTTGTACCTGGAATTCGACATTGTCTTCGCCGCCTTGCTCGAAGGTACCTGAGCGCAAATCGCGGCCGAACTTGGCGGCCATGGCATCGTCAGACAAATAGGTGATATGGCCGACCATGCGCGCCAGTCCCAAACCCTGGGTGGGCACCTGTTGTCTATCCAGATAGTGGCCATCAGCAAAATCCGGGTCTGACTGAATAGCGTGGCGGGCAATCTCGTTGAAGGCAATATTCTGGGCACTCAGGCGCATGGCCGAGGCAATGACAACACAGTGGCGCAGACGATCGGGGTACTCCAGCGCCCAGCGCATGGCCTGCATGCCGCCCAGGCTGCCACCAATAACTGCAGCCCAGCAGTTTATGCCCAGGTAATCGGCCAGTCGCGCCTGACTGTGCACCCAGTCACGCACCCGCAGGTGGGGAAAGTCCGGCCCCCAGGGACGGGCGGTGTCGGGATTGATTGAGGTGGGGCCGGTAGAGCCGTGACAACCGCCCAGGTTATTCAGGCTGACGACAAAGAAATGATCGGTGTCGATGGGCTTGCCGGGACCGATGTACTCATTCCACCAGCCGGGTTTGCTGCTACCTTCGTGGTAGCCTGCGGCGTGATGATGCCCGCTCAGAGCATGGCAGATCAGCACCGCGTTGCTGCGCTGGGCATTGAGCTCACCATAGGTTTCATAGACCAGCTCATAGGGACCAAAACTGCGGCCACAGGCCAGCAATAGTGGCTCCTCGAAGCGAGCCACGCAGGGTTCGACAATGCCAGGTGAGTCAAGTGAGCCATCACCTGATTGCTCGTTGCAACGGCTCATACCAAAAGCCTTTTCATAATCAGAAGGCGACAACCAGTGAAGGAGGCAGGCCAACGCTGATGGCCATAGACTGCAAAATAATACGCAGTACGTTAATTACCATAAATACCAGTATTGGCGACAGATCCAGCCCGCCGATAGGTGGCAGGATCCTGCGAAAGGGCGCCATCACCGGTTCGGTCAGTTGATAGAGCAGGTAAATGACCGGGTTGTTTGAACCCTGCGCAATCCAGCTGAGAATGATCACCGCCAGCAGGGCGAAAAAATAAATATTCAGCAACAGACCCGCTACACCCAACAGCCCCCAGAGCAACATAACAGGCAATCCCGGCCCTGGCAGGCTGGTCAGTGCCGACAGAATATAAAAGCCTGCGATCTCTAACACGATGGTCAATACCAAAGAGGCCAGGTCAATGCCGCCAATACCGGGTAAAAGTCGCCGCAAAGGGATAACCAGGGGGTTGGTGATGCGCACGATAAACTGGCTGATTGGATTGTAAAAGTCAGCCCGCACCAGTTGCAGTAAAAAACGCAATAGCATGGCTATAGTGTAAAGAGCCAGCACGGTTTGCAGAAGATAGACAAAAATAGCGTTAGCGGTATGCACCGGTTTGTTCCTCTGTGCTTGAATTTTTGGGTTTTATGTCGCGTTTCAACCCATTTCCTGGGCCATGGTAACGGCGCGATCACTGGCGGCCTGCATGGCCTGTTCGACTATCTCGCGCAGTTTTTGTGCTTCAAAACAAGCGATCGCTGCCGCAGTAGTGCCGCCGGGACTGGTAACACGTTGGCGCAGTTCTGCCAGTTCCGCACTGTCGGCAATGGCCATGCCAGCGGCGCCAAGGGCTGTTTGTTGAGTTAGCCGGGTAGCCATATGACGGTCCAGCCCCAGTTTGCAGGCAGCTTCAACCATGGCTTCCATCAGCAGGAAAAAATAGGCGGGCCCACTGCCAGACAGTGCAGTAATGGTGTCAAGTTGGGTTTCATGCTCAACCCATTCAACGATACCGACGGCAGCCAGAATATGGTTTGCATAGTTGCGTTGCTGTGAATTCACGGATGTTGTTGCATACAGCGCGCTGGCACCTTTGCCAATCAGAGCCGGGGTGTTGGGCATGCAGCGCACAATGGCGGTTGTGTCGCCCAGGCACTGACGCATGCTGGCGGTGGTAATGCCGGCGGCAATGGAAATTACCAGTGCACGGGCTGTGATGACGGCCTCGGCGATCTCCTCCATCACCTGCACCATAACTTGAGGTTTAATGGCCAATATCACGACATCAGCTTTGTCGATAGCGGCACTGTTGTGCGCAAATGTAGTGATGCCCATATCGGCAAGGCGTGCAAGGCTGTCTGAAGAGGGGTCGGCGGCGTGAATTTTTGAAGCGGGGTGTCCACTGGCTATCAGTCCGCCGATGATACTGCCAGCCATATTGCCAGCGCCAATAAATACTATGGTTGGTGTCTTCAATACCTGCTCCGATTGAGGCCGGGGGATGCCTGGCGATATGGATCTGCCGTCTGTAAAGAAGCGGCAGTATACACGCCGCTTGCTGACAATTTCACCTGCGCGCACCGAAGATATCGGTACCGATGCGTACAATAGTGGCCCCTTCGGCAATAGCTGCCTCAAGGTCGCCAGACATGCCCATCGACAGCGTGTCCAGTGCTGGTATGGGCAGTGTTTGCAGTGCTTTGCGCAAGTGGGCGAATGCGGTTCGCTGTTGCTGCCAGTTTGTGCCTGCTTCGGGAATGGCCATCAGCCCGCGCAACTGTAGTCGTGGCAGCTCACTGACAGCCGCGGCCAGTTGTGCCAGTCTGGCTGGTTCAACACCCGACTTGCTGGCTTCACCGGAGATGTTCACCTGCAAGCAGATCTGCAAAGGCGCCAGCTCCGGTGGTCGCTGATCATTGAGGCGAAGGGCAATTTTCAGGCGATCCACGCTGTGTACCCAGTCAAAGTGGGTGGCAATGGCGCGGGTTTTGTTTGATTGAACAGGACCGATAAAATGCCAGCACAACGGTCTGATATCCGCCAGTGCATCGATCTTTTCAAGGGCTTCGCTCAGGTAGTTTTCACCAAACTGGGTGAGCCCTAACTCCGCTCCCAGCCTCAGTGTTTTCGCCGTATGGGTCTTGCTTACTGCGAGCAGGGTCACATCCCCGGGCTTGCGGCCATATTTCTCACAGCTGTGGCGTATTCTCGTTTGTACTTTTGTTATATTGTCGGCAAGCTGTTGTTGTTCCATTGTGGTGCAGTTCCTGAAAAGTGGCGCTGTTTTTAAGCCTCGGGTGGCAAACACCAGAATAGCATGCGCTAGTGTGTATCCGTGCTGTGCGTTTTGCGTTTAAAACAGAAAATAGAAAACAGGGTCAGGGGGAAGATCGTTGGATATTACAGAATTACTGGCGTTTAGTGCCAAACAGGGTGCGTCTGACCTGCACCTGTCGGCCGGTTTGCCGCCGATGATTCGGGTCGATGGTGATGTGCGGCGCATTAACCTGCCACCGATGGAACACAAACAGGTTCATGAGCTTATCTATGACATCATGAACGATAAGCAGCGCAAGGATTTTGAGGAATTTCTCGAAACCGATTTCTCCTTTGAAGTACCCGGCGTGGCCCGTTTTCGTGTCAACGCTTTCAATCAGAACCGCGGTGCCGGTGCAGTATTTCGGACCATTCCCTCAAAAGTGCTGAGCATGGAAGATCTCGGTATGGGTCAGGTGTTCCGCGATATCTCGATGACACCGCGGGGGCTGGTATTGGTAACTGGCCCGACCGGTTCGGGTAAGTCGACCACGCTGGCGGCGATGATGGACTTCATCAATGACAACAAATACGAGCATATTCTCACTATTGAAGACCCGATCGAATTTGTACACGAATCCAAAAAATGTCTGGTTAACCAGCGTGAAGTACACCGCGATACCTTGGGTTTTGCTGAGGCGCTGCGCTCAGCACTGCGTGAAGACCCGGATATTATTCTGGTGGGCGAGCTGCGCGACCTGGAAACCATTCGCTTGGCACTGACTGCCGCCGAAACCGGCCACCTGGTTTTTGGTACCTTGCACACCACATCGGCTGCCAAAACCATCGACCGTGTGGTGGATGTATTCCCGGCGGCAGAAAAAGCCATGGTGCGTTCGATGTTGTCGGAATCGCTACAGGCGGTGGTTTCCCAAACCCTGCTCAAACGGGCGACCGGGGGACGGGTGGCGGCTCACGAGATCATGCGTGGCACTTCGGCTATTCGTAACCTGATCCGTGAAGACAAGGTGGCGCAGATGTACTCAGCCATTCAGACCGGTCAGGCCATGGGTATGCAGACCATGGATCAGTGTCTCCACGACTTGATTGAAAAGCGGATTATTACCCGGGATGTGGCGCGTGAAAAAGCGCGCATACCAGAAGACTTTTAATAACCGGCGCGGGTACGCAGATACCTGTCAGGTAGGGACATAGAGAGATTGTATGAAGATCGAGCAATTGTTGGCGAAAGTCGTTAAGGAAAATGCCTCCGATGGTTTTATAACGGCGGGTGCAGCGCCCTGTATCAAGGTGGACGGTCAGCTTTACCCCATTACTGATCAGATACTTGGTCCTGCACAGGCACAAGAGCTGGTGTTGTCGACCATGAACGAAGAGCAGCGGGCAGATTTTTTGTGCACACATGAAGCCAACTTTGCCCTCTCCAGTGGTGAGCTGGGCCGTTTTCGGGTTAGTGCCTTTGCCCAGAGAGGTAGCTATGGACTGGTATTGCGGCGTATCAAAACCGATATTCCCGGTATTGAATCGATGGGGCTGCCACCGATTTTACGGGATCTGGCCATGACCCAGCGCGGGCTGGTGGTCTTTGTGGGCGCAACCGGTACCGGTAAAAGTACCTCGCTGGCGGCAATGGTTGGCTATCGCAATCGCAACAGCCGCGGCCATATTATCAGTATTGAAGACCCGATTGAGTATCTGCACGAGCACGCCGGTTGCCTGATTACTCAGCGCGAAGTGGGTGTGGATACAGAAACCTTTGACATTGCCCTGCGCAACTCTCTGCGGCAGGCGCCTGATGTCATTCTGATCGGTGAGGTGCGTTCAGCCGAGACCATGAGTCAGGCGCTGACCTTTGCTGAAACCGGCCATCTTTGTCTGTGTACCCTGCACGCCAACAACGCCAACCAGGCACTTGATCGCATTCAGAGCTTTTTCCCGGCGGAGCAGCATTCTCAGGTGTGGATGGATCTCTCCCTCAACCTGAAGGCGCTGGTTGCCCAGCAACTGATTCCACGTCAGGATGGCCAGGGCGTAACACCTGTCGTTGAAGTCATGCTCAACAGTCCGTTGATCGCAGAATACATCCGCAAGGGTGAGGTTCACCTGATCAAGGATGTGATGGCCAAGTCTACCGAGCTGGGCATGCAGACCCTTGATCAGTCACTGTTTCAGGCCTATCAGAAAGGTCTTATCAGCGCCGATGATGCTGTGCATCACGCTGATTCGGCCAATGATGTGCGCCTGCAAATCAAGATGCATGAACGCGAGCGTGGCAATGTGGTGGAAACCAGCGAGTTGACGGTTGATGATAGCGAACCGACAGGCTATACCTATCGTCGCTGAATATCTGCGCTATCAACCTGACCATCAAATAGATGAATCCCTCACTATTTGATGGTCGCTCCTGAAAATCAGCGGAATGTGTGAAATCTCTTGATTTTCGCAGGACTCGCGCAGGCTTACAGTCTGCGGCGACACATTCATGTGCCACTTATTTATTCAGCTAAAACCTTGCCGAGCTAACAACATCGTAAATACCTGTTCAACAAGTGTGTTTGACAGGAGGAGCGTCGAGCGGTGACTGGCCACAGGCCGGTGTGTCCAGCCAGGTACGCAAAATCAGCTCGGCGGCATAACTGTCGGCTGGTTGCGCCTTGTAGTTGCCTCCATGTCCCTGCTCTTTTAATTGCTGCTTGGCTTCAAAACTGCTAAGGCGTTCGTCAACCATTAATACCGCCAGACCCAGTCGTCCGTGCAGGCGGCGGGCGAATTTGCGGGCGCGGATACCGAAGTCACTGTCACTGCCATCCATATTGAGGGGGTTACCTACCAGTAGTAAATCCGGTTGCCACTCTTTTATCAGGGTTTTTAGCTGTTGCCAGTCGGGACTGCCATCGCGGGCTTTTAATACGGTTAAGGGCTGGCTGCTTGTGGTCTCACAATTACCGGTGGCTACGCCAATCTGGCGCAGTCCATAGTCAAAGGCCATCACTCGGTGGTAAGTGTATGCATCAGTGGGCATGCAGATACGACTGCTCAGGCGTGACCGGCCTGTGTGGAAATCAGATTCATATCCACGCCCAGCTGTGCGGCAGCGACGTGCATGCGCTGTTGATAGGGTGTAGCAAAGATAATTTGCTCGTCAGCTGGCAAGGTCAGCCAGTTATTGTCTGCCAGCTCCTGCTCAAGCTGGCCCGCCGACCACCCGGCATAGCCCAGGGCAATCAGGTATTCATCCGGTCCCTGGCCCGTGGCGATAGCGCGCAAAATATCGCGGGAAGTCGTCAGCAGGGTATTGTCGGTGACATGCAGGGTTGACTCCCAGTTTGACAGTGGATCGCGGTGCAGAACAAAACCGTGATCAATCTGCACCGGACCGCCCGCCATCACTGGAATGTCAGAAAAATCCATGTCGGTTCTGATTTCCAGATGCTCAAAAATCTCTCCAACCGACAAGTCCAAAGGCTGGTTGATAATAATACCCATGGCGCCACTTTCGCCATGTTCACAAATATATGTAATGCTCTGGGAAAAAACACCCTCTGTCAGTGAGGGCATTGCCAGCAGGAAGTGATCGCGCAAGCAACCGCTGCTGGCTGTTGCAGGGGTGGTTTGTGGCATAACTATCTGGCCTCACCGCCATTCAGATCCATATTATCCCCCCACCTAGCCTGAGCTTAGTCCGTTTTCCTGGAATTGCCATGTGCGGATAATTTCCAGTTTGTCAGCTGTCTCGCGCAGTTCGGGCGGAAAGGGGGCATAAGGTGCCGCCATGCGTACAATTTTCATGGCCGCCTCATCCAGTACGGCATAACCTGAAGAGGACAACACCCGAATGTCATCCAGGCGACCGCGGTGGTCGATGACGACCAGCAGGCGCAAGCTTCCATAAAGGCCGTAGCGGATGGATGCCTGTGGATAATACTGATTGCCGACCGCCTCCACTCGTTTGCGCCAGTCATGCAGGTAGGCTGCATCGACCGAGGCCCGTGTTGAAGCCGAGGTAAGGCGGCGGACCCGGGGCATGTCAGAATAGGACTGGGTTTGCTCTTCCAGGCTGGCCTGTAGTTCGGCCAGCTCCCGGTTTAATTTGTCGACATCGGGATTGATACCGGCCATGACCGGGTCAATATGCTCCAGAATTTTTTCTTCCGCCGCCCTGAGTTTTTCAGCCGCACTGCGTGTCACCAGGCTGTGGTCCCGACGCTGGGGTTGCTGAGTTGTACGCGGTGGCAACAGCAGTGCTTCTGACAGTAAGGCGGGCAGGGCAGAGCCGGGAATCGCTATGCTGTGACGGCTGCCATGCTGTGGTATGGGTGAGTGATCACCACTGCCTTGTTGATTGAACTGGGCGGCATGGGTGGCGTCAGCGGGTGCATTTTCCGTGGGCTGAAAAGCCAGTGTAACGTCGATTTGGGGGCGGTAGTTGTCTTCCTTGCTGGCGCTGTTAAAACTAACGCCCAGCAGCAATCCTGCGTGCAGAATCAGGGCCAGCGTCAGAGCCAGCTTCAGTGGCCGGTTGCGATGTTGTTGCCTGCGGGAGCTTGCCACGGTGTTGTCAGGCTCGTGCGCGTAATTTGTCTTCGATGCAGTTCATCAGATCACGACCGATATCGAGATCGCACTGCTCGTTGATTTCGCGGACACAGGTTGGGCTGGTGACGTTAATTTCGGTCAGATAGTCGCCGATGACATCCAGGCCGACAAACAACAGACCGCGTTCGCGCAGGCTGGGGCCAACCTGTTCAGCTATCCAGCGATCGCGGTCAGTCAGTGGCCGGGCGTGACCGGTGCCGCCAGCGGCCAGGTTGCCGCGGGTTTCACCCTGTTGGGGGATGCGTGCCAGACAGTGGGAAACAGGTTCGCCATCAATCATCAGGATGCGTTTGTCACCGTTGACAATTTCAGGGATATAACGTTGAGCCATGATGGTGCGTTGACCGTGATCGGTCAGGGTTTCAATAATCACACTGAGATTCGGGTCTTTTGGCCCAACCCGGAAGATAGAGCTGCCGCCCATACCGTCCAGCGGCTTGAAGATCACGTCCTGATGTTCTGTATGAAAGGCTTTCAGGCGCGCTGCTTCGGCACTGACCAATACCGGTGGACAACACTGGGGAAACCGGGTGGCAAAGACCTTTTCATTGCAGTCGCGCAGGCTGTGACAGCGATTGACGATCAGCGTACCTTCGCGCTCGGCGGCTTCCAGAACATAGGTGTTGTAGATAAATTCGTTGTCGAAGGGCGGGTCCTTGCGCATCAGAATCACATCGAGTTCGGTCAGCGGCCGATCCGCGCCGTGATCCAGCTGATACCAGTTCTGAGGATCGTGAAACACGGTGATGTGAGACATGTGCGCACGCGCCACACCCTGATCGAGATAAAGTGCCTGGGGTTCAATATAAAATAACTGCCAGTCTTGCGCCTGTGCGGCCCACAGGAAGGCAAGCGTGGTGTCTTTTTTGTAGTTGATGTTGGCGATGGGGTCCATCACCACGCCGAGTTTAATGGCCGTCATGGGCGCTTTGTCCAGCTATCAGTGAACCTGTTAACTTACGACCAGAAACGCACCTGCGCAAGCGACTGCATCACGAATATAGAGAAAAAGGCCTTATTCAGGGGTTTTGATCAGAGGTCATAGAGGTCATGTTGATGGCAGGCCCATATCACCCCAGTGGGACTGCAAAATGGCAATAGCTGCCAGCGGTGCAGTTTCGGTGCGCAATATCCGGGGGCCGAGGCTCAGTGCTTCAAAACCGGCCACCTGGCAGGCTTTTATTTCTGCCTCGCTAAGACCGCCCTCGGGGCCGATGGCCAGGGCCACACTGGCTGGCTTGGCGCTGTTGCGGGCTGTACTGGCGCGGTGGTGCAATACATAGCGGCGCTCAGCCTCGCATTTGCTGAGCCAGTGATCCAGTGAGCACGGTGCGGCTACTGTTGGCAGACGGTTGCGACCACACTGCTCACAGGCACTGATCACCACCTGCTGCCAATGCTGCCATTTCTTATCGGCGCGCTCGCCCTTGAGTTTAACCCCGGTGCGCTCACTCAGCACGGGTGTGATGGCGGTGACACCCAATTCAGTTGCCTTTTGCAGCACCCAGTCCATGCGATCGCCACGGGATATACCAATGCCCAGTTCAATTGGCAGTGATGATTCCCTGTCATCTGTCTGCACTGCTCCCAGGCTGATTTGTACACAGCGTTTGTCGGCTTCGGTAATGGTTGCCAGGTATTCATTGCCATCACCGTTAAACAGCAGCAGTGATTGTCCCGCACGCATACGCAGTACCCGCGACACATGGGCTGCGGGTCCGGCCTCCAGTACCAGATTCTGGCCTTCGGTCAGACACTGGGCAGTGTAGATTCGAGGTATACGCATGGGTCAAATATTCGTCCCTGCTTCACAAACCGAGATTGCGATAGATAGCCTGGCTCGGTTCCACCTGATTCATGGTGTAGAAGTGAATGCCAGGTGCGCCGCTTTCCAGTAGGGTCTGACAGAGCTGGCTGAGTACTTCGATACCGAATTTGCGGATACTGTCCTGGTCGTCACCATAGCCCTCGATGCGCTGGCCGATCCAGCGGGGAATCTCTGCGCCGCAGTTGCGGGAGAAGCGCGCCAGATTGCTGAAGTTGATAATTGGCATGATGCCGGCATAGATGGGCTTGTCGATACCGATCGCTGCGCACTGGTCGAGAAAGTAGAAGTAGGCTTCCACGTTGTAGAAATACTGGGTGATGGCGCTGTTGGCACCGGCGTCCAGTTTCTGTTTGAGATAATGAATATCACTGTTGTAACTGTCAGCCTGGGGATGGATTTCGGGGTAGGCGGCAACTTCAATATGAAAATGCTCGCCGGTTTTGGCGCGTACAAATTCGACCAGCTCGCGGGCGTAGATCAGCTGGCCCAGCCCGCCCATGCCAGAGGGGATATCTCCGCGCAGGGCGACCAGCCGCTTGACGCCAATATTGCGATAGTTAAGCAGCAGCTGCTCGATTGTCTCTTCATCGTCGCCGCCAAAGCTGAGATGAGGTGCGGCATCGGCACCCAGTTCCCGGAGTCCGGCCACAGTGCCGTAGGTGTTGTCGCGGGTGGAGCCGCCGGCACCGTAGGTGACTGAAAAGAAGTCGGGCTTTAGTTCCTGCAGGGCAGGAGTGGTGTTTGCAAGCAGCTTGTCGCGGCCTTCTGCTGTCTTGGGCGGGAAATACTCGAAACTGATTCTGGGTTTTTGCTTGGCCATGTTTTGTGACTCGGATGTGTTTGGCTGTTTTGGTTAGGGCTTGTCTGCCACGCCTGTTGTTTTGGCTTATTCCCATGCGAAAGCGTGGAAATGAGCCAAAACCAGCAAATTCAGTACTTGTAACTCTCCGGCTTGTAAGGTCCGTCCACGTTCACGTTGATGTACCGGGCCTGTTCGTCGCTCAGGCGGGTAATCACACCGCCAAAACCGCGTACCATGTGGGCGGCCACTTCCTCGTCCAGTTTCTTTGGCAGTACTTCAACGGTCAGTACCGCCACTTTCATTGCCGGTTTCAAATCGGCGAATTTGCGTTCAAACAGATAGATCTGGGCCAACACCTGGTTGGAGAAGGAACCGTCCATAATTCGGCTCGGGTGACCGGTGGCGTTGCCCAGATTGACCAGGCGGCCCTCAGACAGCAGGATCAGATGGTCATTGCTGGCACGGTCACGATAAACCTTGTGCACCTGTGGTTTGACCTCCTGCCAGTCCCACTCGCTGCGCATAAAGGCGGTGTCGATCTCGTTGTCAAAGTGGCCGATATTGCAGACCACGGCGCCGTTTTTCAGGGCGCGCAGCATATGGGCATCGCAGACATTGTAGTTGCCGGTGGTGGTCACCAGCAGGTCAGTGTTTTGCAGCAGGGCGCGGTCGATGCTGCCTGCGCTGCCATCGTTGATGCCGTTGAGGTAGGGCGATACCACTTCAAAGCCATCCATGCAGGCCTGCATGGCGCAGATCGGATCGACTTCAGTGACGCGCACAATCATGCCTTCCTGGCGCAGGGACTGGGCCGAGCCCTTGCCGACATCGCCGTAACCGATCACCAGTGCCTTCTTGCCAGCCAGCAAATGATCAGTACCGCGCTTGATGGCATCGTTGAGGCTGTGGCGGCAGCCGTATTTGTTGTCGTTTTTGGATTTGGTCACCGAGTCGTTGACGTTGATCGCAGGTACTTTCAG
Source organism: Parahaliea sp. (assembly GCA_047974765.1). GTDB lineage: Bacteria > Pseudomonadota > Gammaproteobacteria > Pseudomonadales > Halieaceae > JBKECP01. Next base: position 14,172 of record JBKECP010000036.1, on the reverse strand, counting down.
TGTGCCTTTTTCGAGCATCTCCTGTAGCCGGTGTACGCCGGTGGTGGTTTCCTCGGTGATACCGTGGATATTGTCCAGTAGGGCGGGGTACTTGTCGTGCAGCATGGCGGTCAGATCGCCGCCGTCGTCGAGTACCATGTTGGCGTCCCAGGGAGCGCCGTCCTTGATGATGGTCTGCTCAAGGCACCACTCATACTCCTCCTCGGTTTCACCTTTCCAGGCAAATACCGGTACACCAGCGGCGGCGATGGCAGCGGCAGCGTGGTCCTGGGTGGAAAAGATATTGCAGGATGACCAGCGCACCTGCGCACCGAGTTCGATCAGGGTTTCAATCAGTACCCCGGTCTGGATGGTCATGTGGATGCAGCCGAGGATTCTGGCACCGGCCAGTGGTTTGCTGGCGCTGTATTTGGTGCGCAGTGCCATTAGCGCGGGCATTTCACCCTCGGCGATATCCAGCTCGCGGCGGCCCCAGTCGGCCAGCGAGATATCGGCCACCTTGTAATCCTGCCTGCCATCTGGTTGTGTTGCTGTACTCATGTGTTGGTCCTCGTCGGGCCGGTTGCCTGGCCCCTGTTATTCAATATTTCTGATTCTGATTCGTTCTGTGCGCTGTTTTGGCCTGATACCACGAAGTACCTGCCTGAATCAAAGTGCCGCCTGCAAAGCTTCTGCCTTGTCTGTCTGTTCCCAGCTGAACTGCGGCAGTTCGCGGCCAAAGTGGCCGTAGGCGGCAGTGGCGCGGTAGATCGGGCGCTTCAGGTTGAGCATGTCGACAATGCCCCTGGGTCGCAGATCGAAGTGCTCGCGCACCAGTCTGGCAATGGCCTCGTCCGACACTGTGCCGGTGCCGAAGGTATTGATCGAGATCGAGGTCGGTTCGGCCACGCCGATGGCGTAGGAAACCTGAATCTCGCAGCGTGCGGCCAAACCGGCGGCAACGATGTTTTTGGCCACATAGCGACCGGCATAGGCGGCTGAGCGATCGACCTTGGAGGGATCTTTGCCGGAGAAGGCGCCGCCGCCGTGGCGGGCCATGCCACCGTAGGTATCGACGATGATTTTGCGACCGGTCAGGCCGCAGTCGCCGACCGGGCCACCGATGATGAACTGGCCGGTGGGGTTGATATGATAACGCGTATCCGCGTGTAGCCAGTCGGCGGGCAGGGTCTCGCGGATAATCAGGTCCATCACCGCTTCGTGAATATCTTTCTGGCTGATGCCCTCATCGTGCTGGGTCGACAGCACTACCGCGTCGATGGCCACCGGCTTGCCATTGTCATAGCGCAGGCTCACCTGGCTCTTGGCATCCGGGCGCAGCCAGGGCAGGACGCCGTCCTTGCGCAGCTGGGCCTGTTTTTCCACCAGTCGGTGCGAGTAGTAGATCGGGGCAGGCATCAGCACTTCGGTTTCGTTGGTGGCGTAGCCAAACATCAGACCCTGATCACCGGCGCCCTGTTCCTTGTCTTCGCCCTCATCGACACCCTGGGCGATGTCCGGGCTCTGTTTGCCGATAGCATTGAGAACCGCACAGGAGGCGCCATCAAAGCCCACCTGTGAGGACTTGTAACCGATATCCAGCACTACGCCGCGAACGACGTCTTCCAGGTCGACATAAGTTTCGGTGGTGACTTCACCGGCGACCACCACCATGCCCGTTTTGACCAGAGTCTCTACCGCCACCCGGGCGTTGAGATCATCAGTGAGAATAGCGTCCAGAATGGCATCGGAAATCTGATCAGCCATTTTGTCGGGGTGGCCCTCAGAGACGGATTCTGAAGTAAAGGTGCTGTATTCACTCATCGTTGTTTCCTTTGGTAAATCAGTGCTGGCCAAACAGGCGCACCTGAATCTGAAAACCGTTACGCTGTGCCAGAAAAACACTGGCAATATCCTTCAGGCCCGCTTCGCCAGCCCAGTGGGTTAAATCCTGTGGTTCAAAGCCGAGCCAGAGATCACCGCAATTTTCCCGCGCCCAGGCCTGATCATGGCGGCAAAGGTCAGTGATGAGTACCACTGCGTCAGGACTCAGATATCCGGCTATATCCAGTAGTATCTGGCGGGGGTCGGTGGTGTGATGCAGCACCATATTAATAATGACGCAATCAGCTTGCAGACCTTCAAGTTCGGCACTGCCGGTATCGCCGTGGATAAAACGAATATTGTTCAGTCCGGCCTCTGTGGCGCTGATACGGGCCTGTTCAAGCATGGCGGAGGTATTGTCGAGGGCAATCACCTGTTCAAAAGCCGGTGCCAGTTCCTGTAAAAAGTGGCCATCGCCGGGGCCGACTTCCAGTGCGATGCGATGCTGGGTCAGCGGTGCTTCCTGCAATACCTCGGCCACGGTCTGAGCGTACTGCTCGTAGCTGGCGATCAAATCCTGCTGCTGCCGGAATTTGTGAGCATTGAGATGGAAAAAATTCCGTGAATTCTCTTCCCGCTGGCGTTGCAGCAGCGCGAGATTTTTACGCAGGCCAACGGGCAGCTCAAACTGGTCTACGCTGTGGAATATCTGCTGTTGCAGTGCTTCCAGCTCAGCTTGCTGGCCCAGCTCTGCGCGGCGGTAAAAGATCGAATTGCCTTCGCGGCGGGTCGCTACCAGACCGGCACTGGCCAGTACCTTTAAATGATGAGAGAGGGCGTTCTGACGAATGCCGAATAAAGCGCACAGCTCGGATACGCCAAAGGAGTCATTGCGCAGCGCCCGCAGCACTTGCAAGCGCAGGGGATCGGCGCTGGCTTTGCACAGGGCAGCGAGCTGGTCGATGGGCTTCGCAGGAGCGACCTTTGTTCGGGTTGTGGCTAACATAGCGGGGGAGTCTAGCAGGGCAGTACATCTATATCAAAAAAAATTGATATAGATGTACTGCCGTAATGTATTCAGCATTTATTTCATCCTGCCGGGAACAGTCAGCGCGGATAGCGCAACCGCCAATATGAGCAGCGCCAGCGACTGCTGAGATAGCGCGGGGATAGCAACCGGGGTGAGTTCTGGCTCAGCAATATAGACAATCGTCGTTGTCGAGTTGGTGCTGTCGGAAACGACGGTCTGTTGAAATACCAGTCCGCTGACGGGTATTGTTTGCAAAGCACTGCCAGTGGGAACCGGCGCACCCCCGGTGGCCGGACTTTGGAGAGCACCGCTGTCTCGTGAGCCGGATACTGTGAGTGATCCGGCGGCAGATTCGATATTGTTATAGCCAGCGCCAATGCTTGCCCCCAGTTTGGGAGCAGAAGCCGTCAACATGCCGCTTGTCATGGTGATGACAGCGCCATTGCCTTCCGTAATAAAGCCGCCGCCACCGCCGATACCCGCTCCGACACTGTCTGAGCTGGTATTGCCGCCGTTTGCTTCGATTGTGCCGCCAGACAGGGTTAGCGTGCCCCATGCGTGTCTCTCTGAGATAAGGTGTTATTAAATTTAGTTAAAACTAATTTAATTTCAAGGAAGTTACAATGAGTTTCTATTGCATTGCCAACCTGTCTCTGACTTGCCCTGTTGCCCGCCCTGTATCAGATTTCAGGCAGGGTATTTCAGGAAATTTGGCCCATGCAATTGCCGTCACTGCCCGCTTACGCGAAAATGGCGCCTCTTTTAGCCGGTTTCTGCTCTTACGAGTCCCAAAAGCCAACTCTTTTTCTGGAGAATTCCATGCCGTCCCGCACCGATTTTGCCAATGCCATTCGCGCTCTCAGTATGGATGCCGTTCAGCGTGCCAACAGTGGTCATCCGGGCGCACCGATGGGCATGGCCGATATTGCTGAAGTGGTGTGGAATGACTATCTGCAACACAACCCGGCTAATCCGGCCTGGCCCAACCGCGACCGTTTCGTGCTGTCCAACGGTCATGGTTCGATGTTGATTTATTCCCTGTTGCACTTGAGTGGCTACGACTTGCCGATGGCAGAATTGCAGAATTTCCGTCAGCTGCACAGCGCCACTCCCGGCCACCCGGAGTACGGTTATACCCCTGGTGTTGAAACCACTACCGGCCCTCTCGGGCAGGGTATTGCCAATGCGGTAGGTATGGCTATTGCCGAGAAAATACTGGCGGCCCGATTCAACCGGGAAGGCTATCCGGTGGTTGATCATTACACGTATGTTTTCCTTGGCGATGGTTGCCTGATGGAGGGTATCTCTCACGAAGTGTGCTCACTGGCCGGCACTCTTGGATTGGGTAAGCTGATTGCCTTTTACGATGACAACGGCATCTCTATCGATGGTGAGGTAGCGGGTGCAGACGGCCAGCCTGGCTGGTTCACTGATGATACGCCCAGGCGCTTTGAGGCCTATGGCTGGCAGGTGATTCGTGCTGTTGATGGGCACGATCCGGCCGAGATTAAAACCGCCACTGAAACGGCGCGCTCAGAGACCGGGCGACCCACCCTGATTTGCTGCCGCACAGTTATCGGCAAGGGCGCTCCCGGCAAAGAAGGCACCGAGTCCTGCCACGGCGCACCGCTGGGCGAGGACGAGATTGCAGCCACCCGCGCCGCTCTCGGCTGGCACCATGCACCCTTTGAAATTCCCGCTGATATTTACGCGGGTTGGGACGCAAAAGCCGCTGGTGCGCAATGCGAGCAGGCCTGGAAGCAGACGATGACGGCCTACGCCAAAGCCCATCCGGAGCTGGCTGCTGAATTGCGTCGCCGTTTGAGCGGTGAGCTGCCAGCTGATTTTGCCGATCAGGCGGCAGCTTATATCGAGCGCTGCCAGAGTGAGGGCGCAACCATCGCCTCCCGCAAGGCTTCCCAGAACTGCCTCAATGCCTACGGCCCACTGTTGCCTGAGCTACTCGGCGGTTCTGCCGATCTGGCCGGTTCCAATCTGACTCTTTGGAGTGGCTCAAAGGGTGTGAGTGCCAGTGATGCCAGCGGTAATTACCTTTATTACGGCGTGCGTGAATTTGGCATGTCGGCGATTATGAACGGTATCGCCCTGCACGGTGGCTTTGTGCCTTATGGCGCCACCTTCCTGATGTTTATGGAGTACGCCCGCAATGCGGTGCGGATGGCCGCGCTGATGAAACAGCGCAGTATTTTCGTCTATACCCACGATTCCATTGGTCTGGGTGAAGATGGGCCCACCCACCAGCCGGTGGAACAGCTCAGCGCCCTGCGCAGCACACCCAACCTGCACACCTGGCGCCCCTGTGATGCTGTAGAGTCTGCTGTAGCCTGGCGGGCAGCACTGGAGCGTGGTGAAGGCCCAAGCGCATTGATTTTCTCCCGCCAGAACCTGGCCCACCAGCCGCGTGATACCGAGCAGCTGGCGGCTGTTGCGCGCGGCGCTTATATATTGCGTGACTGTGAGGGCCGCCCCGATGCCATCCTCATTGCCACCGGTTCGGAAGTACAGCTGGCGATGGATGCTGCCGGGCAACTCAGTGCCAAAGGCTATCAGTTGCGGGTGGTTTCCATGCCCTGTGCCGAACTGTTTTGTGAGCAGGATGCGGCCTATCGTGAGTCAGTGCTGCCTTCTGATGTACTGGCCCGGGTGGCAGTGGAAGCGGCTCATACTGATTATTGGTACAAATTTGTTGGTCTTGATGGCCGCGTGATCGGTATGAGCACTTTTGGAGAGTCGGCACCGGCAGCTGAGCTGTTCAGGCACTTTGGTATCACCCTCGATAATGTGGTGGCAGCTGTCGAAGAGGTGGTTGAGACAATTTAGTCTCAACCCCTCAAATCATAGAAGAAGGGCAGATCACTGTGTTGCGCCTGGCAATTAACGGATACGGTCGTATTGGTCGCAGTGTATTGCGGGCACTGTATGAGAGCCCTTTGCGCAAGCAGTTACAGATGGTGGCGATCAACGAAATTGCCGATGCCCGCACCGTTTTGCACCTGACCCGCTATGATTCCACCCACGGTCGCTTCGGGCTGCCATTAACTGGAGATGAGGGCAGCCTGCAGGTGGATGGCGACACCGTTGCCCTGCTGCGGCGCCCACATATTACCGATCTTCCCTGGGATAAACTGGCTGTGGATATAGTGCTGGAGTGCACAGGCACCTTCAGCGACCGTGAAAGGGCGGGTCAGCATCTTGCCCAGGGTGCCCGGAGGGTGATTTTTTCCCAACCGGCAGCAGCGGATGTGGACGCGACTGTGGTCTACGGTGTCAATCACGGTACCCTGCAGGTGGAACATCGCATCGTATCGGCAGCCTCCTGCACTACCAACGGTATCGTACCGGTGATTAGCGCCCTGGATGATGCCGTAGGGATTGAAAGTGGCACCATCACCACCATTCACTCTGCGATGAATGATCAGCCGGTGCTGGATGCCTACCACCACACCGACCTGCGCAAAACACGGGCGGCCTTTCAGTCTATTATTCCGGTAGATACGGCGTTGGCACTGGGTATTGAGCGCATTTTGCCAACGATGGCCGGGCGCTTCACTGCCCAGGCGTTACGGGTGCCAACGCTGAATGTATCAGCCATGGATCTGACCGTACAGGTCAGTCGGGATACCTGTGAGGCCGACATCAACGCAGCGCTGGCACAGGCGGCCCGTGGACGCTTTAACGGCGTATTGGGTTATACCACCGAGCCACTGGCCTCCTGTGATTTTAATCACGATCCGCGTTCGAGTATCGTCGACGGCAATCAGACACGGGTTAGCGGGCGACGCCTGGTCAAGGTGTTGACCTGGTTTGACAATGAATGGGGCTATGCCAACCGCATGCTGGATGTAGCCAGTTATTGGCACAGCATCAGCTGCAAGCCAACTGAATGCTGATAAAACTGAAAAACAGGAAGGAGAGGGCATGAGCCTGCAAATCACATTGATGAGTGAACTGGCTTTGAGCGGTCAGCGGGTGTTGATCCGCGAGGATCTCAATGTACCGTTAAAAGATGGCAAGGTCAGTTCAGATGCCCGTATCCGGGCAGCACTGCCCACTATTCGAGCCGCTGCCGATGCTGGTGCGAAGGTTTTGCTGATGTCGCATTTGGGGCGGCCCACCGAGGGTGAGTTTGACCCGGTCTTATCTCTTGGCCCGGTGGCTGACCATCTGGCGGGTTTGCTGGGTTGTCCGGTGCGCTTGATCAGTCAGTGGCGCGAAGGTGTGGAACTGGCTGCGGGCGAAGTGGCCCTGCTTGAAAATGTGCGCTTTAACACGGGTGAAAAGAAAGATGATGAGGCTCTGGCAAGGGCTTATGCCGGTCTTTGCGATATCTTTGTGATGGATGCCTTTGGCACGGCTCACCGGGCCCAGGCTTCCACTCATGGAGTGGCGAAATATGCACCAGTGGCCTGTGCCGGACCGCTGCTGGCGGGTGAGCTGGATGCCTTGGCCAAAGCCCTTGATAAACCGGCCCGGCCGATGGTGGCCATTGTTGGTGGTTCCAAGGTATCAACCAAGCTGACGGTGCTGGAAACCCTGTCGGACAAGGTGGACCAACTGGTGGTTGGTGGTGGTATCGCCAATACTTTTCTGGCCGCAGCGAACAAGCCGGTGGGTAAATCCCTGTGCGAGCATGAGCTGATTCCGGCTGCCAAAGCGCTGCTGGCAAAAACAGAAATTCCGCTGCCGGATGATGTGCTGACTGGCAGGGCGTTTTCTGAAACGGCCGTTGCCGAACTTAAAAGTGCTGATGCAGTGACCGAGGAAGACATGATCTTTGATATTGGTCCGCAGGCGCAGCAGCAAATTGCTGATATTCTCAAATCTGCTGGTACCATTTTATGGAACGGTCCGGTTGGTGTGTTTGAGTTTGATCAATTTGCTGCTGGCACCCGCGCACTATCTGAGGCCATTGCCGATAGTGCGGCATTTTCACTGGCTGGCGGTGGCGACACGTTAGCCGCCATTGACAAATTCGGCATCGCCGATAAGGTTTCCTACATTTCCACTGGCGGCGGCGCCTTCCTTGAATATGTTGAAGGTAAAACACTGCCTGCCGTAGCCATACTTGAAGAGCGCGCACGGCAGAACTGAAACAGCGGACAGATCAAGGACAGAGGTAAATTAAAATGGCACTGATAAGTATGCGACAACTGCTGGACCACGCGGCTGAATACAGCTATGGCGTACCGGCCTTTAACGTCAACAACCTGGAGCAAACCCGGGCCATCATGGAAGCGGCTGATAAAACCAATTCGCCGGTTATCATGCAGGCCAGCGCCGGTGCCCGCAAATACGCTGGAGCGCCTTTTTTGCGGCATATGATTCTGGCGGCAATCGAGGAATTTCCTCATATTCCGGTGGTGATGCACCAGGATCATGGCACATCACCGGCCGTTTGCCAGCGCTCCATTCAGCTGGGTTTTTCCTCGGTGATGATGGACGGTTCATTGGGCAGTGATGGCAAAACCCCAGCTGATTATGACTACAATGTTAAAGTAACCCGCGAAGTGGTGGCTATGGCTCATGCCTGTGGGGTATCAGTAGAGGGTGAGCTGGGTTGTCTGGGCTCACTGGAAACCGGCCAGGCGGGTGAGGAAGACGGTATCGGTGCTGAAGGTACACTCAGCCATGACCAGATGTTGACCGATCCGGAAGAAGCGGCCGCCTTTGTTAAAGCCACCGATGTGGATGCACTGGCCATTGCCTGCGGCACCAGCCACGGTGCTTACAAGTTCTCCCGTCCACCCACCGGCGACACATTGTCTATTGATACCATCAAGGCGATTCACGCACGGCTGCCCAATACGCATTTGGTAATGCACGGTTCCTCTTCAGTGCCTCAGGAGTGGCTGGCGGTGATCAACGAATTTGGCGGTGACATCCCCGAGACCTACGGTGTGCCTGTGGAGCAGATTCAGGAGGGCATTCGTTACGGTGTGCGCAAGGTCAATATTGATACCGACCTGCGACTGGCCTCAACTGGTGCTGTGCGCCGCTTCCTGGCTGAAAACCGCGCCGAGTTTGACCCGCGTAAATTCCTCACGCCAACCATCCAGGCGATGAAAGATGTTTGTATTGCGCGCTATGAAGCCTTTGGTACGGCAGGTCACGCTGACAAAATCAAAGTTCACTCCCTGCAAAGTATGTTTGAGGCTTATGAAGCGGGCAGTTTGAAAGCCAGCGTTAACTGACGCCCTTGCCCGCGCCCGATTACGCCGCCCTTCAGTCACTGGGGGCGGCTCTGCCTTTGCTAACTGATAGTGATGCCGCCTTGTCCGTGCTGTACCAGGGCCGGTTTCAGCAGTATCTCGACTTTTATCACATTGATTTCAGTCGTCGCTTTACCGGTCTTGCACATCACTGTGGCCGACTTGCCTGCGGTGATTTTCGGCTTGTGGCCCACTATTGGCAGCAGCCGGGTGCAATACGCAACCTGCTGTTATTACATGGCTATTTTGATCATGCTGGTTTGTTCAGGCACCTGATTGAGTACGGCCTGTCCCGGGGCTGCAATGTGATCGCCTATGATCTGCCCGGTCACGGCCTGTCCAGCGGCCAGGCGGCGGCGATTGATAGCTTTGATTACTATGGTGACAGCATTGAGACGGTGATTACGGCGCTCAAACAGACCCACCTGCCAGATCTGCCTGTCTGGGTGATGGGCCAGAGCACAGGTTGTGCCGCCCTGATTAATTTTGCCTCGCGCTATGCCTGGCCTTTTAGTGATGCAGTATTGCTGGCGCCACTGCTGCGCCCGGTACAGTGGCAGCAGGTGCGTACCGCCCACTTGCTGTTGCAGCCCTTTCTGAAAAGCGTACCGCGCCGTTTTGCCGTTAATTCCTCGGACCCGGATTTTATTGATTTTTTACAGCTTGATCCCTTACAACCAAAGCGGATCCCCGTGTGCTGGGTGGGCGCCCTGCGACGCTGGCTGGCGGCGCTGGCAATTGATGATCTTGGTGTTGGTCCGGCGCTGATCGTGCAGGGTGATGCCGACGGTACTGTCGATTGGCGCTTTAACCTGCCGCGTATTGGCCAGCTTTTTCCCGGCAGTCGTATTGAGTTGGTGCCCGATGCGGGGCATCACCTCGCCAATGAAAGTGTAGCCCTGCGGGCGCGCTATCTGCGAGCGATTGATCGCTATATGGGCTTGGGCTGAAGGCGGGTGCTTGATAGTGTGGAAAGCAGTTTGGAGATAATAGCCTCACTCCGGGATATGCAAAAAGATCCGTACGCCATCGAAGAACATCTGCACTGAAATAGCCACCAGGATCATACCCATTAGCCGCTCCATGGCGATCAAACCGCGGTTGCCCATGGCTTTTAGCAGCAAAGGTGCGCACATCAAAATAGCAGCGGATACCGCCCAGGCGCCAACCAGTGCGGTTGACCAGTCCAGCATGCGGGTTGGATCGGTATTGACCATTAGCATGGCGATAGCCAGCGAAGAGGGGCCTGCCACTAACGGAATGGCCAGGGGGACAATAAAAGGCTCGCCGTCGGGGGTGTCACCCATCATGCCGTAAGGGGAAGGGAAGATCATGCGGATGGCAATCAGAAAAAGAATAATGGCTCCGGCAATACTGATAGCTTCCTGTTGCAGCCCCAGTACTTTCAGCAAAATCGGGCCCGCAAAGAGGAAGATCAACAATACCGCAAGCGCAATTAGCAGCTCCCTGAAAATTACCCATTGCCGACGTCTGCTGTCAACGTCCTTCAGAACTGACAGAAAAACCGGCACATTGCCAACGGGATCCATCACCAGTAACAGGGTGATAAAAGCTGAAACGGTATCCATTGTGAATCTCAAAAAATATATAAGATGCGGGCATAATTGCCCGAAAAAGTGCGCAATTATATACAAAACTACGCGCTTGGCCCACGTTCGGTGATGATAAAAGCAGGCACCTTATTGCCCCAATTGGGTAAGCGAGACAGTATCTGACTGGATATGTCATTTTGTTGTGCCATATTCATACTGACACCATGAAATGGCTGGTCAGGTGTCATGGATAACAATAGTGACTAAATAAGGAATCGTTGGCGTGCGCAGTGTTTTTCGGGTTCGTAGCTCATTGGGCAGTACATTTTTGGTCGCTTGTCTTTCCTTCCTCTTCCTTCCCCAGGCCTACGTTCAACCACCCAGGTCTCCGGCGGCTATTCCCAAAGCACTGGTTGAATACTCGGATGTGACTAACGACTGGAGTGAGTCCCCTGATTTTGATTTGCAAAATTCGGTAGAACTCAACGCAACCATCGTCGATTTTGTGCTGCCCGAGTAAGGTAATGCCGGGCTGCTATTTACGCTGGGTGTATTCGAAGGAAGGGCGCTTGAAAAACAAGCAGACCCATGGTTCATCGTGCTATTTTGCAGATAGCATCAGAAGTTAAACGCCTGAAAATCAATACAAAAAACTGTCGCGCAGCGAAACGGTCATTCTTCGCGGCTTCGCTTCCGCCATGCTGCTGATCGACGAGATCGAGCTGGATAATGGTGATGTCTACGTACTGCATTCAGAAAGCAACAAAATGAAGAAAAAGAAGAACAAAGAATCCGAATAAAGCCGAACCCTATCGGACAAAAGTAGCTGAAGTTCTTGATACTGAGCTGCAAAAACAAGGCAACAGAAACTCCTATGGTGATGATAAGCAATTCCGTATGGGACGAAGGCAGTTAAGGACGTTACCGCAATTTAGAAAGTTCAACGCGGCGAGTCTGGTAGTAGGTGCCGGAGCTATTGGTTTTCAACTTGGGGCACAAGGCTATTGTCGAGTTCAATGTACGAACTTTGGAGAAAGGCAAAATGAAAATTGTTTTTAGGATATGAATGGTGCCCTGAAATACAAAAATATCTCGGGCTTCCACCTGGTTGGCGATTTCTGATAGCGGGTGATTATGAAGATGTTTGGTACGATGAATCACTGTTAGAAACTTGTTCGTTATTGCTCCCTCGGAATATCTTCCGGCTCCACATGCCGCCGTTTATGAATCACGGCAAGCACCTCGGTAAGGTGATCGGATTTGATCTCGTAAATAATCCGGTAGGAGTAAAGGTCCAGTTCGCGCACGGCGTCTTCGTTCAGTTCTGGCACCTTGTGTCCCTTGCAGGGCAGCTCATCCAGACCAATGGTTTTTTGCACCAGTTCTTCACTGACGCGCCTGGCGTAGAGCGGGGAGTCCTCGGCGATGTAATCGTGAATATGACGAAGCTGGGCTTTGGCGTGGGCCGTCCACTTCACCATGTTTGAATTTCCTTGAGCACCTCTTCAGCCGGTTGGGTTTTGCCTTCGACAGCATCTTGCTGACCGCGGCGGATATTCTCCAGCACGTACAGCCGGTACATGATCTCTTCGGTGTTGGCGTTGTCCGGCAATCGCTGGATGGCGTCCAGCGCTTCCTGTTTGGCAGTATGAACGTGTTGCATGATGAAACCTCCTTAACGGGCGACTACGGTATTGTCGTCAGTATGGACGAGCCGCTGAAAACGGCTCTTGAGAATGAAGGAATCCAGCACGGCCTTGATGATGGCTTTGTCCGCTTCCGGCAGTTTATCCACTTCTTCCATCTTGGACAGCAGATCGCGGTCGGCGATCTGGCTGGCACTGCGGCTGTCTTCCCGATCCTCAAACGCCAGATAATCCAGCGATACATCCAGCAGTTCCGCCAGACGGATCAGCACTTCCACTGACGGCACATGCACATTGCGCTCGTAGCCGGTACCTGCTTCTGATGGACATTCAACCGCTGGGCCAGTTGGGTCTGGGACCAGTTGCGTTCCTGTCGAAGTCGCTTAATGCGCTCACCTAAGGTCATAAGGGCTCACTGAATGGTCGTCATATAGGTCACATGAGTAATAAACCTCTCTAAGTCTGTTATAGGAAATGGGGTGGATCAAGGTTTTTGTGTTGACCTATGGGAATCAATAGGGTCAGAGTCATTGATTTTTTGATTCCGGAGCAACACGGGCAACACGGGGCAACACGGACAGGCACCGCATGGCCTCGGTTTCGAGAACAAGATAACAAGATAACAAGATAACAAGATAACAAGATGGACAGGCACTGCCCCTACCACCACGACCCTGGATCCCTTCGGCCAACAGGTGAGTGTGAGCAGTGATCTGGCACCGACCCAGTACACGGCAGTGCGTCCCTGTGATGCTAACTGCCCGAGTCTGGCCCAGTTCAAGGTGGTACAGATCCAGGCGGGCAGCCCCCGGCAGACGGCCTACTTCGACCAGCGGGGTCGGCCACTGGGCGCTGATAGCGAGGGCTTCGATGGCACGCTGGTGACCCAGCGAAGTGCCTATGACGCTCTGGGCTGGACGACCTTTGAGTCAATCCCCTCAGGCAGTGGGGTATCCACGCAGGGGACCCATTACGAAAGCTACGATGCCCTGGGCCGGCTGCTGCAGAAGCGGGTGGATCAGGCGGACAGTGACCAACTGCTGACCACCTATGTCCACGATCAGGGGAGCAGGGGCCTGACCACAAGTATCCTGGCGGGCGATCTGGCCATGAGCCGGACCTTCAACGGCCTTAAGCAACTGATCCAGACCACGGATGCGATGGGCGGTATCACCCGCTACGCCTACGACGGCCGGGGTAACCCGGTGAGCATTCAGGACGCCAAGGGCAAGACCATCGTGGCCCGCTACGATGCCTTTAGCCGCAAGTCACTGGTCAATGACCCGGATATGGGCCAGAAGAGCTTTGTGTACAACGGCTTTGGGGAACTGGCCTCAGAGACGGATGCCCGTAATATCACCCTGAGCTACAGCTACGATACCCTGGGGCGGATGACCCAGCGCAGTAGCAGTGGGACAGATGAGACGGCCTACTGGCGCTATGACGATGCCACCCTGGCGGGCGGTGGCGTAGCGAAGGGCCTGTTGGCGGAAGAGTGGGTCGGCACGGCGCCGATGAAGGCCCTGAGCAAGGCCTATAACTACGACAGCCTGGCCCGTGTCCGCAACGTGACCACGGGAATCTGCGACAATGCCAGCGGCACCGTGGAGAGCTTCATCAGTGGCATGCAGTACGACGGCAACTACGGCTGGTTGAAGGCCCTGGAATACCCCGAGGGGCTGACCAGACACATAGGACAGGCACTATGCAATGTCAGGCAACGGCAATGCGCATTCAGAACCTGTCAATCCGGATTGAGCATAAATTTAGAGAAATTCAGGGCTTCATCTGGAAATCCAGATTTTGCAAGGCGCTCATGTGATTGGAATTGATGGCTGTCTTGCCTCGAAGCCAAAGGCGTGTGGCCTGTTGAAGGCAATTACAGCGAAAGGCGTTGTCAGGCCGTTCGT